>JBBQEI010000065.1:0-24579 GCA_038320545.1 Bacteroidales bacterium
AAGGGCGATTTAAAAAAAATAATATCGCCCCGTGCCGGCAAATTCGATAGTAATTTAACAGAATGTGGACCTCCTGCATTGATAACCGACAAAGGTGTTTTACTTCTTTATAATGGTAAAAACGCAACAGACCAAACGGCCGATCCCAATCTGCCAAAAGGAACTTACTCAGTTGGGCAGGTATTATTCAGTATCGATGATTTGGAAAAAGTAATTTCACGCACAGATACTTGTATTCTCAAACCTACTTTACTTCACGAATTAACCGGACAATATGCAGCAGGCACCACTTTTTCCGAAGGACTTGTTTATTTTAAAAAGAAATGGTTTTTGTATTATGGCACAGCCGATTCATTTGTTGGGGTCGCAATTAAAGAATAATGTTAACCATTGTTGGAACTCCAAATTATTCCGTTCCTGCCTGGATGGTAAAAAAATATATTCCGATGATGTAAAATCATTCGATTACAGTTTCGAAAAGGGAACTAATTTATTAACAACTGAACAGATTTCGACTGGATAAAAAATAGAACTTGAACCCTGGGGAGTTTGCGTTATCCAGGGGGAATAAACTGATTTTAGTTTAAATCAGGGTCAATTGTTTTGATATTTTGAATTTTAATAAAAAAACATGAAAAATAGAACTAGAAACTCTGCAATATGTTTTATCGTGATGCTTTTCATAGGCATTTCTGATATTTCCAGTCAAACGGATACCAAAACAATTACCATTCCCTCCGAAATAATCCTTGATAAAATCCGGGGCGGCATGCTTGGGCAATTGCTTGGCAATATCAATGGTTTGAAATATGAAATGAAATTTATAACAGAACCGGGGAATGTTACCAATTACATTCCATCGTTGCCAAATGGGGCTTATACCGACGATGATACCGATTTTGAATGGATTTACATTTTTGAAATGCAAAAGAAACGAACGCTTTCTTTGCCCTACGATTCAATTTATACCTTTTGGAAACAGCGGATTAACCGGCGTATGTGGTGCTCGAACCGCTATGTGCGCCATTTAATGGATATGGGAATTAATCCTCCATATACAGGCTTTGTCGCACTAAATCCATGGGCAGAATTTAATATTTCGGGACAGTTTTTATGCGAAACTTTTGGACTTATAGCACCTGCCATGCCACAAACGGCAGCAAAAATAGCTTTGAACTTTACCCGTGTGGCTATTGACCAGGAGCCCGCCCAAAACACCCAGCTTTTCACGGCAATGATTTCTTCAGCATTTGTCGAAAACGACATCAATAAAATTATCGATGCAGGTAGCGCAGCACTCGACCCAAAATCGAAAACACTTCTTATTATCAACGACATCAGAAAATGGGTAGCTCAAAATCCGGAAAACTGGCGCGAAACCCGTCGTTTACTCAGAGAAAAATATACGCAGGAAAACGATAAAATTCGCGATAAAAACGGTTACGAATTAAATACAGGTTCTATTATAGCTGCTTTATTGTATGGAAAAAATGATTTCCAGGAAACCATGAAAATGACTTTTAATTTTGGCTGGGATGCCGACAATACCTCTGCCACTGCCGGAACCATAATTGGTGTAATGAAAGGCTACAAATGGTTTCTGAGCCAGGATTGGCAAATTGTGGATAGATACCGTAACGAAACCCGCGATTTTATGCCAATGGATGAAACCATTACCAGCTTTTGCGACCGCTTAATTTCTGTTTTCGAGATGATTAATGAAAATAATGGGGGCAAAAAGTTCATCCAAAACAATACAGAAGTTTATCAAATTGTTTTGGAACAAGCAAAGCCGGTAATACTGCTTCAATCTATTGACGAACAAAAACAACAGGTAATCGCTGAATTGGAACCAACAATTGTAAATCACATTCTCAAGGGAAATCGCGAAGAAAAGTCAAGTGCGGCCTACATTGCTATTTGTTGCGATTTGAATGAAAAGCTATCCAAAAAATTTCCGAAAGAATGGGAAAGTGCTGTTTACGAGTTGACTGGTTATTGGAAGGTCATCAACAATGTTTTCTATCCCCACTATGGTGATGATTTTAAATGTTTGTTAACTTTGAGAAATAAATTTCTTGTTGCCGGGGTTAAGGCTCCAAATAAAAAATATACCGACGACGAGCTTTATAACGATACAACCTTCTGGAAAGAACCCGGGAAATAGAAAATTTACCGAATAACAAATCAATAAAACTAAAATTATGAGACGAATACTAATTACCATCGCTTTTATGATTTACCTGACAGGCTGTTTTACTGGTACTACTTCAGCAAATGGCGGAAATATAACTGTCCATGCTTTAAAAGATACACTCGTAAAAATTTGGGAAACTGCCGCAGAGCTGCAAACACCCGAATGTGTCTATTACGATGCTGCAAACAAAGTATTGTACGTATCAAATATGAACAAAGACAAGGTGGATGGCGACGGGTTTATCTCTAAAGTATCACTTGACGGGAAAATACTGGCGCTGAAATGGATCAGCGGCTTGAACGACCCAAAAGGCATGTTTATTTACAATAACAAACTATTTGTTGCAGATAATCAGCAAATTATTGAAATTGACATTCTAAAGGGCGTTATCGCTGCAAAATATAAGGCGGAGGATTCAAAAAATTTAAATGACATTGCCATTGACAATGCTGGTACACTATATATTTCCGATTTTGAAGGGAATGCCCTGTATCGTTTGAAAAACGGGAAAATGGAACGTTGGAGTGAAGTGCCTGAACTTAAAGATGTGAATGGCATGTTGATAGAAAACAATAGCTTACTTATTGGAACGGCTAACGGAGTTTTCATTGTTGATAAAGAAACAGCTAAATTGTCTAAATATATTGAGCGAACAGGTTTTATCGATGGTATTTCTCCAATGGGAAATAATCGGTATTTGGTATCCAACTGGGAAGGCGATATTAATCTGATTGCTCCCAAACAAAAAGACATTTTGATTTATAGCAGCAAAGCACAAAAAATTAATCAGGCAGATTTTACATATATCAAGAAAACTAAAATGGTATACTCTCCTACTTTCTTTAAAAATAGTGTTATCGCATATAAATTCAAATGATTCTGGTTGCAATTTTCGATTGGGGCAGGCAACCAAAGAATGATCGCAATAAGTTTACTAATCCATAAATGTCAGAATTAAAAAAAAACCAAAAAATGAGAACAAAAAAAATATTTCTACTTCTAATTTTGATTGGAACTTGTCTTTTTCAAGCCAATTCGCAGCCAAACAAGAATATCCTTGATATTTCAGGTAGCTGGAAAATAAAAACAGGCGACGAATCGCAATATGCCAAGCCCGGATTTGACGATTCGGATTGGAAAGATATTCAGATTGGAAAGAACTGGGAAACAGAAGGTTTTAAAGATTTTGATGGAATTGCTTTCTACCGGAAAAAAATTAGTATTCCTTCAACCTTAAAGGTTAAAAACAAATTAAATATGGATATTTTGCAACTCAATTTAGGTCAAATTGATGATGCAGATATTGTTTATTTCAACGGAAAAGAAATTGGGCATACATCAGGATGGGATGTGCAACGTGTGTATGCAATTCCTTTCGATATAATTAATTGGGATAAAGAAAATTTAATTGCAGTAAGAGTTGAAGATACCGGCGGTGGTGGCGGAATGTATGCTGGTCTTTATCAAATTGAACCTTTTAACAAGATTGCAAATATTGTTGAAATGTATTCAGATAATAATCTTAAAGAATCTTCGAAAAGTAATGAAGCATTTTCGCAAACTATCTTTTTTCGCACTAAAGGTAAATTTGAAAAACTACCGGTTAAATTAATGGTGAATGTGTTTAATGCACAAAATGGAGTTAGTGTTTCGGGTAAAACTTACGAACTTACTATCGGGAATAAAGCCGATTCATCGTTTTCGTACAGCTTTAACATTGACGCTCCTGCTATCTATAAGGCAAAATATAAGCTGTTTTCCGATTTAACTATCGATACCATTTCCAACACCACACTACTGACTTATAAAACCGGCGACCATACCAAAGAACACCTGATTCAGCCAATTATAGATACAAAACTTCATGGACAGGCAAAGCCTTTTGATATAAGTAAAATTCAATTAACCGGTTATTTGGGCGACAGGCTCAATGCCAATCTCAACGAGCGTTTACTTAAAATTGATGAACAGGGAATTTTGGAATGTTTTTACAATCGTCCCGGAAAACAAGGTTGGGTTGGTGAATATGCCGGTAAGTATTTACACGCAACTGCCCGTGCATGGCGATATTCACAAAATAACCAGTTAAAAATGCAGATGGACAGGATTGTGGATATATTATTAGCAAGCCAATTGCCTGATGGATATTTAGGAACTTACCTTCCAAAAGATTACTGGACTAGTTGGGATGTGTGGGCGCACAAATACGATATGCTTGGTTTGTTAAGTTATTATGAATTAACCGGTTATGAACCAGCATTGCAGGCTTGTATCAACATTGGTGATTTAATGTGCCGAACATTCGGAAAGAATCCGGGTCAATTAAATATTGAAGAAAAAGGAGCACATGTTGGTATGGCTTCTTGCAGTATTTTGGAGCCAATGACCGAACTTTACAGGTTTACAGGCAATAAAAAATTCCTCGATTTTTGCAATTATATTATTGAAGCTTATGATCATCCAAACGGTGCTAAAATAATTACTACTTTAAATGCAGTTGGAAAGGTAAACAAAACAGCAAATGCCAAAGCTTACGAAATGATGTCGAACTGCACCGGAATAGTCAAACTGTACCAGTTAACAGGCGATCCTAAACTTTTGTCGGCTATGGAAAATGCATGGAATGATATTTCGGCAAACCGTCTTTATATTACCGGAACCAGTTCAAAAGGCGAACATTTTCAGGACGATAACGTTTTTCCGGCAGACAATAGCGTAAATATGGGCGAAGGCTGTGTTTCAACTACCTGGTTGCAGTTCAGTCAGGCTATGTATTATCTGAAAGGAGAATCGAAATATATTGACGAAATTGAAAAAACCATATACAATCACCTATTCGCTGCCGAAAATCCCATAACGGGTTGCGTGGCGTATTACACAGCTTTGCAGGGGACAAAACCATATCGTTGCAATATTATGGGGCATTGTTGTTTGGCAAGTATTCCCCGGGGAATTGTTGCAATTCCGGAACTTGTATATGCAAAAAACACAAAAAACGGATGCTTTATCAATATATATTCGCCTGGCACTTTAAGCGAATCAATAACCACAAGCGAAGGCCAATCCATTCCAATTAAAGTTATTGTAAATTCAAATTTCCCTGAAGCAGCTTCGTCCGAAATAACTGTAGCAATTCAAAATCAGGCCAATTTTACTATAGCTCTTCGCGTTCCGGACTGGTGTAAAAACTTTGTAGCCAAGGTGGAAGGAACTGAATATAAAGGCATAGATGGTCAATATCTGGAAATTACAAGAACATGGAACCCGATAAGCAAAATTGCTATTTCAATGGATTTGAATGTTCGGGCTTTGGAGGGCGGTCAAAGTTACCCGGGATATATTGCAATCAAATCGGGTACCCAGGTTTTAGCTTTTGATCAGTCGCTGAATCCAACAATAACTGACCCTGAAAAACTGGAAATTACTAATGCTGCCATTAGTCTGTTGCCTTCGTCCACTTTGCCCAAAAACTGGTTTGGCAAGCAAATTTACTCTGCAAATGCCTTATACAATAAAAAACCGGTTGAAATTATGCTTGTGCCTTTTGCCGAAGCTGGCCAAAGTGGAGGTGATGTTAGGGTTTGGATCAAGAAATAGTATATTGATAAATCATTATATATGAAATGATTACAAACATTTTATTTGTTTTAACAATATCAAATTCGCTTAGGAATTTTATTAAGGGATCCACTTCGAAAAGGCACTTTATAGACTTTTCGGAGTGAGCTCATTTTTGCCACAAAGGCATGAAGGAACAAAACTCAATGTTGGGTCCGGTTTACAATTCTATACTTGGAATTGTTTTCAAATAATTGAGTTGGTTTGCAGTTGTCGCCAAGCATGTGACAAGAAATTTCAAAAACCGTGATTGGAGTAACATATTGAACAGGCTTAGCCAATGGAAGTATGGTGTCTTCTTTTACGAATAAAGGAATTTGGTCGAGGCTCATTTCAATATTGTAAGATTTTCCTCCCTCAAATCGATAGAGAGAAAAAAAATAGCATCGGCTTGAATATTTACCTGAGGTATTCAGTCCATATGTCGAAATTAAAAACCTCCGTCCCATCAGGGAACCTGAGGTTTTTAATTTTATATCATGTTATTTTTATTACAGACTATTCGCTATCAAATCGCCAACTTCCTTCGTTCCCATTCCCATCTGACCGGCATTCAAACTCTTGATTTTCTTTGAACCCAATGCATCACTTACAGCTTTTTCAATAGCGGCAGCGGCAGCGGTTTCGCCTAAAGTGTCGAGCATTAAACCACCAGCACAGATTGCAGCAAGCGGGTTAATCACATTCTGACCTGTATATTTTGGTGCAGAACCGCCCATTGGCTCAAACATTGAAACGCCCTGAGGATTTATATTTCCACCGGCAGCAATTCCCAAGCCTCCCTGGATCATAGCGGCTAAATCGGTAATAATATCGCCGAATAAATTTTCAGTTACAATAACATCGTAAAACTCAGGTGATTTTACAAACCACATGGTGGCGGCATCAACGTGGTTATAATCCTGTTTGATATCCGGAAAATCCTTGTCACCAACTTCTTTATGAGTGCGAACCCAAAGATCGCCGGCATATGTTAACACATTGTTTTTGTGAACAAGTGTAAGCTGTTTTCTTTTGTTTCTTTTGCGGGTATATTCGTAAGCATAGCGAACACAACGCTCAACCACAGGACGGGAATAAATCATTACCTGAGTTGCTACTTCGTTTGGAGTCCCAACTTGCACGGCGCCACCAACGCCAGTATAGATGCCACCGGTATTTTCACGGATTACAACAAAATCGATATCGGCGGGTCCTTTATCTTTTAATGGAGTTTCAACTCCGGGATAAAGTTTTACAGGACGTAGATTAATGTATTGATCCAGTGCAAAACGCATCTTCAATAAAATACCTACTTCTAGAATTCCGGGTTTTACATCGGGGTGACCAATGGCTCCCAAAAATATCGAATCGAATTTTTTAACTTCTTCGATTGCAGAAGCCGGTAAAGTTTCGCCGGTACGTTTGTAACGCTCACCACCAAAATCAAAATTCTGATAGTTCAGCTTAAAGCCAAATTTTGAAGCAGCAGCATTGATAACTTTCAGCCCTTCGTTTAATACTTCCGGGCCTGTACCGTCGCCAGGAATTAATGCAATGTTGTACGATTTGCTCATGTGGTAATTGTGATTATTATTAGTAATTAATTTTTAAAGTCAACTGTCCACGGCCCACTGTCGACGGCCAATACATTCTGTCGTCTGAACTTAATACAAGTCCATGGATATAAGATCCACAGCCAACTTCGTCTGTGGTCTATCGTCTGTAGACTTATTCAACTGTTTCAAAGAATTTCTAAGTGCCTGAATCTTTACCAATTCATTTATAAAGGTATAAATTGAATCAAAATCTTCATCAGAATTTATGTTCCGTTTTTTGGCAAGATAAATACATCCTACAACTTCAATAGTAGACCGAAGCGAATATCCTAAAAATTTATTAAATTCTGCGTCACTTTGACCAGTAGAACCCTCTGCAATATTTAGTGATATTGAATCTGATGCTCTTTTAATCTGAGAAGTTAACACATATTGCTCTTCCTTTGGAAACTTTAGTGTAGCTGAATGCACAAGTAAAGATAATTCCAAAGATTTTTTCCAACCTTTTAACTCTTCAAATTTAAATGCCATTTATTCTTGTTTTTTTTCTGCTGTGGACTGTTGTCTGTGGCCTGTGGACTGCATTCCCTCATTCTCCACGATATTCAGCATTTTGATAGTAGCTTTAATAGCAGCAATCGTCTGATCGGGATCCAGTCCCCGAGTTTTAAATTCACGGCTGTTTTCCCAGGTAATTACAGTTTCAACCAGAGCATCGGTTTTTCCACCCGGCGGAATGGTAACAACATAATCAGTAAGTTTTGGCAGTTTCTTTTTTAACGATTTAAAAATCTGCTGCAATGCCTTCATAAATGCATCGTATTGCCCATCACCGGTTGCTGTTTCGTGATAAAGCTTTTTATTAATTTCGATGCAAATGGAAGCAACAGGGCGCAAACCCTCAGTGAGTGACAAAGAGTAATTTCTAATTTTGATTTTCTGCTCGATTAGTTCACTGTTGAGGATATCTGAAATAATAAACGGAAGGTCGTCGGCTGTTACATTTTCTTTTCGATCGCCCAGTTCAATAACTTTCTTTGTAACTTGTTTCATGGTATCAGGATCGAGTTCGATGCCTAATTCTTTCAAATTCTGCATGATATTCGACTTCCCGGCTGTTTTGCCCAAGGCATATTTCCTAATTCTACCGAAACGTTCGGGCAGAAGTTCGTTAAAATACAGCTTATCTTTACTATCACCATCGGCATGAACGCCACAGGTTTGGGTAAACACATGTTCTCCCACAATTGGCTTATTCGAAGGAATACGTATACCCGAAAATGATTCAATGAGTCGGCTTACAAGATTAATCTTCTCCTCGTGCACATTGAGTTTCAATTTGGCATGGTCGTGTAAAACGGCAATTACGCTCGATAAAGGAGCATTGCCGGCCCTTTCTCCTAATCCATTTACAGTGGTGTGTACGCCCTTTGCACCAGCTCTTACAGCTGCCAAAACATTTGCAGTTGCAAGATCGTAATCGTTATGGGCATGGAAATCGAAATGTACATTAGGTGCACGGTCAACCATCATTTTGGTATATTCGTACGACTCTTCAGCATTCAGGATTCCCAAAGTATCAGGAATCATAATCCGCATAAAATTTTCCTGCTTCAGGGCATCCAGTAAATAAAATACATAATCGCGTGAGCTTCTCATTCCATTGCTCCAGTCTTCCAAATAAATATTTGCCTTTAGACCTTTACTGATAGCATAAGCCAACACATTGCGGATATCGGCAATATGTTCGTCGGGAGTTTTGCGTAATTGCCCTTTCAGGTGCTTCATGGAACCTTTACATAAAAGGTTCACTACCTTTGCCCCTGAATCATAAATCCAGTCGATTGATAAAGTACCATCAATAAAACCTAATACTTCGATTTTATCAATGTACCCTTGCCTGGCAGCCCATTCGGTAATTCGTTTTACTGACTTAAATTCTCCGTCGGACACTTTGGCTGATGCTACTTCAATACGATCAACTTTGATCTCCTCCAGTAACATTTTAGCCACACTCAACTTCTCGCTTGCAGTAAAAGAAACCCCCGATGTTTGTTCACCATCGCGAAGGGTTGTATCCATTATTTCGACTGTCATTTTTAATTTTATTTAATGAAGTTTTAAATGATAGTTCATTCAAAACCTGATTGAACTATAATCAAAAGACCACAGGTTATCTGCTTTTTTCGAATATCTCTATTTTATCCTTTAAACTCAGGAGATAATCGATATCGTCGTAACCATTTAACATACAGGTTTTTTTGTAGGTATTGATATCGAATGTTTCAGAATCGCCGGTTGCCAGAAGTGTAATTGTTTGGTTTACAAGATCAACTTTCAGTTTGGTACCGGGATCTTTTTCAATAGACTTGAAAATTTCATCCAAAAAAGTATCTGAAATCTGAACCGGAAGAAGTCCGTTGTTTAATGCATTGGCCTTGAAAATATCGGCAAAAAAGCTGGACACAACAACTTTGAATCCAAAATCGTAAATAGCCCAGGCAGCATGTTCGCGGCTTGAGCCACTACCGAAATTTTTACCACCTACCAAAATTTGACCTGAATACTTGCTGTTGTTTAGAACAAATTCGGGTATTTTATTATTTTGCTTGTCATAACGCCAATCGCGAAACAGATTTTCGCCAAATCCGGTGCGGGTGGTAGCTTTTAAAAATCGTGCAGGAATTATCTGATCGGTATCAACATTCTCGATAGGCATCGGTATTGCTGTCGACTCTATTGTTTTAAATTTATCTACTGACATTTCATTTAAAATTTTTGATGATTGAATGGTGAAAAGTTCACAATTACAAAAGTTCTCTCGGATCGGTAATAACACCTGTTAGAGCAGCAGCAGCAGCGGTAATTGGGCTTGCCAGAAAAGTACGGGAACCAGGTCCCTGTCTGCCTTCAAAGTTACGGTTCGAAGTTGCAACAGCATATTTACCTTCAGGAATTTTATCATCGTTCATTGCCAAACATGCAGAACATCCAGGTTGCCGAAGCTCAAAACCTGCTTCTTCGAGAATTTTATCAATTCCTTCTTCTTTGCATTGTTTCTCTACTTGTTTAGAACCTGGTACCAACCAAACAACTGTATCAGCATCTTTCTTTTTTCCTTTAACAAAACTTGCAAAACTTCTGAAATCCTCAATACGACCGTTGGTACAGCTTCCGAGAAATACATAATCTACTTTGCGGCCAATCATTTTAGTACCTCCTTCAAGACCCATATAATTTAATGCTTTGAAGAAAGAGTTTTTGTTATTGTCAGTTAAATCGTCACCTGTTGGGATTGAATCGTTAATTTTAATCCCCATGCCAGGATTTGTACCGTATGTAATCATAGGTGTAATATCGGCAGCATCGAAAACGTAATCCTTGTCGAAATCTGCGTCTTCATCGGTTTTTAATGTTTTCCAGTAAGCCAGGGCTTTGTCCCAGTCAGCTCCTTTTGGAGCATATTCGCGACCCTTCACATAGTTGAATGTAACTTCATCGGGTGCAATCATGCCACCGCGAGCTCCACTTTCTATACTCAGGTTACACAGCGTCATACGGCCTTCCATACTAAGGTTGGTGATGGCAGAACCCGTATATTCGATAAAGTGACCGGTACCACCGGCAGTGGTGATTTTGGAAATTATATAAAGAGCAATATCTTTTGCTGTTACACCTTTCCCCAAAGTACCATTAACTTCAATTTTCATCCTTTTGGGTTTGGGCTGCATGATACATTGGGTGGCAAGCACCATTTCAACTTCAGAAGTTCCTACTCCAAAAGCTACGGTGCCAAATGCACCATGGGTAGAAGTATGACTATCGCCGCAAACCATCGTAGATCCCGGAAGAGTAATTCCCAACTCAGGGCCGACCACATGCACAACCCCTTGCCATGGATGATTCAGTCCAAACAGGGTAACGCCATGATTCACACAATTATCGGTAAGTTTTTGAATTTGAGAACGGGAAAGTTCGTCGTGAATAGTGAGGTGCTGATCTATCGTTGGCACATTATGATCCGGGGTAGCAAAGGTTTGTCCGGGACGATTTACTTTTATACCACGCTTGTCCAGGCCTGCAAAGGCCTGTGGACTGGTAACTTCATGAACCAGATGGCGGTCGATATACAGTACGCTGGGGCCATCTTCAACCTGGGCAACCACATGGCTGTCCCAAACTTTATCAAATAATGTCTTTTTACTCATCTTATATTTCTGTATTATCTTGATACTTGATACTATATTTTAATGAATTCTCGAAATTGCATCCAGAAATGCTTCTACTGATGCTGTTACAATATCAGTATTGGCAGAAAATCCATAAAATATATTTCCTTTATTTTCAACCTGAATATGAACTTTTCCAACATCGTCGCTACCTCGGGTAACAGCCTGAACAAGAAATTCCTCCAGGTTAACCTTTTTGTGAACCAATTGGCGCACTGCATTAAAAGCAGCATCAATAGGACCTGAACCTGAAGAAGTAGCCACTGAAACTTCACCATCGATAACTAATTGAACAGTCGCCATAGGTATTGCCGATTTACCACAAACAACATTCAGGTATTTAAGTTTAATCGTTCTGGATTGTTCTGCTTTTCCAACGCCAACAATTACATATAAATCGTCGTCGGTAATGTCTTTTTTACGATCGGCAAGCTTCAGAAATTTCTGATACGCATCGTCCAGTTCTTCCTGCACCAACGTAAATCCTAAACGCTGAAGGTGATGATTTAAGGCAGCACGTCCGCTTCTTGCAGAAAGAACGATCGACGATTCGCTAATTCCTACATCAACCGGATCGATAATTTCGTAGTTCTCCCTGTTTTTCAGAACGCCATCCTGATGTATTCCCGATGAATGTGCAAATGCATTACGACCTACAATTGCCTTATTTGGCTGAACAGGCATACGCATTAAAGTAGAAACCAAACGGCTGGTTTTAAATATCTGCTTTGTATTAATTCCGGTGATTAACGGAATATCCTTGCGCGATTTTATAGTCATTACCACTTCTTCGAGTGAAGTGTTTCCTGCACGTTCTCCTATTCCATTCATAGTTACCTCAACCTGACGGGCACCATTTAAAATTCCTGTGATGGAATTTGCAGTAGCCATGCCTAAATCGTTATGACAATGGGTAGAGATAATTGCCTTGTGTATATTTTTTACATTATCGACCAGGTATTTAATTTTAGCTCCATATTCCGATGGAATACAATAACCTGTAGTGTCTGGAATATTTACAACAGTTGCTCCGGCGCCAATTACAGCTTCAATAACACGGGCAAGATATTCATTTTCGGTACGACCGGCGTCTTCAGCATAGAACTCAACATCCTCCACAAATTTCTTTGCATATTTAACTGCTTCAATTGCTCTTTCGATGATTGCTTCCGGATTCGATTTTAATTTAAGATGAATGTGGTAATATGAAGTACCGATACCGGTGTGAATACGTTTGTTCTTTGCATATTTGAGTGAATCGGCAGCAACATCAATATCATTTTGAACTGCGCGCGTTAAAGCGCAAATTACGGGTCGGGTTACCGCCTTGGAAATTTCAATGATAGAATTGAAATCGCCAGGACTGGAAATCGGAAACCCGGCTTCAATAATGTCTACTCCAAGTTCTTCGAGAGCCCGGGCAACTTCAATTTTTTCAACTGTGTTCAGTTGGCAGCCTGGTACTTGCTCACCATCCCTTAAAGTAGTGTCGAAAATGTGCAATTTTTGTTCCATGGGAAATTTATATTATGCATTAACCTCAAATAATTAAAAAAGCCATTCTTTGTTGAGAATGGCTTCGGAAATATCCTTATGTAACACTACATACCATTCTCGTTTAGCATCTAATAATAATGCTAAGAATAATAAAACCGAGAATGAGAGAAGTGTGTTTCATAATTGCTTTAACAATGACGCAACAAATATATTAAATCAGTTCTAAATAAAAAATTTATCATTTAATATTTTTTTGCATATTTATATATGATATATGTATGTTATTTGACAACAATTACTTAAAAGTGCTGAAAAACATATATTTAAAATCAATTATATTCAAATTCCACCCACATCAGGATTAAGTGGATCCTTAATGCCTTGAAAAATTATTGATTTGCGTTTCACGGAATGGGCTGAAAAAAAACCTGCAGCTTTATTGGCAGGACTAATATTAGTAGGAACATTTGCCGAAGGGCCACTGAAAATAGGATCTTTTGGCTGACTTTCGGCAATACATGCATTTATAAAATTGTAGTAATCTTCGGTAATGCCGTTCAATTCCAGAGTAATGGTATCGCCAACAATGATCCGTTCATCCGGCTTTTTATTATCAAGATAATAAACAGAAAGGCCAGGATAGTAACCACCTTCGAAACCAATGTTGTTGGCAATTCCATATTCTGACAGGCTATCCGACACCAATTTATGGTTTTTGTATGCGATAACACGATAAAAACTTTGTCCACCAATATCCCTTGAAAACATATTGATAAGCCAGCCTTTTGACCTGGTACTATATTCCTGATATTTCAGTTTTATAGAGTCAATGGGATTGATGTTTTTTAAAATGGAAGAAGCAGTATAATTTTCCAAAACACCATCTTCATCTATATCAACATTCGAGATATTTAATGTATATGTTTTTCCGGGAATACCGAATACATTGGGCTGCGTTTCATAATAGCCAGGTTTGGATGAGTTTTCGAGCAAAGTAAATATTTCGGTTCCGCTGGAGATTGTAACATTGGCATTGGAAATATATTTTTTTTCCAATTTGTTTAAAGCATCTCCCGAACGTAATAGGATTACCTTATGAACCGTTGTATCAGTTGTTATGCCACCATCAACAACCAGTCTTGCATAGGTTGTATCCAGCTTAGGATCAAAATCTTCGGTGCACGATGCAAATACAAATAAAGCACCAATAAGAATCAGCAGGTAATATTTTATGTTATATGTTTTCATTGTTTAATAATCTAAAAATTAAAATTATAAGTGATAGCAGGAAAATATACAAAAGGCAGGTAAGTTCGTACTGCTTTTCCTTCTTTTAAATCGAAATTCAGCATCCAGTCGTTATGCCTTCCATAGGCATTATAAATTGAAAATACCCATTCTCCGTTCCAAAACCTGTCAGGTTTAATTTTCCCTTTTAAAGTAGCGGAAAGGTCTAAGCGGTGGTAATCGCGCATCCTGTATTCGTTTCGGTCAGAATATATAGGTATGGGCGTATTTCCTACAACTTGCGATCCTATTGGAAAAGTAATAGGAGTGCCTGAAGCATATACCCAGGTGGCTGATATTACAAAACGTTTGGTTAACGAGTAATTAAGTACAATATTGACATTATGTGGCTTATCGTATGGGGCCGAATATTCTTTTCCATTATTAATTCCGGGGATTTTACGCAATGCTCTTGATAATGTATAACTTATCCATCCATTAAAATTTCCTTCATTCTTCCTGATTAAAAATTCTGCACCATAACTTTTTGCCGTACCGGTTCTGATATCCCCTTCAAGCCTTGAATTGAAAAGTGTTTGTGTGTGATCCTTAAAATCAATAACATCTTTCATTTCTTTATAGAATAGTTCAATAGATGTTTCGAACATGTTCTCGGAGAAGTTCCTAAAATACCCAACTCCAAATTGATCAGATTTTTGAGGCTTAACATTATTATTGGAAGGAAACCAGTAATCGAGCGGCATACCGCCATTCGAAACAGAAGCTAACTGCAAAAACTGGTAAGTTCTGGAATAACTGGCTTTTAGGGATGATGAATTGCTTACAGTATATAAAACTCCCAACCGGGGCTCAAAAGCAGTATAGCTATTGAATACTTCCCCTTTTTTATATTCAGTTTCATTGATATAGTTATAGTCTTCGTCGAAATTATTAATTACAGACTTACCAATATTTTGAAACAAAGTATATCGTATGCCATATTTTAAAACAATTTTATCTCCGATTTTCTGCTGATTTAAAATATATGCTGCATGTTCCAATTCATAGTTTTTCATACTTGGAAATCGCATGGTAGTATCCATATCGATTGTATAAATCCAGGCATCGATAGGATCGAGCGTATGAAATGTGGATGAAACTCCGAACTTAATTTCATTATTTGGATTAGGGTAGAAATTGAAATCAGCTTTTAAAGTATAATCGATCAGATTTGATTTCCATACATATTTGTCGCCTCCTTGTTCAGTTCTAAGGGAATAGTCGTAATTAGAAGCTATGGCCGTTAAGTTAGAAAAAAGCTTATCGGTAAATTGGTGGTTCCATCGCAAAGTTGCTGTTTTATTACCAAAACCTGCTTTCGATATACCTTTTTGTCCGAATATATCCCTACCAAGGTAAGCTGAAAGATAAAGCCTGTTATTTTTATTAAACTGATGATTGACTTTTAAATTCAGGTCATAAAAATACATAATTGTTTTCTTGGCAGTTGAATCTGTGAGCAAGGGAAAAAACAAATCAGCATAAGTTCTTCGTCCTGAAATAAGAAATGAAGTTTTCTCGTTGCCGATAGGACCTTCCAGGGTTAAACGACTCGAGATCAAACCAACGCCTCCGGTACCCTTAAATTCTTTGTTATTTCCTTCTTTCATGCGAACATCCAGAACCGACGAAAGACGTCCGCCATAATAAGCAGGCATATCGCCTTTATACAATTTAACGTCACGTACTGCATCATTATTAAAAACGGAAAAGAATCCCATCAGGTGGGATGCATTATAAACCGTGGCTTCATCGAGAATAATGAGGTTTTGATCCAATCCCCCACCACGAACACTGAAACCGGATGTTCCTTCACTTGTTGCCTGTACCCCGGGAAGCAATTGAATTGCTTTAATAATATCCACCTCCCCCATTAATGCAGGAATTTGCCTGATAGTTTTAATATCGAGGCGGGCTGTACTCATTTCTGCCTGCGTAATATTTTTGTCGGGGCGCTCAGCCGTAACTGTCACTTCTTCCATTTGTTTCGACTCGGGCAAAAGTTCAGTATTTACGGTAATATTAGATCGTAAATCAAATTTTTCTACCTTTTTGGAATAACCTATAAATGAATACTCAACTGTATACAATCCTGTGGGTACACTTATTGAATAAAAACCATAGGCATTGGCAGCGGTTCCAATTTTCAATTCCTTAATAAATACAGTAGCCCCAATAAGCGATTCTCCATTTTCAGCATCTTTAACATATCCACTTATGGTTATCTTCCCGGGGGAATTTTCATCTCCTGCTTTTATCTGCGCTATATTGACGATGCACAAAATCAATAATAATATTATTCTAAAACCTTTCATTGTATTCAAATTATTAATACATAAACACTATTTGTTGGCAATTCAACACTACAAAGACAAATATTTTTCTGAATAGTTGCTTTGATACGTAAACTTTTGTTTACCCTTTTAAATTGCCTTGCAAAATTAGTCTGGTAAGAATAAATCAGAATTAAAAATCGGCGAATTGAGGAAATTCGCCGGTTAAATTTTGGGCTCAAATAACGAATGGTTGGCTAATATGCTAATTGGATGCATTATATAATAAATCCCGAAATGAGAAAGTTGCAAACGATACAGGCTCTATAAAACTAAACTAACTTTATAAGGTCAGACTAAAAACAAGATACATATTTTCTGCTAAAGGATTGGCGGATAATTGCACCGATGCAGGAATTCCAAAATTCTCAGAAAATTTAAGCATTTTGCTGGCCGACATGCCAACGTTTACCAATCCAGCTTTCGAACCATATAATCCTTCGGCAGGAGTTCCTCCGGCAAAAAAATTAAAGTCGTAATCCCTTTTTGAAATTGGATAAGCCAATTCAATATATGTTGAATTAAAATTTTCCCCTGATTCATTCAGGTCATTTCCATAAAAGAAAGTAGCCGCAGTTAATTTCAAAGGAAACCTTTCGGACAGCTTAAATGTAAATGTACCCTCCAAAGAATGAGGAGTTGTTAGTTTTTTAGTATTGAAATATGTTGATTCCTCTGAAATGTCACTAATAGTGCAATAATCATTAACCGAAAAACCAAAATTCTGATATTCCCATGAAATATAAAAATTTATTTCTTCATATTTTTCGCCTATTGCATATGAACCCCAGGTTCCAAATGTAAATTGACCTGCTGATATTGAAGCATATGGCTGAATGTTTGGAGCAGCACTTAAAAGCTGACCTCGCCAAACGTAGCGTGAAACTAAATCGGCATTAAGAGAAAAATTACTTTGAAGTGTATCCTGAGCTTGAATTTGGAATGAGGCAATTACTAAAATAGAGATTAGCCATACTCTCTGTATCATATAAATTAGGTTTTGTTATATTTAAAGATAATAAATAAATAATGATGTTCCAATGTCGTTTAGTTAGAAATTGAATAATTAATATACACTTCGACTCCGCTCAGTGTGACACTAATACCAGTTCGTCAGGCTGAGCGGAGTCGAAGCCTACGTCTTAACTAAACGACATTGAATGATGTTCTAAAAGAACAAATAAATAATAACCAGTAAACCAATTATAAATACAGCACCCCTACTTTGAAATAAGTATTAAAGTCAGGATAATATGTCATTTGTGTATCAAATTTCCAAATCCATGATTCTATAACAGAACCAGGAAAAGAAACATGCACAAGTGGCCGTTTACTGATGATTTGATCATCGGCATTCACTAATAATTCTTCCAGGTCACAAATGAGGGTTGTTTTATTGAGAGGAAGTGAATCGAGATGCGTTTTTTGGATTTTCTTTATGATAAGTTCTATTTCTTCGGTGGAATAAATGTTGTTTTCTTTTAAAAAATCGGTAAGAATAATATCAAGTTGATCCAATATATTACAGGAAATTACATAATCGTAGCTGTTTAAATCAATAGGGATTGTCGAATTAAACTCCCTGTCAGGTGTTTTATATTTAGATTTTCTGTAAACTTTTATCGAATTATAAACTTGTTCGGCCATTCCGGTTAATTCCACCTGAATAAACCTGATATTGGGAAATTGAGAAGCTTTTTTAATTATTTGCGGAGGATGATAAATATCGGCCAGCCAAACTTCCTGAAAAGATTTGGCAAGCTCTTCAAGAGGAACATCGAGCAGCCATCCACTTCCCAGAACTATAACCTTATTACGGGCTTTCCCTGTTATACCGTCTGCAATAGCACTTTTTGATTTTTCCAGATGGAAATTCCAGTTCTGAACTTCTCTGAGATATCGGTTTAAAATTCCTTTTTGATCATGGTAATAACCAATTTTAGCAAGTATTTTATCCTTAGAACGATGATATATTTTCAATGGTTAACACTTAAAAAATGAATACTATCATAAAATATTTAAATATACTTTTTCGTAAACGAAAACAATTTATTTCCAAAGGCTTGGTTTGTAAGATTACAATTATTTCGCATTTTGTACAAGAAATAAGCAAATGAAATTTTTTCTTTTGACAACTTTTATTGTGTGATGAATTATAAATTTTAACTTAGCAATACCTTTTAAAATAACAAAAAGAGCAAATATGAAAAAAATTGCAGCAATATGGATAGTGATGCTTTTTTGTGGAAGTTTATTGGCTCAGACAGCAAAAGTGCCTGTTGATACTATTGTTCCATTAGGTGGAAAAAAGATACCTTGCAAAGTATTAAATGTATCGTCCACTACAATTCTTTATTCAGCCCCCGATAAAACCGAGTCACTTGCACTTGACCGCAAACAAATTGAAAAAATAATTTATAAAACGGGTCGGATTGAAATTTTTAATAAACCTGTTCTTACAATGATTGAGGAGGGCCAGTGGGAAGCAATTTTGGTTACCCGCGACGAAAAAGACATTCAGGGCTTATATAACCGGGGAGTAATTTCTGCTAAATCATCACCAAGTAACAGAAGCAAGAAAGCAGCCAAGCAAAGTGCAATAATCAAGTTACAGAAAAAAGCAGCTAATTTGGGTGGTTCCATTATTTTAGTGACTAAAGAGGAAGCCAAAGGAGCTTATGGAGATATTCCGGGATATGTTCTTGAAGCGATTGTTTACGGCACTGAACCTCTTGAAAAAGGCACAGACGTTGTGAACGACAAACAGAATGACAAAAAATAAATTATCGGTCTTAAAAATTAACGATGAGTACAAACTTAAAAGTAGTACGCATTGTTTTTATAGTTAAAATTAGATAAGCAGATGTAATTCAATGTCGTTTAGTTAAGAAGTGAGCGGAGTCGAAGTGTGGATTAATTATTCAATTCCAAAACTAAAGGACATTGAGATGTAATTGCTTATTTTTATTGCTTAATCTCTGATTAGGTATTAATTTTGCTTTTTTATTTTGTACCCTAAGAGATTTAAAATTAATAAATTGTATGGTGGATATAACTCCCATTGAAAATCCAATTATTATCTTCGCCATCATCATCTTTATTATTCTTGTCACCCCTTATTTTTCTAAAAAACTTAAAGTTCCGGCAATATTTGGCCTTATTATTTCAGGTTTAATTATTGGCCCACATGGTACGGGTTTAATATCTAATAATCTTGGAGTAAAAATTTTGTCGTCAGTTGGATTGCTTTATCTGATGTTTCTTGCCGGACTTGAGATAAATATGATAAGCTTTCAGCGAAGCCGCCATAAAAGCATTGTTTTTGGGATTTTAACATTCTTTATTCCCCTTTCACTTGGCTACTTTGTACTGAGAAATTTGTTCGATTTCCCTTTCCATTCTGCTTTATTGCTCGCAAGTATGTTTTCTACACATACCCTTTTATCATATCCTGTTGTTAATAAGTTGAATATCGCCAAAAGGGAGCCCGTTGTGATCACTATTGGCGGAACAATAATTACCGACACAGCGGTGTTATTGCTGCTTACAATTATTGTTGCCTCCTTTCAGGGAAAACTCGACTGGATATTTTGGACCAGGCTTATATTCCTATTGGGAATATTCGTTTTTCTGGTACTTTGGGGCGTTCCCAAACTAAGCCGGTGGTTTTTTAAAAATGTACAAGCCGAAGACAGTTCGCAGTACCTTTTTGTATTATCGATTTTATTGATTTCTTCGTTATTGGCAAACCTGGCAGGTATAGAAGCTATCGTTGGTGCTTTTCTCTCGGGGCTGGCCCTTAACAGAGTGATTCCTCATCATTCGGCTCTTATGAACAGAACAACTTTTATTGGAAACACTCTTTTTGTTCCATTTTTCCTGATTGGTGTGGGAATGATCATCAACATTAAAGTCCTTTTTTCGGGTTTTGACACCATTTTGTTTGCTGTCGTCATGATCATAGTGGCACTGATAAGTAAATACTTCGCGGCTTTTATAACCCAATTCATATATAAATATTCCAAAAACGACCGAAACCTGATATTCGGCTTAAGTGCCTCGCATGCGGCAGCCACTATTGCCGTAGTTTTAGTAGGATACAATATGGGAATACTCACCGAAACTGCATTGAATGGTACCATATTATTAATTTTAGTTTCATGTAGTGTCAGTTCATTTGTAACTGAAAAAGCGGGTAGAAAAATTGTTCTTGAAGATCCTGAATCTACTGATATACAAAGAAATGAGCAAGATAATATTTTAGTTACAGTTTCTAATCCTGAATCAGCCGGATCTATTATCGACTTTGCTGTAATGTCGCGTATTAATAATTCCTCTATTGTATATCCTTTATCAATAGTTCAGGACGATGAACATGTTGAAAGAGCAATTAAGTTTAATAAGAATTTTGTGAACACCATTACCGATCATCTGGTACATACTGATGCTGATATACGGCCCATTGCAAGAATCGACATCAACATACCTACGGGGATTTCACGAACCATGAAGGAGTTGCATATTCAAAAACTTTTTCTGGGTTGGAGTGGGAAAACTAATACTGCTAATTACTTTTTTGGCAATATCATCGAAAATTTGTTGGACAACTGCAAGCAAATGTTGATTGTGTCAAAATTTACATTACCAATTAATGGAACAAAAAATATTTTTCTGTTTCTGCCAATTCATGCTGAAAAAGAACAAGGTTTCAATCATATAATGGATACTATAAAGGCTGTTTCTGTAGCAATGGGTGCAAAAATTAACCTGATTATAAACAGTCAATCCCAAAAATTAATTAAAAAATCTCTTTCATACGACCGCTTCTTTCACGATATCAAATTTATATTATTTGAATATTATCCCAACATTTCATCCATTGATATCGGAAATCAAAAAAATGACCTGATAATTGCTTTATCTGCAAGACCATTCACTATTTCTTTTAACCGACGATTGGAATTATTACCAAAGATTCTATCCAGGCATTTTGCTAATCAGAATTATGTTATCATATATCCTGAACAATCGGATACAGATGTTTAAGGTCTTCTTTTAAAATAATTAAAGTTTTTGTAATATTGAGAACCTTACATCGTCTTCAAATCTAATATTCCAAACCGTTATTTTGAACATGAACTAAAGTTTATCTAAAAGCATAAAAATGAAACTATTAAAATATTTTATTTTATCTTCATCTCTGATACTTTTATCAGTTGCGGGTTATTCGCAATGCAAAACCATAGCTAATTGGGCCGAGGGTAGGGAGGGTTTAAATAATCTTTGTTTTTATCCAACAACTCTCCGAATGATTAACATTTCCAAAGATGAGTCTTTCAACAAAATGGTGAAGGATATCGATAAATTGAAAATCGTTATTTCGAATAATAAAAAACCATTAAAGAAGGAAGAATTAACCACACTTAAGAATGGTATTAAAAGTGAAAATTATAACGACTTGATTCAGTTTCGGCGCGGCAATGAATCATTTTTTGTGTATGTTAAAGAAAAACATGAAAAACCTGTAGGCTTTGCAGGTATCATTTCTTCCGACAGCAGTCTGGTGTTAATTGATCTCGATGGCTATATTTCACCCGAAATAATTCAACAGTTAATTGAAGGTAAACTAAATGTTGGAGCGATTACAAAAATATACGATATCACCCAACTTGGCGAGAATAAAAAACAAAATCCACCAAAAAAATAGTTCGATGGATAAGATCTTAGAAATAAACGACCTTCACAAAAATTTTGGAAAAATTAAAGCTGTTCAGGGTTTATCGCTTGATATACTGCCCGGAATGGTTTTTGGATTACTTGGACCAAACGGTAGCGGTAAAACAACGACTTTGGGAGTTGTTTTAGATGTTGTGGCAAAAACCGGAGGAAGCTATCAATGGTATGGCCAACTGCCAAATAAAAATATCAGGAAAAAAATTGGAGCTATTTTAGAGGCTCCTGCTTTTTACCCTTATTTGTCGGGAGCTGATAATCTTAAAGTTGTAGCACGCATAAAGGAAGTACCACTTACTGAAATTAATTTAGTACTTGAAAAAGTTGGACTACTGGAAAGGAAAAATGATAAGTTTCAAACTTATTCACTTGGCATGAAACAACGTTTGGCAATTGCATCAGCGCTGCTATCCAACCCCCAGGTACTTGTACTCGATGAACCCACAAATGGACTTGACCCAACTGGTATAGCCGATGTTCGTGAAATTATAAAAAAGTTAGCTGCAGAAGGTAAAACCATCATTTTGGCCAGCCATTTATTGGATGAAGTTCAAAAAGTATGTACAAACTTTGCTGTACTCAATAAAGGGAAAAAAGTATTTGCCGGAAGTGTTGAAGATGCGATGGGCGATACCGAAAATGTTGAAATTGCTGCACCCGATATGGATAAACTCGAAGAAAAAGCCAAATCGTGTCCTTTTATCAGTATTGTTGAACGTTATGCGCAGCATATTTTAGTATCCCTGAAAAACGGGAAAGACAGTTTTGAACTAAACCAATATCTTTCTCAGGAAGGTATTATCGTATCTCAACTTACCACAGTAAAAAAGAATCTTGAAAAACAATTTTTAGAAATTTTATCCCAAAACCAATGATCCGTCTTTTAAACATCGAATGGCTAAAGCTTCGCCGTTATAAAGCCTTTAATATACTCATGATTCTTTATTATGTTGTATTTATTGCTGTATGTTCAAGTGGTATGGCTATTCTCGAATTTTTAAAAAATAAAGGAGCTGAATTTAAAGGATTCTCGCCAACCATGATCCCCATTTACGATTTTCCGGATATTTGGCAAAACCTGTCTTATATTGCCACTCTTCTGAATGTTTTTCCAGCTTTTATGATCATTATTTCTGTTACCAACGAAATACAATTTAAAACCCTGCGACAGAATATTATCGATGGCTTCGACAGAATGGATTTCTTTCTATCAAAATTCAGTTTTATATTTGTTATTAGCCTTATCAATACTCTGGTTTTGTTTCTAAACGGGCTTGTTCTGGGGCTTATATACTCGTACGATAAAAGCTTCGAAGCCATTTTCGTAAATTCACAGTTTCTTTTGGGATTTTTACTAAATAACCTTACTTATTTCGTTTTTGCATTCTTGCTGGCACTTTTAATAAAAAGAACAGGGATAGTAATTGTATTGTTAGGAATATACTCCTATTTTGCAGAGCCCATTGCAACATTAATCCTGGCTAATGTTCCCTCTTTTCCTCATTTTTTTAAAGAAATAGTAGCTTTTTTCCCCATTAAGGCAATTAATAACCTTATTCCTAACCCATTTGGAAGGTATGTTTTTATGGAAATTACTGATTATGTACCTTTTAAAGCAATTGCTATCGTCATTAGCCAATTAGGTGTTTATCTTACATTTATATGGTTACTGCTCAAGAAGAGAGATGTTTAAATTAATAGATTCCTCACTTCGCTGCGTTTCGTTCGAAATAACAAGTATTTATGGTTTTTGGAGGAGTTGGGTGGCGGTTTCGCCACCATCCAACCCTCCCTACTAAAACTAACAAACTATTTGTCATTGCGAATTAAGTGAGGAATCAAAAAATTAACCGGACATAAATAATTAGTACTAACCTGAATAATTCATAAAAATGGAGAAAAGCCCTGGAATATTGAAGATATATTACTATTCATGCGAATTAAGGGTTAAACGATTAAAATATGCAGTTTGGATCCAAGGAACCTAACTCGTATTCTTCAGGCTAAAAGCCTGAGACATCGCAACCTTGGGTGAAACCCAAGGCTCTAAAGGCATCCCACTTCCGTTCAGCCTGAAAGGCTGGGACAAAAGCTGGTATCGAATAGGCGGGTATAAACCCATATCGCAGGCATACAGCCTGTAAAAA
>JBBQEI010000066.1:0-24061 GCA_038320545.1 Bacteroidales bacterium
GTGGTCACCGTGATGGTTGCCGATCCTGCCGCAACACCTGTTACAACACCACTTGAGCTAACTGTGGCAACAGAGGTGTTGTTTGAACTCCAGCTTACCGTTTAATTGGTTGCATTTGCCGGGACAACAGTTGCCGTTAAAGCTGCTGTAGAGCCACCATTAACCGAAGCTGAGGTTGGATTTACTGTTATTCCTGTTACCGGTACTATTGTGCCACCAGAAAACACCAGATAGGTTACGCTTTCTGAAGGAATAGTGATCGATTTTGAACTTCCACTCCACGACTCGCTGGTAGTTGAATAGCTAGTTTTGATTACATGCCTGGTATAACTTAAAGTGGTAGACCAACCAGTGAAGCTAAGGTTCACGGTTTGATCAGAGGTTGACCGGTTGATTAGCATTATTGCTTTTTTCCCGGCATTGTCTACTGCTAACGAGAGTACTTTCGTATTATCAGTCGTGGTAGAGTTAAACCAATTTCCAAACATATTATTACTGGCAACCTGTAGGTTGTAAAAAGCTGGCCTTGGGTTATCGCTGCCGTCAAGTTTGCCATACGCGCCATCCCTGTCGTTCCAAGATTGAATGGATTGTATAGCCCCTTTAACTACAGCTGTTTGCAAAACAATAGCATCAAAAACCGCTCCTACATAACTTCCCATTTTACCCTGGGGGTCTAAGTCCCATGACCACACGATGTTGGTTTCGCCCAAGAACAAAGGAGTTGAAGCCGGAATTCCCACGCTATTCATTGTACTTCTCACATCACCACCTGCATTACCAACGGATACTGCATTGTTGTAAATTGTAGCATTACTTACGGTGCCGTCTCCTCCTCCATAATGGTGATAAGTAACAAAGTCGATATTGTTTTTGGTCTGCGATAAAAAATTACCAGTCTCGGACCACCATGGTTGGTGACTGGCAGGTCCTCCGATTTTAATGGTTGGATCAACGGCTTTCATGGCAACTGCGCATTTATTATAGCGAGTAACCATTTTGTTCAAGCCCCAGGCATCAATTCGCTCATTCTGTGGTTCCCAATATTTAATACTGTAACCCAGTTGAATGTTAACAATACGGACAAGCTCTGCACAAAACGCGGCATACTGATCATCGGTTGTAATAAAAGAAACATCGCCCGGGATATTTATTACAATATCGGTGCCCACGTTGGGTACTATCCCACTAAGCGAATTGTTGATCGCGGTAACGTTCCAACGTTGATTCGGGAAATCTATCCAGCAACGCTCGTGGCCTTGTATAATCATTTCCCATCCATGAATACGAACCATTTTTAGGTTCAGCGATTTCAAATAACCTTGATATTTTGTGTTGTTCTTAACCGCAGGGTCAATACTATACCACATATTCAAGGAATTCATGGTAGTTGGGATTACACCCTTTTGGTTACCCCAATCTACTGTCACGTTTACCTGCCCGAGTCCAACCTGGAGGAGGGCTAATAATAACAGCATTGTCAAAAAGTACAATTTTTTCATAGTTAATTAGATTAGTTAAATTGTATAATACAAGAAGCAAATGTATAGACGAATTATTTTTCTAATTTCATTCCATATACGATTAAGTATTGCTTATCCCTATATCCGATTTATTTTTTTTATAGAATGAAAAGGAGTGAGTTAAAAAGGAATTTTAAAAAGCAGGTGTAATTTGAGCAATACTATTTAATAATTTATTTAAACTAATATCTTTTATACTCTGTGGTTCTCTGTGGTTCTCTGTGGTTCTCTGTGGTTCTCTGTGGTTCTCTGTGGTTCTCTGTGCCTTCTCTGTGAAACTTTGTGTAATAAAGGATTTCCGGAACGGATGGGGTTATGGTTTTCCTTCGTCCTAATATTTAGATACCATTTGCTACAACATTTCCCAAACGTTAGGTCTAATTATTAATTTGTAATTGTATCCGCTTGAAAATCATACCTGAACCCTTCATTGGCATCTTCATCAAATAAGTACAAATTTTCTATCCCCATCTGGCTTAATATCATCCAGGTTTTTGCAGAAATGCCGATATTTTCAGAAACCAGAATTTTTGGCCCATTATAATTTCTAATTTTATTCAGTTGTTCCCTTTGAGTGATTTCCTTTAAACTAACTTTAAGAATCTCACCCTTATAAGCATCCAGTTTTGCATTTTCCAATACTACCAATAATGGCTTATCCATTTTCACCAAACCACTTCTAGTTACAAGGTTATGCTTCCCTAAAGAAGGTGTTGCCCATTTGCCAAGATCGTTCCGGAAGTGCTCAGTGTCACACGACCTTGCCAAAACCAATACAAATAAAGCTAACACTATACTTCCAACAATGATTAACTTTCTCGATATCATGGTAATTTGTTTATTCGCAACCACCATCCAGCTTTTTGGCTTCTGATTGTCGCGATTTCATGAAATTTTGCTTTAAACTATCGGGCAAACTATTTATTTCAACAAATAATTTTTTAGCCCTGCTCCTGTTTTCGAACAATGTATTTTCCCTAGCCGAGATTCGCGCACCATTAAACCGGCTATTCATCACGTCGCTAAACCAACCGTTTAATCCGTTCTTCATCACAAAAACATGATCAAATCCTAATCCTTTTGCAAGAATAAATGCATATCCGCTTTCGATATCACCATTGGAATAGAAAATATTATGCGCATAACCACGGTTAAGTGCAGTTTCAATAGTATCAGGATTTTTAATTAATTCCTCATACGGAATATTAACAGAACCCGGAATATTAAACTTCTTATATTCTATCGAAGGTCTCAAATCAATCAATTGAACTGAACTGTCTTCAGTAACCACAAATTTAGCAACCTGGTCAGCGCTAAAAATATTATTCTCATTCAATGCCTCCGACAGTATTTTGTCGGGCTTCACTATTAAAGTTGGTTTATTTGCAGCAGGCAAAAAAGCAAGAATAAAGCCCAGGGAAACCAGCAGAATTGAAATAGCTATTCTTGTATTCATAGATTATAATTGATTAGTAATATCAGGCCGGGCAAACTTTTTTTCAGCAGCTTCGGCAAGCCAAAACATAGCAATAGCTGCCACAATTAACAGGAGTGTAAATACACCCGGCGACAATCCTAATATTTCATTTATTTTAACAGGTCCTTTAAAGCTACCATTGGCAATTCCCTGGATATATGGAAATGTTTCGGCAAAAAGGAAAGCGCCAATCATTCCTCCCAGGAAAAAAAACAATGCATCAATTTTACCTATCGACAAAGCGCTTAAACCAGTACCAGGACAAAATCCACCCATGATAAACCCAGCCCCCATAATTACACCACCAACAATAGATGCGGTAACATAATATTCGTTTACAAAAACATTTTTCATGTTCAATAATCCTAAATAGCTTAAAAATTGAGATCCCACTAAAGCAACAATAGCTGCAGTAAAAAATACTTTGATAACCGTGGTATCATATCCATAAAACATTCCCACCAATTTACGGCTCGAAGAAAAACCAGCCTGTTCCAATGCATACCCAAAACCAATTCCAATTATAAAAGCAATGGTGAGGTCGAGCCATTCAGGAAAACCAGGTAAAGAAGAGATAGGTCCCATATTCCAATATTATATCCAATTTTTTCTAAAAAACCATGCAAATAAAAAGGCAGATCCAAAAATAGCTGCCATGGTTACAAACCCGGCAACCGACAATACCGCCATTCCGGATAATGCAGCTCCACTGGTGCATCCCCGAGCCAGTTGGGCACCATAAACAAACAGTAAACCACCTGAAAATGCAAATATTAATCGTTTAAGATTAGAAATTTTTGGTGATTTTTCAAGCTGAAATTTCAAACGTTTTGAAAGCGCACCCGATATGAAACCTCCAACTATGACTCCAAGAACTTCAATTGGCAGCCAGTTCTTTAAAGGACTCTTTCCACCTTCGAAATATTTACTGTAATAATCCGATGTTTCGGCATGTTGGGGTGTGACGTTGCCTACAATGGATACAACACAATATTTTATACCCCCACTTGCCCCTAATCCCCGTCCAGATAAATACATTGCCAACAGGAGCACCAAACCCAGTAAAATTCCGGCAAGATATGGGTTCATATATTTTTTCTTCATCTGTAAAAGCAGTTAAAAAATTCAAAACAAACAAATATACTCATCTTAAAGGTACATGATTAACGGAATTGCAAATATAATTATTGAGAGATTTCCATATTAACTCCATTTTGAAAGAGATGTAAAATATTCTACTTTTATATATTTTCTTCAATTTTCTAAAAACACCCATATGGCAACTTTTCCTGCAATATTTATTGGCCATGGGAGCCCCATGAATGCCTTGGAAAGAAATGAGTTTAGTTTGGAATGGGAAAAGTTAGGCAAGCAGTTGCCAAAGCCAAAAGGAATAGTTTGTATATCGGCTCATTGGACAACCAATGGATCTTTTGTAACAGCCATGGATGAACCGCGAACCATTCACGATTTTTATGGGTTCCCTGAAGAATTAAGTCAGGTTCAATATCCGGCACCCGGGAATCCTGTTCTGGCAAATGATATTTGCCAGTTGATGCATAATAAAATAAAGCCCGACTTGCACTGGGGATTCGATCATGGGTGCTGGTCGGTTCTGAATAAAATGTACCCTGATGCAGAAGTTCCAACTATCCAAATTAGTTTGGACATTGACCTGACACCAAAACAGCATTTCGAACAAGCTCAAAGATTACAATTCTTAAGAGAACAGGGAATTCTTGTATTAGGCAGCGGCAATATAGTTCATAATTTAAGCAAGATTTTCTGGTCGGATGAGGCTCTTCCCTGGGCTGTCGAATTTGATGAACTTGTTAAAGAAAAAATAATCCAGCGGGATTTTAATTCACTGTTTCAAATACAAGATTTTGGACTCCCGGCAAAATTATCAGTGCCAAGTATTGAGCACTATTTACCCTTTCTTTTCATCCTGGGAATGACTACATCAAAATCGGAAATTAATTTCTTGTGCGAAAAAGTTACGATGGGAGCGATTTCGATGCGTTCAATAGTTGTCAACAATTAATTAAGAAAAAGTATCAGGAGCTAAGTGATTCCTCAATATTATTGAGAAAATAACCAATGAAACGCGTTCATTTACTTATCTTGATGCATTAACATTTCAATGCATCAATTTTATTAGATTTGAACCCTTCTAATTTTGACTCTATGAAAAATTTTAAGATCGGTTTATTAGCCTTATTCTGCAATATTTCAATGGTTTCCTTTTCACAGGAATCTGATTCAGTAATAATATCCAAAATATACAGCGAAGCACTATCCAACGAATGGTCATACAGAGTTCTCGAACAACTTTGTAAAGAAGCGCCTCATCGTTTGGCAGGATCTGAAGGTTCCCTGAAAGCGGTTAATTTACTGTTCAAAAAGCTTCAGCCCATAGCTGATACTGTCTATCTTCAGGAAGTGATGGCAAAACGCTGGTCGCGGGGCAAACAAGAAGAAGCTATGATTATTTCCGGTGGAAAAAGCAGGAAAATTCCCGCACTCTCGCTTGGTGGTTCAATAAGTACAGGAAATAATGGTATCAAAGCCAAAGTAATTGAAGTAAACAGTCTGGAAGAATTGAAAAAATTTGGGAAGGCTAATATTGAAGGCAAAATAGTCTTTTTTAATCACGCGATGGATCCCTTAGATATGAGCCCTGGCCGGCAGTATGGCAAAAATGTATGGCAGCGGTTTTCAGGTGCTAAAGAAGCTGCGGTTTATGGAGCAACAGCAACAGTCATCCGGTCGTTATCCAATTCTCTAAGCGAATACCCACATACAGGTATTATGCGTTATGAGGACAGTATTCCAAAAATACCTGCAATAACCATAAGCACTATGGAAGCAAATAATTTAAGCCGCGAACTGAAACAAAATCCTGATTTGGAATTCTTTATGCATACCTGGTGCCAATCGTTACCCGAAGTAAAATCGTATAATGTAATTGCAGAGATTAAGGGATCGACGTTAGCCGAAGAGGTAATTACGGTTGGAGGACACATTGATTCGTGGGATACGGGAGAAGGAGCCCACGATGATGGTGCAGGGTGCGTTCACAGCATGGAAGCTTTACGGTTAATAAAACATTTAGGTATAAAAACAAAAAGAACCATAAGGGTTGTTTTGTTTATGGACGAAGAAATGAACCAGGTAGGTGGTAAAAAATATGCAGAATGGGTAAAATTTCGCAATGAAAATATTTATGCTGCCATTGAATCTGATAGCGGAGGAGCGCTCCCGGTAGGTTTTGCATGTTCCGCCAATGAAAAACAATATGCCGAATTCCTCAAATTAAAATTTTTACTGGAACCTTATGGAGTAACCCGTTTCCGTGCAGGTGGCGGAGGTGTTGATATCGAATTTCTTGAAGAAATGCAAGTGCCTTTGCTAAATTTGGTTCCTGAACCTCAACGATATTTTGAATTTCATCATTCGGCCAACGATAAATTTGAAAAAATCAGCTTCAGGGAATTGCAGATGGGAAGTGCCACCATCGCCTCCATGATTGTAATGCTCGATTTGAAAGATGTTTTTAATTAACCTCGAAGCTAATCTTCGTATTCCATCGTTATTTTAGAGCCATATTTTTTATCTTCCAGCTTGGTGGCTTCGGTAATCACGCTTTTCTTACCTCCATTCTCAATAAATTGAATGGCAGCGCGTATTTTAGGAGCCATGCTACCTTCGCCAAATACTCCTGCATCCAAATATTTTTGGGCATCAGCGCGATTTAAAAATTCCAGAATTTCCTGATTTGGCTGTTTGTAATTCAGATAGATATAAGGAACATCGGTAAGAATGTAAAACTCATCGGCTCCAATTCTCGATGCCAGTAACGACGATGCAAGATCTTTGTCGATTACAGCTTCAGCAGGACGAACATTACCTACTTCGTCGATATATACCGGAATACCACCTCCGCCAGATGCGATAATAATAGTTCCCTGGCGTGCCATGTTCTCTATTACTTTTTCGTTCATAATGCTAATAGGCTTGGGAGAAGGTACAACCCTGCGCCAACCTCCCTGCGATTTTATTTCTTCTTTAAATATCCAGCCTTTGCTTTGTGTAAGCTCGTTTTTTTGTTGTTCATTATATATTTTGCCTACCCTTTTGGATGGATTTTTAAATGCCTCATCTTCATTGTTTACAACCACCATAGTGATCAAAGTAACTACTTCATGCGGAAGATTATGCTTATGTAAAACCATGTGCATCATCCGCTCAATCATATAACCTATGCTTCCCTGCGAAAGAGCAACACAAACATCCAAAGGCATTTGCGGTATATTATACACCGATTCACCAGCATCGTTCTGCATTAAAATATTCCCTACCTGTGGTCCGTTACCATGTGTAATAACAATGTTGTAACCTTCCTTAAGCAGGTAAACAAGGTTTTCCATTGTTTCCAGGGTATTTTGTTCCTGCTCGTCAATGGTACCATTTTGGGTATCCCTCAGAAGTGCGTTTCCGCCCAGCGCAATTACAGCCAATTTACTCATAAAAGCTTCGAATTAGCAATTAACTTTTTAGTTGCTTATACGCTAAAAATAAAATAAAATTCAGTGCCATAACATGTTAAAAATCATGTACCGCTACTCCAGCTTCGAAAGTGTGTCGATAGACTGTTTGATAGTTTTTACATTTTCAATAACCATCGACAGTTTTTCTTTCGTTTCCTTCATCTGAAAAGTCCTTGGATTCTTTTGCACATAGTGGATAAGCTTATCGAAAACCTCCGACCGGTAAAAAGGTGAGTCCTGGTTAGAGACAAAGTTGGTTAACATTTTATCACCTTTTAAAATTATTTTTTCGATGCCAAGATTCTGTGCTTTCCAGCGTAAACGTACCACATCAAGCAGTTCTTTCGAAGCTTTTGGCATGGGACCAAAACGATCGGCAATATGGGTTTCAAAATCTATTAATTTATCTTCCTCATCAATGTTGTCCAATTCCCTGTAAAGACGCATACGCTCCGAAATGTTCCTCACATACGAATCGGGAAAAAGAAGTTCCAGATCGGTATCAATCTGACAATCGGGAACATAATTTATTTCAGCTTGATGTTTTGCTAATTCATCTTCCTGGTTATAAAGATCTTTGAATTCAGTTTCACGTAATTCCAGCATTGCTTCTGCCAAAATCCGCTGGTAAGTTTCATAACCAATATCGGAAATGAAACCGCTTTGTTCTGCGCCCAGCAAATCGCCTGCTCCGCGAATATCCAAATCCTGCATGGCAATGTTAAAGCCACTTCCTAAATCGGAAAAATCTTCAATAGCCTTTAATCTTCTTCGGGCTTCAGGGGTTAAAACTTCGACGGGAGGAGCCAAAAGATAACAAAATGCTTTTTTATTGGAACGTCCTACACGGCCGCGAAGCTGATGAAGATCGCTCAAACCGAACATATGGGCATTATTGATAATGATGGTATTGGCGTTTGGTATATCAAGCCCTGATTCAACAATAGTAGTTGATATTAAAACATCGAAATCGCCATTGATAAAATCGAGCATAATTTTCTCGAGTTTATCACCTTCTAACTGCCCGTGAGCACAAACTGTTTTAACTCCTTTACAATTTTTATTAATATAATTCTCAATTTCCGGTAAACTGTCTACCCGATTATGGATAAAGAATATCTGTCCGCCACGCGAAACTTCGTAATTGATAGCTTCTGTAATAGTTGCTTCGTTAAAAATATGTAATTCAGTATGTATTGGATGCCTGTTTGGCGGTGGAGTATTGATAATTGAAAGATCGCGTGCTCCCATAAGCGAAAACTGCAATGTACGTGGAATGGGAGTTGCAGTAAGGGTAAGGGTATCAACATTCACCTTTAAATGCTTAAGCTTTTCTTTTACCGTAACGCCAAATTTCTGTTCTTCATCGACAATTAAGAGACCTAAATCTTTGAATTTTACTTCTTTGCCTACCAATTTGTGGGTTCCAATCAGAATGTCAACTTCGCCTGATTCAAGTTTTTGAAGTACTTCTTTTTGTTCTTTTGCTGGTTTTAACCGACTAATATAATCGACTTTACATGGGAATTTTTCAAGCCTGTCCTTAAATGTATTGAAATGCTGTAATGCCAGAATTGTAGTAGGAACCAGTATGGCAACCTGTTTATTATCAGCTACTGCTTTGAATGCAGCACGAATAGCAATTTCGGTTTTTCCAAATCCAACATCTCCGCAAACCAAGTGATCCATCGGATATGGCGCTTCCATTCCCAATTTTACCGATCGGGTTGCTTTTTCCTGATCGGGAGTATCTTCATAAATAAAAGAAGCCTCCAGTTCCTCCTGCAAATAGGTATCGGGCGAAAACCTGAAACCCTCTTCGGCTTTTCGTTTGGCGTAAAGGCTTATTAGCTCACGGGCTATGTCCTTCACTTTTTTTTTAGTAGTCTGCTTCAGGTTTTGCCAGGCTGGAGTTCCTAACTTATAAATTTTGGGAGATTCACCTTCTTTCCCTTTATATTTCGATATTTTGTGAAGGTTGTGAATATTTACAAAAAGAACATCATTATCTTTATAAATCAGGGTAATGGTTTCCTGCATTTTCCCATTCACCTCAATTTTCTGTAATCCTCCAAAAATCCCAATGCCATGATCGATATGCACAACATAATCACCCTGATTTAAACCTTTAATTTCGTTAACGGTAATGCTGTCACTTTTCGAAAAGCTATGGCGGATATTATATTTATGATAACGTTCAAATACCTGATGATCAGTATAAAGACAAATTTTCAAGTCATTCTCAATAAAACCTTCATGAATTGACACTTCGATAGGTTCAAAGGAAACCGATCCGGATATATTGGCAAAAATATCCTTTAGTCTTTGAATTTGCCGAACATTATCGCTTAGAATAAAATTCTTAAAACCTTTACTTTCATTCTCCTTTAAATTTTCAGAGATCATCTCAAAATTCTTCTTGAATGAAGGCTGCGGAATGGTTTTGAAATACAGAAGCTGTGCTGTTTGAAAGGCAAAACTCTGACCGGTTTCAATATTAAAAAACTTTTCGATAATTGTATAAAGATCATCAGGGTCGCTGATTACCTTGTCCTTACTAACTTTTTCTTCATTTTGTGAAGCCTGGATGCGTTCAGGAATTGAGTTGTATACTTTTTGAAGCTCAATTTGAATGATGGGCAAATCTTTTGACCACACCAAGGCTGAAGATGGAAGCAATTCGAGCATATTAATGCTGGTTCCCCCGGAAATCATAAATCCAATGTTGGGAATAATTTTAATTTGCACCAGTTTTTCTTTCGAAAATTGGCTATCTACTTCAAAAGTGCGGATGGATTCAACTTCTTCGCCAAAAAAATCGACACGATATGGCAGATTATTTGAAAATGAAAATATATCGACAATACTCCCTCTAACAGAGAATTGGCCTGGTTCATAAACAAATTCAGTTTCTTCGAACCTATATTCATTTAAAATTTCACGTATAAAACTGATCGATATTTTTTCGCCTACTTTAAGTTCTAAAGTATTTTTGTTCAGGTTGTCGATAGAAGTAACTTTTTCCAGTAAAGCTTCAGGATATGTAACTAAAATCAGGGAGTTCTTCTGTTCTTTTAAATCCTTTAACCTGTTTAAAGAACGGGTGCGTAAAATAATGCCAGCTTCGTCAGTTTCCTGGTGAGCAATGCTCTTTTTGTACGATGAAGGGAAAAACAATATTTGCTCCTCATCCAGAATGTTAGCAAGATCGTTGTAAAAGTAGGCAGCCTCTTCCTTTTCAGGTAATATAAAAACATGAACTGCCGCAATTTTTTGAACAATACCGGCACTAAAAAGAGCTAAAGAAGAACCATTCATCCCTTTTAAGTGAACAACCCTGTTTTTGGAGTTATAATAAACCAGAAAGTTAAGTGAATTGGGATGTGTGGAATATAGAGATTTTAATGCAAATTTATCCATTGACTAACATTAAGAAGCTGCAAATTTAATGTATTGAATGATACGCGAAGGCGAATGGTGAAATATAATGTTTTTTAAAGCCTATTAGCACATCCAATAAGACTCTCCCGGGATTGCACTTAATTTAAAGCGACTATGAGGAAAAAAATAAAAGCTTTTATATTTTAATCGTCCTAATTTCGTTCTTTTAATTGTTATGTTAAAAAAAAACAACAGCATGAAGAGTATTCGTTCATATATAAGTATTATCGTATTAATTTTTTGTCTACCAATTCTTAAGGGTCAAAAAACAGAACCGGTTCAAAAAGTCAATTATCAATATTCTCCATCCTGGTGGCAAACAACCATAAACCTGCCCGAAGACCCGCGTAAGTCGTTAGTGGGAAAAAACGGTCAGCTTTTATATGAATATCCTGTTGCCATTACCGATCCAAAATTATCAACGGTTTCGGGGTATAACACTTCAATCAGTTTCCAAACAGGTGAAAATGAAGTATGGAAAGGCCAACAGCTTTTAAAAGCAGAAGTTCCTGTGGTCATTACTCAAAAGGAGTGGAAAAGTCTCGTTGTAAGAGAAGAAGTATTCACAGTTGCTCCGCTCCTTTTTGGCTCAAACGACACTACCATAAAAGAATATCTTGGCACTGCCCTTTCAAAAAAAGTTACCGGTCGACCGGGTAATGATATTTTGATTATAACGATCGAAAATAAAGGAAGTACTCCTGTAATTATTAATCCAATAATCAGAATAAATTCTACTTATTCTATGAATGTAGATACGTCGAAAGGCAAAGTATTTTTATCCGATTTTTTAAGGGTTGTAATTCCATATTCAATCATAAAAATCAATAACGAGCCAATCAGGAAAAACAGCGGTAAATCACGCAATCAAACAGTACTTAGCCTAAGTTCAATGGAAATTGGAGCAGGAAAAAAGCTTCAGCTTGCCATTGGTGTATCGCAGGGATATACATCCATTGATTGTCCTAACAATGTGGAACAGGCCTTACAACTTCAGAAACAATCCATAACGTGGTGGGAAAATTTAGATTTGCCATATAACAAAATAATAGTGCCGGATCAGGAAATCCAAAATTTACTGAATGCTTCCATCCGCAATATATATCAAACTATTGATAGGGAAAATAACTTAATAGCCCTAAAAAACGGCCCATCTTCAAATCGTCAGTTTAATATTTCGGATGCTCCTTATATCATGGATGCACTAACAATGCTAAACCAGACAGTCGATGTGCGAAAGTCGATAGAATACATGCTCAGTTTGCAAAGAAAAGACGGATCGTTTCAACAACAGGAAAAAGACTGGAAAGAAACCGGACTGGTATTATGGGCCATTGCTAACCATGCACGGCTCACGGGCGATAAGCAATGGCTTGAATCGGTATGGAGCTCTTTGGAGAAAGGATATACATTTCTGATGGATCTACGAAACAATACACTTCAGGATAGCAAAGCTTCTTACGCAGGACTTCTTCCTCCAGGCAGCGGAACTAACAACCAGGAAATTGATTTTGTAAATAACTATTGGGGACTGGCAGGATTAAATTCAGCCATTACAGCCGCCCGCTGGGTAAGCCGGAATGGACAAGCTATAAAATGGCAAAGCCAATACGATGATTATTACAGGTCATTTCAGGAATCGGTAAAGAAGAATTTTAAAAAAGATTCTTATGGAAATTCATATTTACCGGCACGAATTTCAAACGATAAAAAAGTGATTCCTCAAAAATCGCAATGGAGCTTTTTGAATGCCATGTATCCTGGTAAAATTTTCGATATGAACGATCCTGTATTAACCGGAAATATGAAAATGTTGGAACGATCGGTAAAAGAAGGTTTGTTGTTCAATACAGGCTGGATGAACAACGGCATTGTGCTGACCACAGCATCCGACTATGCCCATGCACTGCAATGGACCGGTAAAGCTCAGGAGGCGGCAAATATAATGTATGCCATGGCGAATCATGCGGCCCCAAATTATTCATGGCATGAACAGCAATCGTTAAAAGAAGTAACGGATACATTTACAATGGGCGATATGCCAAATAGTCGTGTCAGCGCTGAGTTCATCCGATTGGTACGTCATTTGATTGTGATAGAACGTGGTTATGAACTTCATTTAATGGAAGGGGTTCCGCCAGCATGGACTAAACCAGGGATGGAATTAAAGTTGGAAGGCATTTTAACTGATTTTGGCCCCTTAAATTTTAAAATTGCTTTTTCAGCAGATGGCTCTAAAGCTACCATCGACATGAACCTCGATACAAATAACCGACGTCCTCCTCAAAAAATTCTGCTACATTTAGACGGAATCGCTGGTAATCCGGTTGCCATTGAACTGGAACTGAAACCTAATTTGCATAAAGTATTAACTTTGGACAAATAATTTGAGACACTGCAACACGTATATCTTTAGGAGTGTTGCAATGTCTCAAATACTTATATTTTACTTTAAAATATCCCAGGTTTTTATGAAGAATTGCAGATTGCTCGTTCAGTAAAGTGGCAGATGCAACAAGTTCTTCAGCCATTGATGCATTATCAGCCGATATTTGACTCAACAGATCCATGCTGTCGTAATACTGATCCCACAGGCAACAACCGCAAAACCAACAGTGATTTTATTTTAAATGAAAACAAAGCATTCGGGATTTAAATTACCAATTATTTAAAAATTAGTACGAAAACTTAGCGTTTTTTATCAAATACATTTTATTCAAAAGGGCATATTTTAATAAACAGTAAATTTTCACTAACTTAGCTCAGTTTTTTTAATCCCTAAATCTAATCTGCTATGGCATTACAGAAATTCGATACCATCCTTATAAAACCAGAAACTGTTGGAACATGGACTTTTTTTATTATTCCTTTTAATGTTGAGGAAGTCTTTGGACAAAAGAATCATGTAAAAGTAAGAGGTGCGATAAATGGAATCGAATTTAGATCGTCGCTAACTCCCCGTGGAGATGGGCAACATTACATGGTAGTAAGCAAATCTGTTCTTGAAGCTGCAGGAATTACACGTGGCGATATAATTCATGTAATTATGAACCTTGATACTGAAGAACGTATTGTGGAAGTGCCTGAATTCTTTAATGATATATTTAAAGAAAACGAAGAAGCCGGAAGGATATTTGAAAAACTTTCGTACACCCGCCGAAAGGATTTTGTAGAGTATATTTCAGATGCTAAAAAGGAAAGTACCCGCCATAAGAGAATTTCTCAAATGCTTTTAGAATTAGAAAAGTTAAAAAGAAAGAAAAAATACATAGGTTAAGAGTTCCTGAGAATTCCACCTGGTCCGCAAAATAGGCTTTTATTGTTCCTATTTTGCGATTCCCAAGGTGACGGTTAAGTTAAATATACCAGGAAATATCGTGTGTCTAAAAATGGTCTTTTTAATTATAATACTTCTTTTATTTAAGACGGAACAAAGCTAACATTGGCATCTTAGCCTGTCGTTATTTTCAACTTACAATCGGGTTAATACGGGGTTAATTTAAGGGTTAAAGTGAATATTTTAGTTTAATATTAAAATCATAATCAATTAGTTATATTTTATATAAAATATTTAAATATATTCAAGTTTCCTTTTATACTTCAAAGTTTTAACCCATAAATATAAAGCTCCTGAAATGCTAAATAAATAATGAATTATATTCTTTTCTGATAACCTTTTTATAATTAAACTGCTGGCCTTCAAATATGTTCTGTTCTAAAAAGTAAACATCGGGATTCGCACCAGGATGTTATATTACAAAAACTAACTAGCAATATAGACACTTTAACATGTCTAAATAGATCTTTTATTGGTTTATTCCATGTTTAATCGTTCCCCGTACCTGATTTTTCCCAAATCGATATATCCTTTAAGCTGATTTATTTCTTTTTGCAGTTTCACTTCCTTTTCGTTGCTATTATAGAGCATATAATCCAATAGTTCCGATAATTTAATAACTATATCCGGTGCTTTATCCGACTTTATTAAGGTTAAAGCATACAAGTTGTTAAAGGTGTTGAAAAGAAAATGAGGATGTATCTGGGCTTTCAGGAAGTTTAACTCAGCTTCCAGCTTCTCTTTTTCCAATACCAGTGAATGCTGCTGGGTTAGATACCATCGTTTAAAAATTACCACTCCTGCAGCAATGGCAGGAATCGGGTAATTTAACATGATTGTACCAAAAATAACTGACATGATTTTCACCTGAAAACCCTGAATAAATAGACAGCTAAGACACCTGAAATAAGATTCGACACATACCCAGATTGCTATATGTATTTCTTCATTAGCCTTTTTTAATTTTTTCTGATGAATTTTGTTCGATAATTTTATCAAAAGCTATCGAATACTTTTCACCATACATCTCAAGATAAGTGGCTATAAATTTTTCGTACGAAAAACGCGCTACCTTATAATTATTTTGTTTTATCAGGGCTTTGAGCTTATAAGCCAATGCATCTTCATTAACCGGATCGGCAATTAAAATCCGTTCGGACAATTTGAGGATGAATTCAATATCCTTTCCCTGATCAAACTTTTGAATGTATTTTATGAGAATATCGACAACATTATTCACGATATACCCTTTAAAATCGTCGAGCCAATCGTGCGATTCTCCTTTAAAGACTTCACCTTTCTTCACTATCTGATAAAAGGCAGGATAAAACAACGGATCGTGCGTATTTCCATATTCAAGAAGCTTTAAACATTCTATATAATCACAGTACAATAAACCTGAAAAAAACATCGCCCAGGTATCGATGTGAAAAACAACCTCAACTTTATCCATTTCTTCCAAAATTAGTCGCAGTTTACGGATGGTAACACCCCGGCTGTTTTTTGCATTTTGATAAGAATGGTTTGGCCATACAATTTCTGTAAGTTCTTTTGTGGAAATTCCATTTTTATTCCGTTGTGAATATACCAGAATGACCAAAAACAGCTGTTTTAACTTTGGAGTAAACAGCAAGGTGATGTCTTCACCGTTTTTGTTAATTATTTTAAAATCACCAAATAACTGAATATAGTTTTTTACCTGACTGCTTTCGTTTTGATTATGTGCTATTAAGGCTAAATTAGATTTTGGTATTTCAATTCCGGATTTTTTTCTGCGGTAAACATATAAACCACCCACAATGACAATAAATGCTAAGCCCCCAATCCAAAATCGATATTTGTAAATCAAACTTCTTGCCGGAAGCAGCTCTGTCACATCTTTACTTAAACCCCAAATTTCTTCGTTTCCCAGAGCCCTGGACCAAATAGCAAGGTTATCAATATATCCAAACATATTCGATTGAATACTAAACCCGGCAAGCCCAATTATTAAATTTTCCCTTCCTTTGTAGCTTGGGTGGCCTAATGACCTGCTGTCGAGCCTTCCATTGACATATATAGCCTGTTCACCATTCAGCTTGGTATATCTCCATACAATATGGTACCACTTTCCTTCTTCAAAGATCATGTTTCCTTCAAGATCGTTGCTATAAAAACCAAAATATGGCTTTCTATGCCTGATCACAAGATGTATTCCTTCCTGGTATGAATTGGTTGGTGTTCCCAGAATACAATAATCAGCTTTATTGGGTAAAAATTTTGCTATTTTAACCCACACCGAAACAGTAAAATCGTGATCCCTAACCTTAAATTCCTCAGCTTTAGGTAAAACAATATGGTTTTTATTGTCGAAAAAAGCAACCATTGAGCGAATAGAGTCTTTATTATATCGAATTTCTACAGGCTTTCCGTTTAATTTGTGGCCGCTAATGTCTTTTGTATCATTATCAAAAGTATAATATGCTTCCAGATCTTCTTCAATTTCCAATGGCAAAGCAAGAAAATGCTGCTCTTTACTTTGGGTAAGTTCTCCAAAAGGTACTGATTCCGGTTTAAATCTATATCCCGGACTTCGTGGGGTCAAAGTTACATTATCACCGGGCCCGATTGGAAACGAATACTTTCCGCCGGTCAGACTATTTCGTCCTTCCCAGCTTACATAGCTTAAAGGTTGAGTATTATAGGTTACTGTTCCGGTTATAGTTTTAAAAGAATTCATGTAATCTATCACCCTGTTAATATTAGGCTGATATTTATCAAGCATTATGAAATTAGGGGTTTTCCCGGTTTTGGCCCAAACATTTTTTATATGTTCAATAAGGTACGGATTCTGATCGAGGTTGAAATTTCGAAATTTCTCATTTAAACCAGACGTCTGAAAGTTGAATTCATTATAAATTAATAAATCGTTCTTTGGATCACCCTTTAAAAATTCGCCAATAAAATCGGGAGAATCCATAATAGAAATGTATGGTTCTACGGCATAATTCCATATATAAAGAATCCAGTCAGGATTTGTGCGATGTTCCTGCATCGAAAAAACCACCAATTGTTTGCCACTTCTTAAAAATTCATTTAATGAAGGCCAACCTGAATTATTATCGTGAATATACAAAAATGGCACCAAGCCGGATTCTTCAAAAACTCCGGTTATCTCGTTAACATTAACATTAAAGTCAAGAAAAAGAGTGAGAATTTTATCAGGATTATTCTGAAGCGACTTCTTAATCTGATCAAGAACATCGAGAAATAAAACAGATTTATTGTTAGCTTCCTTAATCACTAAATGGTTTTTTACTTTTTCCCATTCAATGTGAAACCTGAACCCATCAACCCCATTATTAAGGAGTGATTGAATAGAATTGCTTTCTGGCAAAACTGCATCAACACCTGAATAATTGGAAATTACAAAAATACTTTCATTATATTTTTTCTCTGATGTTCCGTTAATAGCCTTTACAGGCATTGTAACAATGAGTAAAAATCCGGCAAGAATTCCTAAAAGCTTTTTGAAAGCAGGAGTCATGTATTTTTTATAAACTGATTTTATCAATTAGTTTTAACAAACTTAATTTTTTTTTCAATGTAACATTTAATCATAATGTAAAAAGAACCAAATGGAGTTATTTTAATATTTTTTCATATACTACAACATCTAAAAGCCTGTTATATTTCAATCCTACTTCTTTAAAATATGCACATTCCCAATATCCAAACTTCTTAAAAAGGCTGATACTCGATTCGTTTTCTGAACAAATAACACCTAATAACGCATGAAACTGCCTTTCGCGTGCAATTTCCTCAATAAATTTCATTGCCTTGTTTCCTATTCCTTTGCCAATATATTCGGGATCAAGGTAAATGGTAACTTCGGCAGTAAAATCGTATGCCTGTCGGGGTTTATAATATCCCAGAATGACATACCCAATTACAGCATTTGAGGAGTCAATTACAGAATAGGAAACAAACCGGGGATTTTTAAAAAAAAGTATACCCTTCATCTCTTCATTGTCGAGCAGTTCAGAGTGAAAAGTAACCGTAGTGTATTGAACATAATGATTGTAAATATTCCTGATGGGCTCAATATGATTTTCTTCAACAGGAACAAACTTAATTTCAGTATCCATAAAACAGCTTTAATAAAAACGTCATAAAAATAATGGATTGATGGAATAAAAACCTACCGAAACTGAAAATTAAAGAAGTTTAATTAATTTGCTAGTTTAATGATAATTAATCGATAAAAATTGAGACAATTATCGTGATATTTGCATTATTAATATTAAACTCAAAATTATAATGGAAAATTTAAACCTTTTATGTGGTTCTGCTATTGCAATTATAAAGGAAGTTGGACATTACATCCGAACCGAAAGGCTACGTTTTGATCAAAACTTAGTCCAAAATAAAAGTGCACGCGACCTGGTTTCGTATGTTGATCAAACTGCAGAACGCATGCTGGTTGAAAAGCTTTCGTTACTTTTACCTGAAGCGGGTTTTATAACAGAAGAAAAAACTACAGATAAAACAGGAACCATCAATTGGATAATCGACCCACTCGATGGTACTACCAATTATATAACCGGGTTTCCGCTTTATTCAACAACCCTGGCATTAGCCAACAGCAATAATGATATATTGCTTGGAATAACATACGATATTCCGGCCGACAAATGCTATTTCGCATGGAAAGGAGGAGGAGCCTTTTGCAATAAGGAAAAAATTAAAGTTAAGGATAACACCAGTTTGGGAAAATCGCTAATAATTATAGGAACTCCATACGAAATGGGAGATAAAACAATTTCTTATTTTGACCTGATAAAATACCTTTACAAAAATTCACTTGGAATCCGGATTACCGGATCAGCAGCTATCGATATGGTTTATGTAGCAGCAGGATATGCTGATGCATTTATTGAATTTAACCTTCACCCCTGGGATGTTGCTGCAGGTTACATTCTAGTGAAGGAAGCAGGTGGTTTTTCTACTACATTTGCAGGAACCGACGATTTCAGATATCCCGAGATTATTGCCTCGGGAAACATACAAGATGAACTTCTTAGTTTATGCAAAAAGTTTTTAGAAAAATCCTAAGTCCATGCTTCAGTGTATTGCAAGGTCTTAATTGAAAGGCCTTGATTTTATACTTTTTTAAAATTATATATTTGCGTATTTGAATACTTAAATTATGGCGAAATTGTTCTCACTTTCCGAAGCTTCATCAATTGCTATACATGCAATGGTTCTTGTAGCCAAATCAGAAGGGATGATAAATGTTAACACCATAGCTGAAACAACAAAAACCTCCAGGCATCATGTGGCAAAAGTAATGCAGCGTTTAGCCAAGGACGGACTCATTAGCTCAGGCCGGGGTCCAAGTGGAGGCTTTATATTAAAAAAAACTGCCGATCAAATATCTTTTTTGAATATTTATGAGGCTATTGAAGGAAAGGCCGAAATAGCATATTGCTTGTTTCAGTCACCGGTTTGTCCATTAGATCATTGCATTATGAATAATATCACAGCTAAAATATCGAAAGAATTTCTCGATTACCTTGAGAGTCAAACTTTAAACTTATATATTTAATAGATAATATTATTTTTTTATCTATTTAGGTATTATCTTACCTGTTTACTTCTATATTTGTAAAAATAATTGGCATGAAAAGGGATATAGTAAAAATTGATGAAGAAAAATGCAGTGGTTGCGGCTTGTGCATACCAAATTGCCACGAAGGAGCTTTACAAATAATTGATGGCAAGGCAGTATTAATAAGCGATTTGATGTGCGATGGATTAGGAGCATGCCTTGGTCATTGCCCCGAAGGTGCTCTGGAAATAATTTCCCGCGAAGCTGCCCCATACGACGAAAACCTGGTAATGGAAGACATGGTTTCCAAAACCAAAAATGTTGTGATTGCGCATTTAAAACACCTGAAAGATCATAATGAACATATTTACTTACAGCAGGGATTAGAATATCTGCAAAGTAATGCTTCCACAATAAATCACGATGTTCAGGAAATCATTCATCTGGTAAAAAGCTATAATCCTAATAATACCGAAGCAAAAACAGAAACAAAAAAAGAAAAAAATACAATGGATCTTCATATGTCAAATTCAAATGCGGGAGGTTGCCCTGGTTCACGTTCAACAAGTTTTAAACCGGTTGCACAGGCAAATGGTTCAAATACAGAAATGCCTTCAGCCCTTGCTCAATGGCCTGTTCAGATGCATTTAATCAATCCGGCAGCTTCGCATTTTCAACAATCCGATTTTGTTTTAGCGGCAGATTGTGTGGCGTATTCAACTGGCAATTTTCATGGAAAATTTTTAAAGGGTAAAACCCTCGGAATTGCTTGTCCAAAGCTCGATCAGAACAAAGATATTTATCAGGAAAAGCTAATTAAATTAATTGACGATGCCAAAATCAATACCTTAACTGTTATTATAATGGAAGTTCCATGTTGCGGTGGAATATTACAATTAGCAATGAATGCCAGCCAGCGTGCCAACCGGAAAACTCCTGTAAAAGCTGTTACAATTGGCATTCAGGGTGAAGTGCTTTCGGAAGAATGGATGTAGGTTGCGGGATACGGGTTGCGAGAGGTGCGAGTTCAGCATTTAGAAGATATAAACTGATTTATAAAAAAAATAGTTATGGATACCATTGAAAGAGCAAAAGCATTTACACTTGATAAAAGCGTATCGTATGCTGCCCAGGCAGTTGTTAGTAAAACTGTAATTAAACGCGATACAGGAACTGTTACATTATTTGCATTTGGAAAAGGGGAAGGTTTATCAACCCATTCAGCACCTTACGATGCAATGGCCTATATTATTGATGGTTCAGCCAGAATAACCATCGGTGGTGATGTAAATGAGCTACGGGCTGGCGAAGCAATTATAATGCCTGCAAATATCCCACATGCTCTTCATGCTAACGAAAACTTTAAAATGATGCTTATCATGATTAAAGGTTAATAATTCGCCTGACAAGCTCAGTTAATGAATTGATAAGGTTATTGACTTTATTAGATGTTGCCTTGATTTTTACCAGCACTATAAATACATTTACCGGAAATACAACTTTAATTTATGAATACCTTGAAAACACCTGATAACCAAAAATTAAAGGATGCAAAAAATATTTAAGAAACTCACTCCTCCCCCATTCTGGAGAGTCCCGGTAATATTAGCCCTGGGAATATTTATTGGCTCGGGTTTATATATTTTTTATGTATCGAATGCTTATTCATACCTCTCCGATAATCCAAAAACCTGTGTCAACTGTCATGTTATGACTCCTCAATTTGCCACCTGGACACACAGTTCCCACAGGGAAGTTGCCAATTGTAACGATTGTCATGTTCCTCAAACAAATTTTTTCAGCCATTACTATTTTAAAGGAAAAGATGGACTTCGGCATGCGACAATATTTACACTCCGCAAAGAACCTCAGGTTATATTCATAAAAGAAGCCGGAATTGAAGTTGTACAAAATAATTGTATCCGCTGTCATTCACATCTATTTGATATTAAAGAGGTTTCAGTGTATCAAAAAAATCATCGGTCTGACAGACTCTGCTGGGAGTGTCACCGCGAAACCCCACATGGCAGGGTAAACAGTTTATCGAGTGTACCCAATGCCAAAGTTCCATTACCAGAAAGCCCGGTTCCCGATTGGATAAAAAATGTTACTGAATAAAAGCATAACCATAAATCAATTATATAATGAGACCCATAAATCAAATTATTAGTAATAAGCCCTGGCTTGGCTGGGTAATTTTTGGAATAACAGTGATTATTGTTTTTCTTTTTGGATTACTGGCATCGTCTATTATCGAAAGAAGGGCTGAAGCTGTTTTTGTAAATACTCCAAAAGTTCTTTTAGCCGACTATGAGCCAAGAAATGAGGAATGGGCCAAGAACTATCCCAGGGAATACCAGTCGTATATGCAAACTGCTGATACAAATTTTATAAGCATGTACAATGGCAATGCATTTATTGATATGCTTGAAATTGATCCCCGACTAGTTGTTTTATGGTCAGGGTATGCTTTCTCAAAAGATTATTACCAACCACGGGGTCATTTTTATGCAATAAATGATATTCAAATGACATTAAGGACCGGTTCTCCAAAACTACCAACCGATGGTCCTCAGCCTGCCACCTGCTGGACATGTAAAAGTCCGGATGTACCCAGAATAATGCAAAAAATTGGTCCAGATAGTTTTTATCGCTCAAAATGGGCCGGATTGGGTCCTGAAATCAATAACCACATTGGTTGTGCCGATTGTCATGATCCAAAAACCATGAATCTTCGCATTACCCGACCTGCATTGGTGGAAGCTTTTAACAGCATGGGAAAAGATATAACAAAGGCATCGCATCAGGAAATGCGCTCCCTTGTTTGTGCACAATGCCATGTGGAGTATTACTTCAAAGGAGATGGTAAATACTTAACTTTTCCCTGGAAGAATGGACAATCTGTCGAAAATATGGAAGCATATTACGATTCGGTTAAATTTACTGACTGGACTCACGGGTTAAGTCGTGCGCCTATGTTAAAAGCCCAGCATCCCGATTATGAAGTATATACCACCGGCATACACGCACAAAGAGGTGTTTCGTGTGCCGATTGCCACATGCCATACAAAAGCGAAGGCGGACAAAAATTTACCGACCATCATATTCAAAGTCCTTTAAATAACGTGTCGAACTCCTGTCAGGTGTGTCACCGTCAAAGTGAAGCTGAACTGGTTAAAAATGTAAACGACCTGCAAACGAAAGTAATAGAAGTGAGAAACAGGTTGGAAATAGTTCTTGTGCGAAGCCATGTAGAAGCTAAACTTGCGTGGGATAAAGGTGCTACAGAAGAAACAATGAAGCCTGTTTTGGATTTAATCAGAAAAGCGCAGTGGCGTTGGGATTATGTTGCTGCCGGAAATGGGAATGCATTCCATTCGCCAACTGAAATGTCGCGGGTAATAGCTACGGGCATAGAATTGGCCCAGGAAGCACGCATAAAACTATCGAAGATACTTAATAAACTTGGTGTTGACGGGGAAGTTCCTTATCCTGATATTTCAACCAAAGAAAAAGCCCAACAATTTATTGGTTTGGATATGGCAAAATTAAGAACTGAAAAAGCTGTATTCATGAAAACGGTGGTACCTGAGTGGAAAAAACAAGCTGAAATAAGGGAAGCAGGGTATTCGAAAAATTAAGTTTATTTTTTGACTCCTAAGTATGGGCGATTAAATAAACCGAAAAATTACCAGTCACCCTGAGCGGAGTCGAAGGGCGACCCGAAGAGCATATCCTAAAACAAGCCTTTCGGTCATACTTCGATTACGCTCAGTATGATCTGGGGTATTGCGATACTTCGGCTAAGTTTCCATTGACGTATTTTTTAATACGCTGAATTACAGCCATCCTTCGACTCCGCTCAGGATGACCCCCCGGGATAATTTGGGGCATTGCCGTGACACTTTGACTCCGGTATTTTTTGACATATTTCTCATGATTAAATTATGCCCATTATGACAATTAACTGAATTAAGCAGTCAGCTTTTTTTATGATGCTATAACCTGAATAATTCATAAAAATGGAGAAAAGCCCTGGAATATTGAAGATATATTACTATTCATGCGAATTAAGGGTTAAACGATTAAAATATGCAGTTTGGATCCAAGAACCTAACTCGTATTCTTCAGGCTGAAAGCCTG
>JBBQEI010000067.1:0-23980 GCA_038320545.1 Bacteroidales bacterium
TCGTGTTCTCCGGAAATATAGGCAGTTGCATTTGCATATGACAGAATTTTTCCCAAATTTACGACAGTTTAATCTACAGTAGCATATTCCTGAGCTGTTTTGTTTTCATATAGTTATCAAACTGGAATCAGGAAGTCTGAATGTTAAAATTACACATTGCAAATGTGGCACATCTGCAATCCTGTTGTTTAAAAAGTATCCTTCGTTTGATTTAGTAATTACCGAGATTAGATTACCCAAAGCAAGTGGTTTTAGCGTTCTAAACACTGTTAGGACTGTAAACCCTAACACACCTGTTATAGCTCAAACAGCAAGTGTTTTGGATAACATGGAGAAAAGATGTTTGGAGGCCGGGTTTAATGAGTTTATGGCTAAACCTTTTGATTTAAAAGAATTTATTATTACAACCAAGAAATATATTCAAACCAATAATATGGAACTGTAAACAAAATTTCCGTTTGCATTAGTGGTAATAAATTATCACTAAAACGCAAACAAGCTTTCTTTAGTCAAACCCTTCGGAAAAGAACTCTTGCGGGGTTACTCCCAATGCTCTAATAACCCTTAACAAACTGGAATATCTTAAATCTTCACCTTTTTCATATTTACCATATTGGGCACGGGCAATGTCATGTTCGTAAGCAAAGTTTTCGTAATTGCTGTATCCTTTTTTTAAACGAAGCGAGCGGATTCGAGCCGCAAGCTTTTTCAAATCATCTTCTTTAAGTTCTTTTTCTTCTTGTGATTTCATATTCAAAAAAAAGAAAAAAACGTCATATTTATTACCTTTAATTAAATACCATTTATTAAAGGCTTTTATTATATTTGTAAAGTAAACAAGATTAACAAAGTTGTCTTATGAATACAAAAATCCTATACGTTGACAATGATGAAGCCAGTTACTTCCTTGTTTCAGAATTACTAGAAGGCTGTAATGCAAAAATCTTACATGTGAGATGTGGCTTACGTGCAATTCAGATATTTAATACAAATCCATTGTTCGACATGGTAATTACCGAATTGAAACTTCCCGAAATTGATGGCTTTGGAGTTTTAAGGGAAATCAGAAAAATTAACCCTAACATCCCCATTATTGCGCAAACCGCAACAGTAGTAAATAACACGAAATTCACCTGCTTGAATTGCGGATTCAACGAGTATATCCAAAAACCAATTGATTTCCGGGAATTTGTTTCAACAGTTATGAAATATTCTCCAATTGAGCCGGAAACGGAATTTGAGAGGCTAAATATTGATGAATTTGCCAGCTATTGATAAGTATTATACTTGGGATGGATTAAGCAATCTCAATATATCGTTGGTATTAATATTTGTGAATGAAGATGCAAAATTCAAGGTAATTTTTCAATTTAAGGGGAAGGCCTGTTCTTCTTCAATAATATTCATTACTTCATTAGCATAAATGTATAGCTTTTTCTCAGACCCTTTATGATACTCAATGTATGGGAACACTAAAGGTCGGTAAAAGTCTTTTGGAAAAGGATATGCTGGCAATACTTTGTTTAGTTGAGTACAAATTTCAACACCTTCTTCAAATGGAGAAGGTACTCTGCGAAAAATATTACTAATTACTAAACGCAGCTCTTTTACCTCCAAACGAGAATATTCATTTGACCTAAAATAAACAAGGTCAGCAATGTTATCATCGTTAGTTTGTTCATTTAAATTCAGAAATTGGTGTGCCTCAGATATTGCATAATCCAGTCTGTAAATAGAAGATAGGTTTTTTAATAATTGTAAAATATTAAACCGATAATTGTTTGCTCTTTTCTGGTCATAATAGATAACTAAAATATTTAATCTCCAACGTTTGATACGCATCTTGCTCATTTTTTTAACTATATTGTTTTTTTGAAACAGCCTATCTGAAAAAACCAATTTATTAACCCTCAAATATATCAAACTTTTCAATTTGCATATTTAGTTGGTTTATATTCTTCATTCAATCAATTTTTCATTATCTTTGTAAAAGAATCAAAAACAACAATACCACATCAAAAGGTATTCACAATGAGCGAAAAAGAAATTAAATTATTGACTGATTTGGCAAAAGACAGGCTAAAAAAGAGAGTTTCCAAAAAAGAAGCTTTACATACTTTTGTTATGGCCGGTATTTTAGATACCGATGGTCAGTTTACTGAAAACTACCCTCATTTAGCCGCTGCTGTTGTACCCATAAAAAAATAATTCATGTATAGCATCCGCCCAAATCTTGTTATAGGGTTCCACGGCTGCGATGCAGAAACTTGTCTCTCCCTTCTTAATAATCCGAACGATATTGTTTATAGTGACAAACCTTATGACTGGTTGGGGCATGGTATGTATTTCTGGGAAAACAATTACGACCGTGCCATGCTTTGGGCTAAAGACAAAAAAGCACGGGGTGAAATTAAAACTCCTGCGGTTATTGGTGCTGTAATTCATTTGGGGTATTGCCTCGATTTGCTCGATAGCTCGTCCATACACCTACTTCAGGCATATTACAAAACGATGGAGGCTGAATACGAGTTGTTTAATAAAGAATTACCCAAAAATAAAGATTTAAGCCACGATAAACACAAGGATAAAATAATTCGGGAACTTGATTGCACCCTCATAGAATATATGCACCAGGCTATCCTTGAACAAATGTTGGAAGAAAAAAAAGAACAAGGCTTTACCGAGCTTAAATTGTTCGATTCTGCAAGGGGAGTTTTTACAGAAGGTGGTCCTGCTTTCCCCGGCGCTGGTATTCAGGAAAAAAACCATATTCAAATCTGCATTCGCAATTCCAATGCAATAAAGGGGTTCTTTTTGCCTCGTAAAGAAAAAGATTTTACGCCGGAGAGTTTAGTAAAAGAGCAAAAGATCCGTTTAAAATATACAAAATAAAAGGCTTATGATTGAGTAATTTCAAAGGAAAACTATAATCAAATATTGTATAAAACCAATAACTAAAATAGCTTACCTAAAATCAGGCAAGCTATTTCAATTTAAAAAATTACTTCTTCTTAACCGCTTCCCAAACCTTATCTTCCGGCAGCTTTTTCGTACAGAAAAACCAATCGTAACATTTCATATCCTCTTTGCTTTCCATTCGTTCTTTAGCCACTCCACACGAACCTGCGGTAGGTACAATCACATCTTTACCCGGCCTCCAATCGGCTGGCATAGCTACACTAAAACTATCGGCAGTTTGCAAAGCAACAACAACCCTGTAAAGCTCATCGAAGTTGCGGCCTAAACTCAATGGGTAATAAATAATTGCCCGTATAATTCCCTTCGGGTCGATAAAAAACACGGCACGTACCGCTTTGGTCTGGCTTTCGCCAGGCTGAATCATTCCATACTTTTTAGCTACGTTCATGGTTATGTCTTCAATAAGTGGAAACTTAACCTCAACATCTTTCATACCGTTATACTCAATCCTTTCCTTTATAGTGCGTAACCATGCAATATGGCTGTACAGACCATCTATTGATAAACCCACAAGTTTACAGTTCACTTCGGTAAACTTCGGTTCCATACTGGCAAAAGTCATAAACTCCGAAGTACATACCGGAGTAAAATCTGCCGGGTGGCTAAACAAAATAACCCAGCTTCCTTTGTAATCAGCCGGGAAATTAATATCACCTTGTGTTGTTACCGCTTTAAATTCAGGCGCATTGTCGCCAATACGTGGCATTGAAACTACTTGATTGTCTTCCATGATAATTTGATTTAAATTTATAATCTGATTTTCTTAAACTCTTCTTTCATTCTATTAATGTCTGTAATCCAGTCTTCTATATCATTTTCATGTTCAAGCTCTTCATTTAGGATTTGAACAGCCATTTGATGTGTCGAATGGTCTTTTCCATTTGTGAAATCAGCAATTTCCTGATACCGTTGTATTGCGCATCTTTCGCCTTTAAGGTTTTGTTCCAAAATAACCTCAATATAAGGGTCGGTTGGCGCATCATATTCACAACGTGCAAGTTTTGTCCACTCAGTGGGATTAATAACCGGAGTGCCTCCTAATTGAATAATCCGGTTAACTACTAAAACAGCATGACCAAGTTCCTGGTCGGCATGTAATAAAAGTTCAGGTTCAACCTCACTTCTCATTGGCCCTTCCATTAACCTTGCGCCAATCCAATACTGGTAATAAGCTAACCATTCTTCCGAGAGGGCAGCATTTAACATTCCTAAAAGTTTATCTACATCAACTGATGATACTTTAATTCCTTGTTTTCCCATAGTTATTATTTATTGTTAAAGTGAAACGTCCCTACTATCTGCAACTTAATATCTTTTATTGTAAAATTCTTTATTTCCTTATTTTTAAAATACTTATCAAGCAGTTGGTTTAATTCTTCATCATGGTAATCTTCAATCTTATCGCACTCCGAACAGTATAAGTGATGATGACTTTCTAAAATGGCATCGTAACGCATCGACCCTTTATCTGTTTTTACTTTACGAATAAGACCTTTGTCAACAAACGATTCCAAGATATTATAGACTGTACCTGTCGATATTGCCGGATGATTTGCTTTTATATATTCCAAAATCTGGTCAGCCGAAGGATGGTTAAGTGCCTTTACAGCATCAAGTACCCCAATTCTTTGTGGAGTAACCTTAAGCCCCTCGTGTATTAATCTCTCCCTAAATTCATCATAATCCTTCATATGCGAAGTATAAATAATCTCAAATAAGAACAATTCTAATTTAAGAATGTTTATCATCTACAATAAAAAGGTATTTCTTTCAATTACTATGGGCTGCAAGTCCCTTTTTCCTAAAAACAAAATAAAAGGTCAATAATAAAGACGTAATAACCAGAGCAATCCCAAAAAAGCAATACACAGTACAAAAAAAATTATCACTTGCATTACATACTCCGAAAAAGCAACCAATGATAACCATCAGTACCCAGTCTGTGAAAAGAACAAGCGGTACAGCTAATAATAATTTACAGAGTATTTTATTCATGTTTGAAATGTTTTTGTAACAAATTTAATAAAATTTGTTACAAATTAGCATATGTTCATTATATTTGTATCGGACATATTCCTATTATAAATGCCAAGAACAAAACGTATACGCAAAATGACAAATCCCCCTCATTTCAAGGGGTATAAGCCAATTGGGCTTCCAGAAGAAAATAGTCCGGTTGTTTTAAACTATGAAGAATACGAAGCTATAAGGTTAAGTGATTTTGAACTTTATAGTCAGTTTGAGGCTGCCCAAATAATGGAAGTTTCGCGTTCTACCTATGCCCGTATATATGAAAGTGCAAGGCGTAAAGTGGCTCAAGCCTTTGTTCAGGGCAAAGCAATTGTATTTGAAGGCGGCAAGGTTTATTTTAACAGCGAATGGTATTCGTGTAATAGTTGTGGATGTTGGTTTAACCATCCGGCAAAAGAACAGGAAGTTATGAATTGCGCTCTTTGTAGCTCTTCTGATATAGAACAATATAAAGAGAACTCCGAACAGACAACTACAGAAGACGTTTGCATTTGTCCAAAATGTGGTAAAGAAAAGGAACACTCTCCAGACTTTCCATGCAAAAAGGAAATTTGTCCTGAATGTAATTGTCAGATGATGCGAAAAGGTGCGCCGCACCATCACAGAATAAGAAACAATAATTGTAAATAAACAAAAAACAATATGAAGATAGCAATCACATCAACCGGCAATAGTCCGGAATCAACTTTAGATAGCCGTTTTGGACGTTGTTCATATTTCGTGGTTTATGATACTGAAAACCATGCAACAGAGTTTATCCCCAATCCTAACAAAGAAAATGTGGAGGGTGCAGGCCCTGCTTCAGTTCAATTAGTTGCTTCGCGTGGGGTTAAAAAAGTAGTTTCCGGCGAATTTGGGGCTAAAGTGAAATCAATTTTCGACAGTTTACAAATTCAGTTAGTGGTTCTGAACGAACCTGAAAAAAAAATCAGTGAAATTATTGATTTATTGAATCATAAAAACTAAACAATATGCCATACTTAAATGGAACAGGCCCCGAAAAGCAAGGAGCAAAAACCGGACGGGGCTTAGGCCAATGCCGGAAAGTGGAAGATAACGAAGCCCTCGAAAAGCTTGGCAAAGGTATGGGCGCACGGCGTAAGTCAGGCGGTGGTAAAGGAGAAGGTAAACGCTTAAAAAGCGGCTTAAAATAGTATTCACTTTTATAAAAGGAGGTTATTATGCCAGGTTTAAATCGAAAAGGTCCTAATAGCGAAGGTGCTATGACAGGCAGAAAAATGGGTCGTTGCAATCCCGATAACAAGGGAAAAACAGACGACGAAATTCTACAAAGCCGAAACGAAACAAATCAGGGACAAGAAAATTTCTTTGGCCGTGGATTAGGAAGAGGCAAAGGCCGTGGTTTTGGTAAAGGATTAGGATTAGGGAGAGGTCAGGCTATGCGTTTCAGGGGAAACGGATAGTGCCATTAAACTGCCATAAGGCTGAATCCTGTATGGCAGTTTTTTTAGAATAAATTAAACTATATCAAAAAATTAAATAAAAAAATATGAAACAAATTATTGCCATACCGCTCGAAAACGGTGTATTATGTGAGCATTTTGGTCATTGCCAAACATTCGCCATTGTTGAAGTTGAAAATAAAGTGATTACCAATATTAAAGAGGTAACACCCCCGGAACATGTACCAGGTTTATACCCAAAGTGGGTCGCAGAATTTGGGGTTACCGATGTAATTGGTGGAGGAATGGGACAAAAAGCCATTGATTTGTTCAATTTGCAAAATATTAATGCTTTTGTTGGCGCTCCTATAAAAACAGCAAAAGAACTTGTATCCGACTTTTTAAACAATAAACTTAGTTTAACTGCAAACTACTGCAACCACGACGAAAATCATACTTGTAGTCATTAGTTTCTCAATTCCCCCTTTTAAATATCAAATTCAAAGATGATTTCAGATTACCGTTGCTTCTTCTGTTTTGCAAATGCTTTTGAAAAATTGCTCGATTCTGAAAAGCTTTCTATTGAGGATAAAAACAATTTTACCCGAAAAATGGCATGTTTATACGATAACAGCTATGACAGTTTTTCTACCCCAGTCTTTTCAAGGGCTTTGCATACTATTTTGAAAGAATATACAAACAATTCCGACCCTTACAAGGTAGGCAAAAAGCAAAGCAATGATTTGGTTTTGGGCATGTATGCACAATTAAAAAGACAAGTGCAGCAATCGGAAAACGCTTTTGATACGGCCTTGCGTTTAGCTATTGCCGGGAATATTATTGATTTTGCTATAAGTACCGACTTCGATTTGAATGCAACTATTGATAAGGTAATGCATTCCGATTTTGCTATTGATAATTCCGAAGAATTAAAACAAAATATTTTCAAAGCTAAAACTGTGCTATATCTGGGCGATAATAACGGCGAAATAGTACTCGATAAGCTTTTTATTGAACAACTGAATCATCCTAATTTGTATTATGCCGTTCGTGGCGCACCTGTTATTAACGATGCTACAATGGAAGATGCAAAATATGTTGGCATGGATACCGTTGCCAATGTAATATCAAACGGTTACGATGCGCCTTCCACCATAGTTGAGCATTGTTCTACTGAATTCAAAGAATTATTCAACCATGCCGATGTTATCATTTCGAAAGGACAAGGTAATCTCGAAGGGTTGCTGGGTAAAACAAGTAAAGAAGTCTATTTCCTTTTAATGGTGAAATGCGAAGTTATTGCCGATGCTTTACATGTCAAAAAAGGGGATTTTGTAGTAAAAAAGAACAATTTTTAAATATGAATATAGCTATTGCCAGCGGCAAAGGAGGAACCGGCAAAACCCTCGTTTCTACGAATCTGTTTTGGGCGGCTCAAAAAGTGGGGCTACCAGTTACAATAGTTGACTGCGATGCCGAAGAGCCCAACGTTACTGAATTTATTCAGGGCGAAGTATTTGCCAACTATACAGTTTCACAAAACATTCCAGTGATTGACTCTGAGCAATGCGTATTCTGCGGCAAATGCCACGAATACTGTAGCTACCATGCTATTGTTTACTTACCTCCTTCTGGTTTTATTCAGGTAGTAGAAGAATTATGCCACGATTGCGGTGCATGTACTGTGGCTTGCGAATTTGGGGCGATTACCGAAAAAGAAAAGAAACTTGGCACGGTTCAATCTATATACATCAACTGCCATGCTCAAATTATCGAAGGCCGTGCCGAAGTTGGAGTTTATTCGCCCGTTCCTGTTATCAAAAAAGCCATAAAGGAGGCAAGCGACAAAACACTGAATATATTCGATTCGCCCCCGGGCATATCGTGTCCTTTTATTGCTACAGTGGACAAAGCCGATTTTGTGGTATTAGTTACCGAGCCAACCCCTTTTGGGCTAAACGACCTTAAACTGTCCGTCGAAACGCTGCAACACCTTGGCAAGCCTTACGGCGTAATTGTAAACCGTGCAAACTTAGGAGACGACGGTGTATATAAGTATTTGCAAAAAAACAACATCCCGTTGCTAATGGAAATTCCAATGGACAGGGAAATTGCCCGTATCTATTCCGAAGGCCGTATGTTGGTAGATGAAAAACCGGAATTCCAATCTCAATTTATTCAATTGTATAAAACAATTAATCAATTAAATAAAACTTTACAAACATGTTAAAAAATTTATTATTCATTGCACTAATCGTTGGTATATACCAAACCTCAATAGCGCAGACTAAGCCCGAAGACAACCCCAATGCACCTAAAATAGTATTTAATAAAACTGTACACGATTTTGGCGAATTAACCCAGAACGCACCTGCTTTATGCGAATTCAAATTTTATAATAAGGGCAAATCCCCTCTAATTGTTTCAAATGTACATGCCTCATGTGGTTGTACAGTTCCTTCCTGGTCAAACAAACCAATAATGCCTGGCGATAGTGGCGTTATTCAGGTCAAGTATTCAACAGCTGCAACTGGTGCTATTGACAAACTTGTTGATGTTTTTTCAAATGCTACACAAATGGCGCTTTCATTAAAGCTTAAAGGAAAAGTAATTAAAAAATAATTGTTTGTTTATGAATAGGATATTAAGCATAGCAGCAATAATATCAAGGGTACTGGCTGGTCTGGTATTTATCTTTTCAGGATTTGTAAAAGCTGTTGATCCATTGGGCTCAACGTATAAATTCATTGACTATTTCCATGCTTTCAATATGCCCTGGCTCGAACCTACCGCCTTTACTTTATCTATTCTTTTAAGTGGTTTAGAGTTTTTAATTGGCGTTTGTCTGCTGTTGTTTATCCAAAAAAAATGGGCTAACTGGGGAGCTTTACTGTTTATGGCTTTCTTTACCCCTCTGACATTATGGTTAGCTCTTACAAATCCGGTTCACGATTGCGGTTGTTTTGGCGATGCCTTAATTCTTACCAATTGGGGAACATTCTATAAAAACATAGTTATCTCGGTATTGGTAATTATCTCTTTTATCTTTCGCAATTCGCTAATTCGCTGGGTAAAAAAACGAACTGAATGGATAATTACAGCATTTATAGCGGTATTAATAACAGACTTTTCGTGGTATAATTATCAACACCTTCCGTTATTAGATTTCAGACCTTACAAAATCGGTACGCATATTCCCGATAAAATGGAGATACCTAAAGGTGCGCCTTCTGATGTGTACGAACAATATTTCACTTTGCGTGATACAACTACCGGGAATGAAATTTCAATAGAAAGCGCAACTTATACCAATGATACATCCTACTGGTACAAAGGCACAAAATGGAAATTTATATCATCCTCTGAGCCTAAACTTATAAAACGGGGGTACCAAGCCCCCATACACGACTTTAATATTGTGTCTCTTAATGGTGAAGATATTACCCAAACCGTTCTTTCCGATACCGGTTATTATTTCGTTTTGGTGGCTTATGACCTTAAAAAATCAAAAACTAAGCACCAACCTAAAATAAATGAACTTTATAAAGTAGCCATAAAAGATAATCATAAGTTTCTATGTCTTACGTCTGTAAATTCTACTGAGATTGTCGAATTTAAGAATAAGTGGCAGGTTAAATACGATTATTTCGTAACCGACCCTATTACTTTAAAAACCATCATCCGTGCTAATCCTGGGTTGGTTTTATTACATAAGGGTACAATATTGGCAAAATGGCATTCAAACGATATTCCCGATTACCAAACAATAAAAGCTAAATATTTAAAACAATGACTGAAATAGCCGTTTTGAGCGGGAAAGGCGGAACAGGCAAAACAAGCCTGAGCGCAGCGTTTGCAACCATAAACAAAAACATGGTGGTTGCCGATTGCGATGTGGATGCGGCTAATCTGCACCTGATATTACAACCCGAAAACTATATCGAAGAAAAATTCATAACAGGTCATAAAGCTATAATTGATTACAGTACTTGTGCCAATTGTGGTTTGTGTATCAACTATTGCCGTTTCGATGCCATTGCATACATAAATGGAAAAGTCACAATATCCGAAACATCCTGCGATGGGTGTAAGTTATGTGCACGGGTTTGTACTTCCCAATCCATCACTATGATTCCAAGCGATAATAGCCGTTGGTATATTGGCAATTACCGCAACGGAAAAATGATACATGCACGGCTTGAACCCGGCGAAGAAAACTCAGGCAAACTGGTAAACGCGGTACGTGAACAAGCCCGTAAAACGGCCAAAGAAATGGGTTGCGAAACTATTATTATAGATGGTCCTCCCGGTACAGGTTGCCCCGTAATTTCTTCGGTAACAGGGGCAAATAAAGTTATCATTGTTACAGAACCTTCCAATTCAGGGTTTCACGATATGAAACGAGTATTGGAGTTGGTAGCAAATTTTAAGGTTAAACCTTATGTAGTTATCAATAAATACGATTTAAACGAGGATTTAGCAAACCGCATAGAGAACTGGTGCAACGAACAAAGTATTCCGGTTGTGGGGAAGCTTCTTTTTTATGCCCCTGTGGTACATGCCATGCTCAAATGTGAAAGCATTTTAGAACACATGCCCGATTCCGAAGTAAGCAAAGAGATTCGTTCAATCTACACCATTGTTTTTAACGATAAATAAAAAGAAATATGGACTTTCCAAAAGTAGATTCAGAAAAGTGTATGGGTTGTGAGGCCTGTGTAGCTGTTTGCCCCGACAATGCCATAATAATGGAAAATGACACAGCAAGAATTTTAGAAGACAAATGCAGAAACTGTCGGGTATGCGAGCGCACCTGTCCGGTTGGGGCTATAAGTTAGAAATCGTCTTATTGTACATAATACAGGAGAAATAAACATGATTAGTTTTGGGCCAATACCATCGCGCCGTCTCGGAAAAAGTTTGGGTATTAATAATATCCCATCCCGAAAGGTATGTTCTTTTTCCTGTGTATACTGCCAGGTTGGTATTACAAAAGAATATCGTATAGCCCGCTGCAATTTTTACGAACCCGCAATAATTTTTAAAGAAGTTCAAAAACATCTTGGTAGCCTAATAGAAAAAGATAAACCCGATTATTTAACTTTTGTGGCTAATGGAGAACCTACCTTGGATATTAATTTGGGTAAGTCGATTGAAAAATTAAAAGAACTCAATATTCCTATTGCTGTAATTACAAACGCTTCATTATTGAAAATGCAACAGGTTAGGGATGATTTAAAACTTGCCGATTGGGTCTCAATAAAGGTCGATGCTAATAATGAGCACGCATGGAAAACAATAAACAGTCCAATAGTCGGCCTTAGTTTTAACCGGCATGTAGAAGGCATATTACAATTCGCTTCCGAATACAAAGGCAAGTTGGTTACCGAAACAATGCTTGTAGAAGGAATTAACGATAATCCGTTAATTTTAAATCAAACATCCGATTTAATCAAACAAATCAATCCTTCGTTAGCTTATATTTCTGTTCCTACACGTCCACCAGCCATTTCAGACATTAAAGCGCCGACAGAACCAGCAATAAATGAAGCTTTCCAAATTTTTTCAAACAAAGGCTTAAATGTTGAATTATTGCTTGGCTTTGAGGGCACTAATACCGGATATACAGGCAATGCCATTGAAGATATTATCAACATTTGTACGGTTCACCCAATCCGGGAGGACACTATGTTGGAACTTTTATCAAAGGACAAAGCAGATAGCTCCCTTTTAGATTCTTTATTGCACGATAAGCTCATTAAGAAAGTGTGCTATAAATCAGATAATTTTTATATCCGTCAATTCCATGTTTAAAAAATGATAGTCCCAATAATAAAATATGGTTCACCAATACTCCGTAAACATTCAATAAATATTACAGGAGAAGACAATCCAGTACAATTGTCTCAAAATTTATTAGATACACTTAAAAAGGCTGGTGGTATTGGCTTAGCTGCACCGCAAACGGGCATACTTAAACGGGCATTTGTTATCGACACTTCGCCGCTTTCAGAAGATGACAATAATATCGAAAAAATCGAAAAAGCATTTTTTAATCCTGAAATAACCTGGCGAAGCGAAGACAAAATTTATTATAGCGAAGGCTGCCTAAGCATCCCTGATATTTTTGAAGATATACTTCGTCCCCAAAAAATCAGGATAAAGTATTTCGATGCAAATTTAAACATCATCGAAGGTGAATTCGATGGTTTAATAGCCCGCATTTTTCAGCACGAATATGACCATTTGGATGGCATTCTTTTTATTGACAAACTAAATCCTTTAAAAAGAAAACTACTGAATGGCAAACTCAATAAAATAAAGAAATCGATTTAGAATTAATATATCAAGTAATATAGAATGAAGTACATCATATCAAAAGAATTTAGTTTCGAAGCAGCGCACAGGCTAATTCGTAATTATACCGGAAAGTGTACCAACAATCACGGTCATTCGTGGTTGGTACGTTTACACATCGAAGCCAACGAGCTCGATAACAAAGACATGGTTATAGATTTTCAGGAAATGAAAGTTTTAAAACTGTGGATTGACGAAAACCTTGACCATACAACAATCCTATGGGAGCAAGACCCCATGTGTAAATACATTCAGGATTCAGGACAACGAATTTTCATTACAACAAAGAACCCTACGTCCGAACACATGGCCGAAATAATAATGGAAAAGGCCTTGCAATTATTTAATACCGAACGCGTAAAAGTTCATTGCATCGACCTTAACGAAACATGCACCAACGGGGTAAAACTATATCCCTAATCATTTTAGTTCATTAGCATATTAGCAATATTAACACATTAAAATATTATGAACAATCCAATTGAAAAAACAACACTGCCCAATATCAAAAACATAATTATTGTGGCATCTGGTAAAGGTGGAGTAGGAAAATCAACTGTAGCTGCCGGTATAGCATTGTCACTGGCGATGGAAGGTTATGCGGTTGGGCTGATGGATGCAGATATTTATGGTCCATCCATCCCTACCCTTTTTAATTTGCACAACCAACAGCCTTCCATTTCTGAAAAGAATGGGAAAACTCTGATGGAACCATTTATAAAGTTTGGTATTAAAATTATGTCTATTGGTTTTATGATAGACCCTTCCCAAGCTATGCTTTGGCGCGGCCCTATGGCATCTAATGGCCTGAAACAATTAATCAATGACACCAATTGGGGAGAGCTTGATTACCTTATAATTGATACCCCTCCGGGTACCGGAGATATTCATATTACCTTACTTCAACAATATGAAATTAATGGGGCTGTTATAGTTACAACACCTCAAACTATTGCACTGGATGATGTAAGAAAAGCAATAACCATGTTCCATAGCGAACATGTTGGAGTTCCGGTTTTTGGTATTGTTGAGAATATGGCTTGGTTTACCCCTTCAAAACATCCGGACGAAAAATACTTCCTTTTTGGTAAAGGAGGTGGAGACTTATTATCAGATTCAACAGGTATTCCCCTAATTGCTCAAATTCCGGTTAACGAAAATATATGCAGTGTTTGTGATGAAGGCCGATTAAATGAATTATTTAATGATAAAACGGTTAAATCCGGGTTTGACAATCTGCTAAAAGGTATTTTAAAATTTCAGGCCGAAATGTCTAAATAATTAACAAAATGAAATCATTGATGAGGCACCGGAATAAATTACATTTTTTGTTCATTATGATATTATTCATGCTAATAAGCAGTTGTGCATCTCAAAGAAAATATCATAAACCGGTTCCCTGTCCATGCGAAAAAAATAACAGACGATGATAGAACACGAATATACATTCAGGGTTATGTACCCCGATACCGACCAAATGGGTACAGTACACCATTCAAATTACGTTAAATACTACGAAACAGCCCGTTGGGAATTGTTCCGCAGCATTGGCATTTCGTATCATTCGGTTGAAGAAGCCGGTTATATGCTTCCGGTCGTAGATATGAAATTTAAGTTTTTAAAAACTACACACTACGATGCCCAGCTTATGGTTAAAACCACTTTAACAGCTATCAAGGGAGTACGTATTTGGTTTACTTATAAGCTTTACAACGAGCATGACGAATTAATAAATACAGCCGAAACAGGCCTTGCTTTTGTCCGAAAGGATGATTGGAAACCTTGTGCTGCACCCGGTTTTGTTTTAGAAGCTATAGATAAAAACCGCAAACCTGAACTTGCAAATGCTTAATATATCATATAAACCAATCGGTATAGTTCATTCTCCGTTCACAAAACCGGAGGGCACACCGATACAATCAGCTGTTTCTAAAAATTCAGAAGCTATTATAAATATTTTTCCTGAGTTTGTTGAGGGCTTAAAAGATTTAGAGCATTTCTCACACATTTACATTTTGTTTCACCTGCATTTAGCTGAAAAGAAAGAACTGACCGTAATCCCATTTCTGGACACAATACCGCACGGAGTGTTTGCCACCCGTTCTCCTGGCAGACCAAATTCTATTGGCATTTCGGTAGTATGCCTCGATAAAATTGAAGGGGATAAATTGTTTGTGAAAAACATAGACATTCTCGACGGTTCGCCCGTTTTGGATATAAAACCATACATTCCGCAGTTCGACGTTTTCGAAACATCAAAAAATGGTTGGTTCGAGAAAAATGTACATAAAATGGATTCACAAAAAGACGACGGTCGATTTAAGTAACAGAAACAATGACACGACAGGAAGCCATAGATAAAGCCCAGGCATTTTTCGACCAGGGTTACGCTTGTTCACAGTCGGTTTTACTGACTTTTTCACCAGAGTTTAACCTCGACGAAAAAACAGCGAAACTCATTTCCTCAACCTTTGGAGGAGGAATGGGACGTTTACGCCAAAAATGCGGTGCAGTAACTGGCGGGTTCATGGTGCTTGGCCTTAAATATGGCAATGCCGACCCTAAAGACATGGAAACTAAATTGCACGCATACAAAATGGTTCGTGAGTTAAATAAACATATTGAAGATATTCACGGAACCAGCAATTGTTTCGAATTACTTAAAAAACACGCAACCGAAGCCGATGTTGAAGCTCGCAAACACCACAAAATAATTTGCCGCAGCGTGGTTGGCGATGCAGTCGGATTGGTTTACGATATGATAAACATATAATTATGGATACAAACGAACAAAAAAAATTATATTCCGAAGCCGACATTCGCACTATGCGTATTGCCGAAGAAGCCCGTTTGCCGGGCAAAAACCGGGTAGAAGAAATCAAAAACTATGCACGGCTATCAGGCATCAAACGCATTGGTATTGCCCATTGTATCTTATTTAAAAAAGAGGCTGCAAAATTAAAAGAGTCATTGACAGACGAATTTGAAGTGTTCTCAATTGATTGTTACAATGGAAGGATTCTTTCCTCTGAATTGTTGGGTACTGATGCAAAAGGTATTTCGTGTAACCCTGCCGGACAAGCCGATTTTCTTGCCCAAAACAACACAGAGTTAAACGTCTCCTTTGGCTTATGTATGGGTCACGATATTATTTTCAATGAAAAATCGAAAGCTCCTGTAACCACCCTTATTGTAAAGGACAGGGAACACAAGCACAACCCTTATAAAGAATTTGAAGATAGAGAAGGAACAAAATGATAACCTTTATAATTATAGCAGTATTAATTGGAAATATTGGCAGCGTGCTTTTAGCATCGCTTATGCTGCGCATCAGCAATGAGCATTTGCAGAAATTAACAAAACACATTAATGCTTTTGCTGGAGGCACATTGCTTGGTGCTGCCTTTTTAGGTATGTTGCCCAACGCTGTTAAACTTGGTGGTTATCAAATATCCTATGCCATACTTGTTGGTATCCTGTTTTTCTTTATAATCGAAAAAATAATGCTATGGCGTATTTGTGTCGACGAAAATTGCGACCGACACAGCAAAGCAGGAGCATTAATGCTTATGATTGGCGATTCATTCCACAACTTCCTCGATGGTATTGTTATCGCCGCCGCTTTTCTTCATTCTCCCTCTTTTGGTATGGTAGTTACAATATCGGTTTTTGCACATGAGATACCACAGGAAGTAGCCGACTTTGGAGTAATGCTAAAAGCAGGTTTTTCTAAACGTAAAGCTATACTTTATAACCTCTTTTCTGGCTTAACTGCCATCGCAGGGGCTTTATTAGCTTGGTATGCCGGGTTATATACTCAAATGGCAATGCCTTTTATTCTTGCGTTGTCAGCAGCTGGGTTCATTTACATAGCCCTTGCCGATTTAGTTCCTGAAATGCACCGTAAAACTAATGCACGTCAATCTGTGCTTCAATTCATCCTTCTTCTTGCAGGTATTTCAGTCATTATCATATCAATCATTACTAAACCATAACACAATGAACACAAAACGTATTATCGTAATTGGCGGTTCGGCAGCCGGTCCCAAAGCAGCATCGAAAGCACGCCGCATGGACGAAAACGCCGAAATCACTATCTATCAGAAAGCTTCCGACCTTTCTATGGCTTCGTGTGGCTATCCGTATTACATCGGTGGTTTCTTCGACGACCGTAACCAGCTTTTGTGTTCCCCTGCCGGAGTGGTGCGCGATTCGAAATTCTTTTGGAATGCCAAAAAGATAACTACCAAAGTAAATACCGAAGTTACAGCCATCGACCGTAAAAACAAACTTATCGAATATACAGATATGGCAACCGGCGAAAAAAGCACTGCTGATTACGACAAATTGATAATCGCCACAGGGGCAACACCTCGTAAACCTTCCGTTCCAGGTATCGAACTCGATGGTGTTACTACCCTGCAATCATTGCCCGATGCCGATTACCTGCGTAAAGTTCGAGACGAAGGAAAGATAAAAAAAGCCGTGGTTATTGGAGGAGGCTTAATTGGCATTGAAACTTGCGAGGCTTTGCACCTTGCAGGTATCGAAATAACCCTTATCGAGTTGTTAACTCAACTGCTTACTTTTCTCGACAGGCAAATGGCCATGCTGGTCGAAAAATACGTTCAGGGCAAAGCCAATGTTATTTTAGAAAACGGAGTAGCTGCATTTATTGGCGAAAATGGTAAACTCACAGCCGTAAAACTCCAAAATGGCACCGAAATACCCTGTGAACTTGCTGTTGTGGCCATTGGAGTGTCGCCTAACAACAAATTGGCAAAAGAAGCTGGTCTGATTATTGGTAAAACTGGAGGAATTGTAGTTGATACCTTTATGCAAACAATAGACCCCGATATATATGCAGTTGGCGATTGTATTGAGATACCTAACCTTATTACCCAAAATATGGTACACGCACCTTATGGCGATTTAGCCAATCTGCAAGGTCGCGTAGCTGGTGAAAATGCTATTTTAGGAAACGGTGTCATTTTTCCTGGAACAATACAAACAGGAATATGTAAAGTTTTCGACTATGGCGTTGGCGCTACTGGTTTGTCCGAACAAAATGCCAGAAAAGTGGGAATTTCCAACGTTGAAACAGTTGTAAATGCAAGTCTCGACAAACCCGGATTTATGCAGGGAAAGCTTTTGGTTACCAAACTGGTTGTCGATAAATCAAACGGTACAATATTAGGGGCGCAAGTACTTGGCCCGGGAGATGTGAGCAAGCAAGTCGCAATCTGGGCTATGGCCATTAAAGGCAAACTTACCGTAAACGATATGGTAAATGCCGACCTCCCTTATGCCCCACCGTATTCGTTGGCTATCGACCATAGTGTCGCAACGGCTCATATCATGCAAAACAAGCTAAACGGATATTTCACAGGAATATCGGCAGAGCAGCTTAAAGAAAAGCTCGATAAAAAGAAACCGCTTGTTTTGTTAGACTTCCGTAACCCCGACGAATACGAACAAATGCGCTTGGGTGTTGGCGAAAAACTTATTCCGCTTGGACAGCTCCGCAAACGTTTGGAAGAAATGCCCGCTGACAAAAACGCTGAAATCATTTGCTGGTGCAAAATATCGCTCCGTGGCTACGAAGCTGCTTTAATACTTCAAGCCAACGGATATAAAAACGTGAAAGTATTGGAAGGTGGTATTATGGCTTGGCCTTATGGGAGAGAAAAATAATTGTTAATATGAGAATACATAAAGAAGGGACAGCAATAATATTAGGGGTACTGATTTTTTTCATGGTACTTTTTATACTGATTGCCTATTATACCAATTGCAACGCTATATATTGTAATAGTATTGGCATTACAGGAATTTTGTTCTTATCTTTTATTTTGTTCTTCTTTCGTAATCCTGAACGAAAAATCAATACAGACCAATCAATCATATTTGCACCTGCCGATGGTAAAATAATTGCTATCGAAGAGGTTTTCGAAACAGAATTTCTGAATAGAAAATGTGTTAAAGTATCTATATTCATGTCTATTTGGAATATTCATGTTAACCGCTATCCAATATGCGGACAAATTACCTATACCAAATATCATCTGGGAAAATATTTAATAGCCCATCATCCAAAATCATCAGATTTAAACGAACATCAAACTATTGTTATTGAAAAACCGGGTGGAGCAGAAATAATGATTAAACAAATAGCCGGGGCTGTTGCCCGACGGGTTGTTTGCTACTCAAAAGTAGGCGAACAAGCTAATCAGGGTGATGACCTTGGATTTATAAAATTTGGTTCAAGGGTTGATTTATTTTTGCCTTTAAATATAAAAATATTTGTCAGATTAAACGAAAAAGTAAAAGGCAATAGAACTATAATTGCAAGGTTTAACGATTAAAAAATGGAAATTTCTAAACATGAATTGTTGTGGTTGCAAAGTGAAGGAGCAAAGATGATTGCTGATTTGGGAGTCAAATCCAATGATTCGGTAATAGATTTTGGTTGTGGACAGGGACGATACACAATCCCTCTATCTCAGATTGTTGGAGAAAAAGGTCATGTATATTCCTTTGAACGCGATGATGAAGCTATTGCGATTCTTAATGCCAGACTTCCAGTTTTTTCAAAAGCAAATATTGTTTCACTTCATAAAGAGGATATATTAGAATTGTCAACATCTATTTCTGATAAAACAATTGATTCAATTTTTGTTTTTGATGTATTACAATATATAAAAGATTGGGATTTGCTTTTCACATCTTTTTCACGTGTTTTAAAACTAAAAGGGTGCATTCATATTTATCCTGCGGCAATACCTCATCCGGGTAGTGTTGACATGGAACTGGTTAATTCCAAACTAATTAAATTTGAGTTTATACAAGTTAACTCAAACAAATACAGGATGATGCACAATGTAGATATGGTTGATGATATTGTTTTTAGTTTCTGTTTAGACTGAATAATTTAACAAATAACAGTAAAAACCCTAGTCAATTATGACTTTATTAGCAGAATTACAAAAAGACATCCGCTTTATCGAAGGCCTTAAAGCTTGCATCAATTGCGGGGTTTGCACCGCTATTTGTCCGGCTGCGGCATTTAACAATTACGACCCGCGCCAAATTGCCGATACCGTGCAACGTGGTAACGAAACCGAGATAGAGCAACTTTTGAAAGACGATACCATTTGGTACTGTGGTGAATGCCTTTCGTGCAAAACTCGTTGCCCGAGGGGCAACACGCCTGGCTATATCATTCAGGCATTACGAGCTTTGTCTATTGAAAAAGGCCTTTTTATCGAAAGCGAACAAGGCCGGAAACAACTGGCCATAAAACGCACTGTTGGCGAACATATACTCAAATACGGCTATTGCGTTTACATCGATGAGGTGAATACCGAAATGTACCCTGAACAAGGCCCCGTTTGGGACTGGCTAAAACAAAACCGACAACAAATTTTGGAACGGCTTGGTACAAGCTACAAAAAAGACGAAAGCGGCACATTGCGCCAAATACCCGAAGAATCACTTAACGACCTTCAACGGATTTTTGACGAAACCGGAGCTACCACAAGGTTCGAAAAGCTGGAAGCACTTTCGGCAAAAAAAGCTAAAGAAATGGGAATGAACAAAGAGGCTTATTTTAATTACTTATATAACGGAGACCAAAAATAATTGAGGTTAGTTAAAAACTATATAATTTCTTTCTTCCTTCTTTGGATATTTTTAGCCCCTTCGGTGGTTAAAGTTCTCCATAAGCACGAACCTGTATTTCAATGCACGGCCAAAAACGAAAAACATTTTCATGTACATCAGGAGCAATGTCCAATTTGCGCATTTCATTTCTCACACTTCACTCAACAACATAAAAATTACAAAATATTTATAAAAGAGGTTTTTAATGAACTGGTTTGTTCTTACAAATCTGTTTTCATTAAAAAACCGTATTACCTCTCACTAATGTTACGTGGCCCGCCTGTAGCCAATGATTTAATATCAAATATTTATTTTAAATCATTGTTTTACAATAATAAATCGTAACATAATATGCAAAAAACATTTATAATGTTCCTATTGGGAATATTTTGTCTTATAACAAATGCCCAAACCCTTATTCAGGGAAGGGTAACCGACTTAAAAGGAAATCCGTTGGATGGAGCTTCCGTGTTTTTACCAGAACAAAACAAAGGCACAGTTAGTGCCGCAAACGGGGAATACCGTATCGAAAACCTGCCATTGGGTAAAGTGAAAATACAATTTTCGTATATGGGCTTTAATGCTGTAATAAAATCTGTCATTCTTCAAAATGGGCTAAACGAAATAAATGTATCTCTTTCCGAAGCGGTTATTGAATCTCAGGAAATTGTTGTTACAGGAGTTTCCGTATCATCACAACACGAGAATGCTGTAAAAATTGATGTTCTAAAAAGCAAAGACATATCGCAATCTGGTACACCTAATTTTATGGAATCGCTTACCAAAGTACCAGGAGTCGATATGATTGCCAAAGGTCAGGGTGTTTCAAAACCTGTAATTCGCGGGCTTTCAATGAACGATATTTTGGTGATGAGCAACGGTGTTCGTATCGAAAACTACCAGTTTAGCGAAAACCATCCTCTGGGTGTTGATGATAATGATGTTGACAGGGTTGAGGTAATTAAAGGCCCGGCATCTTTACTCTATGGTTCTGATGCCATTGGTGGTGTTCTCAATTTCATCAAAGAAAAACCTGCACCTACAGGCCGGATAACAGGCGATTATCAAACACAGCTTCATTCTAATACCCTTGGGTTAAACAACAGCCTGGGTATTAAAGGAGCATCAAAGCATATTTTTTCTGGTTTGAGAGTAAGCAATAAAACCCATGCCGACTACAAACAAGGCGGAGGCACTTTTGTTCCAAATTCAAGGTTTAACGAGTGGTCAGCAAGTGTAAATACAGGTTATACCGGAAAAACAGGTACGTTCAAAATTTTCTACGACTATTTCAAACAACAACTGGGAATGACCGTACCACCAGTTAAGGCTCTCATTAGCGAACAAGAACGAAAAAACAATATTTGGTACCAGGATTTGGAACACCATTTAATTTCTTCTCAAAACAAAGTGTACCTCAATCGGTTTAAATGGGAAAACAACCTTGCTTACCAAAGTGCTTTACGTAAGTTACAAACCACGCTCGACATTCCTTTTGTCGAAATGAACCTGAATACTTTAACTTACGAATCGAAGCTTTATTTACCTTCTAGCGAAAAAGCTGAGTATATTTTAGGGGTGCAAGGGATGAGCCAAACAAATAGAAATAAGAATAACCGTGCTTCGCAGTTTCTGCCCGATGCCGATGTAAATAATATTGGCTTTCTGGTTTTAGCGCAATATACTTTCTTCGAAAAATTAAAATTACAGGGAGGCCTTCGTTTCGATATGTATAATACCAAAACATTTGCTTTGGGTATAGAGGGGACAGGGAGTTACCATGAGCCCGTTTCTAAAGATTTTTCGAGTCTGAATGGTTCGTTAGGAGCTACATACAACCTAAGTGAGAAACTTATGTTCCGGGCTAATTTTGCTAAAGCTTACCGTGTGCCTAATCTGTCGGAACTCACATCGAACGGGGAACATGGCAGCCGTTATGAAATTGGGAACAAAAACCTGAAACCCGAAGATGCTTACGAATCGGATGCCAGCCTGCACTATCACGGAGATTATTTATCCCTCGATTTGGCTGGTTTTTATAATCATATCGACAACTATATTTTTATATCCCCAACTAATGATACAACCTCATCAGGTATGGGTATTTACCAATTCTCTCAAACCAATTCAAAACTATTCGGAGGCGAAGCGGGTATCCATTTTCACCCCAAAGCATTGCCATGGTTGCATATCAAAGGTGTTTACTCAACCGTAACAGGCAAACAGAGCAATGGTGATTATTTGCCATTTATTCCGACTCAAAAACTCCGATATGAGATAAGGGCAGAAAAGGAACAATTATTTTTCCTAAGACATCCAAATATTTGGGTATCGGCTTTAACAGCGTTAAAGCAGTCAAATCCTTCGCTTTATGAAACCTCAACTGATGGATACACCCTTATTAATGCTGGTTTCAGCTCAGATATAAAAATTAGTAATCAACTTATGAATATTGGTTTATCGGTCAATAATATTTTCGACACTAAATATTTCGACCATTTATCCACACTAAAACCTCTGAACTATTACAATCAGGGGCGCAATATAAGTCTGTCATTAAAAATACCTTTTGGAATAAAATAACTATTCAGGCAGTTCCTTAGTTCAGGAACTGCCTGTTTTAAAAGTAACAATATGAACAACGGTAAAAATCTGATTTGGGAAAATTATCAAAAAGAAATAGCCGATAACAACTACTATTTTGCCCGTAGTTGCATACGCCAAAACTTCTTTCCGGCTGCCGAAGATGTATTTTTAAAAATACTCCGCAACGACCTTGGTAAGGATACTTACGACGATGCCCGACAAACAACCTGTACAGGCATAGCCTACCATTCGGGCATTATTCCGTTCGAAACCACCATGACCGTTGTTGCCCGACAGTTTGCGCTAATGAACCAAGCCGGATACGAGAATTTCGTATGTTCGTGTGTTACCTCTTTTGGCATTTACACCGAAATACTCGAAACATGGAAACACTTTCCCGAAAAAGAAACAGAAATCCGCGAAGCTCTGAAACGGGCAACAGGTTTAACTTTCGAGATACCAAAGAACCTTGTTCACGCCAGCGACCTCATTTATAAATTCCGAAAAGAAATTGCAGCCAAAGCAACATTCAGGTTAACCAATAAACAAACCGGCAAAGCCTTAAAAATAGTTGACCATATTGGTTGCCATTATGCAAAAATATTCCCCGAAAAAGGTATAGGCGGAGCTGAATTTCCGCAAGTATTAGCCGGACTTATCGACGATTGGGGTGGTACGCAGGTCGATTACCCCGAACGCCGCCATTGTTGCGGCTTTGGATTCCGGCAGTACCTGTTAAAATCCAATCGAGGCTATTCGGTAAGCAACTCTAAACGCAAGTTCGATTCCATGCAACCTTACCAACCCGATTTAATCATAGCCAATTGTCCCGGCTGCACCTTCTTTCTCGACCGTTGGCAATACACCATTTCCGAAATGGAAGGCAAAACCTATGGGCAAAATGGTTATGGAATACCCGTTTTAACTTACGAGGAACTGGCTGGTTTATTGCTTGGCTACAA
>JBBQEI010000068.1:0-23882 GCA_038320545.1 Bacteroidales bacterium
AGGTTTTTCCCCGATTCGAAGATTTAAGTACATCGCTGCCTGATGTAATATAAACCAGGTCTGGATTATTCGGGTCTAAAGCAATGCCATCGACATTGCGATATGCAACCTGGTCGTAACCAACCCAGTCAAGTAATTGTGTCCAGCGGATATTCTTATTGTCCCATTTGAAAAGTCCACCAACGTCAGTTCGGGCGTAAAGTATACCACGTTCTTTGGGATGTATGGCAATTCCTGTTACGAAGCCACCACCACCAATAGCTACATTTTTCCATATGTAATTTTCCTGTGAAGTTGCATTATAACTTCCCAAAAAACTAATGGCAAGAAATGGTATTATAAAAAAATGATTTAACAACTTATTCATCTGATAATGTTTTATTAAATCTGGCTTTTGTTTATTAAGCTATTTCACAATAGTTTTTGTTACAAAACTGTTCTTGTTTTGAACTTTTATGATATATACACCCTTGGTTTGATCTGAAAGATATAGAGGTATTGATGTTTCTCCGTTAACAAAAACTTTAGATGATGAAACAAGCATTCCAAGTGAATTATAAATAGTGACAATTACTTCTCCGTGTTCGCTTGATCTTAAATAGATTTTAGAAAAATCGGTAACAGGATTTGGATACACTTCTATTTTAGAAATTTTTTCAGTCAATTGACTAATTCCTGTTATGATCGATTTTCCGTAAAATTCAATCTCAGCTACATTACAATAACTTCCATCAGGCCCTAAATATCTAAGGAACAAATATGTATTAGGGTCGTTTATAATAACTTCGTTCCAACCTGAATTTGGTGAAGATGGTACTGTATATAAATCTGTATATTTTTCAGTTTTTGAGGTATTAGATCCTTGAAATTTTCCGCCAATCATTCTATCAGTAAAGTATTGTCCACCACCTCTGGGGTAAAACCTTATCTTAGTTATTCTCTTACCATTGATTGAATTCAGTTGAATTCCGGTATATCCACCGTTTTCTTGTGAATAATCAAAGATGGTATTGACATCTTTATCAAAGGCTTTATCATATTCATTGCCTGCTGCATAGGCAGGACTTGCTCCAAAGAATGTTCCGGATATGAGAGCGGAAGTTGTATCATTATCAACTGATATTTTTATTCCGACCAAAGAATCAGGTAATGATTCTCTATCTGAATGGTCGTAGGAAGTAACTTTGAAAGTGTAAGAAATATTGGCGGTTAGTCCAGTAATAGCATACCGCATTACAGACGAATCGGTTGAGCCTACATAGTTATTTCCCTGATAAATTTTGTATCCTTTGATGGGTACATCGCCTCCTGACTTCCACTTAAGGTTAACACCACTCAAACTTGGAGTACCATCTACTTCAAAATCTTCAGGAGTTGGGGGCAACAATGAAACTATACCATCAATACCATAAAACTCAATTTCATTGATATTTCCAAAGCTACCGTCGGGTGCTAAATATCGTAAAAATCTGTAACCACCCGCGTTGTTAACTTCTATTTGGTTCCAGACACCGTCATTGTCGTTTTTTATGGTATATAAATCATAATAACCACTGGTTTGGCTTACATTAGAACCCTGGAACTTGCCGCCAATAATTCTTCCTGCTGCCCAGCCACCCCTTGCCAAAATAAACTTTATTTTTGTAATCTTTTTGGTTATGCCTTGCCCTAAGTCTATTCCACAATAACCGCCATTACCATCAGGACTAGAAGAATTAATATCATAAAATGTATTAACATCACCATCAAAAGCGGTTCCATACCAGTTTGGGTCGGATGAAGATCCAAATCCAAATACTGTTCCTGTAAGTTTTGTAACGCCTTTCAATTCTGTTTTGATACTGATGGTGGCAAAGGTAGATTCACTAACAATGCTGTCAATTGCAGATATTTTAAAACTGTATTCTTGATTTGCAGTCAATCCACTAATAATATAGCCCGAACCTGATATTGTAGCTATAACAGTATTATCCTGATAAATTTTGTAAGCTTTCGCTTTTGAATCGGCTGATAAAGCCCATAGGAGCATTACACTTGAGTCTGTTGCACTTGCAGTTAAATTAGTTGGCGGCTCTATGGTAACTAATTGACTTGAAGCAGATTCCGATGTTACAGAAATGGTATTGCTTGCTGATGAAACATTCCCTGCTGCATCCCTTGCTTTAATAAAGATTGAGTAGATAGAAGACGGGCTTAGCTTATCTACTAATAGACTGGTTGCATCGCCTTTAGCTGATTTTAATACTTTTTCGTCAATGTATACATCATAATACTCTACTTTTACATTGTCAGTTGAAGCCGTCCAGGTTAAAGATAAAGATTTATCGGTTGGAGAACCTGACGTTAGTGTCGATGGTTTAGTTGGCGCCTCAGTATCTTTTCCATTGCCAGTACCCTGTACTTTTAGCAATACAGCTCCCTGTAAAGGAATAGTAATTTGAACAATACCGTTGACATCAACCACTGAACCGACAGATTGCACATCACTGTTAGAAGCATCGTAGCGATAAATAGTGCTTGAAGAACCCACAACTGGCGATAAGGCTGATAAATCGATATTAACTGTATGTCCGTTTACAGAAATGGTATCGGTAACTAATAAGTATATTGTTCCATCTTCGTCTTTTGCAGCAATTGCTTTCAATTTATCGCTGCTTACATTACAATTATAAACCGGTTTACCTCCTTTTAGACCTCTTATAGCCAGGCGCAATGCATAATAAACCGTTCTGGGTGTATTGTTTTCATCTAATAATTCATCGCCATAAGCACCAGGACCAAATGTATAATATTGCCAGCCGGTAACATGATCATCGCCAGGCGCACACATGTTAATAATGTTATTAATCATCTTTATCGAAAAAGATTGAGAGTTATTTTGTCGAACATTAGGCAAATCGAAATCATAGCTACCCCATTCGGTCATCCACAAGGGCAAACCGGCATATCCTGTTGTATTCATCATATTATGAGCACCATGAATTGCATCTGTAAATTGAGTTTTGGAAGCATATTGATGAAAGTCAACATTCGAAAGCAAATTACCTCCCTTTGTTAAAACATCCGAAATCCAGTCATTTGCCCAGCTAACGACAGGTCCATAGGTTTCATATTTTCTTCCAGGTAAATAGTGGCTGTAAACAAAATCCAAGGCATCTTTGGTCAATCTTGCTATTCTTACATAATCCTCTTTTGTTCCCGTAAAATCCTGACCAATACCTTGATCTGGTTCATTAAAAAGCTGATAATCGTCAATTTTATAATCATTTCTTACATTTAACCAATATGCTAAGGCGGCACAATGTTCCCAATATTCATTATCATCTTCGGGCGTTTTGGGAATATTGGACATCCAGCCGTTGGCACCAATTCTTAAATTAAGAATAACTTTAATATTATTAACTTTTGCATCATCAAGAAATGTTTTCATACCATTTGAGCTTATGGCATTGTCCCAGGTTGTCCAGGGAATTATATCTATGTTGCCTTTCACTTCTTCGATTGAAGGCTTTCCGTATATTCCATTATCATCAACAGGTTCAAAATCTTCCACACTCGAGAAAATTCTGGTTGTGTTGATTCCAAGATCGTTAAAAACATTAAAATCATACAATTTCGGAACAATAGTAACTCCCATATATTGAGTACTTACACCCATAGGCAAAGCTTCAACAACAATATTTTCCTGAGCACTATTATTAGAGATTAAAAAAAACACGAAAAATACCAGAAGTAAAATATTTGTTTTTGCTTTCATATTGGTTATAATTAAACGATTAAGAAAAAGGAGTGAAAAATAAATAGATACTAATCATAAAGAGAGACACTCCATTCTCACTATAAACATAAAGGGGGATTGATATCTTGTTGGCACGATCCGTAATGATTTAAGATCAAAAGGAATCTTGCTCGGTTGATACCAAGGTTGTACTTTTTTTATGGTATTATCAATAAATAATAAAGAGAGGGTTACCAAATTGTAAACCCTCTCTTAGCTTAATAATTAGTATCCTGGATTCTGAATTAATTTCCCTACATTTTTTAATACTTCATCGCGTGAAATGGGTAAAAAATAAGCCTTTTTGTCCCAGGAGCGAAGAACTACACCGCTTGGTACCAATGAATAGGTAGCGGTTGTCCATGTTGTGCCGTCAGCTTTCCGGTAGGCAGGAACACCGTTCACTTTAATATCGGCAGTTTTATTGACAATATATTTCACCTGAAGTTCCTTACTTGGCGCTCCAACAACTTGGTCTGCAATAATCCAACGACGTATATCCCAGAAACGGTGTTCTTCGAAAGCAAGTTCGACCTTGCGTTCATTACGGTACCTTTCTCTTAAAGCATCTCCAGTTTCGGTAACATCTGGCATACCTACTCTGCCTCTCACTTGGTTAATTAAACTCCTGGCTTCGTCGAATAGCCCAAGTTCGATTGCAGCTTCTGCACGATTTAAAAGAACCTCTGAATAGCGCATCCATCTGAAATAGTTAGGTTGTTTTTTATCATAATCGTTAGCAGAATAGGCTGGATCAAGATATTTTCTGATATTATATCCTGTAAATGTCCCATTCCAAGATCCAGATGAACTTTGTCTGGTGTCAACCCCTGCTACAAGCGAATTAAAATTACCATCTTCCATGTAACCTAAAAAGCCAACCTGTATTTTGTTGAAAGGATCACCATTTTTTGTATCATCTGGCCTTTGTCTCCAGGGAGCCCCTTCAAAAAAAATATCCGAGTAAAACCTTGGATCCCGATTTAAAAAAGGATTGGCGGCAAAGGAAGGATTTGTCCAGTCGGGTTTTGTACCGTCAGTCAATTCATAACTATCAGCCATTTCTGATGTTGGCTGAGGGCCACCCCAACCACCATATCCATTTGGGGGAGCCGTTACATAATAGTGGTCGTGAACCCACCCGGCATTGTCCTTACTTATATCCAGTTTTACCCAGATATCTTCTGATGATATGTTTGGGGCTAAAAAAAGACTGGTATATAACTGATCATAAGGAGAACTCCCTGTTTTTAAAGAATAAATGTTCAAATCCATAACTGATTTGGCAGCATCGTATGCTTTTTGCCACCGGCCCGTTGCATCACTATTTGTATAACCAAGATATTCCGGATTGCTATATCCTGATGTCAGAGAAGCGTTTAATGAAGGGTTGTGCAAATCGCTTGCAGCATATAATAATACCCTAGACTTTAAAGTTAAAGCTGCCCCTTTTGTTACACGACCATAATTATTGCCGCTCTGAAATTGTACATTTGGCAAACTATTGGCAGCTGAATCTAAATCTTTTATTATAAAATTCACACATTCTTCATAGGTATTACGTGAAAAATGTAAGCTGTCAGTAGTTGTTAATGATTTTGAAATAATTGGAACTGAACCAAACTGGCTTATTAAGTAATTATAAAATATAGCTCTCATAAAGAAAACTTCACCTTTCATACTTTGTTTCATGGTTTTTCCATCATGCAAAGCATTGTCTGAAAAATTTATCTGATTTTCATTTTCCAAATATTCATTACATCCTCTAATGGCTTTATAAAGATCATTCCATTGCAACGATCCGTCATGCACTGCCCAACCCCAGGCTGGTATATTATCGGCTGTGATGTTGCTTTTCATAAAATCGCCAGTTCCCCAATTCCAGCATTGCCATGCCTCATCGCAAAATTGACTCATGGAAATGGCTGACAATGGCTTTCCGAGTTGCATGTACATCTGGTTTATTGTTGTCTGTGCCAATGCCGGGTCAGACCAAACAATACTTGATGCATACAAATTCTTAGGAGGTTCGTTAAGAAAATCTTCATTACAAGATGTTATTAATACTAGTATTAATAATGCTGTTATATTTATAAATCGTTTCATATATAGCTTAAATTTAAAATGTTAACGTTACTCCTGCATTTACAGTCTTATTCATTGGGTAGATATAAAACTGACCGTTGGCAGCAGCTCCCTCAGGATCATAAATACCCAGTTTGTCCATAGTAAATAGATTGAAGCCGTTTACAAAAATACGTAAACCCTGAATGCCCAAAAGTTTATTAACCCGCTCACCGGTGTTGTAACCTAATTCAATACTTTTCAAACGGATATAATCAGTACTTTTAAGCCAAAATGTATTCTTATTGGCAGTCCAATACATATTTGTACGATCCCAGGTACGCGGATAATCTGTATTTGTATTGTTAGGTGTCCACCGATTATCGGCATATTCTTTCAGGTAATTGCCTAAATTGCCAGCTTCTGTATTTTCTATATAAGTAATTGCACCACTAGCCCCCTGAAATAATATACTCAAATCAAGATTTTTATAGCCAAGGTTTATAATTAGCCCTCCAGTTAATGTTGGTATCGCACTTCTAAAATCCCGAACCCTATCCTTTGCATCAATAACTCCATCAGTGTTTACATCCTTAAATCTAACATCCCCCGGAACCACGCCGTCACCTGGGATAACTCCACCGGTAAATTTTGCGTTAAATTTGTCAGCTTCATCCTGCGTATGGAAAATGCCATCGGCCTGGTAGTAAAGTTCTCCTCCAATTGGATGACCTGTTGTTTGTTGCCATTTATCTATCCCAGGTGTTTCATCCCAAAATACTATTTTGTTCTTATTACGCGTGACATTCAGTGAGACAGAATATTTAAAATCTCCTGCCATATCCCGATAAGTTATACTTCCATCGAACCCAGCATTTGTAACCTTGCCAAGGTTTTCAGGAGGTAACGATAAACCAGCAAGGCCGGGAATCGATGCATTTCTTTGAATAAGGATTTGGTTACGATTATTATTGAAATAATCAACTTCGAAAGCCAATTTGTCATTCAATAAAGATCCTTCTAATCCAATATTCCTCTGATTAGCCACCTCCCAAGTTACATTAATATTAGGTATTACATTCTCGTAAAGTGCCTTAGAGCCTAAAGGAGTCGCACCAAATACTGCCAGATAATCATTAAATGCGTAGGTTGACAAATATTGATAATCTTTAATGCGATCATTTCCAGTCTTTCCCCAGGATCCTCTTATTTTTAAATTATTGATAAAGGAAACGTTATCTTTGAAAAAGCCCTCTTCTGAAATCCGGTATCCAAGCGATATACCTGGGAAAAATCCATATCGGCTACTTTGATCGAATTTAATAGAACCATCATACCTCCAAACAAATTCGGCTAAATACTTCTGGTTGAAATTATAATTAACACGGCCAAAGTAATTTAAACGAGCATCATACTTTGCATTGCCATCATTGGTCATCAGCACATCTTTTGCCCCGGCAAACATTTGATCCAGTGCTGGTGATAAAAAGTTACCTCGATTTGCCCCCAAATATATTTCATCAAATGTATGTTTCTCGCTACCAACCAAAATTTTTACGTTATGTTTGTTAGCAATTTGTATTTCGTAGTTTAATAATGCATTAAGCGTAATGTTTTTGCCATCCGTATAACTCTGTCCAAGGGAAGGCAGCACTGGTCCATACTTTGCTGATGTAAGAACAGGCATGTCTTGGGCGTCTTTAGTTGTTCCATTCCAGTTATAAAGGCTATAAGGTATCCCCCACGATTTTTGGGCTACGAAATTTTTATCAAACGATATATTGGTAGATAAAGAAAGACCCTTCACCCAAGGTACAAAAATGTTTAATTTCAAATTACTTTCAAGGATATAGTTAGTTTTATTATTGTAACCAGGTTTATTGGTTGTAATAATTACAGATTGTGCCCCACCTTCAGTAGCAGGACCGGGCTGTCCATTAGGCCATGTGGCTGTCATTGTCGGCTTTCCCCTAACAATTGAACGGAAAATTGTATAAATGTCTGAATTTGGATTGTCAATATTTTCCTGGCGACCAGCAACATCAAAAGCAATAGCAATGTATTTATTTACTTTACCATCAATATTAGTTCTGAAATTGTATTGAGTATAATTGGAAGCAGAGCTTTTATAGACTCCATCGTTATATCTGGCACCAAATGAAACCAAATACTTCAAATTCTCCGAGCCTCCATTAATCGAAAGGTTACTACTCCGCTGGACAGACCAAGGTTTCATGGTTGCCTTATACCAGTTGGTGTTGGGATGCGCTAATGGATCACTGCCATCTTTGAATTTCGAAACATCATCCGCAGAATATGTACCTGGGTATATTTCGTTAACCATAGATGAGTAAGTATAGGCATCTGCCAATTCAGGCAATCGAGTGGGTGCATTGTAACCCTGATTGAGTGTAAGAGTTATCGTGGGCTTCCCTAGTTTACCTCTTTTGGTGGTAATTAAAATTACTCCATTTGCAGCTTGTGCGCCATATATTGCGGCCGAAGCATCTTTTAAAACTGAAATACTTTCTATGTCATTTGGGTCGATATGCTCAAACCCCCTGTTAGCTATACCGTCAACTACAATAAGCGGAGCATTACTGTTAATGTCATTGTCTATATTTATCGTGTTTTGGCCACGAATAAGCAAATTTGCCTTATCATTACCTGGTTCGCTCGAATTGCTATAAACAATTAGGCCAGGGATATGCCCTGCAAGTGAATTGGTAACATTTGCGACAGGTGCAGATGCAATTTCACTGCCCTTAAGGGTACTTACTGATCCCGATAATGTTGTCCTTTTCTGAGTACCATAACCAACCACCACAACCTCATCTAATTTTGTAATGTCTGGCACTAATTTAATTTCCAGATTAGATTGGCCATTCACAATAATCCGCTCTGAATTATAGCCTAGGAAAGATACAACCAATACTCCGTCTGATTTTGCTATCTCAATGGTAAATTTTCCATTAGCATCGGAAACTACACCAATGGTTGTGCCTTCAATAACTACATTGACTCCAATTACAGGTTCGCCAGTGGTGGCATCAGTGATTGTTCCGGAGAGTTTTTGTTGTTGCAAAAAATTTGTTTCGATTACGTTGTATAATTCTTTGGGGCCGATAAAAATTTTACCGTTTAACACAAGATGTAGTAGTTGTGTGCCATCAAGTAATTTGTCCAGTACGGTTTTTAAATCGGTATTGTTAACTGAAATGCTTACTGTCCTGCCAATATCAACAAAATTAGCGCTATATGCAAAATCAAGGTTTGTTTGCTTGGTAATTTCGCTAATCGCTTCTGATAACTTCACATCCTTAAGGTTTAAGGATACTTTTTGGGAATACACCGATGCAAAACTGCTTGCAAGGTTGAGTGTAATCAGTAAAAAAGTTAGTTTCATAATTAGGATAGTTTTTTTTGTTATGGGTGCGTTAAGCCCATATGAAATGAAATGCTTTTTTTTCATACATTTGTTATGTTAGAGTTAGACTATAAATAAAATTAATTCTGACTTCAGAACCGGTTGATGTTAGAGCCATCGGCCGGTTTTTTTTGGCTTTAGGATGTATTCATTTTTTTAGTTTAGTTAGTAAATATTTATGTTCCAGTGTCATTTTTTGCTGATGATTACCAAGCCTTTCTTCAAATCGCAACGTATTGGGGTTATCTTTTCAAGGCCAAACAAAACATTTTTCAGGGTTTCATTTTTAAAAGTAATGGTGTAGTTGAAAGATTTAATTTCCGGATCTTCTATTTCGCATTTAATATTATACCAACGTTCTAAAGCTTTTGTAACCTCTTCTATGGGCGTGTTCTTAAACTCCAGTTTATTCTCTTTCCAACCTGAATTTTGCCCAAAACTAGCATCACCAAGCTTTACTGCCATAAGTTCCTTGTCAAAAACTGCTGTTTGTTTTGGATTCAGCAATGTTTCGATGTTTTTTTGATTGTGCTGGTATAACAAACTTATTTTACCCTCATCAAGGGTAGTAATAATGTGCCTTTCATTGCTATATGCTTTAACATTAAATGATGTGCCGGTTACTTTTATGGATAAACCCTTCGAGTTTACCAAAAAGGGTTTTTTTGGGTTTTTGGCAACAGCGAAATACGCTTCACCATCGAGCTTTACTTCCCTGCTGTATCCTTTGAACTCAACAGGATATTTCAAACGGGTATCTGAGTTTATCCAAACTTTGGTGCCATCCTGAAACATAACTTGTAACTTTTCTCCTTTAGGCACATATACCTCTTGCCAAACAACTTTATTATCAGGCCTGCTTACAAAGTACCAGGTAATCGCATTTGCTAATAATAATGGAATCAGAATACTTGCTGCTATTTTTACCCAGGATTGTGAAAATTGTTTGATGCTGTTCTTAATTCCTTTTTTAGGTAGAGCCTGGATTTTATCATGTATTCTCTGGTAAATCTCAATAGATGGAATTAGCTGATCTTCATTAAATTGATAGCCGTTTTCTAGAAAGGCAACATCCTTTTCAAATTGATTTTCAAAAATTCGCTTTCCCTCCGGGTCGCTTACACAGGAAATTACTTCACTAGCCTCTTCAGGAGTACATTTATTGTCCAGAAATTTTTGAAGTAGGCTTTCGTCAGGTTTCATATATCCGTTTTTGCTTTTTGTTAATAATACACCTGACCTTACAAAAAGTATTATATGAAAATGTAACTATTTTTGTATTTCATTACGTTATTTTACACACATCTGATTACATGCAAGATAGAATAAAACTCAAATAAGTCTTTTGTATGGGGGTATTGTAACTTACCGGAATAAAATAGATATTAATAAGGCTGAAGATAGCATGTTCTTGCTAACATATTCCCTTATCTCTTTTAATATCTGAAAATATTGCACTTTTACAGTATTAACACTTATATTGAGCCTTTCTCCTATTTCCTTATTAGAAAGTTCTTCATTAGTTTTTAAGAAAAAAATGAGTTTTCTCTGTGGGGACAAAGTTTCAACAGCCTTTTCAATCAAAGTTGTCATTGCAACACTTTCGTCTAATTGTTCTTGATCAATATCATGTAACACTGTGTCCATTAGAATTTCATAGTTTTTTTCAATGGCGCGTTGATTATTCCGGATGGTGTTTAAAATATAGTTTTTACCAGTTTTAAAAAGAAAGCCTTTTAGGTTAAGGGTTTCATCTATTTTTATGCGGTTAGTCCATAAATTTACAAAAACTTCCTGTACAGCATCTTCAGCCATTTCCTGGCTTTTCAGATAACGATATGCCAAAGCATAAAGTTGCTTGTGGTACCTGTCGTAAATAACAGCAAATGCAATTTGATTGCCCAGTTTTATTTGACCGGCCAAATCTTTATCGTGTTTAATTACAGATTCCGACTTACTTATAGACACCATCGTCTTTAAAAATTAAACTCACAGTAGTGTATAGTTTATTGTAAGCTGGCATGCCAACCAAACTATGAGGATTTTATTTTTTACAAATCCTGCATATTTTCACAAATAAAACACAAACATAATAAATTTAATTCTACTTTAACAGATTAAAAAATAATATATAAATCATTGATCTTTAAGAAAAAAGGATTATTTTCAAAACAACGAAGACAGTCACTTCGTTTCGAAATATGTTTAATACGACTTAGATATTCAGGTATATGGAAAACACTGACAGTTATTTTGAGGCGGTTAAGTGTTCATCTCTGAATTTGAATTTCTTTAAAAACAAGACAAAAAAATTCTTTAACAGAGCTGAGAATATATACATGGAATAGTTACCGCCGATATGCGCAACGTTGAGCGAATTAGTGAAAATCCGGGAGCTCATTATCACCAAATGCAGCATTTTATTACCGAATCCAATTGGAATAGACCGTCGGTAATAGATAAAGTAGCAAAATTACTTTTCGGATCCAAGGAATCAGTTGGGTTTATTTCATCAGGTACGTTAATTAATTTTTACTGTTACACCAGTTTTGGCCGACTCACGTGCCGCATCCAGAATCTTTACTACCATTACATTGTTTTCCAGAGAGTAAAGTCCAAACTTTGGAACTTTTATTTTATCATGGATCACATCGGCAAAATACGAGAATGGATCTTCATAAACCTGAATATCTTTTGAAGTGATGTTGAGCATTGTTTCGGGCTGGCTCTGGTTGTTCCGGATTCGCATGGTATTGTTGTTTAAAGCCATAATATATCCTTTGTTACCATATATTTCCATGTCCTTGCGGCTAAAAGGCCAGTTCCACGATGCCTGGATTATGCATTGCGAATTGGGATAACTGATAATGATGGTGGCTTCATCGTCAACCTTGGGATATATTTCTGGTTTAAATTGCCGGGTTACAGCAGTAACTGATTCCGGTTTTTCTCCCCGGTTCAGATATGTCATCAGATTGGCGCCATAACATCCAAAATCGATTAAAGCACCTCCGCCATTTAGTATAGGATCGGTAAGCCAATCGAGAAATTCTTTGCCGACACCAATTTCTTTGGGGCCCTGGTGTCCATCGTGAACAACTACTTTTCGTATTGTTCCCACATAATTGCTGTCGTTCACCAATTGAAACGATTTGGCAGTTGAAGGATACCAAGATGTTTCATAATTTGTAAGCAGGTGAATATTGAATTTTTTTGCCAAAGCTTCCATTTTTGCAGCTTGCTCATTGGTAGTAGCCAATGGTTTTTCAACCATCACATGAATTCCTCTTGGAGCGCATGCTTCCACAACTGCCAGATGATCGTAAATAGAGCCGAATGCCACCACGGCATCGGGTTTTACAATATCCAGCATTTTATTAAGATCGTTGTAAATAATACCTGAACTAAAACTATATTGAGAAGCATAGCTATTCACCAGCTCTTTATTGGTTTCAAAAACTCCAACGAGTTCGAAATCCCCAACAGGTTTTCGTCCTAAAATAAAGGCAGAATGACCATGTGTTACTCCGGCAACAGCAAGGCGAATGGGTTTTGTTTTTGTTTCCTGGGCTTCAGCATTTATTAAAACTAAAATTAATAGTGCCGATAGAAAAATCATATTTATAATTTTCATATTATTAATCTTTTAGAATGTTTGCCAGCTTAATTATATCTTTTCCTTCAATTACTTTTCTGATAACCATGCATTGTTACATTGGGTTGCTCCTGTAATTATTACTTTTAAAGCTTCCATTTTATTCTTTGTTCTTAGTTTCCTGAACAGCCACACCGATGTAAGAGTCGGCAGTACCATAATATAAAAACCATTTTCCTTTAAAAAAGACCAACCCTTCTGCGAAAGTCGTACCTGCCTGATATTGACCTTTCATTTCGTGAGGAAGGCTGGCAAAACTATTATATTTTTGAATAACAAGTCAAATTATTTGGCTAAGGGATTCGAAAAATCAAGATTTTATGCTAGTTTAAGAAATAATCAGCAACTCATTTCTCCCTCATTCTTTTTTGCCGACATTAAATTGTAAGCTCCCTTTACAACAATCTTGCTGTTTTGCTTGTCGAAATTCTCCGGTAGTTCAACCTCAGTTTGTCCCCCTTCTGAAATTCCACGCACTACTTCAATCATCCTGAATTCAGTAAAAGGTTTTTCATTTTCTATTTTGTCGCGGTCGTAGACAAAAATGTATGTTTTTTCGTCAAACTGAATAATTGCTTCCGATGGCAAAGTTGTTACCGTTGCATTGGCGGTTTCTATCCAGGCATTCACATACATACCCGGAAGAACCTCTGCGTTGGTTTGATTAAAAGAAGCATATGCTTTTACTGTTTTATCTGCTGCAACCGCCTTTCCAACCTGAATAACCTGAGCCATCAGTTCCTTATTGCTTTCATTTGGTAAAGCGAATTTTAATTTTTGTCCGATTTTTATTTTATTGATGTCTTTTTCAAAGAATACAAGTTCTAACATCAGTGAGTTTGTATTTACAATTTCGAAAAGAGCATCAGTTGGAGTTGCATATTTGCCCAGGTTAAAATTTACATTTTTAATAAATCCACTGATGGGGGCAGTTAATGTAATAATCCCGGAAATATTGTCCTCAGTTAACGTGGATGGATTTATACCAACCATCTTTAATTTTTGAATACAGGCATTTTTAAGCGATTTCCGGGTTTTGTAATTCGATGTAATTTCCTGCATATTTTTAATAGAATAAACATCTTCTTTTTGTAATTGGATATGCCGGTTATATTCAGCCTCTGCAAATTCGAAATTACTGATGCATTCGATATATTCCCTTTCGAGTTCAATAAGTTCGGTGTTTTCAATTAATGCCAAAACCTGGCCTTTTTTCACTTCACTACCTTCGAAAACACTGGCGCTTTTTATAAACCCGCCCATGGGGGCACAAACGGTAACAAGGTTTTGCGGAGTAACAGTTACCAAGCCGTTTACCTTTAGCAGGTTTTTCATATTTCCTGATTCCAGTGCCCCATATTCTATTCCGGCTACTTTCATTTGCTCTGTTGTTAATTCAACAACATCTTCCGCATGGTCTTCATGCTCGTGCAATTCAGGTTTGTTTTTAGTTGCATTGCACGATATCATCGTAAATATGCATATTATGAATATAAATCGGTTCATATCTTAATTATTAGTGGTTAAATATTCGATGGCTAAAATAGTTTGATTGTATTGGTTCAGGGTTTCCAGATAATTATGTTTTATTGATACAGCCCTGGAGAGATTCTGGATATAATCCATATAATCCATTGCACCTGCCTTAAAACTTTTCTCTGCCTGATTGATGATCTGAACAGCCTGAGGCAATGCAAGCTGTTCATAATAGCTAAGGCTGTTTTTGAATTTTTCGTTCTCTTTTAATAAGCTATTATATTCCCCAATTAAATTAGCTTCGGTATTTCTGGCATTATTATCAGCAATTTGTTTTTTAATTTTTGAAGCTTTAATCCGCGATGCCTGAGGATAAAACCACAAAGGGATGCTGACACCGGCTTCAATGCCTGTAAATCGATCGGAGCTTGAAAAATATAAAGGGATTCCATTTATTTCCTGGATACCAATGATGGATTGACTGAAATACCCAAAATTGATATCCGGGAGTAACTTGGCTTGTTCCACTTTGCCTTCCAGTCGGGCTATTTCAATTTCCTGGTAACTTCCCTGCAATATTGGATTTTCTGAAATGGAAGTGATATTTGCAGGAACAATCTCAAGTTTCGAAAGAATTGTATCAGCAATTTGAATATCAGTTTTGATATTTAAAAGGGTTTTTAACATGGTTTTACCAATTTCGATATCTGCAGTTACCCGCAACATCTCGTTTTTAATTTCCATCGTCTGGATTTCTGCATTTAATTGCTCCAGTTTATTTGTTTCCCCGATTTCGGCTTTTCGTATTGCAGCCTTTAAAAATCCGGCATAAAGACTGTCCTGATATTGAAGCAAATGCAAACTTGAATATTTGTATGAAAGCAGCCACCAGGTTCTTTTTACTTTATTCACGATTTCGTTTCGGGTAATCAGAATACCTGTTTCACTGTTTTTTACATTGGCTATAGCAAGTTTATGCTGATTTATATAAACCGTGGGAAAAGCAATGGATTGAGAAATATTGAAACTATTATCAACATTAATGGAGTTAAACCGACCATATTCAAAGCCGAAATCAGTTTTTGCAATATCCCACGAAGTTCCTTTCAGGGCTTGCTGCAATTGTACCTGTTGTGATGCCGTACGGATGCTGAAACTGCTGTCGTTTGCCAGTTTTAATGCATCTTTCAGGGTAATTAAAGTTTGCGCCTTAGTTGTAAAGGAGTTAAAACTTAAAATAGCAAGGAGTATTAATAAAGATTTTTTAGACTTCATTGCAAAATATTTTTTAAAGTTAGTTTTTCGTGAAAATAACATGTAGAGGATTGGCAATACAAAAAGAGTAAGTAAGGTTGAGGTAACCAATCCACCAATTACCACAGTAGCCAAAGGTTTTTGTACTTCAGCACCTGCAGAATTCGAAAGAGCCATGGGTAGAAATCCCAGGGAAGCAACTGATGCCGTCATAATAATGGGTCGTAACCTGTTTTTTAGTCCGGTGATTATTCTTTCAGTAATTTCAGTGATTCCTTCTTTTTCCAGTCTGTTAAATTCAGCGATCAACACAATTCCGTTCAGTACAGACACACCGAAAAGGGCTATAAATCCAACTCCTGCCGAGATACTGAAATTCATATCTCTCATCCATAAAGCCAATACGCCACCAATGGCCGAAAGTGGCACTGCCGTGAAAATCAGCAGCGATTGTTTAACTGATCGAAATGTAAAAAATAATAAAAGCAGAATTAACATCAGGGCAAAAGGTACTGCCAAAGCCAGCCTGTTTGCTGCAGCCACCAGATTCTCAAATTGTCCTCCGTAAGTAATATAATAGCCTGCAGGCAAATTCATTTTCTCGTTAATAACATCCTGAACTTCTCTTATCACACTTTGGACATCGCGGCCACGAACATTAAATCCAATAGTGATCCTTCTTTTTGTGTTTTCGCGTGATACCTGTGCCGGGCCTCCTTTTATTTCAATATCAGCCAACTGGTCCAGGCTGATTTGCCCACCTGTCGGAAGAGGCACAAACAGGTTTTTCACACTTTCAATATCTTGCCTGTAATCTTTTTCAAACCGGACAACGAGATCAAAACGGTTTTCTTCTTCAAATATTACTCCCGCAGATGTTCCGGCAAAGGCAGTTTTTAAAAGAATATTAATATCTGCAATGTTTATCCCGTAACTTGAAAGCTTGTCGCGGTTATATTCAATCTGAATCTGAGGCAAACCGGTTACTTTTTCAACATCAATATCTTCCACACCCTCAATATTTCTAATGAGATTATTAATTTGTGCACCATTAGCGGCAAGAATTTCCAGGTTATCGCCAAAAATTTTAACTGCAACATCCTGTTTGGCTCCAGTCATCAACTCGTTGAAACGCATTTGTATGGGCTGTTGGAATTCAAATTTCACACCCGCTAAAACTGCCAGTTTTTCTTCCATTTTACTGATAAGCTCTTCTCTCGATTTTGCCGAAACCCATTCTTTCTGGTCCTTCAGGGTAATAATATAATCGCCCGTTTCGAGCGGAGTAGGGTCGGTGGGAATTTCTCCTGCACCAACCTTACAAACGGCATGGGTTACTTCCGGAAAATTCGCCATTAGTATTTTGTTTGCTTTTTCAACTGTTTCAACGGTGTTCGACAACGATCCTCCCTGCAATGTAACTACTCCGGCGGCAAGATCACCCTCGTTAAGCTGTGGAATAAATTCACCGCCTAATCTTGTAAAAATCCAAATACTTCCAAGAAACAATACCAGCGAAACAATAAGTACCAGTGTTTTTCTTTTTAGTGCTAATACAAATGCATGGCTGAAAATGTGATGAATGAACTGATTGATACGGTCGGAGATATTGGGTTTTTGAATTGTATTTTTACTTAAAAAAAGTGAAGAAACTACCGGAATATAGGTAAGTGATAATATAATTGCGCCAAGAATAGCAAAACTTACCACCTGTGCCATAGGTCTGAACATTTTACCTTCGATGCCTATGAGGGCGAGAATGGGTATATACACGATGAGAATAATAATCTGGCCAAAAGTTGCGGAATTCATCATGCGTTTGGCAGAACCAGCCACTTCATTGTCCATTTGTTGCTGGGTAAGGCGTGTAATTCCCTGCTGATGGTGTTTGCCCGTATTAATCCGATGAACTATGCTCTCGACAATAATAACAGCGCCATCTACAATCAAACCAAAGTCAATGGCACCCAAACTCATCAGGTTTCCCGAAACCCCAAAAATGCGCATCAGTGAAATGGCAAAAAGCATCGACAATGGAATGACTGAAGCCACGATAAGTCCTGCCCTCAAATTACCCAACAGCAATACCAACACAAATACAACGATCAAACCCCCTTCGAGCAGGTTTTTCGAAACAGTACCAATTGCCCTGTCCACCAAATGGGTACGATCCAGGTAAGGTTCGATATAAACGCCTTCCGGGAGACTGGAGCTGATTACTTCCATTCGTAATTTCACATTGTGAATCACTTCACGCGCATTTGCTCCTTTTAACATCATAATTACCCCGCCAACGCCTTCGCCGGTGGTGTCGCATACCAATGCGCCGTAGCGTGTTGCATTTCCATATTGCACTGTGGCAATATCGCGCAAAAGGACAGGTATACCATTGCTTTTAACTGTTACTGCAATTTTTCCAATATCCTCAAGTGAATTAATTAAGCCAATTCCTCGTATAAAATAGGCATTTGGTTTTTTATCAATATAAGCGCCACCCGTATTTTCGTTATTTTTCTCAAGAGCGTCCAGAATTTCTGTTAACGATAAGTTCATACTCCTGAGTTTATCGGGATTGATGGCAACCTCATATTGTTTCACAAACCCCCCGTAGCTGTTTACATCAGCTACTCCCGGAGTTCCGAGCATTTCGCGCCGTATAATCCAATCCTGGATGGTACGTAAATCCATGGCGGTATATTTATGTTTATGTGCTTCGTCGGCTTTAACTGTATATTGGAATATTTCGCCCAGGCCGGTGGAAACAGGCGCCATTTCGGGAGTTGTTAATCCTTCGGGTATCTGGTCTTCGGCTTCTTTTAGTCGTTCCGTTACCAGTGTACGGGCTTTGTATATATCGATGTTATCAGCGAATACTACTGTAACCACTGATAAGCCAAACCGGGATATAGAGCGAAGTTCAGTTATATCGGGAATGCTGGCAACAGAAACTTCAATGGGTGCGGTGATAAATCTTTCAATTTCCTGGACAGCAAGTGCAGGAGCGGATGAAATTATCTGGACCTGATTGTTTGTAATATCAGGAACCGCATCAATAGGTAATTGTGTTAGGGAAAATATACCCCAAATAATCAGGCCAAAGGTAGATAATGCTACTATTAGCTTATTTTTCAAAGAAAAATTAATAATTCTTTCAATCATGAACTTAGGATAAAATAATCATTAGTGTCCGGTTAAAAGTAAGAGATTTCTCCCTGTGCCCGCCTGCTGCCGGCAAGGTCGAAATGACAAGGCTTTATTGGATTTCAAACCTAACTACTTAATTGTCATTTCGAATGAAGTGAGAACTTAGCGAAGCGATCTCACCGCAGGTAAATCTATTCATTTATTCTTTTCCATATTTTTACCGGACAACAGTGTGAAATTATATAAATAAAGATTCGCTGAAATGAGCCTTCAGCGGAATAGAAGATGAAATATTATATTATCCTACTTTAGGAGGTTGCCAGATGAAAGGAGAGAAAACGGATTTTGTACTGTTTGTTGGCAATAAATTCAGTACCTGGTAAATGATGACAGGTTTACTGGAAGAAATAGAATTATCGACCAAAGCTTGAACATTACAACAAGTACAAACACAAAACGGGGAACAGGTATCGTGCTGTTCAGTGTGGTTATCATGGGTTGCTGATTGTTCATATTGCTGTGTGCAAGTTTTATCTTTGTCCCCACATGGCAGATTAACCAGGTAAAGGATAAACAAAGCGAACACGAAGCAAAATAATTTCATCCGTTAATGAGTTTCGGTTTTAATACCATGACTACAAATGTATACAATGTTTTGAGAAAACCAAATAATTGAAACATTAGTGTCCCAATGTCGTTGACTTAAGCAATAAACACTTCGACTCCGCTCAGTGTGACATTCTAATTCTTTATTAATAACAACACTTGCCCGAAGTGGATAAGCAGTATAAATAAAATTAGAAACACCTTTTACTTCGTCTTCATCTCAGCCGATACTCCCTACGGTAGTGAGATCGCTTCGCTAAGTTCTCCTGAAAGAGAGCGAGAATGCAGGATTTTGGGTGAGGTGAGTCTGCCAAATAAAAAAGCTGCCATTTCTGACAGCTTTTAATTATTCTTTACTTCTTTTCATTCTCTTTTTTCTTTTCGTTTTCCGATCGGGTAATCCTGTTACGTGCTATGGTAACAATATCCTTAATTATTTCATCGACCTTTACTTCAACTGACACGTATTTTTCTTCATTCAGCCAGGAATTGGACTCTACATAAGTGAGCAAAGGTCGCAGATACTGAACAATGATGTTTTTAGATTCCTTCAGGAGTGGAAAATTCATGCCCGATTCGTTCGAAATTTTGGAGTTATAAGTATTCTCAAAATCTTCCTGCGAATTGATCAACTCAGTAAACCATTCGTCAGCCATAATAATAGTGAGCAAAGCAGTATTCTCCGGTTTTTTAAACACAGAGATTAAAGTATTCAATTTAGCAGTTTCGTCAACGTAACCAAGCCTGTGAATGGAGTATCCGTTAGCGCCTAACAATTTTGCCAGTTTATTTGCAGCAGCAGCTTTTTCGCTGTTAGGACTATGTAGCTGCGAATTTATAAAACTACGTAATCCCAAAAAACCATTGTCCCTGCGGTTATCTTTGTCGATTAACAAATTGGTGTAGTCGCTTTTCAGGTTTTTGCCCATGGCTTTTTCCATTCCGGTGAGACCACCGTTAAGTTTTTGACACAAGCCACTAACATAGGAATCGCCCATAAGGCTGGTAGTTAACACTGAACTGATACGTTTGGATGTGGTGTACAATTCGTAAGAATCCAAGATGGTTATAGGAAAATCAATCATTAGGTAAGTATTAATTGGTTAATAGTAACGAATATTAAAACAAAATTTTATAAATACCTATCTTTTTACAGAAAATTTTGTGCCTAACAACCTTAACATCACCGAAACCCGCAGTTTTAGAGGAAAATATTTATATACTTTGGGAGGATCTAAACCTATTTTATCTGATTAATAATGTATTTTTTTAGGGAACTATAATACAGATGGGACAAATACTAAAATAATCGCAGTTAATAACTATGCAACCTCTCCAAGGTTGTGAGGTATAGGACTCCAATCCTTACTACAACTATGTATCCTCTACAAGGATGCATCAACATCGTAGAAGTTTCATAATTGTAGAAAATGATTGAGACAAGCTAATTTAAAACCTCGTAAGAGGATTCATAATCAAACAATTTAATTTAGTTCCAACTCATATATAGTTGCCTTTTTTTAATAACGAACTTGTTTTGGAGTAATTAAATGTGCGGGAAGCAAAACCAGAACATGTTTCGGCTCAAACAAATGTGCAGGAGCAGAAACTGGAATAAAACTGTTTCCCAACAGTTGTGCAGAAGGAAAACCGGAACTTGTTTTGTCTCCTCCAAGTTTGCGGCCAATGCTATTGGTTCTGTAACGGGTACCTGTAAACCCGCGGCTAACGGGTTAAGAACACTTCGGGCCTCCTGCACACCATTTAGTGCAAAACCAGAACTGATTTTTGCTCCTGCAAATGGATGAGTAACACGAAGGGTTCGGATGTGGAAACTGGCCGGTTTATTTAATGATAAACGGGTACCGTACACCGAACAAAATAAATAATCACACGAAATTCAGATCGATTTATATCGCAAACAGGTTAGAGTTTAAAGAAAATCGTTCCGGGTAATTTTATTGCAGAATCATTCACTTTGTAAAAAGCTAAGTTGGCCAGCAAAGGACAGGGCAACTCCCTGTCGTAAAGAGATATCATTTGTTTTTGCAGGCTGTATGCCTGCGATATGGGTTTATACCCGCCTATTCGATACCGGCTTTTGTCCCAGCCTTTCAGGCTGAACAGAAGTGGGGAGCCTTTAGAGCCTTGGGTTTCACCCAAGGTTGCGATGTCTCAGGCTTTCAGCCTGAAGAAAACGAGTTAGGCCTTTGGATCCAAACTGCATATTTTAATCGTTCAACCCTTAATTCGCATTGATTATTAATCTCTATGTTTTTCCGTTACAGCTTGAAATTACATCAAGGTTCGCCATCCGGAAATATTATCCCAAGATAGGTTTATTTAAGTAAATCCGTGGAACTTACTGGTTAATGCCTGTCAACCATCCAAATCCCCCATGTTCTTTCTTCAATAGCAGTATATCGGTTATGTCGGAATATTTTTTTCTGTTTTTATACTTTTAAGGTAAATATAATTTGCTTTTTTCAAATTCCGCTTCAACCATAGTACTTTTTAACTTACCAAATTCCTGGTGACTCTGCAAAGCTTTATATATACCATTACAGTTAAATGAGAGTTACGACTTCGTTTCTAAGTTTTAAGCTCAGTTGCCAGGGTTTTTAGCATCTCTGGAATTTTGTTAAGGGGTAAAACGAAATCAGCCCAGCCTGCTGCCTGAGCGCTGAGAGGCATGGAGTCAACTTCGGCAGACATGTCCTGGGTAAAGGTTTTTCCTCCGTTAGCTTTGATATGCTTGCAGCCCTCAGTGCCATCGCCGTCATATCCGGAAAGGATAATGCCGACAGCTCCTACTCCCATTGCCTCTGCCAGTGATATGAAAAATATATCTACTTGTTTTTGTTTGCCAGTGCGGGGCGAAATCACTATGAACCTATATTTTTCCATAGTAAGATCTGAGTCCGGAGGAATTACGTAAACATGATTCGCAAGAATCGGCATTGCCTCAGAAGCCACGATTACAGACATTTTCGTGTGCCTCTGTAGTATTATAGCTAACAGGCTATGGGCGGTGGGGTTCATGTGAGAAATAATAACAAAGGCCATACCTGTATCATGCGGCATTGCATCCAGCAGAGCCTTGTATGCGTTAAGCGCCCCGGCAGAACCACCAATACCTACTATGAATTTTGGATGAATTGTTTTCATGGATTGTTATTTACTTTTTTTATCCTCAGCAACATTTTTATCAAATTGCTCTTTCTCATTGCTGCCAGACTTAGGTTCAGAATAAGGTGTCACAATAATTCCACCATCACTCAAAATAAATTTGTGGACATCGCTACTATGGTTACTGCCACGAGACTTAACAATGAATATTTCACGGGTGCGTTTTCTGCCCTCCTTATCTTCTACCATTCTCACAACAATCCAGGTATCAATCAAAGATGAAACTCCTATTTCGCCACTCGTGTTACTTTGAAAGGTTGCAGAAACAAGACTTGTAAAAAACGTAGTGATGCTTCTAGATTTAAAGAGATCAATCATGCGGGTAATCATTGATGTAACTTCACGCTGTTCGCCCTCTCCAACAAGGCTTGTGAGTGGATCTACCACCACAGCTTTCGGTTTAAAACTATCAACCAGCTTGTAAACATTCAGTAAATGCATCTCCAAACCAAGAAAGGAAGGTCTGAGCGCCACAATCTTTAATAATCCTTTTTCCACCCAGGGCGCAAAATCAAAACCGATAGAACTCATGTTTTGAATGAGCTGACCTGCCGATTCTTCGTATGAGAAGAAAAGACATCGTTCCCCACGTTTACAACTTGCCAATGCAAATGCCCCCGCAAAACTTGTTTTTCCGCAGCCTGCTGTGCCTGAAGCTAATATTGCGCTGCCTTTGGTGTAACCTTTACCCCTCTTGAATAATTTGTCTAACGATGGAATTCCTGTCGAAACTTTCTTACCTGTGCCCGGTTGTTCAAGCCCTGCTGATGTGATGGGAATTACTGAAAGTCCTGCATCATCTATAACAAATGGATATTCGCTTGTTCCATGACGTGACCCCCGATATTTAATGACACGAATTCTACGGGTGGCAATTTGGTCTCTCACTCTGTTATCTAAAAGAATGATGCAATCGGAGATGTACTCCTCCAAGCCATGACGTGTAAATGAACCGCCTGGTCCCGGCTCGCCTGTAACAATAGTCGTGACCTGTTTTTCTTTAAGCCATCGGAAAAGTCTTTTTATCTCTAAGCGAAGAATGCCAAGATCTGTGATACCTGCAAAGAGAGATTCAAGAGAATCTAAAACAACACGTTTAGCTCCGATAGATTCAATGGCATCTTCCAAATGAACGAATATTCCCTCCAAATTAAAGTCGGTTTCCTGAATGTCTTTGCGTTCTAAAACAACATTTTCGAGCACAATCTTTTTTCGCGAAACAAGTCCTGGCAAATCCATATTGAGAGAAGCCACGTCTTTATAAAGTTCATCTTCGGTCTCTTCAAACG
>JBBQEI010000069.1:0-23615 GCA_038320545.1 Bacteroidales bacterium
GTTTCGTAATGAGTGTTTCTGAATGGATAGAAAAAACAAATGCCAAAGGTATAACCGTAAGTAAGGGGAAATATGGAGGCACTTATGCCCATAAAGATATTGCATTCGAATTTGGATCTGCAATTAGTGTTTCTTTCAAATGCCTCCGAGAAAGTATTTTACCGTCAGTTGCTCGATATTTACGCTACCAGCATCGATTACGACCCCAATGCAGAGGTTTCCACAGAATTTTTTAAGAAAGTGCAAAACAAAATTCATTATGCTGTGCACGGACACACAGCAGCCGAAGTTATTTTTAACCGTGCCGATTATGAAAAAGAATTTATGGGCTTAATGACGTTCCCTGGCAGTCGTCCGTACTTGAAAGACGTTGTTGTTGCAAAAAATTATTTAAACGAAAAAGAACTTCGTTCGCTCGGTCAAATAGTTTCGGGATATCTTGATTTTGCCGAGCGTCTTTGATCCGGTGATTCCCAATGGCTACCCTGTGAGAGTAGCGTCCGATGTACTCTACCACTTTGTCACTGGTGGGCATGGGCTTTTTGGCATATACCACCCAATGTTTGGCAAAAAGACTATAACTATCGACTATCGATTATTCTTTGTCATCTAAAAGCAAAAAATCCGATTCCAAAAAAATGGAACCAGATTTTACCGACGTTTGTTGTCTGTTGTCTGTTGACTACTTTTTATTTCCTAACCTCTGCAGCTACATCATAAATAACAATCTCTGTAGGTTTGGTGGTAAGGGGTCCTATTTTATCGCCATACGATTTGAAATAAGGTGCAGCAAAATGTGCATCGATAGCGGCCTGGTTTTTATAGGTTTCGAATACCAGAAAACTGCTCATTTCATAAGGATTCTGATACAACTGATAACCTGTGCATCCCGGTTCTTTCAGCGTACTGTCGGTCATTCCATTAAATAATCTGGTAAACTCGGCAATTTTTTCTGGTTTAATGTAAAGCCTGGCAGAAATTATTTTTGAATATTCTGTGGTATCCGCCCTTTTACAATCTTTATGGGTACATGCCGAATCTTGTGTTGCATGTTCTTCATTGTTTGGCTGATTTTTACATGCTGCAAGAATTGCAACAAAAGCAAAAGCAAAAAGTAACGATTTAGTTTTCATACGGTTTTTTTAATTTATGAATTTGGTTAAAGATTTCAAATATAAAGATTTTAAAATCATCTGCAGTTTCACATAACGGCACCTCTATTTTAATGCCACATGAATAGTTTCACCTTGCCTGATAGTTTTTTTTAAAAATTCCTTTCCGGAAGTAAAAACTGTAATTGTTAATTTATTTTTTCCGGTATGTTCAACTTTCAGATTGAAGGATTTGCCGAATGCCTGAATATTTTTCAGCTCCATAAAATTCCATTGTTCAGGCATGGAAGGAGTGCAATCGAAAGATTCCAGTCCGGATGGTAAAATCCCGAAAATACCTTCAGTATATATGCGGCAATATAAAGCACTTTCGGCTGCCAGATGAGCCTGGTTGCCTTCAGGCCAGGCTTCCACAGGATATGGAACATGGTTTCCCAGAAAACGACGGCAGGTATATTCTTTTAATTTTTCATATGCTTTTTCGCTTTCGCCGGCCATAAATACACCTCTCAAAGCATATAAAGTACCACGGTCCCAAAACATGGTTTCACCGGTCTCCACATTCAGGCCATTAATTGTCCATAGCTTTTCCATAAGAGCATTTACAGTACCTTCTTTTCTGTTATAAATACCAACAGTCAGGGGTAGGCAGATCCAATGCCTGATTTTATCGTGCTCTTTAAAATATTTGTATGTATGGAATCCATCTATATCGGCGCCAAAATAGTTTTCAAGGGCCACTTTCAGGGAGTCGGCTCTTTTCAGGTATTGTGCTGCAATATCCTTTTTACCCAACTCATTAGCAAGGAACGAAGAGGTTATCAAGGCACCGAATGTTAAGCTGGAAGTAGCCAGATTAGCATTACCAGTAGCAATTCGTCCTTCCATTTCATCTGTTTCTGAAGTTATCACACCTTCGGCATTTGTTTTACGATAGCAATATTCCAGAGCCCATTCTATTGCTGGCCACAATTCGGCTGCAATATTCTTTTTCCCGCTGGCAAGAGCAAAACGCGATGCCCCATAGGCATACATGGCAGCATCACCTCTGTCGCGGGAACAACAAGGCAAATCGCCTTCCATTTCGTGCGAAGACCAGATTTTGGAATAATCGGGTTTCATATCTCCGGCAAATATCCTGTAGGCATTCAATGATGCTTCATTTGCAGGTTCGTATCCTAAAAAGGGAAAGAACGGACCCGCATATTCAACCTGATCGTTTGCCCATACGCCGGCATAATATCTGCCACCTCCCGGAGAGTGAACCAAACCCATTTTTGAGTCAAATAAACTTTCGGATGTTCTGATTTTTGCAAAAGAAAACGCTGCATTAAGAATACTGTCGGGAGTATTCAAAACCAGATTTTCGTTGATTGTTCTAAGAAAAGTCTGCCTGTTATTTAACTCTTCTTCAAAATTGGCTGAATATATTTCCTTACCTGAAATTTGAGTTGAAAAGTAAACAGGAATGTTGCAGGATTCACCTTTTCCCAGTATTATGTTTACTTCCTTCGATATGAGGGTTAATTCATATTTACCATAGATTCCCATTTCATTTTGCTTATCAGAGGCTGCCGAAACAAGTAAATGAACAGAATCAATGCCCTGATTGGTTATTTTCCAGTTTTCGATAAAAAGAAATTTATCGGGCGATGGAAACAGGACTTTTTCCAGCAGAACACTATTTCCTAAAGATTCTTTAAACTGAAGTGTTCCATTAATTCTTGCTTCAATTATTTTGGGGTGCACCAATTTGTGGTTTACAAAAATTCGGGGCATTAAACTGTCCGGATAATTTCTTTTCAGATAAGCACGATAATTAAACCATTCGGGTTCACCTTTTTTTAAGAGCGTTCTGTAAGTGGGAAATATCAATTCCCTGTTGATAGTTAAATGCTTAGCGGAATCGACCCTATAAGTTACTATAGATGAAAGCTTTCTTCCGCTCATTTCAATGTTGTCCTGGTGGGGAAGGCGTTTTTCGGAAGAGATATCCCAGATAATTTCATTTTTTTCAAGTTTCCAGAAAGTTGAGTCGCTATTGCATGAAATAGAATTGCTCTCCGGTAATTCATTCCGGCAGGAGAATAAAAGTAAAAAAAGCAGTATAAGTATACTTGTAAATTTTGTTAGTTTCATAATTGTGTTTTAGAATTCAAATATCGGAGATAATTTGATAAAAAAAGTTAAGGAAATAGGAAAACAAAAAATTGATTCTATTTTTGATTTTTATTTTGACTGTTGATTTAATTATTTGAATGATGCTTGTAGATACATTTAGAGTTGTTGCAGACTGGTACATGGCACATATGAATTATGGAACCATTACTTTATTGATGGCCATTGAAAGTTCGTTTATTCCTTTTCCATCCGAAATTGTTATTCCTCCGGCAGCCTGGAAAGCAGCTGATCCTTCAAGCGGTTTAAGTATATATCTTGTTGTTCTTTTTGCTACCATCGGATGCATTATAGGTGCCTTATTCAATTATTTTATAGCTTATTTTTTAGGTCGTAAAATCATCTACTCGCTGGCCGAATCCAAAATGGCTAAATTGTTTTTGATTAACAGAGAATCGGTTGAAAAAGCTGAAAACTATTTCATTAAACATGGACGCAGTTCAACATTAATAGGGCGATTGGTTCCGGGAGTTCGACAATTAATATCAATACCTGCAGGACTTGCAAAAATGAAACTCGGCGATTTTATTCTTTATACCGCCATCGGGTCAACAATCTGGAATATTTGTCTTGCCATGCTTGGATATTTCTTTTATTCACAAAAAGAGCTGCTCGAAAAATATTATAAGGAGTTATCTTACGTTGTGTTATTGTTAGGGGTAATTTTTGTGATTTACCTTATAATTAAAGCCCGCAGAAAAAAAAGAGTTATCAATTAACCTGATGAACATTTGCATCGACATAGGTAATACATTTACAAAAACCGCCGTTTTTGATATTGATACATTGGTTGATTTCAATTCTTTTTCGGAGTTTGGGTTTACAGAATTCGAAGCACTTATAAAAAAATATGAAATTAAAAAGGGAATAATCAGCAGTGTCAGAAATGATAATCTTTCATTCAATCCGGCTTCTATACTTGAGAGCCTGATTGTACTCGATTCTGACACCAAAATTCCCATTGTTAATCGCTACGAAACACCGGAAACATTAGGAAAGGATAGGCTTGCAGCAGCAATTGGAGCTAATTTTTTATATCCTTCGAATGACGTTTTGGTAATAGATGCGGGTAGTGCCATTACCTTCGATTTTATCAATGCAAATGGAGAATACAAAGGCGGAAATATTGCACCTGGACTGACGATGCGATTTAAGGCACTTCATGAATTTACAAGCAGTTTACCATTATTAACCAGCGCAGATGATATTCCATTTATTGGAACCAATACCAAAGAAGCAATAATTGCTGGTGTGCAAAATAGTGTTACTTTTGAAACGGATACATATATTAATCTTTTTAACAATTTATTTCCAGGAATGATCACGCTTATTACAGGTGGAGATGCTAATTTCTTTGATAATAAACTAAAAAATACCATATTTGTGATCCCAAATTTAGTTCTTATAGGCTTAAACAGAATCTTAAATTTTAATGCGTAAAATTCTAGTAATCATAATTTCGTTTCTAAGCACTGCAGCTTTTAGTCAAACGAATACAAGTTCCCCTTATTCCCGTTACGGGTTAGGCGAACTCACACATCCCGGATTATCTATTAATAAAGGAATGGGTGGAACCGGTATCGGATTGCGTATCCCCAATTCAATTAATATTTTGAATCCAGCGTCATATACCGTTCAAGATACTTTATCGTTTATTTTTGATTTTGGTATTTATTCAAATAATACTACTTATAAAACCAGTTCTCAGAATAGTAAAGATAACAGAGCATCTCTGGATCATATAGTTATGGGCATGCCTATTACAAAGTGGTGGAAAAGCAGTATAGGATTGTTAACATATTCAAAAATGGGGTATGATATTATTAATTACCAAGACTTATTTGTAAATACTTACAAAGGTACCGGTGGGGTTAATAAGTTTTTTATTGGTAATGCTTTTAAAATTAAGGACTTTTCAGTTGGAGTAAATTTCAATGTTTTATTTGGTTCATTGGAGCAGAATCATAGTTATGCGTATGAAAAAACAGAAGAAAGCCTTTTTCCAACAGAAAGATATCAGCAACAGGCAATTAGAAGTACAAGTTTAACATTCGGGATGCAATACGATCTTAAATTATCTGAAAACTGGAGTATGGTTTTGGGAGGTACTTTTGAAAACAGAAGTCGTTTGATATCTAAAAATATTTTGTTAGTTAAAAATGCTTTTTCATCAATTGACACTTTCCCTAACCCTTATACCGGTGAAACTTCTCAAAGATATTCACTTGATACAATTAGTTATATCAATGAAAAAATTAAGAACCATTTGCCTGTAAATTATGGTTTAGGAATTTCATTGAACTTTAAAAATAAAATAATTATTGCCGCTGATTATTCTACTCAAAGCTGGTCAAAATATAAATCGTTCAACAGCTTTGATAAACTTGTTGATTCCAGATATCTTAATTTTGGAATCCAGTTTACTCCTGACGAAAAGGCGATTAGAAGTTATTGGAAAAGGATTAACATAAGAACTGGATTTTATACCAACGATACATATTTGAAACTCAAAGGACATCAGATACAAGATTATGGTTTAAGCTTTGGACTCCGGTTTCCATTTAAAGGAAATAAGTCGGCTTTACAATTGTCGTATGAATACGGAAAACGTGGTACAACCAATTTTAACCTGTTACAGGAAAATTACCATTTTTTTACTTTGAGTTTATCTTTGTACGATTTTTGGTTTATTCAATCAAAATTTGACTAGGAATATACTTGGATGAATAAAAACATATTTATACTATCCTTAATACCCAGGAATTTTCAGTTTTTTCTGTTATTAATTATTCTTGGACTTGGTTCCGTTTCATGCGAAAACGATTTGGAAGTTGTACAGGCTCTTAACGATCCCGAAAAGGTGCCAGATGCTACCGTTGAAAAATCGGAAATTTTATATTATGATTCTGCTCAGTTAAAGGTAAAAATTCAATCGCCAATTTTACTGAGGTTTTCATTGGTGAAGGAACCTTATTATGAATTTCCCCAGGGCATCCATGTTCAATTTTACGACAGTCTTAAAAACGTGAAAGCAGAAGTTAAATCGAAATATGCAATTTTTAAGGAAAAACAAAAGCTCTGGGAAGCAAGGAAAGATGTTATTGTAGTGAGCAAAGACGGAAAACAGTTAAATACCGAGCAACTTTTTTGGGATCAGAATAAAAAAATCATTTATTCTGATAAATTTTGTAGGGTTACTACTCCAACTGCTAATCTGACAGGTAATAAATTTATTGCAAGCGAAGATTTCTCTTCTTATGAACTTTCGCAGGTGCAAGGTCCACTTAAAGTCAAAGATGAAGAATAATCTGTTTACAAGATTCCTTGAGATTGTTTGGCTATTTGTCGGATTAATAGCCGCCTATGCTGCCACTAATAGTTTTATGCACCAGGATAATAAAAATGGATACCTGATGGCATTATTTTCATTGATTAGTTTTGCTATGTTTTTTCTTCGCCGTCACATTCGGTTACATCGTAAGAAATAATTGCAAAGTGGATGTATGCAGCGCTTTCCTTACTTAAAGATCAAGTTTTTTTAATTTTTTTTTTATCAACGAATAAGAAATACTATAAATGCTTATATTCGTACCTCAATTTTTCAAACGTAATTTATTGAATAGCTTATGCCTGTACTCGAGAAAATAAGAAACAAAGCGGGAATTTTAATTGCCGTTTTCATAGGATTTGCCTTATTGGCTTTTATTTTGGGTGATTTTTTTAATTCCGGACAGTCGCTTCTTCGCCAGTCGCAGATGGAAGTTGCTACAATATCTGGAAAATCTATTTCCTATCAGGAATATGAACAAAGATTATTTGAACTATCTGAAGTATTCAAAGCTAAAACCAGCAAGACTACACTTAATGATAACGAAAATGAGTCGTTAAAAGAACAAGCCTGGCTTGAGCTGATTTTTGATGAAGCCGTTCAGCCCGAATATAATGAATTAGGCTTATCGGTAAGTAAGGATGAACTTGCTGATCTTGTCAATGGAAATAATCCTTCTCCATTGATTCGTCAGAATTTTGCAAATCCTAATACCGGTGAAATTGATCATGCTGCAATTAGTCGTCTTTGGAATAATTATGAACAAAACCCAGCCTGGAAAGCTATAGTTTTATCAATTGAAAAGGATATTACTATGGATAGGGCTTTTTCAAAATACACCACTATCATTCGTAAAGGTCTTTATGTACCAAAGTTCTTAGCTAAGAATGATTTTGTAGAAACAAATGAAAAAGTTGATGTCAGCTTTTTAGTGAAAAGGTATAATGAAATTTCCGATTCTGCTGTGAAAATCACCATGAGCGATTTAAAAGGATATTATAATAATCATAAATATCTTTTTGAGCAAACTCTGTCACGCGATATAGAATATGTTACTTTCGATATCGTTCCTTCTCCTCAGGATTATAAGGAAGCCGAGGAATTTATCAAAAAATCATTACCTGAATTTCAAACAACGGAAGATGCTAAGCAATATGTAAACAACAGCTCCGATATGCAATTCGAGAATAGGTATTATAAGAAAGGTCAGCTTCCCGATTCACTTGAAAATTTTATGTTTTCAGCTAATGAAGGAGATGTTTACGGTCCCTATTTTGAAAATGAAACTTATAAAACTGCCCGGTTGGTGAAAATTGCTAACCTGCCCGATTCAGTAAAAGCACGTCATATACTTATTGTTCCTGCTGAACAATCTCAGGTCGCTGTAGAAAAAGCAAAACTACTTGCCGATTCAGTAAATACTGCTGTTCAAAAAGGTGCAAATTTTGCGGAATTAGCTGTAAAATATTCTGCCGATAAAGGAAGTGCCCCGGTTGGTGGTGAGTTAGGTTGGTTTCAGGAAGGAAGAATGGTTGCTTCATTCAACGATGCAGCTTTTTCATTAAAAAAGGGAGAAACTAAGGTTGTTCAGTCAGAATATGGTTACCATGTTTTGCAAGTGACCGACAGAGGTCCTGAAGTGAAAAAAATTCAGGTAGCTTATATGGCACGTAAAGTAGATGCAAGTTCAGCTACAAATCAGGATATTTATGCAAGAGCCAGCAAGTTTGCTGCTGAAAACAGAACCAAGGAGCAATTTGACAAAGCAATCAATGCATCAAAGGGAACATTGGTTAAAAAACTTGCTAACAGTATTACTTTAAATGACAAGTATATTTCCGGATTGGAACAACCACGTATATTAATTCGCTGGGCTTATGAAACTAGTAAAGATGAAGTTTCGGAAGTTATAAATCTTCAGAATACTTTTGTTGTTGCTGTTGTTTCAAAAATCCGTGAAGGCAAATATGCTACATTGGAAGAAGTTCGTCCTGAAATTGAGCTAGCTGTTCGTAAGAACCGAAAAGGAACTTTACTTTCAGAACAAATTAATAAGCAAAAAGAAGGCGTGACCAACATTCAAAGTTTGGCAGGTAAATTAAATACAAATGTTGAAACAGCTTCTGCAATCAGTTTCTCATCGTTTTCTATTGGTTCTGCAGGAATTGAACCTAAGTTAATTGCAACTGCAACAACAATTAAACCCAACCAAATTTCCAATCCTGTTATAGGCAATAATGGAGTATATGTTGCTTATGTAACTTCGAAAATGCCAGCTGAAGGAACCGATTATAGCCAATCGATACAGAAATTGAATTATACCATTCAGTCGCGTAGCGGATATGAAACGCTTGAAGCAATTAAGAAACTTGCAAATATTGAAGATAAAAGAGGAAAATTCTATTAAAATTGATTTATTAATTATAAAAAAAAGCCGTCTCATTTAATTGGGGCGGCTTTTTTTTGCTTTCAGATTCAGACTTTTTCGTCGATCCTAACAATTTCTTCCTGCAAATCTTCTGCGTACCGCCTGAAATTATAATGCTCTGTTTCTGCCATCAGTAATCATTTATTCTTAGAAAATCAGCATTATGAAATTCTGTTCTCCCTGTCGAAAAGAGACTCCATTTGTTTTTGCAGGCTGTATGCCTGCGATATAGGTTTATACCCGACTATTCGATACCGGCATTTGTCACAGCCTTTCAGGCTGAACGAAAGTGGGGGGAACCTTTAGAGCTTTGGGTTTCACCCAAGGTTGCGATGTCTCAGGCTTTCAGCCTGAAGAATACGAATTAGGTCATTTGATCCAAACTGCATATTTTAATCGTTTAACTCTTAATTCGCATAACTAACTACTAACTACTCCCGATAGCTATCGGGACTAATTACTACTGTATTATTGCAACATCTCTTTAACCTTTTGCGAAATAATTTTACCATCTACTTTTCCTGATAATTCCTTTGCAGCAATTCCCATCACTTTCCCGAAATCGGATGCTGTTTTTGCTCCTGTTTTTTCAATTACACCTTTGATGATCATGTTTATCTCATCGTCGCTCATTTGAGCCGGCAGATAAGCTTCAATCACATTTGCTTCCAGCACTTCCTTATCATATAAATCGGGGCGGTTTTGTTGTTTATAGATTTCGGCTGATTCCCTTCGTTGTTTTACCAGTTTTTGGATAACCTTCAGCTCAATATCAGATGGTATTTCTTCCATTCCGCCTTTTTCGGTTTTTACTACCAAAAATGCTGCTTTTATAGCCCGTAAAGCTTCCAGTTTATCTTTTTCCCTGGCAAGCATGGCTTTTTTTATGTCTTCGTTTATCTGGTCGAATAAGCTCATTTTTCTAGATTTTAGGTATTAGGATATTAGGTATTAGGCTGAAGGTAGAAGGTTGAAAACTAAAGTATTTTTCCTAATAGTCTTCAGTCTAAACCCCTAATCAGCTTTTATCAATCTACATTATCGTGTAAATACGAATTATTTGGTCGTAACCTTACCTGGTTGTCGTCGTCGCTGCCGAGTGTTAACCTTGAAATATTAGCATCTTTCGATGGAAGGTTGACATCGATATTGACATTCCGACGCTGATATGCCGGAATTAGTTCCAGTTTATCAATATTAGCACGTTCGTCGGTTTGGGCAAGTCCGGCTTCTTTAAATTTCTCCGTTCCTTTTTGTAAGGTCTTTATTCTTTCAGAAGCTTTTTTGGCAGTATGTACATCATTTTTGGAATCTTTTCTAGAACTGTTGTACACAACGAATCCGCCATTATCAATATCAGCACTTCCGAATTCCAGTTTTCGCTGTAGAGGATTGGCCTCAAATTCAACTTCCTGGTTGTTTTTTTCAATTACCTGAAAGTCAATATCCGAACGATGCATTTGTTGTGTGTCGTACAGATGAATTTTCTCCGATTCCTTTATGTAAATATTCAGTTCGGGAACGCTGTTGGCAGTAAAACCTGTGGCAATAATGGTGACATTCACCTGGTTGCCTAATCGTTCGTCGAAGCCTGCACCCCAAATTACCAGTGCTTCCTTCGATAAACATGATGATATATAATCGGTAATCTGACCAACCTCATCCATACTTATTTCGTCGGTACCATAAGTAATGTTCAACAATACGCTCTTTGCACCGGTAATATCGTTATTGTTCAAAAGAGGCGATGATAATGCCTGCTGGGTAGCCAGCAATGCCCTGTTTTCTCCCTCAGCCAACCCTGATCCCATCAGCGATACTCCACTATTGGTCATTACTGTTTGTACATCGGCAAAATCCACGTTTATATATCCCGACACTGTGATCATTTCTGCGATTCCTTTGGCAGCTGTGGCTAAAATATTATCGGCTTTGGCAAATGCCTGCCCAAGCTTTAAATTGCCATATATTTCCCGTAATTTCTCATTGCTGATAATCAGCAACGAATCTACATGTTCCTGCAATTCTTTAATACCATCAACAGCTTGTTTTAAACGTTGAGCACCTTCGAACATGAACGGGATTGTAACAATCGCGACTGTTAATAAACCTAATTCTTTAGCAGCCCTGGCAATTACCGGTGCAGCTCCTGTTCCGGTACCACCGCCCATTCCTGCAGTAATAAATACCATTTTTGTGCCTTTTGAAAGAAGTTCCACCAGCTCTTCAATAGTTTCGAGAGCTGCCTGGCGGCCTATTTCAGGTTTATTACCGGCTCCCAGTCCCTGGGTAGTTTTAGCCCCAAGCTGCATTTTTACAACAACAGGACTTTTTTCGAGCGCCTGAGCATCGGTATTGCAAATTACAAAGTTTACATCTTTAATGCCTTGCTGGTACATGTAATTTACCGCATTGCTTCCACCGCCTCCAACTCCAATTACTTTAATAATCGAGGAACGTTCCAGCGGAAGGTCGAAGTTTATCAGCTCTTCTGGCATATTATAAGTTTTTAAGGGTTTTAGGTTTACATTTTAGCACTGTTATCCTCGAACATCTCTGTCAACGTTTTTTTCAACGAGTCGATGAGCTTGTTTTTTGGTTTAATCCTTTCCTTTTCGGTTTCCACATCCATATTCATGGTGGCAGTTATAATGGGAGCAGAGTTGATCACCGATTCCTCAAAAACCGGTTTTTCTATTACTATCCTTTCCGGTTGTTCTTCCCATTTGGAATCCAAATATTCAAATCCTTTCATCAAAAGACCAACACTGGTGGCATACATGGGTTGATTTACCTCTTCGCTTATATTCCCCACCAGGTGTTCGTTAGGATAACCTATTCTTACATCCATGCCTGTTTTAAAGCGGACGAGCTGTGGCAAATGTTTCAGCATGGCGCCACCGCCTGTAATTACTATTCCTGCGCTGAGGCGGTCGGCATATTCAGAATTTTCGATTTCAAACATTACCGCATCCAGAATTTCCTCCATGCGCGATTGGATAATGTATGCAAGGCTCTTTTCCGATATTTCTTTTGATTCCCTGCCCGAAATACCGGGAATGGCTATCACACGGTTTTCTGAAGCAAAATCGCCTAATGCGGAACCATGTTTCATTTTCAGAAGCTCTGCCTGTTTTTCAAGAATGGAGCAACCTTCTTTTATATCTTTTGTAATAACATAGCCACCAAAAGGAATCACAGCCGTGTGGCGAATGGTGCCATCGTGGTAAACTGCAATATCAGTGGTGCCGCCACCGATATCCACCAGGGCCACACCTGCTTCTTTTTCGTCGTCGGTTAAAACTGCAGCCGACGATGCTAATGGTTCCAGAATAAGATCCTGAAGCTGAAGATCGACGCGGTTAATGCATTTTTCAATGTTTTTTGCCGACGATATATTTCCTATCACGATATGAAAATTGGCTTCGAGCCTTATACCCGACATACCCACAGGGTTTTTGATACCTGTTTCGTTATCCACTATAAAACTTTGCGGAAGAACATGAATAATTTCTTCACCTACATCAATGGGAATTTTATGAGCGTCGCGCAATAAACGTTTTACATCCTCGTGGGTAATCTCGTCGTCGTATGAGTCGCGGTTGATATACCCCCTCGTTTTCAAGCTTTTTATATGCTGACCCGCAATTCCAACAAAAACATCTTTAATGATAACACCTGTGCGTTGTTGCACCTCATTTACAACCTGCGAAATTGCATTTACTGTTTCCTCTATATTTTGGACTACTCCACGTTTTACGCCGGTAGAAATTGTTTTGCTTAAGCCCAGAATCTCAAGCTGATTGTTGGGATGACGTTTCCCAATCAAGGCAACTATTTTGGTTGTTCCAATGTCGATGGCGGCTACAATGTCTTTTTTTTGTGTCATGTCAATTATCTTTTAGTGCAAATAACCTGTCCTTTATATTTCAGATTAATAGTTTCATATTTATTCCATCCAACAGCATTTAAGCCATTGATGTAGAGAGACTCGAGGTTGTTAAATTTTTCTTCGCAGTTACTGATGTCACCAAACAGGATCACATGCGAACCTACCCTGGGAATGAGTTCAAAATCATGTTTATTGTTCACATAAATTTGTTGAATCTGCGCTTTCCAGAATTCGTGATCTTCAATAAACTGTGCCAACTGATAGAGTTCAGCAAGCACCGATCGTTTTCCAGGACGTTGCAACGACAACACATTTAAGCTTTTTTTAAAATCTTCAGGAGCGCTGATATATCCATTTGCTACCGGCACATGCGATGTATATTTTCCTGAAATGCGCATCATATGACCTTTATCGTCGATATAGTAACTTTGGTTTAATACATCAAAAACCCTGATTATAGGATTACGTTGCTGAATTTCGACTACTACCTTTCCGCCGGAAGTCTTATATATTTCTGCATTTTCGACCGGTGTAAATGTATTGAGTTCAGCTTCTAAAGCTTTTAAATTTATGTTTTTGAAATTCTTTCCAATAAGTTTTATGTTTTTGTTATAAAGCAGATTCTGAATATCTCTGGGTTGGATAAAACTATTTTTTGCACTGTCTATAATTTTTACTTCCACCATGTTGCATACAAGGTCATTTTGCTTTGTAGCCACAAAGCTGAATGTGATTGTAAGGAAAATTACAATGGTAATAAAAATCAATATGTTACGAATTCTGAGCATGTATTATTCTAAGTGATATTTTTTAATAAATAAAGATTTCAACGGATTTAAATAAGTGTCGATGTCGCCGGCTCCCATGGTAATTACAATGTCGGGTCTGTTTATATTTTCAACTACTGAAAGAAGATCCTGTTTCGTGCAGAGAATTTTATTTTTGATCTGCATTTTATCAAGGATAATTGAGGATGTAACGCCCGGAATAGGAGCTTCCCTTGCAGGATAGATATCAAGAACAATAGCCTGATCGAGTAAGTCGAGACTTTTTGCAAACTCTGCTGCAAAATCATTGGTACGACTGAATAAATGAGGCTGGAATATCCCCATTACCTTTTTCCCCGGATATAAATCTTTAACTGATTGAATTGTATATCTCAACTCTTCAGGATGATGGGCATAATCGTCGATCATTAGAAAATCCTTATGCCTGATATGGAAGTCGAACCTGCGCTGAACTCCTTTGAACGAGCTCATGGCATTGTATATCTCATCATTTGTGACTCCGGCAAGCATTGCCATAGCCATTGCTGCAATGGAGTTCTCCACATTCAATAATCCCGGAAAACCAAGGTTTATATCTTTTAGTTTTCCAAAAGGGGTATTCAGGTCGAAATGGTAAAGACCATCTTTTGCAATGATGTTTTCGGCACAGAAATCAGCATTTTCCGAAAGTGAATAAGTAAAAACTTTTATATTTCGCAATGCATCTTTCGCGAGTCCTTTTTTAATTACCATTGAACCGCCATCTTTTATTTGTGAAACGAACTGCCAAAAAGCCTTTTTCACTTCATCGTGGGTGCCATAAATATCGAGATGATCAGCATCCATTGAGGTTACAACAGCTTGTTTGGGGAATAGCTGTAAAAAAGAGCGATCGTATTCATCAGCTTCGGCAATTACCCAATTGCTCGAAGGGGATAAAAGGAGATTCGATTGATAGTTCTGTGAAATACCACCTAGAAATGCACTGCAATCCAGGTGCGATTGTTTTAATAAGTGCGCAACCATGGTTGATGTAGTAGTTTTACCATGAGTTCCGGCTATGGCAATCACATCTTTTGTGAGTGAAATCATTCCAAGTACTTCAGCCCTTTTCTTAATTGTAAAACCTTGTTCCTTAAAGAAAATGAATTCTTTATGATCAGAGGGAACGGCAGGAGTATATATAATTAATGTTTTCTCTTTATCTGAATATGAAGCTGAAATAAGCTTAACATCATCAACATAATGAATATCCATGCCTTCCTGCTCTAACAGTTGGGTTAGAATGGTAGAAACACGATCGTAGCCGGCAACTTTTTTCCCCTGGGTATGGAAAAATCTTGCCAAAGCACTCATGCCTATTCCGCCGATGCCTAAGAAGTAAATATTCTGTATGTTGTTCAGGTTACCCATGTATCAGTTTCAAAATTTCCTGTGCAATTCTTTTGGCTGAATCCCGTTCTGCCAGCTTTAATATATTTTGTGAAAGACGTATTAATTCCTCGTCATTTCGAGCAGTGTCCAACATCGTTTTAACCAATGTTTGCTTTGCCTCCGAATCTTTTACCATAATTGCCGCATTTCTGTTGGTAAGCGACATTGCATTTTTAGTTTGATGGTCTTCGGCCACATTGGGCGATGGGACCAAAATACTTGCTTTTCCCACAAGGCAGAGTTCTGAGATAGTTCCTGCACCAGCCCGCGATACTACAAGATTGGCAGCAGCATAAGCCAAATCCATTCTTGAAATAAAAGCCATGGGTTTAATGTTTGCAGCCCCTGATGCATCAGCTTTTCGCTTCATTTCTTCAAAATATCTGGGTCCTGTTTGCCAGATCACTTCAATGTTTTCGTATTTTAAGAGATCCAGGTTTTGTGCCAGACTATCATTTACTGTTCTGGCACCCAGGCTACCTCCTAATATCAGAACGGTTTTTTTCGATTTGTCCAGTCCAAAATATTTAATTGCTTCCTCTTCTTTATTCGCTATGGAATCTAAATCCTGGCGAACAGGATTTCCTGTTATAATTATTTTATCTTTTGGAAAAAAACGTTCCATGCCTTCATAAGCAACACAAATTTTTGCAGCTTTTTTAGCCAGAAGTTTGTTTGTTACCCCGGCGTATGAGTTCTGCTCCTGTATCACCGTTGGAATTCCTTTTTGCGATGCTATCTTTAAAAGAGGGCCACTTGCATAACCACCAACACCCACGGCAATATCAGGCCTAAAATCCGAAATTATCTTCCGGGCTTTCAATAAAGAATACATTAATTGTGTGATCACTTTAATGTTTCCTAATGATATCTTTCTTTGAAAACCACTGATTGGCAATCCGATTATTTTATACCCTGCTGCAGGAACCTTTTCCATTTCCATACGACCAATAGCTCCCACGAATAATATTTCAATATCAGGTTTTAATGCTTTTAAAGCATTGGCAATGGAAATTGCCGGAAAGATATGTCCTCCCGTTCCACCACCGCTGATGATGACTTTTTTATGCTGGTTGAAGTTCTCCACTGGGTTCAATATTTTCAGTTTCTTGTTTAACTTTTTGTTTTTTAACAGAGCGGCTTACACTTAAAATTATTCCAAGCGAAAAGCATGTAAATAATTGAGATGATCCTCCCATACTTACAAGAGGGAGCGTTTGCCCGGTAACTGGAAACAGGTTCACTGCCACTGCCATATTAATCATGGCTTGAAAAACCAGTATGATGGTTAATCCAATGGCTAAAAATGCCGGGAACGTCTTGTCACTTTTCCTGACAATGATTCCAGCTCTGAATAGCAGCCATAGGTATAGTGCCATGATAGTCAAACCGCCAGCCAATCCATATTCTTCGATAATAATGGCATAAATAAAATCAGAATATGGGTGTGGTAAAAAGTTCCGCTGAGTACTGTTACCGGGGCCTTTTCCTAATATTCCCCCTGTGGCAATAGCTATTTTTGCCTGTTCGGCCTGAAAATTATCTTCACTATCACCAGATGCAAAATTTTCAATGCGGTGCTGCCATACTTTAATACGGCCTTCGTGTTTAGTAATTAATGCGCCACCAATATAAAGGCCTCCAAGAACAATTCCGATACCAACGAGTGCAAGAATTTGCTTGAGACTTACCCTGCCAATAAACATAATAACCAGGCAAGTAAAAAATATAATGGCTGACGTACTGAAGTTTGCTGGTAATATCAATCCACAAACCAGTGCAACGGGCAATAAAAGCGGAACAAAAGCCTTTTTAAAATCTTTTATTTGTTCCTGTTTAAGGGAAAGAAGACGTGCAAGATACATGATCAATGCCAGCTTAGCGAAGTCGGATGTTTGAATTGTAAGGCCTATTCCGGGTAATGTAAGCCATCGGGAAGCTTCATTCAAGTTCCTGCCGAAAACGAGGGTTACCAGTAACAGCGGCACACAAATGATGAGAAACAACTGAGACAAACGTGAATAAAACTGATATGGAATATGGTGTGTAACAAATGTGATCATTAGCCCGATGAACATATAAGTTAAATGTTTTAATACATAATAGCTTGTATTTCCATGCTGATATTTATAGGCAAGTGTCCCGGTTGCGCTATAAACAGCAAGAAGAGAGATCAGTGAAAGCGCAATTATTACACCCCAGATCACCCCATCGCCATGAAAATACTTTTTAACTTTTTCGTTCATTTTTTATTTAGTCGTATTAGTCCCGATAGCTATCGGGAGTCTTAAGTCGTAAGACAATTCACCTACCAAATCAATTATTTTCTACTTCTGTTTTAATGATAAACTAATTTTCGTAATTCATTACTCACAACTCACAACTCGTAACCCGCAACCCATCTACAATTCTCTCACAACATCCTTAAACTGCCTGCCTCTGTCCTCATAATTATCAAAAAGGTCAAAACTGGCACAGGCAGGAGAAAGAAGGACAACATCTCCGTTCTTTGCCTGTTTGTATGCTGCTTTAACTGCATCGTTTATCGAATGTGTATCAACAATTACCGGGGCAACACCTTCAAAAGTCTTTATCAGTTTTTCATTGTCCTTACCCAGGCAAACAAGGGCTTTAACCTTGTCCCTGACTAAATCATAAAGTTCGGCGTAATCGTTTCCTTTGTCCAGACCGCCTGCAATCCAAACAATTTTAGATGTCTGGCATTCCAGGGCATACCAGGTAGAATTAACGTTGGTAGCTTTGGAATCGTTGATGTAATCAACACCATGGATTTTCAAAACGTGTTCGAGTCGATGCTCAACACCTTGAAAATCGGTCATGCTCTCGCGAATTATTTCCTTTCGCAATTCAAGTACCTTAGCGGCAATACCTGCTGCCATGGAATTGTATGTGTTATGGCGACCTTTAAGAGAAAGTTCGTCGAGTGAAATTTTAAAATCATCATCCTGGTAATTGATTACCATATTATTACTGTCGACATAAGCACCCGGACGATGGATATGTTTCACTGAAAACGGCAATTTCTGGGAGGTGATTACGATTTTTTCAAGTTCTCTGATGGTTACGTCATCATCGGAGCAGAATATAAAAAACTGATCATTTGTTAAATTCTGGGTAATCCTGAATTTTGAATTTATATAGTTCTGAAGATTATAATCATACCTGTCCAGATGATCGGGGGTAATATTCAGAAGAATAGCAACATCAGCACGAAAATCGAACATGCCGTCGAGCTGAAAACTGCTAAGTTCAATTACATAGTAGTCGAAATTATCTTCGGCAACCGACCATGCGAAGCTTTTACCAACATTGCCTGCCAATCCCACATTTAACCCAGCCTTTCGCAACATATGATAAAGCAAAGTAGTAGTGGTGGTTTTTCCATTACTTCCAGTGATACAGATCTTTTTAGCATTTGTGTACCTTCCGGCAAATTCAATTTCCGAAATAACGGGAATGCCGTTTTCTTTTATTTTTTTTATTATGGGCAATTTATCCGGAATACCAGGGCTTTTGATAATTTCATCGGCATTCAGGATAAGCTCCTCGGTATGTTGCCCTTCCTCATAGTGAAGGCTGTATTTATCTAATGTTGCCTTATATTTTGGTTTTACAATTCCAAAATCGGATACAAAAACCTCAAAACCCTCTTTCTGGGCAAGGATAGCTGCACCCAAACCACTTTCAGCTGCACCAAGAATCACTATACGTTTTTTCCTTATCATTTTGCTTATCGGATTTTGAGAGTAACAATTGTTAAAATGGCTAAGATTATTCCTATAATCCAGAATCTAGTAACGATTTTGGCTTCAGGATAACCAACCATTTGATAGTGATGATGCAAAGGAGCCATTTTAAATATCCTTCGCCCTTCCCCGTATTTTTTGCGGGTATATTTAAAATATCCAACCTGCATCATTACTGAGAAATTTTCAATAATGAAAATTCCACAGAGAATTGGAATCAGAAGTTCTTTGCGGATTAAAATTGCAAAAACCGAGATAATACCACCAATCGCCAAACTTCCTGTATCGCCCATAAAAACCTGAGCAGGGTAGGTGTTATACCACAAAAATCCAACGGTTGCACCGATAAAAGCACTGATAAAGATTACCAGCTCACCAGTATAGGGGAGGTACATTATATTTAAGTAATTGGAATATATAATATTTCCTGAAACATAGGCCAGTATTGCTAAAGTTGCCCCAATGATTGCTGATGTGCCGGAGGCAAGTCCATCGAGCCCATCGGTGATATTTGCCCCATTGGAGATGAAAATGATTATCAGAATGACAGCAATGGTAAAAACTATCCAGGTGTATTTCTGCGCTTTATCTCCCATAAACCAGATGAGCGAACTGTAGTCGAATTCATGATTTTTGAAGAAAGGAATGGTTGTTTTATTCGATTTTTCGTCCTGGATTACATAGGGCGTTGAAGCAGGTATGTTATCAGGATTTTCAAAAATGCCAGGCATCGAGGTTATTTCGGCAGCAGGTAAACGATCCCTCACCACCACCTGATTGCTGAATGTAAGTGTCAGACCAATAATAAGCCCTAAAACAACCTGGCCGAGTACTTTAAATTTACCATGAAGCCCCTTTTTATCCTTTTTGAATACTTTAATATAGTCGTCCACAAATCCGACAAAACCAAGTGTAATTGTGGTTACCAGCATTAGAATAATATAGATATTCGAAAGATCGCAGAGTAAAATGGCAGGTACCAGTATAGAAATCAGGATAATGATGCCACCCATTGTTGGAGTGCCTTTTTTCTGCATCTGGCCTTCCAATCCTAATTCACGGATGGTTTCTCCGATTTGTTTCTTTTGCAAATACCTGATTAAACGTTTTCCGATAAAAAGTCCAATGAGAAGCGACGAAATAATTGCCAGTGAAGCCCTGAATGAGATGTAATGAAACACCCTTGCTCCCGGAACATCCAATTTATCTAAATAAGAGAAAAGATAGTACAGCATATTATTGGGTTTTTACGATTCAAAATATTCTCTTATAACTTCCTTGTCATCAAAATGGTGTTTAACCCCTTTGATTTCCTGGTAATTCTCATGTCCTTTGCCTGCAACTAAAATTATATCACCTTTTTTGGCAAGGGCAATAGAAGTTTTAATGGCTTCACGTCTGTCGACAATGGTAAGGGTTTGTTTGCTTGCAGTGATATCCAATCCCCTGGCCATATCGATTAAAATATCGGTTGGATCTTCGCTTCTCGGATTATCGGAAGTTAAGATCAGCCTGTCGCTGTATGTTGCCGCTACTTTAGCCATCACCGGACGTTTGGTTTTATCCCTGTCGCCACCAGCACCTACAACAGTGATGATCTGTTGATCGCCCAACCTGATCTGGTTTATCGTTTTCAATACATTTTCCAGTGCATCGGGAGTATGGGCGTAATCTACAATGGCAGTGATACCATCGCTTGAACGCAAATATTCAAATCGTCCTGAAACAGATGTCAGGCTGCTCAATATTTCCAAAACCATTTCTCGATCCTGGTTTAAGAGAACAGCAGTGGCATATACTCCCAGGAGATTATAAGCATTAAATTCTCCAATAAAATGAGTCCATACTTCTTTGCCATCAATTTGAAGCATGGAACCATCAAAATGACTTTCGACTACTTTGCAGTGAAAATCGGCCATTGTTTTTAAAGCAAAAGTATATTTGGCGGCCCTGGTATTCTGCAGCATCATACGGCCATTACGGTCATCGGCATTTACAAGGGCAAAGCTGTTTTTCGGCAGTTTGTCGAAGAATAGCTTTTTGGCTTTGATATATTCTTCGAATGTTTTGTGAAAATCAAGATGATCGTGCGTGATATTGGTAAAAATTCCACCTTTGAATATTAAACCTGCAATGCGGTGCTGAGCAATGGCATGCGAACTCACTTCCATGAAACAATATTTACAACCGGCATCTACCATCGAAGCCAATAAGGCATTTAACTGAAGTGCATCGGGTGTTGTATGGCTGGCGTTTAATTCTTTGTTATCGACATAATATACCACGGTAGATATTAATCCGGCTTTAAAGCCCAGCTTTCTGAACATATGATATAACAAGGTTGCTGTGGTTGTTTTGCCATTAGTACCTGTTATACCAATTAAACTAAGATTTTCCGACGGTCGTCCGTAATAATTTGAGCAAATTTCGCCCAAGGCCTTTGAACTGTCATCAACCTGAACAAAAGTTATATTTTCATTTTTTATATCAGGAATTTCTTCACAAACAATAGCTGAAGCACCTTTATCAATAGCCATTTCAATAAATTTATGACCATCGCTCACAGTACCTCTGGTAGCTACAAAAACACAGTTTAAAGCGACTTTACGGCTATCGAAACATATTCCGGAAATCTCTTTGTTGGAGTTTCCTTTCAGTTCCTTAACCTTTACACCTTTTAATATGTCTTGTACTGTTTTCAATCTTTATTTTTTTTATTTAACTACTAACTACTCCCGATAGCTATCGGGACTACTTACGACTAACTACTATTTCATCCATAACTCATTTCCAGGTAAATTGTGCCACCCTGAACAATCCTCGACCCTGGTGCAATGCTCTGTTTTCTTACCTTTCCGCGACCGGTCACTATCACTCTTAATCCGGCATTTTCGAGAAGGTATAACGCATCTTTCAATCCCATGTCCACAACATTTGGAACCAGGTGATCGATAACACTACGGGAAATAAATTCTATTTTATCATCTTTTTTATTAGTTGTAACCCAATTAGATTTACTGTTATCCTCAACCGGAATATTTAATTTATCCATAACTATATCCAATTCCTTGCGATCGCCTGTTTTTGAATATGGAATATCAACTTTTGGATGCCGTTCCGACTTTATAATCGGATGCCAGTTTACGCTGGTAGCATAAACCTTATCGGCAATTTCCTTAAATACCGGACCTGCAACCACATTACCATAATAAACACTATTGGAAGGAGAGTTAACCACCACAATGCATGAATATTTGGGGTTATCAGCAGGGAAATATCCTACAAAAGAAGCCTGATAACTTAAAGCAATACGATATCCTTGTTTTCCTTTGGCAATTTGGGCGGTGCCGGTTTTGCCAGCTATATGCAAAACTGAATCCCGGAGATTTCGGGCAGTACCTGAATCTACAACTCCAGCCAACATTCTTCTTACCTTTTTTAATGTTGAAGATGAGCAGATGGATGGATTTATTATTTCAGTGTCAAAGCTCTTAATAACATTTCCATGTTGTGAAACTGATTTTACGAAGCTGGGTTTTACCATTTCCCCATCGTTTGCAATGGCATTGTAAAAAGTTAATATGTGAATCGGTGCCATGCGTACTTCATATCCGATAGACATCATTGGCAATGACCAGCCCGACCATAATCTGTCGCCCGGATATTTAATCTCTGGTTTTCCTTCGCCCCGAATGTCTATATCCAGTTTCTGATTAATCTTCATTCGGTAGAGCCTGTCGATAAACTGCCTTTCGCGACCTGTATAATATTGGACTACTTTTTTTGAAATACCTACATTCGACGAATGTTCAAAAGCCTGAAGCATGGTTATTTTTCCAAGGCCTTTGTCTTCACTATCCTTTATTTTTTTGCCTTTATACATGTAAAATCCTTCTCCGGTATCTACAGTATCTTCCATATCGATATAACCATCTTCCAATAGGGCGATCATCGAAGCCAGTTTGAATGTAGATCCTGGTTCTGTACTTTCTCCCAGTGCATAATTATATTTCTCTAGGTAAATGCCGCTATCATCTCTTTCCAGGCTTGTAATAGCTTTTATTTCGCCGGTGCTTACTTCCATTAAAATAGCGCAACCATGGTGGGCATTATTTTTCATAAGTTGACGCCTCAAGGCACTCTCCGCTACATCCTGGATATTGACGTCAATAGTAGTTGTAATATCATACCCATCAACTGGTTCCACTTCATTTCGATCGTTAACAGGCATCCATACACTTCCCGAAAGACGCTGCATAAGCCTTACACCTTCAACTCCCCTGAGATCTTTGTCATATGCGCCTTCTATTCCAACAATATTCCCAGCATCGCTTTTGCTGGTATTTCCAACTGTTCTTGTAGCCAGTGAACCATGTGGCTTAATCCTGAAGTTAGATTGTACAGCTATCAGGCCACCTTTATTCTGTCCCAGCCTAAACATGGGGAAGGTGCGTAACTTTTTCAACTGGATATAGTCAACTTTTCTTTTTAACAGATAATATTGACGATTTTCTCTGCGGGCATTGAGTAGTTCCCGTTTATATTCGCTTTTTGGCTTATCATTAAAAAGTTTGGAAAGACACAGGCTTAATGAATCAATGTTATTACTGAATATTTCTGGTGTGAGACCTTTTGCTTTTGTATCAATGCGAATTTCATAATAGGGAACTGAACTGGCAAGCAAACGTCCATCGGATGCCAAAATATCG
>JBBQEI010000070.1:0-23490 GCA_038320545.1 Bacteroidales bacterium
TCTTTACAGTCGTTTATAACGACATTTGCGAAGCAAGAGCAATATAAAATTGTCAGCATTGCATATAATTTACTAAATTTACCCGAAGAAATCACGTTCCTTGACAACTCAAAAATACAGTATATCTACGATGCCTCGGGAGCCAAACTGCAGAAAATAAGCACCAATGCCACCGGCACGGTTACTACTACCGATTATTGTGGCGAACTGGAGTTTATTAAAACTGGGACTGGAGCAAGCACATTTAACCTGATCCATACCGAGGAAGGTTTTGTAAGCTACAACGGCAATAGTACAGGGATTTATCCTCCTGGAAGGCTTCCAACTCTTCCAATAACAAGTACCTGTACAACGGCAAGGAAAAACAAACCGAAGGATATGACAAAGACAATGACGGAATTGTTGATGTTCCACTGGACTGGTACGATTACGGATGGCGTTTCTACGACCCGCAGATAGGACGTTGGCACTGCATCGACAACCTTGCAGAAAATTATTACTCAGCAAGCCCATATGCATATTGTGGCAATAATCCTATAGTGAGAGTTGATATTGACGGCAATATTTGGACACCAGCAGGCCAAGCTTGGGCAGATAATTTGGACAATGACATGACAAGGCAAACAAATGCTCAACAAGCGAAAGTTAACAAAACTCAAGCGAAAATAAATGCTGGTGGGCTTTCCCAAAAGAAACTTGATAGGCTTAATAACAGATTGGCAGGTCAGCAGCAGACGTTGGCTACTATGAATACTGAATTTACTCAAACAAGAACAGAATTGGCAGCAATGGGAGCATCAACCCAAGTATACAATGTGGTTGAAGATGCGTCTTTAAATGCACCAAGAACAGCAGGTCAGGCAAATGGTACAGCAACAGGGAAAACAGTATATAATACTCAAACTGGAGCTGTTGACATAAGAATCCCAACTTTAGATAATCAGTTGAGCTTTTTTGCACATGAAGCAAAACACGGCTATCAATTTGAAACTGGTGAAACATCAATAAAGTTATGGGATGCAAATGGAGAACAAAATGCTCGAAGTATTGGTGGTTCCACATTACTGTATGACTGGTCTGACGAACAAGCGGCATATAGTAGGGGTTCGTTTTTTGGTGGAGAAAGAACACCATCCCCTTATCCTGGTATTGGGGCAGGACCTGTTGATTTTAGGAATTATTCTCAAGGTGGCAACCATGTACTTACTGGGAACAACATAAATCAGATTACAGGACAAGCTAGGGCTTTCAGAATGGCTATCAGAGTCCCAATCAATGGGGTAAATACAACCGTACATTAGAAATATGAAAAAAAGTTTTCTATATATCTGCTTACTTACGATTACATTGTCTGTATATTCTCAGAATAACTTAGAATTGATAGGAGTTTATGGGGAGTGTAAGGATGCTTTCCATTGTTATCAAATTAAGCTCAATAAAGACTATACATTCAAGTATAAAATAAATGAATATGTACCTGGAAAAGGGATTGTCAAAGGTACTTGGAAAGAGTATAATGACACATTGGTTTTAGATATTCAATTGCCAGAGAAGGGAAAACCTATTATTAAGAAACTTTTTGTTGATACAATTAAGGGTAAGAGAATTATTTTAAAAACCACTGAAAAAGACTCTTTGCCCATTAGTAATGCTAAAGTTATTATTAATGACTCAATTGTTACCGAAAGTGATAATAATGGTTTTGTTTGCATAGGTATGTTTAAAATAGATAAAATAGCAGTAAGCTATTTAAATTTATTGACTGATACTATTTTCTATATCTCAGGTAATGAAAAAACTAATCTAATAGAAATGTATATACCTCTATCCGCAGGAACAGAACTTATTTATCAACAACCTAAGAAATGGTTAATAGAAGGGGAAAACCTTATACCATTTTGGTTAACAGATGGCAAGTATGAGTTAAGGCGAGACAGGGCTATAAAGAAAGTCCCTAAGCGAAAAATATTACCTGAATTAAAGTAAAAACAAAACCCGGAGCAATCCGGGTTTTGTTTTTATAACGCAGATATATTTTTCTTAAAGAAGTCTTTAAACTTCTTTTTGGTAAGCATGGTATCTATCAGTTGGATCATGTGACCGATTTTGCTGTAGAGACTCAAGGCTTTATCGACGGAACGAATACAGATAACGATTACGCTTACGATGCCAACGGAAACCTTACGATCGATAAAAACAAAAAGATAACTTTGATTACTTATAATTTACTAAATTTACCCGAAGAAATCACGTTCCTTGACAACTCAAAAATTCAGTATATCTACGATGCCTCAGGAGCCAAACTACAGAAAATAAGCACCAATGCCACCGGCACGTTACTACTACCGATTACTGTGGCGAACTGGAGTTTATTAAAACTGGGACTGGAGCAAGCACATTAAACCTGATCCATACCGAGGAAGGTTTTGTAAGGTACAACGGCAATAGTACAGGGATTTATCAGTACTATCTGAAAGACCACTTGGGCAATACCCGTGTTGTAATAGACCAAAACAGTACGGTAACCCAGAAAACCGACTACTATCCCTTTGGAGGAACCTCCTGGAAGGCTTCCAACTCTTCCAACAACAAGTACCTTTACAACGGCAAGGAAAAACAAACCGAAGGATATGACAAAGACAATGACGGAATTGTTGATGTTTCACTGGATTGGTACGATTACGGCGCAAGGATGTATGACCCTCAGATAGGTCGTTTTCATACTATAGATCCAATGATCGAATTGCACTATGAATACACTTCTTATGCATATGTCTATAATAATCCTATTAACCTAATTGATCCTACAGGAATGGACACTGCAAAAAGTGTCTTTCCTTGGGATCAATTATATGACCTTTCAAAGAATCCTAATATCCGTTTTATTGTTAATGGAGAAGTAAGAAATGAAGGGAGTAAAGAAGAAGATGAAGATGAATCTGATGAAAATATGTATGAGACATATAAAACAGTTTCTGATCAGGGAAATTGGATTGACAATAATTTAGATGAAGTAGCTATAGCTGCTAAATATTCTAAATTAAAGTTAGGGTATAACGCAGGAAAAGGGATGATTAAACTATATGGGAATACTTTTTATGGAAATAAAACTGTTAGAATCATTAAGTTAAAAACTCCAATAAAGGTTGGAGGAATTTTAGTTAATACTGTGATAGTCCTTTCTGATTTGGGAGCTTTGTCAACAGCCCCTAATGCAGAAGCGAGAGATAATGCTTTTAAGGACTTAGTATTTGTTGGAGTAGGTTTAGCCAGTGCAGAATTAGGAGTTCTCTTATCTTGGGGCGATTACATTATGAATAGCCCAGAAATGCAAAAGTATTTACAAGAAGAAAAAATACAAAAAGAAAGAGAACAAGGTATTCTCCATTTACCAAAAGGTCAATTATATTTTAATCAAGGGAAAAGATGAAAAATTTATATTACTTTGCCTTCTACTCGATATATAAGGTAATACGAAAAACTCCAAATAAAGACATCGCTCAATGGGCTACGACTATTGCATTAAGTTTATTTTTAATGTTTAATGTTTTCTGTTTGTTAAACTTTACAAACTCATTCAATTCAGAATTTTATAAAGTTCATGCAAAAGAAATACTTATTGCACTGTTTTTTTTGATTTTGGCCATTAATTATAGATTCTTTCTTGCAAAGGATAGATTTAAATTAATTGTAAGAGAATGTTCTACTATTAAGACGAATCTGCAAATTTTGGGAGGAATAAGCGTTTTTTTATATGTTTTATTTACGATTGCTTTTTTAATACATGTCATTAACTCACTTGTTCCTTAGCCTCAGCGGGCGCGATTTGTAATCCGTGCCTATTTTAAAAGTCGTTTCCGAACGATATTTGCGGAGCAAGAATAAAGGATAAAAACAGAGAGCCGGGGCAGCCCGGTTTTTTGTTTTACAACGCAGCCACATTTTTCTGGAAAAAGTCTTTAAACTTCCCCTAGATGAGCCGAATATGTAGTTCGGACAGCTAAGCGGCATTAGCAATTGCCCTCGTTAAGCCGAAGCTGTAACCAATGACTGGAGCAATCCTCAGATAAGCTAAATATTAGTTCGGAACGCTATGCGGCATTTGCAATGGCGCTTGTAATATAGCCGGTTTTGTAAACCGGCAAAAGGATAACAGAGAACCGGGGGTGTCCCGGTTTTTTGCTTTTATATAGCCAGTTTAATTTTACCGTCAAGTAAATCTTTCATGCGTTTTTTGGTAAGCATGGAATTTATGATTTTAATAAGGGCGTTCTTTTCGTCCTCGTCTAACTGGTTCATCATTGCCAGTTGTTCACTTAGTTCATTGTTTTAAATATCTACCACGGTTTTTTCATCCTCGTTCAAAAGCTGGTCAGCCGATACAGTAAGCACCCGCTAGCGCGCATGTTCGTCCGGGAGGCTGGCGCGGTCCCGATAGCCATCGGGATGTAATCCGTGCCCCCAATACTCGGTGGTACCAGGCAAACAAAGTTTTTGTCGCGAAACAAATTTCTTGGGAAGGTTAGCCTGATAACCGTGATTTACCCTTACGTGCCCATCGATGTAAAAGAACAGGCATTCTTCGCTGGTAATCCATTCTTTAGACAAGATACGTTCAAAGTTTTCCGCCTTTTCCTGAGATACGATCAGGGACAATTTTTCCCGTAAACATTTTGCTTCGGGTATCCGGTTCAATCCTAATACTTTGCCAAGCTCTCCGGGAGGGCTTTTCTTTAACTGTTCGGGGTTCTTGATCCGGGAAAAAGCCATAAAGGCCAACAACATTAAAATATGGACAAAGCTATAAAAACCTTTGGGCAATGGTTCGTATATGCTGGTAGATTTGAGCAGGCCTTGGCTAAGCAAGGCTGGCAAGGAGAAAAGCACTCCGGCATTCATCACGTTGTTGTGCGGTGCAAATACGGTTGGGGCTTCTGCCAGTAAACCTGTTGCGGCCATTATTCGTTCTTCGCCCCGTGTGGCAGCTATACCAATTCCCATCGAAGCAGCTAAATTTTGCTGGCTTCGTTCGCTTCGGTTGGTTATTTGTTGTTGGGGTTCTTTTTGTTTTTTTTTTAACTTCCCGCTTTGTAAAGAATACCATATAGTGCCTTCTGATATCTTTTCCTTTTGGGCTATGCTATAATTACCCATCCGCTTCAAATACTCCTAAGGTGGAGGTGATTAATGTTGTCTCCCGTGGAAAATTGGTAGCAATAATTGCATTTATTTTTGGAAAGATAATAAATTATTGCCTTTCTCCTATTTGCGATACTACCCAATTAACTAGCTGTTATTCAAGTATGGGGTCAGGAGTTCTGAAATTGTGCTGCAGGACAAATTGCTGTGCAGGTGTCACAGTTTATACACGATTTCAATCCTTCAATAAAAAGAACATCTTTGCGGAGCTGATCAATTAATGTTCCCATCTGTGCTTTAATTTTCTGGTTGCTTATGTCTTTTCTTTTTTGTTAGTGAATAAATCGTACTTCAGCCGTTTACCCAATCCAGGTCCACCTCCTGAATGAAGCCTTTTGCCCATACCTTTTCCCAACTGATCAGGATTTTTTTCCTGAGTTGAAGAACATATTCCTAATTTTCTACCCATTTGTTGTCCGGAATTTTCCGGTCCGGTGCCATTCATTCGTGACATAATTTAATCTTTACGGCATAATTGAAATTATGGAATCCTCAATAGTCTTTAAAACCCAATCAGGAGCAGCGCAAGGTTTCCAATTGTATCTGCCTACAAATGCCAGTTCAGTTTCTGCCTCGCAAAGCAAATCGTTTTGGTCGTTGTACAATTTGTACGAAAACCAAATTCTTACTCCTTTTATTTTAGTCAAAGTTGTGAAAACAGTAAGCAGTGCATCGTAACGGGTTGGCTTCACAAAGCGAAAGTTCATTCGGGTAACGGGCAGCATAAATCCCGCCTCCTCAACTGAGTTGTACGGAATGCCAAGGCTGCGGAATAATTCCCAGCGTGCCGTTTCAAAAAACTTCACATAATTGGAATGGTGTACTGTTCCCATCTGATCGGTATCAGGATACATCACCCGGAATTTATATTCGTGTTCTATCATTATTCAGCAATTTTTGAAGATTAATGGTTACAATGGTGCTCTCCGTTTTGATGATCGTGGTGGTCGCAACCTATTCCGGAATCTTCAACCTTGCCATTCACGAATGTTTCGACAAGCTGGCGAACATCGCCCGAACAACCCCTGTAAACTGCAATTCCCTGATTGCTCAATACGTTCAGTGCACCGGCTCCCATATTACCGGCAAGCATTATACTTACACCCTGTTGTCTCAGCTCGGAAGCAATGTTGCTTTTACAGCCGCAACCCTGTGGCGATGGCAATAATTCGGATTTTTCGATTGTTTTATTTTCGCCAACGGTAAAAATGGTATACACTTCGCAATGGCCAAAATGATCGTCCACTACATTTCCTCTGGTAGGTACTGCTATTTTCATTTTTATATATTTATTTGGTTAATAATTTCTTTTATGTTTTTTGATGTTTCAGGAATAACCATCTGAACTTTATTATTTCGGAAAATGTTGACTACTTTTGAGCCGAAACGCCCGGCAACAACCATGCTGATATTTTTACCCAATAAAAATTCTGCTGCAGCAGTTCCGGCCTTTTCCTCTTTATCCCTGTCAATGTTTTCTATAAATTCGGTTGTTTGGCTTTCCTTAAAATAAAGACAATACCAGCCGCATCTGCCAAAATGAAGGGCTACTTCAGCATCTAAATTATTTTCGTTGGTGGCGATGACAACTATCATATATTATGAATTAAATCGGCTGATTTGCAGAAAGGACAGCTGTTTTCGGAAGCGTCAGGAAGTGAAAAGCTGATTTTGCAATTCGTACATTTATACCAATGCATCATGGCCACATTTCCACCTTCAAACTGAATTCCGCTACCTTCCACGAAAGCTTTTGCAATTTTTCGCCTCACGCTTTCATAAATTCTGGTAAATGTGGGTCTCGAAATATTCATCAATATAGCAGCTTCTGCCTGGGTCATCAATTCATAATCGCACAGTTTCAAAGCTTCATATTCCTCAAAATTGATAATTACCTCAGTGCCGGAATTCTTTTGTATCCCCTGTGGCAGAAACCCAATGAAGTGTGGGGCTTTCTGTATATGTCTGTCTTTTTTTGTTCGTGCCATGTTTTTTCCTGCTGCAAACATAATGAACATATGTTCAAAATGCAAATAAAAGTTTAATTGGGATAATTGATAGTTGATAATTGATAGTTGATAATTGATGGTCGATGGTGTATACTGCTATCACTGTGGACTATTGACTGTCGACTAACTAATACATTACACCGTGGAATAATTAGTGACCTTCGCAGAGGGCACTGCCCTAATTTTTTGCAGAGCTGGGTGGGAAAGCTGAATGGAAATACAATAATTTTTTTGGAATTGATGAAGAGTTATATTTTTCAACTACAAAGGTCTACAACATTGATAAGGAGGATTTTACATTATTATTCAACAGTTGTGTAAGGTCTACGACCTTGAATTGAGTATTTCAGCTTCTCTCTTACGACTTACCTAAAAGCTAAAACCTTCCCAGCTGTTCTCTTACGACTTATGAAATATCTTACGACTATAAAACTACTTTTTCCCCCTATGTTTCTTCTCCCTGATTATTTCCAGTAGCCTTGTAAAGTATTTTTCAATGGATTCGTTGGTTTGGAAGGGATGTTTTTCGATGGCAGATGAGAAACTATTGAGCAGATCGGAGTATTTTTTAAAATTTTCACGAAGGACATTTTCGTCCGATGTTTCCCAGTAATTGCCTTCGTCGCTCATATTAAAACGTGCGAAATATTTCTGACTCAGATATCGGAACAGATGAACTACAACCATATGTACTTCAGCACCGGCAAACTGTGTTTTTACAGATACAATATACAAGTATCTTTTATCGGTTTCAATTTCTGAATTGCCAAATAATTCCAATTGTGACGGCCCGCTAATCTTTCCGTTTGACAGGAAACAAATAAATACACTTTCACAACCCGGAGGTGTGAAACTTATGCCATAGATATTGTCCGAATAAGTATTACGGCTATATTGGTTTTCAGGAAATTTACATTCATATATTTCACATGGCCAATTATATACAGCAGCAATATCCTGTACTTCGTTTATCAATTCAGATAAACAACCGGGATTTGAAATACTACCGCTATAATGAATGGAAAGTCCCATTTCGTAAAAAGTAATAGTTAATTGGATATTCAGATTTTTTTTACAACTGTAAAGATATCTCAAATAAAAGAAATTATATACCTGGACATTAATTAAGCTTTTTATTTGTATTAATAATATTCCCCGTAGGTCGTTATCCCTCCGGAAAGAATCAATTAAGCTGGTCGGTAATTTAGAATATGTTTTTTAATTATTTCGATAACACTAACACTTTGAAAAAAAATATAAGACGCAACTTGTTCCTTCTCTGGACATTCATTTAAAATTGAGCTATATTTGCAAAGTAATGTATTGAAATGAATTCCAAATTAATCTGGTGTTCACGTTATTAAACGAAAAACTGAAACTCTTTCTAAGTATCAGTTATAGTATTTATTTTTTTATTCTGTTCTTCCAGACTTTTCCGATCGAGAGTTTCGATTTTATTAATAAACTTTTATTGGTGTCAGGATTGGCTGGCATTTTATTTTTGGTTTTAATTTTTGTTCGTCTTGTTTTCCCTGTTTACTTATATATGGAGCTTATTTCCGAAAAGTATTCCGAAATATCTGTTAAAAAATTAAAAAAGGAATTTTATGGCAAATCAAAATATACAATTTTCAGTGCAAAATAGACCAGATTTCATTAATGAACTACGGGCAAAAGTAAAAGATTACTTCGATAACAGACATACATCAAAATATGCGAATGCAACCATGATATTGAAATCAGTAATTATGTATTCTTTGTATCTGATTCCTTATTTTATACTGATTTCGGGAATTGTGAATTCAGTTCCGGCTGTTTTTATCTGTTACATCCTGATGGGTTTTGGTGTAGCAGGTGTTGGGATGTCGGTAATGCACGATGCCAATCACGGTACATATTCCAAAAAGAAATCTATAAACAGATTATGGAGTTATTCACTTTACACACTGGGTGGATTTCCTCCGACATGGCAGCATCAGCACAACACTTTACATCATGGCTTTACAAATATCGACGGTCACGACGAAGACATTACACCTCCCGGTGTGCTTAGGTTTTCACCACACGGAACACATCGTAAATTTCACCGGTACCAGCATTTATATGCCTGGTTTTTTTATGGCTTGATGACGCTGCTTTGGTCAACTATAAAGGATTTCAAACAACTTCGCAGATACCGGAAATCGGGGGCAGTATTGGCAGGTAATTCCTCATTTAGAAAAATGTACATAAAAGTTATTCTGTCTAAAATACTTTATTACCTGGCATTTTTGACAATACCTTTGATGGTATTGCCAGTTCCATGGTATTGGGTAGTGCTTCCTTTTCTGACCATGCATTTTATAAGTGGTATTATCCTGGCAACAGTATTTCAAACAGCCCATGTAGTCACAAATACCGAATATCTTTTGCCCGATGAGAATGGAAATATGGAAAACAACTGGGCCATACACCAAATGCTCAGTACTTCCGATTATTCCCCAAACAGTAAAATGCTTTCGTGGTATATCGGTGGGTTAAACTATCAGATCGAACATCACTTATTTCCAAATATCTGCCATGTGCATTACAAAAAGATTTCGCTGCTTGTAAGAAGTACTGCGCTTAAATATGGATTGCCGTATCATGTTCAGCCAACATTCTATTCTGCTATAGTCAGCCATATCAAAATGCTCAAGATTTTGGGTCAGAAATAAGACCTTAGTTCCTTTTTAAGGTAAAAATCCCCTAAAAATGGGATATATAGGATTCCGAATCTCAGTTATTTTGAAAAACTTAATGAGGTACTACCTTCTATGTGTTATCAAAACCTGTTTTTTTGGTATCATTAAAAAATTAATTCTGAGTATCCTTATAGTAGTGATGCTACTTTGCACCCACAGAGTATCGTTATAAAGATTTCTGGAAATCTTTATGAAATTTCATATACAGGCGAAGATGGTGTGGACAGGCCTTTCAATGCCAGTTATAAGGGAAGTTTAAAGAAGGTTTTTTAATTGTAAATTTTTGAATGATTGGTTAATAAAGAAGAAAAATATACCAACATAAAACAGAAATTAATACATTAGTAAAAAAACTGATGTCGGCATATGTCATTGTAGAGGTCACCATTCACGACCCCAAAGAAATGGAAGAATACAGAAAGTTAACACCGGCGACAATTGCCGCATTCGATGGTAAATTTGTTGTGCGTGGAGGCAAAACCATAACTTTGGAAGGAGAATGGAATCCTGAACGAATTGTTGTTGTGGAATTTCCAACAACAGAAAAGGCTAATGAATGGTGGAATTCGGAAATGTATGCTAAGGCAAGGGCAATCAGACAGCGGGCAGGAGATACAAAAATGATTGTTGTGGAAGGGGTATAGAAAACATGAATATTCAAAAAATAATATATGAAATCTCTTTTCTTTTTGTTGATTAGTTTTGCAATAGTGAATAGGGGATATTCCCAGAATGACACCCTTGCCTTTGTTAGGAAAAATGGTTTATGGGGAGTTATTGATCGCAATTAAAGATGGCTTTTCTTCAGTATTTATTGGTAACAAATATGGTTTGATCAATAAAAATGGAGAACTGATGTTTGAATCGAATGTTGTTGAGATTCCCGGGTTTAGTTTTGTAAGAGTACTATTCAGAGCAAGAAATAATTATGGATTTATGGATTTTAAAGGTCAAAAATGCATTCCTGCAATATACAAAGAGGCAATGCTGTTTAAAGATAGTTTGGCATGTGTTAATTACAAAGGTAGTTATGGGTACATTAATGTTAAAGGCTATTGGATTATCGAACCGTGCAGAATCAGCAGGGCAAGGAAAGAAAACTTTTGGGGTTATATTGATATGAACGGAAATTTTTTGATAAATCCTGTTTTTGAAAATGTGACTGATTTTTTTATCAATTAAAACAAATTCATTTCTTTCTAACTTTTTTAGTCAACCTCGTTCGTCGGTTCTTTTCCATTTTTAATTAAGTTCATTCTATAACAGAAAATTTTATGATTATTTTAGATATCGCACTATGAAAGATTTGCACATGAATGATAGAATCTCAGTCAGATTTTAAGATTCGTAATGAATACTTAAATATTAGTCATAATATTTACCGGTTTCGGTCAATTTTAATTGACTTTCGTGAATTTGCATTATAATTTACATACTTTATCCACAAACGTATTTAAGGTTTCTTCCATTTTTAAAAGGCGCTACTTATAAATATCTGTTTATTGATATTTAGTAAAATGTTATAGGTAATTATTTCCAAAGTGTGATTCTATGAAAAAAATCTTTACGCTCACCATTCTCGTAATTGTAATGGTATCATCAATAAATGCAAATCCAACATTCTCTTCCAACTTCAAAAAATCAGGTGAAATAGATCTTCAAAGGGGATTAATTGCTTACTATCCTTTTAACAGTAATGCTAATGACGAGAGTGGTAATGGGCATCATGCAAAAATTAAGGGAGCTAAATTAGTTGCCGACAGGTTTGGAAATTTAAACAGTGCTTACGCATTTACCGGTAAAAAAAATTCATTGTCTATTCCGGGATTAGAATTTAAATCGCCTTATACAACTGTTAGTTGTTGGGTAAGGACCCCCGGAAAGGCAAATAGTATCATTTTGGAAAGTAATCCTGTAAAATCGTTAAAATTGTCGATAAAAGTTGTGAATTTTAAATATCAATTTGAGATAATTGTGGCTGGTAAAAAATACACCTTATCAGATCAAACAGGTAAGTTTTCTATAGATCCTGCCCATCCAAGGTCCGATTTTATTATGATTTACTACGATGGATCATTTAATTTTTATATCAATAATAGCTTCATCGCAAAGAAAAAAATTGATGTTAAATTATTCAATGTCAAATTTCCATTAAAATCCAAAAAGGATCTGAATTTCTGTTTAAATGGTGTGATGGATGACATTCGGTTGTATAACAGGTTATTAGATCCGGATGAAAGAGAAGCCCTCTATAATGACCGGCTTTCCAGTCTTCCGGTTGTAACTACCAATCAGGTAAAAACAATAGGTCGAGATTTTGCCATAGTTGAAATTACTACTGACACGGAAGCGGATCAACAAGGAGTTTGTTACAGTACAAGCCCTAATCCGGACACGTTTAATAGAACTGAAGCATTCCTGAGGGATGAAGATAATAATACATGGTTGGCGAAAGTTTCAGGATTGAAACCCAATACAACATATTATATAAAAGCATATGCCATCAATAGCGCAGGGGAGGGATACGGAAATGAACTGTCTTTTAAAACACTTCCAAATATTGTATATGGTTCAGTGAAGGATGTTGAAAATAATGTTTATAAAACTGTCAAAATTGGGTCTCAGGTATGGATGGCACAAAACCTGAGAACCACAAAATATAATAATGGAGACCCTTTGCCATATAGAGGCGATATGTCCTGGCAGGAGTGGATTGAGCTTAAAATCGGAGCATATGGGGATATATATAAGGATTCGACCATTTATGGAAAATTGTATAATTACTATACTGTAATCGATAGCCGAAAATTATGCCCTTCTGGCTGGCATATACCAACCGATGCTGAGTGGAGTATATTGATTAACTATGCCGGCGGAGGAGATATTGCCGGTGAAAAATTGAGAGAAATCGGAGATATTCATTGGCAGGAACAATATTATTATGCAACTGATGAATATGGGTTTAGTGCTGTAGGTAGTGGTTTTGTGGATCAATCAGGAGCAACTGACTGGATAAACCAGGTAGCATACTGGTGGAGTTCTACTGAATATGATCCTTTTTCCAGTTGGATGAGATATATGGAGCAATATTCTTCCTGGGTGCGAAGAAATAATTTCGAAAAAAATGTGGGTTTGTCAGTACGTTGTGTTGAAGGCAGTACTGAAATTATTTCTAATAAAATTATTATGAAATTGCCTGAAACTAATTTAGCTTCTAAGTTGGAATTCAGTGAAATATATCCTAATCCTGCAAGTAATGTTTTGTATTTCCGCAATTTACCCGAAAAAACTCATGCTTCAATTTACGATTTGAGAGGAATTAAAATTTTAGAAACAGATATCCTGAATAATCAAATTGATATTAGTGCAATTCGCTCCGGAGTATATTTAATAACTATAACTGATGGTGAACATATTGTAAAAAAGAAGTTAATAGTTGAATAAATCCCGCACTTATAAATTGATCGGCTGCAACCATTCATTATTTGGATTGCAGCCGATTGGTTTATAGCATAATATAATTAAGGTTAAGATTTCTCACTGGTAATCTAACTATTTTTACCTGACAACCATGATTTAATTTATAGAATCTTTAATTCTTGCAACATCTCTTCCGCTTTTGTAAGGTCGTATTTATAATTCTTATTGGCAAACAATCCGGTAGTCATTCTTTTGAGATCTCGGATGATTTGTTCTAAAGATTTTATTATCAATTCCTTGAATAAATTAACACATTTTTGACATTGTTCTTCGCGAAGGCTAAAAATTGTATCGAACGATTCATGAATTGCAATCAGCGCATGAGGATAATTTTTATTTTCAGCTAATTTTAGGGCAAGCAATAAATTTCTATTGATAAAAGGAATTTGCTCCATACATGCAAACCCTCCCTTTGGGCAAGATTCAAGTTTAATGATATCCTGAAAATATTCGCTGTCTCTGGAAATTAGGCTTCTTTTCATATAAACAGATATGCACAAATGTAATAATCTAATCAATTGTATCATACCAATATCCTTTCTTCTATAATAAAATTTTCAATGTTGAAAGATATAAGCGTGTTTTCTAATAAATATCATGGTTGATTGCCAGATAAATGTATTTTTTCATGTTCTTTATTTAAATACATTTGCAGCGAATTTTGAAGTGAGATTTGAATGGAGAATAATACCGGAAACACGAAGAAAATTACATCTGTTGAGATTGATAACTGCATTTCTGTTTTGGAACATTTACTTAAAAATGGGGATCAGCTTGTTAACTTATCGGAAGAACAAAGAATTGCCCTGATGAAGACTGCCGGTCAGCTTAGCAGGCCTCACCGTGGCGAAATAAAACACCGAAACAAAAGTGTGAAGCTTGAAAAAAAGCAGCGCGACCTTATAAACGATAGAAACGCCCGTGCAGCAGCCAGTATTAGGTCGGCACGAACTGCCAGCATTTTTGAAGCCCCAAAACAAATATCGCCGCACGGTTTACAGGTAAACAATGAAAAACGAATTCTGGATTCGCCACGCAATTGTTACATCTGTAAAGAATTATATAAGGAGGTTCATCATTTTTACGATGCCATGTGCTCTGATTGCGGTGATCTCAATTATGCCAAAAGGTTTCAAACATGCGACCTTACTGGGCAAGTAACTTTGATTACTGGTTCCCGGCTTAAAATAGGTTATCACGCCACATTGATGATGTTGCGATCCGGAGCTACTGTTATTGCTACCACCCGTTTCCCTGTCGATTCTGCGATTAGATATGCTAAAGAAGAGGATTTTTCGGAATGGGGCCATCGCCTGAAAATTTATGGACTCGATCTTCGCCATATTCCCAGCGTTGAACTTTTTGCCAATTATATTGAAAAAAATTACAACCGACTGGATATCTTGATTAACAATGCAGCTCAAACGGTGAGAAGGCCATCAGGCTTCTATGCTCATCTTATTGGATTGGAAAGTAAACCATATGAGCAACATTCGGAGCAGGTGAAAATGTTATTGTCCGATCATCATCAATGTTTAACCCAGCTTCAAAGTTTTGGAGAGGTCAATATCAATCCAAATAATGCATTAGCTGTTTCCTGGAGCGGACAGGAACCGGGAATAGGGATCCGGGCATCGGCGCAGTTATCTCAAATTCCATACAGGTTCGATAATTCTATCGATACCAAAGAAGTTTTCCCTGAAGGAAAATTGGATGCCGATCTTCAACAGGTCGATTTAAGAAAAACCAATAGCTGGAGACTAAAACTGGGAGGAATTGAAACCATTGAAATGATAGAAGTTCAACTGGTTAATTCTGTCGCTCCATTTGTACTATGTAACCGCTTGTCGGGATTGATGCGAAGGGATTACACCGGCAAAAAGCATATTGTGAATGTAACGGCAATGGAGGGCAAATTTCATGGCTTCAAAAAATCCGACCGGCACCCGCATACCAATATGGCTAAAGCAGCTTTGAATATGATGACACACACTTCGGCCAGCGATTTTGCCAGGGACGGTATCTTTATGAATGCAGTGGATACCGGATGGGTTACCGATGAAGATCCGATTGATCTGGCAAAGCACAAACAGGATGTACACGATTTTCAACCTCCTTTGGATATTGTGGATGGTGCAGCCAGGGTGTGCGATCCGTTTATCGATGGTATCAACACCGGAAAACATTGGAGCGGACAATTTTTAAAAGATTATTTTCCAATTAGCTGGTAACAGACTGGTTAAATATCAATAATCCTGGCATTTATAAGTTGGCCGGTTTGGATTAAGTGAAATAAATGTAAAATTGTACATTTGGTTACTTTTGCAAAAAGAAGAGAAATCCTCATTTTTTGTTAGAAATTGAACCCTTTGAAATTTGAATTCTCATGTGATCACTAATATAAAGAAATATGAAAATAGTAGCTGTGTTTGTTAGTTTTCTCTTTTGTTTAAATATGCTTGCCCAAACCAGTGATATGGTATTAATTGCCGGTGGTAAGTTTATGATGGGCAAAAACGCCAATGGTGCTGATTTTACTCCCGCACATCATGTGAGTATAGATTGACAAGTTTTGATAAATAGCTATTAATGATAATTACTTTTGCGACGATAACAGATATATCTCTTTGCACACAGTTCAGTACTGTATCAATTTTCTCTCTAAAGATTTGTATTTTGCACCGCAAAACAGAGAGAACCTATGTATACACATCGCATTTATCTGGCTCCGCTACAAGGCTTCACCGATTATTCTTTCCGTCAGGCTTTCTGTAATCTCTTTGACAGCCCAGATGTTGCTTTTTCGCCTTTCATCGAAACTCATAAACAGGATCACCGGGCTTATCGTGACATATTGCCCGACCGAAATAAGGGTATTCGCCTGGTTCCGCAGGTTTTGGGAAACAAAGCGGTTGAAATGCAACTAGTTATAAATCACCTAAACGAATTAGGCTATTCCGAAATAAACTGGAATCTCGGCTGCCCTTATCCCATGGTTACTAAAAAACAAATGGGGGCAGGCCTGTTGCCTTATCCTCAACAAATAAACTCGGTATTAAATGAGCTTTATAAGGAAACTTCTTTAAAATTATCAATAAAAATGCGATTAGGACTAACCAGTCCCGACGAATGGAAAGCACTTGTTCCGGTATTAAACACATACCCACTTACCGAAGTGATTATCCATGGGCGAACCGCCAGCCAAATGTACAATGGAGAAGTGAACGAGTCGGCCTTTCACGATATATTCGATCAATTAGTTCATCCGGTCTGTTATAATGGAAACATAAATTCACTTGAGGATTTTCAATCGCTATCGCAACGTATGCCATTGGTTTCGAGATGGATGATAGGCCGGGGTCTCATTGCCAACCCACTTCTTGTAAACGAAATAAAAACAAACAACAAGGCAACCCTTCAGGATATAAAAGCAGCCATAAACCGGTTACACGATCAGTTATTGTATCAGAACAGCATCCGCCTTAGCGGTGAATCACATTTGATGCATAAAATGAAAACCTACTGGGAATATTTTGCCCAATCACTATCAAGTGACAAAAAAGGGTTGAAAAAGATTAAAAAGACTTCAACATTTAGCGCTTATATTATTGCCTGTAACGAGGTATTAAGTTAATAGGGTAAATCTAAAGCCTCATCCATTTCTGCCCTTCTGTAAAAAGATAACTTCGTACAGAGTCGAAATAAGAATCGAACAAATGTTTAAAGTCTTTTTTGTCAAGGCGTAATTAGCTTATTTTCAATTCTCTTATCAATTTTAATCCTTTATTATCCGAATAAGAATGGATATACCCTACTTTTATAATGAAAAAAAAGGCCGTTCTCATTTGAAGAACAGCCTTAGTTTGTAATGCAATTTTGTTTTCTGGTTTTTTCCTTTTTTTACCTTGTCCGGAAGTAATTAATTCTTATTAGTGGCTTCGTAATTATCGCAAACACCATTTTTATTGGCATCAACAAAGTTGCGGCCTTTCCCTTTTCTTTTGCAACAGCCATTACCGTTGCCATTGCCATTATTTTTACCATTACTTTTTTTGGCTTGCACGTTAGCAGTTCTGTTCTCGTAATTGTCACAGACCCCATTTTTATTACTATCCACGTAAGCCGTCCCCTGACAGGTTCCATTACCTTGTCCGTTACCCCGGCCTCCGCCAGGAGTTTGGGCATTTACTACTGCTGTTAAAGCCATCAGGAACATTCCTGTTAAAAAAAGTTTTGTTTTCATAACCATGTAAATTAATGTTTAACATATTATTATTTATTAAATCGTCTTCCATGTTGCCCGCCTCTGTTTCCTCCTCTGCCTGGAAATTCCATAGATGCATCGTTGATGAACATCTCACTGAATAATTGTTCAAGTCGTTTTTGTTGCTCAGCGTTACAAATTCTTTTCATGTTCAGGTAATATCTATAAGTGTGTTTTTTCAGGCTGCTGTGTAAAACCCCGATCGAATCCGAAAGCTCATTAAGACGGTTTGTATCATTTTTAAGAGCGGACATTTCCAGGAGCATTTGTTTGCGTTTTGAAGTAAGTTCTATGGTTATCGCCCTTGCCTGCTGCCTGAAAACCGGGTTGAATTCCCTGAATCTTTCCATCTGGTGGCTGTTCAAATTAAGTTTGTCACGGAAGTATCGGCCACTGAACTTCTCCGATGATGTTTCCAGTTGTTGCTGCCCCTGTGCAGGGTTTGTTTGCTGCGTGCCCGATTGATACTGATGGTAAAGAATGGTAGCAAGTGTTGACACGTTCATCACCGCAAGTATAACTATTGCCCACACCATCAAACTATGTTTTTTTTCTGCTTTCATTTTGTACCTGATTATTGATTTGCAAGTACATCAACCGATTCGAGAGCGGCATCATTCATGTACGACAGTTCCACCGGTATTTCATTTGAATGTTCAACGGGCTTATAAATATTGCCAGTCATAACTCCGGCAAAAACAGCAGCAGCAATCGAAACACTAATCAAAAAGGGCTTTAATACCTTTTGATAAACAGGCACCCTTTGGCGGATTTCGTGCTTTTGTTCCAGTTCTTCAATTTCGGCCATAACCCTAGTTACAAGAAATGGATTAGGTTCAATTGCCTTTTCTTCGTCCATTACCTTGTTGGCCACGATCATTGAACGGTAACTTACAGCGCATTCCTGGCAACTTTTTAAATGTTCTTCAACCTGATTACTGATACCTTCAGGCAATTTGCCCTCAAGGGAAATGTCTAATTCTTTTTTGCATAGTTCACAATTCATTTTAATTACTTTTTATGGTTAGAAACAAAACTTATTTTTTTCCTACGGTCATTATTTACTTTTTTTCTGTAAGGATGATAATTTCTCACGAAGGTTGGCTTTTGCCCTTTGTATCAATGCTTCTACTGCACCTTCGGTGGTGTTCATGATCCGGGCAATTTCCTTTTGCGACAGATCTTCGTATTTACTCAGCACAATGGCTGTGCGTTGGTTTTCGGGCAAACTGTTCAATGCTCGTTTTACCCATTGGTGATATTCATCGAGAATTAAAATATTTTCAGGATTTTCATTTTCAGGAATAGGTATTTCAATAGCTTTCAGAGTATCATTTCCAAGAAGCGAATCGAGTCGCTGTATCAGGAAGCTTTTTGATGTTTTTCGCACTTTGTTAAGCGATGCATTCACAGCAATTCGATAAATCCATGTTAAAAATGAAGAGTCTCCTTTGAATTTTTCGAGTGATTGATATGTTTGGATGAATACCTCCTGGGTAAGGTCCTCAGCATCGATTTTATCGTGAAGGAAACCCAAACACGTACGAAATATCATTGAATGATACTTTTCTACAAGATACCGGAACATTTCCCGGTTTCCCAGAAGTATCAGTTTTATTATTTCGTTATCTGTCATATAATCAAAGATAAAGAACTTATCTTTTTGCATATATCTTCCAATGTTCCTGATTCAATAGAAATATCCTTTTTCGTGTAACTCTGATAATCCGTCTCTACCATGAAGGTCGCATATAAAGTCATGGTTAGTTTCAAGTATGGTCATCATAATATCCGAGTCTTTTTTAAATGTGTAAAGTTATCTGTAAACTTCTATTAAACTGAATTTATTTTTCATTTTACTATTGATTTACCTCAATAAAAAACTTGTCCAAGTTTATGTAAGAGTTGTTCGGTAAGTCTGTAAAAACTCCCTTTCATGTGTTCATATCATAATTTTGCTTCTAAGAATATAATGAAGTAATCATTTAATAAATCCAGAATCAATGTCGTTTAGTTATGACACATGCTTCGACTCCGCTCAGCCTGACGAACTGGTAGTGTCACCTTGAGCGGAGTCGAAGTGTATATTAATTATTCAATTCCTAAACTAAACGACATTAAATCCAGAATAGATATAAATATGCCGTTGTTAGCAATTGCTATATAATTATGGGGGCATTGCAGGATATGTAAAAACTACAATATTTTTTTGAGGAATATACTTGAAGAACTTTTCATGATTTCAAGGTCTATTTGTTCACCTTCTGCTGAAAACATCCCAGACTTGTTGTTATAAATGACAGTTTTTAAAAAGCCCAATGATTTATTTAGGTACGAGGGGAATTTTTGTTCGGAAGTATATTTCCCCCTTATTTAAAAGAATAATTCTGTTAAAGTCACTGTTGTCCGGTAAAGAATATTTAGAATACCTTCGGTGAGACCGCTTTGCTAAGTTCTTCGCTTCGCCTGTCTGATGCCAGGCAGGCTCTAAATGACAGGAATTTTTCATTTTCTCCCAGATATAAACAACTGATTGTCATTTCGAACGAAAGTGAGAAGTATAAAATCCTAATCTTTATAAATGTTTACCGGACAACAATATTTTAAAGTAGAAATATTCAAAAAAATTATACAGTTGCAAGAATAACCGAATAATTATATTAATTGTTAAATTCGCTTTTGATAAATATCAGATATGCTGGAGAAGGAAAATGTTCAAAGCCTAATGAATGGAGATTATAAGGCATTTAGCGACATTTACAGGAAGTATTATTCCAGAATGTCTGGTTTTGCCAACTCCTATGTGCGCGATCCTTTTGTTGCAGGTAACCTAGTACAGGATGCCTTTATGATATTGTGGGAAAACCGCACAAAAATAGCTCCAGATACCAATATTCCTGCTTACCTGCTAACCATTGTGAAGAATACGGCTCTAAATCACCTTAACCGTATCAAAACTAAGCTCAGGGTGGAAGATGAGTTACAAAAGCAATACTTCAGGGAACTGGAGCTGCGATGTTCCACTCTCGATGCATGTAATCCCTTAAATATGTTCAGAGCCGATGTTGAAGAGATAATAAGAAAAACTATCGAATCTCTTCCCGAGCAATGCCGGAAAGTAATAATTATGAGCCGTTTTCACGGGCTTTCGCATAAAGAAATAGCTGGCAAATTAAATATCACTGTTAAGGGAGTGGAATTTCATATTACACGTGCCTTAAAATCTTTAAAAATCGAACTGAAGGATTACATCCCTTTTTTACTTTGGCTCTTATCTTTTTGTTAATCCATGCTACTGCCCATAATTGAGGGCGCCGAATCACCTTTTTTAATCTGATTTCAAAAAAAAAATATTTCCTTACTAGGGTAATTGAACAATCCTTTGTTATACTATAACACAGACTAAAAATGGACAGAGCAATTTTTATTAAATATTTTGAGGGTACAATCTCGCCAATAGAGGAAAAGGAACTTCTGGACTGGGTGGAAGCAAGTAGTGAGAACAAACGTGTTTTTATGCAGGAAAGGCAGATATGGGATATGTTGCTTCTGAATGGTCCAGATGAACAGGAAAATTTGAGATTGACACCCTCTGAAGGCGGAGATAGGAAATTTAGCGGGCGTAAAATATTTTTGGAACTTGCTAAAATAGCCGCCATTTTTATTGGAGCTTTTCTGGTAAGTTATTTCTTTTTCATGGATAAAGTGAATACAAAGCAGGCCTGGAATACCATTGAGGTTCCTAGTGGCCAGAGAACCCACCTTACCCTTGCCGATGGTTCAAAAGTCTGGCTTAATGCAAAAACAAAATTTACATTCCCCGACCGCTTCAGTAAAGAAAACAGAACTGTAAAACTCGACGGGGAAGCCATTTTTGATGTGACTCATAATGCTGATTTGCCCTTTATAGTTGAAACAGAAAAGTACAATGTAAAAGTACTTGGAACCGAGTTTAATGTATATGCCTACAGTCAAAGCAATGCTTTTGAAACAACATTGCTGCAGGGAAAAGTTGTGATATCTAAAGTTGGTAATGACAATGAAAAAATTGAGCTAAAGCCCGATCAGATGGCACAAAACAATGATTCCGGCGAACTGGAGCTTAAGAGTGTTAATACACACCAGAGTGTTTACTGGCGCGAAGGAATTTATTCTTTCGAAAACGAATCGCTGAAATCAATTTTTGAAAGGCTGGAACGTTACTATGAGGTTGAATTCGATGTAAAGAACAAGAAGATACTGAACGATAGCTTTACCGGAAAATTCAGGTATCGCGACCCGATTGAGGTGATTCTGGAGGTGGTGAAAAAAAGCAGCTGGTTTAGGTATTCAAAAAGAAATAACAGAATAACTATTTACTAAAAAATACACTATGTCTAACTTAAAACAGAAACTAATATGCTAAATTAAAAATTTTTTCAAAGTATATGTAAAGGCAAAAACCGGATAATGCGCTACACTACCCGGTTTCAATTTCAGCCTGACCATTAACATTTTTACACACACTAATATCAAACTAAAACATTGTAAATGTATGAAAAAATTATGTCAATTTTTGACTTTTCATCTTGGAAAGTCTTTTCCTAAACTACTATTAACTATGAAACTAAGTACATTAATTATTTTTCTTAGTATCACCTATGTTGCGGCCGATGAGGTTAAATCTCAGAGTGCCCGTATTAATCTTGATGTTAACAGTAAACCTATTGTCAATATTCTTTCCGAAATAGAAGAGCAAACCGATTACCTGTTTTTCTATAACAAAAAGGATATTGATGTCGAGAAAGTTGTAACTGCTTCTTTCAAAAATACCAGTGTATCGGAGGTGCTGGAAAAATTATTTATTGGTACCGAAGTTAAGTACAGTATGGTTAAGGATTATATTGTACTTACCCAGAACTTTGCAATTGAAACTGAAAGCCTGAAACAGCAGCAAAAAGTACAGGGCAGGGTAACCGATGAAACTACCGGGGAATCTGTTATAGGAGCAAATGTTATTATAGAAGGAACTACACTGGGAGTTGTAACGGATATGGACGGGAAATTCAGTCTTGATATTCCCAGTCCGAATGCAGTGCTTGTTATATCGTATTTGGGATACAACACAGAACGAATAGTTTTTAATGGTCAAACATCCATCGATGTAAAGATGATTCCTGACATTAAAAGCCTCGATGAAGTTGTGGTGATAGGTTATGGTTCAGTAAAAAAGAGCGATCTTACGGGGTCGGTATCAACTGTAAAAGCCGACCAAATAGCATCTTTTCCTGTTTCCGGCGCTGTTCAGGCTTTGCAGGGAAGAGCTGCCGGAGTTCAAATTTCATCGAACAATGGCGATCCGGGCGGCTCGGTAACTGTAAAAATCAGAGGTGGCACTTCTATCAATGCCAGCAGTAATCCCCTTTATGTGGTCGATGGCTTTCCAGGCGCATTCCTGCCGCAGCCGGAAGATATTGAAACACTCGAAATATTGAAAGATGCATCGGCTACAGCTATTTACGGTTCACGTGGAGCCAATGGTGTTGTTATGATTACCACTAAAAAAGGGAAAAAAGGGAAAGTTTCTGTTGAGTATAATACAACTTATTCTCAACAAAAGGAAACCAACAGGATTGACCTGCTGAATGCCCAGGAATTTAAGGACCTGATGATGCCATATTACCCAAATTATGTGAGTGAAGGACAGAATACAGATTGGCAGGATGTGGTTCTTCAGAAAGGAACTGTGCAGACACACCAGTTAGCAGTTTCGGGCGGTGCTGAAAATGTAAATTACTATGTTTCCGGTAACTTTTTCGATCAAAAGGGGTTAATT
>JBBQEI010000071.1:0-23251 GCA_038320545.1 Bacteroidales bacterium
CGTGTGAAAAGGGAATTTTTAGAAAACAATACGCTTTCTACTAACATATTAACTGAAAACGACATTACTCATTTACCGCCGATAGTGCAAAAGTATCTTTACTATACCAAGTCGGTAGGACAACCAAAAATAACGAATTTCCGGGCGGAATTTGTCGGAGGAATGCGATCTAAACCAGAAGACGAGTATATGAAGTTACAATCAGTTCAATACAACTTTTACCAGAAACCATCACGTTATTTTTATATGACAGCGAGTAAAATGGGACTGCCCGCAACTGGTCTGCATTTTTACCAAAACGAAATTGCCACCTTTGTAGTCAGACTTTTAAATTGGTTTAAAGTTGTAGATGCCAGTGGAGATAAAATGAATCAGGCAGAAACGGTTACAATACTCAACGATATGTGTTTTATTGCCCCTGCAACATTAATTGATAGCAGGATAATATGGAAAGTTATAAACGATACAACAGTAACAGCAATATTTAAAAATGAAAGAATTGCCATAAGTGCTGTACTTCATTTCAATGGTCAAGGAGAACTTTTGAACTTCATAAGTAATGACCGCTACGACACAGATGGTAAAAAATATGACAGTTATCCTTGGGCGACCCCAGTTACAAACTACCGAATAATAAACGGATACTTTTTGCCAAGCAAGGCAAAACTAATCTATCAGAAACCTGAAGGAGATTTTACTTATGGCGAATTAGAATACAAAAGTGTGAAGTATAATTTGACTAAATTGGAGAACTATTGATGAGAATGCAATTTTCAAGACTATTTATAACTCGTAAGGAATACCAGCCAATAATAAATGCATAATGCATTTTGATACAAAAATTAGCCTCAACTATATAATACAGCAAAGATGAAACGCATCCCGTGTAGAGAAGTTACAAGCGCCCGTTAAAGGTTTTTACACATTCGATAATTCGGCTCATACCCCAATTTTTGAAGAACCTGAAAGGTAAAACAGATTATCGAAAAGGACATTTTGAACTCCAGAACCAATCTCGCTGACCGATACATACAAAAAAGCACTGCAGTCCCAAAAACTGCAGTGCTCAACCAAACCAACTACTCTATTAAAACCAACTAACTAATGTTCTTTTTTTTTGTTGTTGCCACTTCTCTTATCCATTTTATTTCTCCATGGAGAGTCTGTTCTGATCATGAAGTTGTACATGCTATCTAATTTAACAACCTGTTCCGGTGTACAGTAAGATCTTAGTTTTATTAAATGATCAACCACTTCCTTTTTAAGTTGTCCATGATCTGCCCCCATTTCTTCAGCAATTCGATACAGAACTATGGTGTCGGGCTGTTTTTTGCCAAATTCACCAATCATCTCGAAACGTTTTTTCTCTAATTTATCGAATATCCGATTCGCAGAAGCAAAAAATGAATCCTTTTCAGTTCTGAATAAAACTACCTGATCTGGATTTAGTTGCAGTTTATCTTTCAGAAAATCAAAGCCTTTGTTTGCAAACTCTTTTTTGTCAATTTCTTTACCTCTCCTGTGTTCTTTAAATGAAAAGCGTAGCACAAATGCTAAAGCAATTATGTTTATTACAGTTATAACAAGAATTGTGATTACAATGAATCTTATTTTTGGAAACTTTTCCATTTATTATTTTTCGTTGTCAATGATTAAATTCACCAAATTGTCGGCATTATTATCTAAATAGTACTCGTACGATAATTCACTGGTGGCATTAGCATTTTGATTACCAGCAAGTTTAAAATTACTAAAAAATATTCCAAAAGTAAAAGCTGTGAGTAAAAATAATCCTGCAGCAACAGGCTTAAGTGATTTAATAATAGCAACAGGCAATGCGTATGTTCCAGCCGATTTCTTATCTAATTTAGCTGCTACTCTTGTAAAGAAATACGGATTAATTTCCGGACATTCTTTATTATCAAAAGAAAAATAAGCAACAGAAAATTTATTAAGAAATTCTTTACAGTCATTGCATGAAATAAGATGTTTTTCTATCTCATTTTGCTGCGCCGGCGTGAGTGCTTTCTCCAGATAAGCTATTATCGTATTTTTAATATGAATCTTTCTCATTTTCGGAATTTCTATATATAATTGACACGAATGGTTTAAAAAACTTGCGGTAAAATGATATTTATTTTTCGATTACCTTAAAAATGTTTAGAAAGTTTTTTTTGTAAGTTTAATTTAGCCCTGTGAATTAACGATTCCACAGCTGCCAGCGAAGTTTGCATTGCTTCAGCTATTTCCTGGTACGAAAGATCGTCATATTTATTCAATGTAAATGCTATCCGTTGATTTTCTGGCAGACTCTCAATGGCGTTCCAGAGAATCTTTTGATTTTCAGTATTTTCCATTGAATGCATCGCCACTTGTGCTGAAAAATCTTCTGTATCAAAAAACTCACCGTTTTCACCCGGTAAAAATTTCTCAAATCGAAGCAGCAACAGCTGCCACTTGTTTTTTCGCAAGAGGTTTTTTGATTTATTTATGGCTATCCTGTATAGCCAGGTTGACAATCTTGCTTCACCCCTGAAATTACTGACAGATAAATATGCCTCTATAAAAACTTCCTGGGCAACATCTTCGGCATCTTCAGAATTATTTAAAATATAAAAACAAGCCCTAAATACCATTTGCTGGAATTTATCGACCAAAAAACGAAAAGCTTCTCCGTCCTTGTTTGCTAAAGCTAATATAAGTTCAGCATCTGTCATGTTCCCAAAAACACAAATTTTAACATAAATATTCAATTATAATTGTGCGAATTTCACCAAATACTCTTTATGAATATCTTAAAAAATGTTAAATCAATTTTATATAAAACAATATGAAAGCTATTTTCCTTTATAGAATTAAAGCATAAAAAATAAATTTAAAATGTTGCGCAAGTTTTTTCAAAAGTGATTGTCCAACCATGACAAGAGAAAAAACATTGTTAAATAATTGAACCAAGTATGAAGAAGATTTTATTATTAGCTTTAATAAGTATATCGTGTTTTAGTTCATATACTTTCAGTCAGGCACCCATGTCGAGGCCAGCAAGCGAAAATATGCCAGCCGATGCCAAAATTACAGGTAAAGTGGTGGATGCATCCTCAAAACAACCAGTGGAATATGCCAGCATAGCTATTTATCGTCAAAAGGATTCCACATTGGTTACAGGAGTTGTAACCGATGCGACCGGAAGTTTTACTTTGGATAATCTTCCATACGGAAAATTTTACGCCATTGCAACATTTATTGGATACAAGAAAGCTAACGTAAACGAAATCCTATTGGTTCCGGGTAAAAATATTGCCTCTGTAGGTACCATAAAGTTGGAACCGTCCTCAACAGCTCTGAATGAAGTTGTGGTAATAGGCAATGGCAACCAGATGGAATACAAAATCGATAAAAAAGTAGTAAACATCAGCCAAAATATTGTAGCTTCGGGTGGAACTGTTGTAGATGCATTACAAAATACCCCTTCGGTTCAGACAGATGTGGAAGGTAATTTAACTTTACGCGGAAGTTCAAACTTTACAGTACTGATCGATGGTAAACCATCAGTTGTTTCGGGAAGTGAGGCACTACAGCAAATCCCTGCCGGAATGGTTCAAAATGTTGAAATTATTACCAACCCATCAGCAAAATACGATGCTGAAGGTAGTGCCGGTATTATCAACGTAATCATGAAAAAACAAAAGGTGAGAGGTTTTAACGGAAGTGTTTCACTCTCAGCCGGAACAAACCGTAAAAACAACGACAATATTAATTTGAATTACAAATATGATAAATGGAATTTTTCACTTGGAGCTGATTTTCAAGATATGGGATTTAAAATGAAAAATTCAAGTGAAAGACAATACTTTTCTGAAGGAGTTTTATTTAAAGATCAGGTGATTAATGGTTCCGGCCAGTTTAGCAGGGGTGGTAAAGGCATCAAAGGTGGCATTGAATATAACATAGATAAAAAGAACTCGATTGCAATAAGTGGAAGATGGGGTGACCGTAAATTCAATCGCCCAATGACAGCTCTGTATCATGATTATTTTCCACTTTCCAATCAAAGTATTTATTACCAAAGTACTAATAACGGAAAATCAAGTGATAAGTTTTATAGCCTAAATCTTGATTATACTTTAAATCTTAATGAAAAAGGCCATCAGCTTTCTGCGTCTGCATATTACTCGGGCAGTAAAGAGAATGATCCGGCATTTACCCAACAGGACACTATTGATTTTGCAGGAAATATAGCAAGCAGTTTTACTCAGAGGGTGGAAGAGCTTGGCGATGAAAATGAATTTCGGTTTAAAACAGATTACACGCTGCCATTTACTGATAAAACAAAGCTGGAAGCAGGACTTCAAACTCGAATTGATAAAACATTTGCCACTCATCATCTTTTTCAAAATGAAGTTGAAAACATGGGACAACTGGATGAGCTAAATTTTGACCAAAACATAAATGCTGGCTATTTAACTTTTTCCAGTACAACAAAAATATTTGACTATCAGGTTGGTTTGCGGGCTGAAAATGAAAACAGGAAAGTAACCCAGGTTAATATGAATCAAGATACTACAGTTAACCGGGTTGATTTATTTCCAACAATTCATCTTTCGAAACAGTTACCATGGGATTTACAGGTTCAGTTAAGCTATACTCGGCGTATTAGTCGTCCTCGACAGTGGAACCTTAGCCCTTTAAAGAGATATATGGATCCCCAAAACGTAAGGGTAGGTAATCCGGGACTTCTGCCTGAGTTTACGGATGCATATGAACTAAACCTTCAGAAAAAATTGAATGAAGCTTCGTCTATTTCTTTAGAAGGTTTTTACAGAAAAACAAACAACCCTATACAACAAATTTCCAATATTGTTGAAGGAATAAATTATATGACTGTTGAAAATCTTGGCAAAGACGAATCTTTAGGCGCAGAAGCAACATTAAATATAGGCTTAACTAAATGGTGGACTTTGAACGGTTCAGGTAGCCTATACAATTATAAATTAACAGGCGAAATGGAAAATATCAGTTCCAGAAGTTCAACAAACTGGAATCTGAGGGCCAATACAATGTTTCGGTTTAAAACAGGTACATCAGTTCAGCTAAACTACACGTATAATGCGCCAACAGTAACTGCTCAAGGTACAAGAGGTGCATTTTATAATACGGGTTTAGCTGTGCGTCAGGAGATGTTAAAAAAGAAGGCAAGTATAACCTTGCAATTCCGTGATTGGATTGGTGATCCAAAGTTTGAAATGACCACAAGAACAAACAATTTCTATTCCTTTAATCAAATGCAACGTGAAACTAAGGTAATAACTGTAACTTTTACCTATAGAATCAACAACTATAAAGCTCAGAAACGCTCGGAAGATATGAATGATAATAGCGGTGGCGGCGATATGGATATGATGTAATAGGTAGTAAGTCGAAAGTAGTAAGTCATAAGTAACACATAAAACAGCCTGTTCTGATTCGGAACAGGCTGTTTGCGTTTATAAAGAATTACAAATTATGATCAAACGAACATTTAATTATACCACAAAACTACCACTACTTTCTGCCCTAATTGATATTTTGGACCTGTTTTCGTTTTCATTAGTGTTTCCGCTACTTTCCAGAACGTCATTGGCTGTCTGTATGATAAAAATAATTGATTACTGCCAAAAAAATTAACTGCCGGAATTTATTACTTTTACCACTTTATTCATAATCAATTCCAGATTCTCTTCCATTGTTCCGGCACCATAAGGAGGCGACATCATGATTCCATCAATGCCAATTTTATCATGGAGCAATCTTATCCTGGCAACAATTTCCTCCGGAGTACCTACAAGTGATAATCCCTGAATGACTTCGTCGCTGATTAAAGATGCGCTTTTTTTGTAGTCGCCTTTACGTGAGTTCTCAAATATTTCCTGGAAATAATCGCTATTGCTGTCATATCCATTTTTTTGAATGAGCGTATTTAAATAAGGAATGTAAATAGCGACAGTATCTTTTGCAACGTGACAGGCTTTTTGCTTGTCGTCCGATATACAGGACATCCCTCCGATATTGAACTTTTTCGTACTACCCACAGGACTATTGTCAACGAAGCTGCTCTTTAATTCCTGCAGGTAAGTTTCATTCCAGACTCCTGCAACCTGGAGCTCTTCGGCATGCTCGCCGGCAATGGCTGCCATTTTTGCGTTCCAGCTTCCGATAACTACCGGTACTTTTCTCGAAGGCTTTGGCACTCTTAAAAAGGCCTTCTCAGTTGCCTGAAACCTGGTACTATAAAGTTCTTCCTTATTCCCTGCCAATAACCTGTTAACTTGCTGTGTTGTTTCGAGGGCTCCAATACGGGTATGCTCCTCAGAATTTTCCATATTGTAAAAATCGAAAAAAGCACCTCTGCCTATGCCCAAAATGGTCCTTCCAGGAGCCATTTCCTCCAGAAAAGCAGCCTCTTGTGCTATAATGGCAGGATGACGATAATAACCATTTACCTGGCATGGCCCCAGTTCTATTTTTTTGGTATGTTCAGCAATAAGCGTTAGAATCTGACTGGAAGAATAGAACATCAGGTCGTCGTATACATAAATCCTGTCATATCCCAAATCTTCAATAATCTTTGCCAGTCTGATGTATTCTTGCGGAGGCTTTTCACCTCTTAATGCCACAAAAAACTTAATTGGATTGGTATTTCTTTTTATATTTTCCATTTGGTCAATTGGTTCCTTTTTCATTATTCGCTTACAGTTAGGGGATTGGTTTTTTTATTTTGAGAAAGTTAAAGTACAAAAAAAATGTTTTGAGATGCAGATTAGTTGTTTTTTTGTTGTCAGTGGAATGCAATGCATATTCAATAATTTCGCATTCAGGCGTAGATGTATTGAGACTATTTGCTCTCAGATGAAAATTCGGGCAGAAAAATCAGACTACTTTGATTAGTTATAGTTTATAGTTTCGAGTAATGCATTTAACATTCTCCATATTGATAAATTATAGTTAGAAACAATAATCAGCTTTTAGCGTAAACATATGTTCCCAATTATTACTATATTGTATCAAATTAAATCGAAAAATTATGATTACATCAGGAGCTGTTTATGACAAAGAAGCCAATTGTGCTTTGCTTTCATTCAAAGGTTTTTTAACAACTCAAGAGTTTGTTGACATTGCAGAGCAGGGACATTCTCTTCGTTTAAGTAATAATTCCAAAAAGCAGTTAAATGATATTGAAGATATGGCTGTGTTAACACAGGATGTCCAAAAATATCTTAAAGAAAAATGGTTTCCGAAGGCAGTTGAAACCGGACTTAAATTTTTTGCTTTTGTTGTTCCCAAAAATATCCTCGGTAAGATGAGCATGAAGGGGGCTAATACAGAGGTAGATAAGACTGGGATTGAAATACAATACTTCGATAATTTGCCTGCGGCCAAAAAATGGCTGAAGTCCAAATAAATTAATTTCAACCTTCAAAGCAAAAATAAACTTTGAAGGTTGAAACTTGGCATTTTAGTTTTTTGTGTATATTTTATACCATGTAATTATTCCAGAATTATTAATATAACCCAATTACAAAAGATAGTTTTCACAAAACCACGTTAAAGGAAATGACAGATTGAAAAATCGAACCATAAAACTGAGGTTTGGTTTACAATAACAAGTTTTACCCCTAAAAAATTTTATATCGGACTGCTTCTCAAGATTGGTTTGAATTTTTGAGATTTTTGGTTTCTTACGACCATTTGATGAAACGGCTTTTCATTTTACTTCAAATTTGAGGTTTATGAGACTTTTGAAAAAAGTGCTAAAATGGTTAAGTGTTTTCACCATACAGCCATAGAATAAATTTTATCCACCCATTAACACTTTAATCAGAAAATTATGTCTGAAAACTACTTTAAACAACACCCTAACAAAGAAGGATTCTTTAATGAATACGGAGGTGCATTTATTCCACCTGTCCTTGAAGAAGAAATGAAGAAAATTAACGATGCATATTTTACTATAAGCAAATCTCATAATTTTATCTCCGAACTCAGGAGTATCCGCAAACATTATCAGGGACGGCCTACACCTGTTTATTATTGCAACCGTTTGTCGGAAAAATATGGAGCAAGAATCTACCTGAAACGCGAAGATTTAAACCACACCGGAGCCCACAAATTAAACCATTGCATGGGCGAAGCCCTTTTAGCCAAATTTATGGGGAAGAAAAAACTGATAGCTGAAACCGGAGCAGGACAACATGGCGTTGCCCTTGCAACTGCGGCAGCATACTTTGGTCTTGAATGCGAAATTCATATGGGCGAAGTTGATATTGCTAAAGAACATCCCAATGTAGTGAGAATGCAAATTCTGGGCGCAACTGTTGTTCCTGTTACCCACGGGCTAAAAACATTAAAAGAAGCTGTTGATTCTGCATTCCAGGCATATTTAAAAGACCCTGTTAATTCTATTTATTGTATTGGTTCGGTAGTGGGTCCTCATCCTTTCCCGATGATGGTACGCGATTTTCAAAGGGTTGTAGGAATTGAAGCCAAAGAACAGTTTTTTGAAATGACAGGAGAACTACCCGATAAAGTTGTTGCATGTGTAGGTGGGGGAAGTAATGCAATGGGAATTTTCTCAGCTTTTCTCGAAGACGATGAATGTGAATTATACGGAGTTGAACCTGGCGGTCTTTCCTTAAATCTTGGAGACCATGCAGCCACTATGACTAAAGGAACACCCGGGCTTATCCATGGGTTCAAATGCTATCTATTGCAAGACGCAAAAGGCGAACCTTCTCCTGTATATTCGGTAGCCAGCGGCTTGGATTATCCGGGCGTAGGTCCGGAACATTGCATGCTTAAAGACTTGAAAAAAGTTAATTATCATGTTATTTCGGACGAAGAGTGTATTGATGCATTTTACGAATTAAGCCGCTTAGAAGGAATTATCCCTGCATTAGAAAGCGCTCATGCTGTAGCTTATGCATTAAAACTTGCTTTAAAAGAACCCCAAAAATCAATCCTTGTTAATCTTAGCGGACGTGGTGATAAGGATATTGATTTTGTGCTTGAAAAATACGGTCTTCCTAAATAGAATCAAGTATCAATCCCGATAGCTATCGGGATTGGCTCTCATAAAAAGGCTATTATTTTTAATCAAAAAGCATAAGGTTTTCTGATTACTTTCAGAACATTTACGTGATTAATTAACAGATTTACCCAAAAGGAAAATCAAAAACTTATAACCTTCAAAACTTTGTATTTATGGAAAATTTATCTAATGAGGTGAATAATAAGGCATTTCAACCCATCAAGGAAGAATATCCTGATCACTGCAAAATTGTTCAACTTACTGATGAAGAGTTGTATTACTTTGCTAAAAATGAAGAGGACAAAAGAAAAATTGATAAGGTAGTTGAAAATTATCCTGTCAGGATAACATCTTATTTGCGCGAAATGATGAAGCATTCCGAAGCATTGAAAAAACAATATCTACCTTCGCCCGAAGAATACGGTGACAATGGTACCCCAACACCTTTTGAAGAAGGGAAAGAATCAGCGAAAACGTATGGCCTTGAACGTGTGTATCGTGACAGGGTGCTTATTGCTCCTAATTTCGAATGTCCTGCTTATTGCCGTTACTGCTATAAAAAAAGTCGCGTTTTAAGGGGGAAAAGAGGGATGTCATACAACGAAATTATTGAGGCTACCCAGGAAGTATCAAAGATGAAGGAAGTCAGAGGCGTAGTTATTACTGGCGGTGAACCTCTGTTAGACCTAAAAAAGTTATTTTTCCTCCTTGACGGATTATCTTACCTTGATAACATTTCAGAAATCCGCGTTGGTACAAGAACTCTTTTAAATTCACCTCATATATTTACAGACGAACTTGCCAACAAATTTGCAGCTTATATCCGTCCCAATTTTGAAAATGCAGAAAATAGCAAATACCTTGCATTTAACGTGCATTTTAATCATCCCGACGAATTGACACCTGAGGTTTTACGGGCATGTCATAAACTAACATCAAGAGGAATAACCTTGAGAAACCAAACTGTGTTACTGAAAGGTATAAATGACGATGTGAAAACCATCAAAAAACTATTTTCCCTTTTGTTAAGAAACAACATCATCGTTTATTATCTAAATCATTGCATGCCAGCAGAAGGTGCAGGTCATTTCCGGACAACAGTTCAAAAAGGGATCGACATCTACCGGTATCTTTGCACTGAATCGTCGACACTAATTCCGCATTATGTATATGCTCCTTCCGGTGGGAAAGTTCATGTAGGTTCCGATACAAAACTCACCTACAAAGTAGTAGACGGAACTGAATATATAGAGACAGTAATGCCATATTCGGTTGATGAATTTAAAAAAATTACAAAAAAAGGCCTGCCTGCATTGCATCAGGAAACCCCAGAGGGTTTTATGGTTGGAATGTATATCAATGGAAATAAGAATTCTTAAAAACCGGCAGAAATGTTTTTAAAGTTAACGGCGTAGTTCTACTACATTTATGATGTAGGGCTACGCTGTCTTTATTTTCATTTAATCCAATTTTAAGAAACAGTATCAATTGATAAAAAAGCAATAGAAACCTGTTTTAAGCTCCAGAGGAGCAACATATTGGTAGCCACGGGTTTTAACCCGTGGTAAAAAAATGAAATCCTATAATTTAGCCGGCTCCCAAAGTCCGATAGAAACGTATGTCAATTCCCGGCGCAATAACGATATGATATAAGTAAATTTTTTAAGTGTCACCCCGCTAATGCGTTTATAACGCGTGTATTAAATAAACAATTAAATTTAATTCAACTTACAAATTCTTGCAACATAAATGTCATTATAAACTACTGTTTAAAAAGGCACGGAGGATTACAATCCGATGACATACATAATAAAACGATCATCCGTACCTTTGTCTTAAAACAAAGGTACCCAAAGTTCAAGGCTTACTGAAAATTGGCTAAAAACAAAAGACTGTCCTGTTGCGGGGATAAGCCGCTAATGTTAGCCAAACTTCAACGGAAGTGCTGTTTAATTATAATCTCTCTTAAATAAAAGATCTTCATCCTTTACCGCTCCAATCCCCTCACGACGGCCTTTCTTTTGTTTTTTTAACGCCATTTTCAGAATGCCGGCCCCTGTTACCTTTAAACATATCTTATGCAATTGGCTGGCAAAAGCCTGCCGGGATAGAATCGACGCAGGCACAGCCTCCGCCGAACAGGAGAAAGTTCATGTAGGTTCCGATACAAAACTCACTTACAAAGTAGTAGACGGAACTGAATATATAGAGACAGTAATGCCATATTCGGTTGATGAATTTAAAAAAAATTACAAAAAAAGCCCTGCCTGCATTGCATCAGGGAACCCCAGAGGGTTTTATGGTTGGAATGTATATCAATGGAAATAAGAATTCTTAAAAACCGGCAGAAATGGAAAATATGAAAAGAGCAAAAACCCGGCTTTCTTCAATGAAATAAAAAGCTGTCGATTTAAAGTAAACGGCGTAGTCTTACTACTATTTTGTGATGTGGGGCTACGCTGTAATTATTTTCATTTAATCCAATTTTAAGAAACAGTTCAATTCCGATAGTTATCGGAACCAGTTGATTTCTCAATGAAATTGCAAAAGACTTCTCAAAACGAATTGATAAAAAGCAATAGAAACCTGTTTTAAGCTCCAGAGGAGCGACATAGCTGAGGAGATATTATTGATCTAATCATCAGTTGTAAAACCCAAAAATACAAGAGTCAAAAGACTCACACTAATAATAACAAGAATTCTTTTCATGGCGGTAGTTTTATGTATCTATATTAAACACATAAAGCTTTGATATGTAGTTGATAATACTTAATAAAAATGTCGTTATAAACAGTTATTTAAAAAGATACGGATTACAAATCCGCGTCAGCTAAAGAACCTGTTTTGAAGCAGTTGAATCCTAAAAAATACAATAACAGCTTTAGGTCGGTTTTTGTGATAACTTTTTGTTTACTATTGTAGCGGAAACTCTGCAAACCGATTCGCCGATTTGATCTTGCTAATCAAATCGGGCTCCCTGGCCAGGGCGCTGACGTCCACAAAAAGTGCGGACCCGAAACTGTAAAATCCTGGATTGCAGTTAACGGAGTGCTAATATGACAGTTTCAGGTCGGTTTTTGTGGTGACTTTTTGTTTACATTTGTGTGGCAGACAAAAGTAAAAAATGATTATAATTATCAAGTAGTTACACACTTTAGCCTAACGGCTATGGAAAGCTTTCGGGACTACTTTTTTAGCTTGGGAATTCCTACACTGTTTTACCTTGCCAATTCAAAATTTACGTCTTACAATCCAAAGTTGACCCTATCCAATCCAAAATCCCGGCGTTTCAATCGATAGTTGACCCCTTTCAATCCAAAATATTACTCTTTCAATCGAAGGTTGGCTCCTTTCAATCGAAGTTTACCCCTTTCAATTGAAGTTTAACACTTACATCAAGTTTAAGGGGTCTTTTAGGATATAAAAAAGCCACCTGAAAATTATTTTCAGATGGCTTATTACTTCTGCCGTGAAAAAACTAAATTGCTGTAGTTGTCTTTGCACCCTTTTTGGAACGGGCATTTTGATTGTGTAAATACCTGCTCACATACCCTTTTTTACGATCTTCATTCCGCCAGAAAACATATTGTCCAATACGCCGTAATTCATCCACCACCATTTTCACATAGGTATAAGCTTTATCGCGGGTGGTTTTCATTTTATTGTCGGCAAATCGGGCTCCATTGCTTTTGGCAAGTAAATCGGCCATTTCTTCTGAAGTAACCGCTGCTGTACTCAATAATGACATATCCATGTTGATGTTTTTCAGTGGATCAGGATTAGCCGTTCCCAGCACTGCGAGGTCGCTCAGGTCCTGGATCATATCAGCGCTACCGTTACCTTCGGCTATTTTTTGTACTTTATTGAGCAAGTCGGGATATTTACGGTATCCATGAAAAAAATGATGCAGCAACTCATCCCTTATTCCGAAGGCAACAGGACTTTTCAGTCCCCATTCTTTCTGCGCATCCTCAATCGATTTATATTCCTTTTGCCATACACTTTGAGTATACCGGCAAGCCCCTATTCGTACAGGCAGATCTTCCACCAATTCCCAGACGATGCCTGCTTTGATTAAAGCTTCTTTATCGGACTTACACCATTCGAACAAGTCTTCAGCTTCCTGCAGTGCAATAGAAACCGGAATAGCAGGAACCATGATTTGATCGTTGCTGATAGCATCGATGCCTAGTTTTTTGAGGTCATAGTTTTCTTTCGACATGTAAATTGAAATTTTAGATTAGACATATTTAAATTCAAATAACCCGGATGAATGTCGGAATGTCTTGTCAAAAGCCTTAGGCAAAAATGCCGGTTGTCAAATCAATAAAGAATGCTTCTGATCGTCGTAATAATAATGGTTTGTTAGGTAACCGTTGATATAAATTGCGTTCAGTTCAGTTGGTTACGCGTTTAATTCGGAGTAAATGTAAACGTTTTGAAATAAAAAACAAATTATTTGGGGGAAAAATATTTGGATGGGGCAGGATGTTGGAAAACATGGGGGAAGTAAGATTACCCTGACTTACTTTGATTAAATTTATAACGATCAAAAACTTAACCGTTCTTGAAATTAACCACTAAAGCATTCAAACATAACAAAGCCTGATATGATAAATTATAACGAAGAACTCGACAAACTTTTTAAAGATTGGGAAAATGATTCCAAATTAGGTGGATATACTGGTTTTTGCAGAGATGGACTGATGTATAAAGGTAAAGTTTGGGAAAAGGAAGAAGATGGAAAAATTTATTGGGGAAGATATTCCGGTAATGAAAATGTGGCATAATGCCGAAAAGCGAATTCTATTCCTGATGAAAGACACCAACGATAATGCAAATCAGGACTCAAGAGAATGGATTGGTCAGCAGACTGAACATTTAATCACTCACAAGTTTTTTAAAAACATCGCTTTATGGCTGACCGGTATAAGCTCCTTCAAAAATGATGGATCTTATATCCATCTTCAAGGCATTCTTTTGAAGATGTATATACTAGAAAGATGGAGGCATACAAAGAATTTATATTAACTCAGCAAAATAAATAATCAATAAATTAAATATACATGGCAAAGTTTATAAACACGAGAAAAGCGGTTTCTGAAATAGAAGAGTTAATTAAAAATGCCGGTGAAAAACTTATCCTTATTTCGCCTTATCTCAAATTATCGAAAAACTTTAAGGAACTTTTAACTTATCGGAATGCTGTTACCTCGACTGGAGCAAAATATCGCCTGCCATTTTCGGCTCCATGTTCCAGAGTGTGATGGACGAAAAACAACGCCGTAACCTCGGGGCACATTATACTTCGGAAAAGAATATCCTCAAACTTATCAAACCACTGTTTTTGGATAATCTCTGGCAGGAATCCAAGGCGATGTACTCAAACCCAACCTGGAAAAGGCAGATGCAAATTCCCCCTTTTATGGTAAGAAAATTGTATTTACAGGAGTTTTGAGCAGCATTTCTCGTGAAGAAGCGAGTCGTATAACTAAAGAAATGGGAGCAGATATAGATGGGGTATTTCCAAAAAAACTGATTATGTAATTGTGGGTAGTGGAGCAGGACCTTCAAAATTAAAGAAAATTGAAGAATATAATAAAATTGGGTCAATGATTAAAATATTAAATGAAAGTGAGTTTCTGAAATTAATTAAATGCTAACATTGTTTTTGTTTGGATAAATTTGATTAATCCAACTCACTTAAATAGTAAGGTATTTATAATAGATGAACAAAAATGGGCGTTAAATTTTTAGATATTCGAGAGTGGAATGTCCAGCCTTGGTTTAACACAGGAGGAACTCGTGATAAAAAATACTTGCAAAGCCCTGATGGTGATTTTTATTATTTTAAAACATCCTTGTCAAAACCGAGAAAAGATTATAAGTTTGAATTTTGGAGTGAAGTTATTGCTTCACAAATTGGTAATTTTTATGGATTTAATGTGCTGACCTATGATGTAGCTTATGATGGGTTAAGAGTTGGGTGTATTAGTAAATCGATGTTTACGCCTGAAGAGGAGGAACTTGAGGAAGGCGGCAAACTTCTTCAGGCATTCGACAATACTTTTGATCCTAAAAACAAAGAATTGCGTAATCTTTATTCATTCCAATTAATAGAAAGTACATTTAAATTTTTTGGCTTTGAAGATAGTTTCAAACATATTATTGAAATCATAGTTTTTGACAGCCTACTTGGTAATAGCGACAGGCACCAAGAGAATTGGGCATTCATTACAAAGAGTTCTATAATTGGCAGTGGCTTAAAGAATTTTGAAACCTTAATTAAGGCAAGAAAAATTGATCAATTTCCGGCATTTTTCAGGAACATAATAAAGAAAACAATCCTTAACAAAGAGGGTACAGGATTGAGTAAAGAAGCCGCAAAAATGAAAATTTATTATAATAAAAGTGCCCGTTTTTCTCCTATCTATGATAGTGGAAGTAGTTTAGGCCGCGAACTTGTTGACTCCAAAATAGAATCAATGCTTAAAAATCCACAGGAATTGGAAGCATATATACTTAGAGGAGAATCTGAGATTCATTGGGATAATGAAAAAGTCAAGTTTTTTAAATTAATAGAAAATTTAAACTCTTCTAAATACCAGCCCCAACTGAATAATATTCTAAGACAAATTGAAGCAAGGAATAATTTTGAAGCTATAAACGAAATTGTTCAAAACATTGATAATTGTCTGCCATCAGAATTTCATTCCAGTAAAATACCTCAGAACAGAAAAGATTTATTAGTTAAATTGATAACTTTGCGGTTCAAAAAATTAATGCAATATAAATCTTGAGATCGATAGGAAACATATATCTGAGCTGGCGGAAGGGGCAAGGACACAGAAGATATTTAGTCGGTATTCTCCGAAAAAATACTTCCGATGGAATACGTTTTTCCTATATTTCTAAGAATATTGAGGAAGCAAAAAAAGATGGATTCTCTCCATATACTGAATTTCCGGATTTGGCCAGGATATATACTGATAATGTATTAGATACATTTAGCCAACGTTTGATGAAATCAGAAAGAGCAGATATTCAATCATTTTATGATTTTTGGGAAATTGATCCCCTATATAAAAACGATAAGTATTATTTGCTTGCTCATACGCAAGGATTGGTGCCAACTGATAATTTTGAATTTTTGGCTGATTTTAAGCCACGTAAATCTTTGCGTTTTGTTACTGATCTTGCTAATGTTAAGGCTCAGGAACTTCCAGCCGGCTCAATAAAGCCGGGTGATGAATTAACTTATAAACTTGAGCCGTGCAATCCTTATGATAAGTATGCAATCAAAGTATTCAAAGGTTCCCTTCAGGTTGGGTATGTTAAAAAAATACATTCACGAATCTTCTATAAATCTCCATTTTATAAACTAAAGCTTACCGTAAAAGCTTGTAACCAGCATGGAATTATCAGCAGAATATTCGTGAAGGTTAGTTCTTTTTAAGAACACATACCCACTTTACCACATCCATTTCAGGCGAGTTTCAAAAAACAAATACTTACCTATAAAGAACATGTCCAAAATTTGGTTTTTCTTGCAGATAATGAACTCCAATAACAATATAAAATTGTTATTTTTGAAAAACTGAAATTTCTAATGCCCAACCAAACCCTGAACAAATAGCCCGCGATAACATCGATAAACAGTTGACCGACTGTGGATGGATAATTCAGGATATACGCAAGGTAAATTTGTTTGCCGGAATGGGAGTGGCAGTGGTCTTTCTCTTTAATTAGTCCGTCCTTTTCTTTGATAACCTCGTCAGTTAACTTATTGATTATTTGATCTTTTTGTTTTATAATTTCCTGATATTGTGCATTGCTCTTTTCGGCCCCACCATCAGCCTGAACATAGAGAGTTCCTGGTAAAGCTCATCGCGCTCCAGTAATAGTTTTTCTATCAGTGCATCTTTATCAGTTGTGTGAAACGTGTTTCCTTGCTGTCGCGAATGTTCTTTTTCCAGTTATAGAACGTTGCTGGGGCGATACCCTCGTTGGAACAAAAATCGATCACGGTTAACCCGGACTCCTTATGCTTTTCCAAAATGGCTAAAATTTTAGACTCGTCTCTCATAAATTTTTTGCCGGAAAAATAGCTTGCCGGAAAATTATTTACAAGACGTGCGTGGCCGGATGCTTACGAATAAAGTATTCCCGGACTGGGAAATAACCAGTGAATAATTATCCTCAAATTGAGATAAAAAGAAAGCCGGAAATTTTAAAACTTCCGGCTTAACTTGACCCTTTGCGGGGTATATTTCGAGTAAATATCTGACGTAAATAAATATTCAATTATCATGCCATGGTAGCTCTATGCATCAGTTTTTATTACCTTCCAACCAATTTTTAAATTCTGTTACTTTTTCCCTGCTCACAATGGTTTCATTGTCTTCTTTTTCAGAGATTTTTATTTTTAACCTGCTACCCGAATAACTGATAATATCTTTAATTGCTTTCAGGCTAATAAAATATTTCCGGTTTATCCTAAAAAAGGTTTTTGGGTCAGTTAATTCCTCTAATTGATCGAGTGAGTAATCCAAATCGTAACTTTTTCCAGTGAAAGTACTTAAATAAGTTTCCTTTTCCATGGAGTAAAAAAATGCAATATCTTCAATACCAATATGTCGCAAGTGTTCTCCAATTTTTACAACATATCTTGCTTTATAAGGATTTGAAAACATCTGTACAATCTTCTGCATCATGGCAGCATCGTATGTTACTTTATCTTCGGGTTTTTTAAATAAACGGTGAAATTTATCCAGTGCCTTTTCAAGATCTTCCTTATCAATTGGCTTTAATAAGTAATCAATACTATTAACTTTAAATGCCCGTATGGCATATTCGTTAAAAGCAGTAGTAAAAATCACAGGCACTTCAATTTTTACTAAGTCGAAAATTTTAAAACTTATCCCATCGGCCAGTTGAATATCTAAAAAAATCAGGTCGGGTGAGGGATTTGTCTGTAACCAGCGAACTGTCGATTTTATTGAATCGGCTCTTCCCAATAGTTCCGATTCTGGTACTATCTCTTTAACCATAACAATCAGCCTATCAGCAGCTAATTTCTCATCTTCAACCACTAAAAATTTCATCAGCTTATATTTAGCTTTGGAAGTTTAATTTTAAATAATTTATCGTCTGAAATAATGACAATCTCATGTTCAGTAAAAAACTTATATCGAACTATAAGATTTTGCAAGCCAATTCCTTTCGAAGGTATCTCAAGCATTTTCGGTTGTATCTTATTTGTTACAACAATATAATCATTTTCATTTTTAATAGTGATTAAAAGCGGGAATTCGGCTGATATTTCGTTGTGCTTAATGGCGTTTTCAATCAACATTTGCAAGGAAACAGGCAAAACATAAAAATTATTATCATTCAAAGAAATATCTACCTGCAAATTATCTCCAAATCTCATTTTTTGCAGAAAAATATAAGCTTTCACAAAGTCAAGTTCCGCTTTGATGTCTATCATTTCTTTGCTGTCGCGATCGAGCATATACCGGAACATATCCGAAAGCTGCTTAACAAAATTTATTGCTTTTTGTGAATCAGTTTCGATAAGTGAAGTCAATGTATTGAGACTATTGAATAAAAAATGAGGATCGACCTGACTTCTTAATGCCTGGAGTTGCAGGGATATGCTTTCTTTTTTAAGTTTCTCTTCATTTAAAGCTGCTGCCTGCCACGACCGGAAAAAGCCTATGGAATGGAAAATAAGCATTACGATAATAGTGGCGGCATAAAAAATAAGAAAAGCAAACCTGTTGTATTCAAAAAAATTAGATAAATCGGGTTTATGATAGACAAAAAACCAGATAAACATATATAGAATTACCATAACAAAGGTGCTATAGACTAACGAAAAAGCGAGTCTAAGCACCAGTTTACGGAAAGGATATTCCAACCAGGAATATTTTTTATCGACAAGTCTCGAAAAAGCTTCATTGCCAACCCAAAGACTCATTCCAATAATGCTGGAATATAAAAAATAAGTGTCCCAATATTCAAATACTTTAAAACCCTCAATAAAGACACCGATCCCTAAACCAATAAGATTTACATAAAATAATCTTTTAAATAACTCTATCGCAATTTTCTTCACAGTGCCTTGAATGTTCATAATTTTATAATTGAGAGCCAAGAACCAAGAGTCAAATGTAGCCTTAAGTTGTAAGAGAACAAAAATCACAAATCCCGGCTGTTATCTTGATACTTTTGAAAATTTGCTTATATCATATCGTTATTGCGCCGGAATGGACATACGTTACTATCAGCCATTGGGTTCCGGCTACATTATATGATTTCTACTTTTTACCACGGGTTAAAAGCCCGTGGCTACCAATATGTCGCTCCTCTGCAGCTTTAAAAACAGGTTTTATTTGTTGTCTTGATTCTTGATTCTTGATTCTTGATACTGTTTCCTATTTATTGTTTGCACATATTCAGTTGTTTCTGACAGTCGTCCTTTCCCCAAACAGGGTAAAATGGAGATAAAGGTACAAACTTTTCGAACTTTTGCATGGCATCTTCAAGTATTGGTTGAGCAACCTTTTTACCACCACCATAAAAATCGGGAGTGTTCATTAATGTAACCCCTAACATATAGTCGGCACGAGGGTTCTCCTTATTTAACTGCTGTGCTTTTACAAAAGAAGCATTGGCCATTTGTGAGTATTGTGCCCCGCGGGTATTTGGATCGACCATAATCCGTCCAATGTATAAAAACCCCTGGATTACATAGTTTTCCGAGTCCTCCCCATTAATTTTAATGGCTTCGTTAATCATTCTTTCGGCATAATCCAGAATTTGATCTGTTTTTGATTGGTCCTTATTCATGAAGCTTTGAATAACGGATGCATAAGAGGCATAATAGTATGGCAACCATTGAGTTTTTTCTGCCTGTGCAATTCTCTCAAACTGGTTGGCTACAGCATTAAAATCGGCCGGGCTTGCCGCTGCTTTCATTTGCTCAAGGGTTGCAACCATGGCATCATTAAAACTTTTTTCGTCAGCCCAAACAGAAGCCGATACCATAAAAGACATCAATACAATTAAAATTTTTGTTTTCATTTTCTAAGGATTTAAGATGTTTATATTAAATAGATATTAGATATTAGATATTAGTTATTAGTTATTAGCTTTTAGGTTTTAGGTTTTAGGACTATTGTTTTAGCTTTAAACTATTTAAAGTTAAATAATACCTTTTCTAAAACATAATTGACTAAAACCTAATAAGCATCATTTAAAACTTATCATTCAGTGAAATAAATATTCCAATAACAATAAACCTTTTTGCCGGAGCTTTAATGGCTACTTTTCTATAAAAAACATCATCGCCGGTAGTGTTTTTAATAAAATGATAACCAAAAACCTGATTGAATCCCAGAATGTTGCTAACAGAAAAATGAACTACTGTAAATTTATCCAAAATACGGGTCAGATAACTAATGCTCATGCTGAGATTGTGAAGATCCTTTGTATAAAAAGTTAAACCCGACGGATCAATGCAAGGACGACCACTGCTGTATTGATAAGTGAGTGAAGCTTGAGCATTTAACTTTGGAAAAAACTGTTTGTACACCCATGCAGCATTATATCTTGAAAAGTAAGTCGGATTCATGAGGCTGGGATAATTCTCATATTTCTTTTTAGCATCCAGTATAGTAAACGACACCCAATAATCAGCATTGCGAATTGTTTTTTGATCGCGCCAAAAAATATCCAAACCTTTAGCAAACCCATAACCATCAGAGTAATAATTTTCAGGTGAATAGTCATTTAATTCTGAGAATCTGGTTAACTGTTTATAATCTTTGTAATAACCTTCCACTCTGAAGAGATACCCATCTTTTTGAAACTGATAATTAACAATATAATGAATGGCCCGTTGTGAAATCAGGTCGTTATTTATTTTAAGGTAATCATCTTTGGGCAGTTGGTTAAAAATGCCATAAGCTGCTGAAATCTGACTATTTTTCCCGGTTTTGTATGCGGCAGATACACGTGGCGAAAGCGTGGATTCCTTATTTAGTGAAGCGTATTCCCCTCTTAAACCTACCCTTATAGATATTTTGTTACCTATTTTACTTTCAGTTTCCGAGAATACTGATGTTAAAACATTATTGAACTTCATTGTGGAATTCACTGATAAGTCCAGTTCCTGAAAGTTCTGATTGTATTGTTGAACCACACATTCAATTCCATTTTTAAAAATCATGTTTTTGAAAATTGTCCATTGTAAAACTTCTTTTATCTGAAGTGTACCATTGTTATTGAGAACTTTGGCAATTTTAAAGTTGATATTTTCTTTGTCATACGAATACGATATTCCTGTTTTGAGATCAATATTTTTCAAACGTGTCGTTAACACTGAATTCACATAATAATTATCGTTTTTCATTTCAAAGTGTCTGCCTCCATATAAATCGACCTGCTCAGGAAGCTCCATAGCCGATTGGTTTAAACTTGCAGAAGAAAATATTTTTAAATAGGTCCTGTCTCCCAATTTTGAAGTTGATATAAACTCACCTGATACAGACTGTGGGTATTTGATCCAGTTCGTGGTTTGCGGAATTAAGGAGAAATATGGTTTTAAGTTATAATAATTAAAACCTACAGAGAAGGCAGTGGAATCAATAGTTTGCCCCAATACTGCACCGAAACCGAAAGGAAGAATATTTATACTTTTAGGATTCTTCCGGATCAGGTTATTCGTATTGAGGATCAAGGCAGCTGACAATGCCTGTCCATATTCGGCCGAATAACCACCAGTGCTGAAAAGAGTGCCGCTGAACAACATGGGTGAAAACCTTCCACGAGTTGGAAGATCAGGAGCTTTAGCAGTATAAGGGCTTGCCACCAACATACCATCAATAAAAGTTTTTGCTTCGGAACGGTCGCCACCGCGTACAAATAAACCTCCATCTTCACCAACATTCTGAGTTCCCGGAAGAGTATTGAGGGCTCCAATAAAGTCTCCATTGGAATTGGCAGTGGTTAACACATCTAAAGACGTAAGTTGAACCCCGCGTTTACGATCACCTGCCTGATAAGTGCCAGCAGTAATGACAACTTCATTCAATTCACTCACCACTTCTTTCACTTTAATATCGAAATATTTGTTTTCTTGCGGAAGTTCTAACTCCTGTTGAAAACTGGAATATCCAAGCGAAGTAGCGATGAGTTTAAATTTTCCGATCTTTGAAGTTGGAAAGTTAAATATTCCGGCAGTATCGGTAGATGCGCCATCGTAAGTGCCTTCAAGATATACATTGGCACCAATAACCGGTTGATTGTTATTATCAGTAATTTTTCCCTTGATCCGGGTTCCCTGGGCAGATAAAGAAATAGATGTGATAAGTAGCAGTATAAAAGTAATTGATTTCATATCCATTATAATTTGGATACAAAATTTCAAAAGAATTTTCCGACATCAAATAAAAAACCGATGAGCAGTATTTTCTTACCGACGAATTGCGGAATATAAAGGTTAATATGAAAGCCACCAAGACACAATGACATTAAAGTTCACAAAATATTAAAAGAAATTCGGGATTTTTTAATTGAAATATGTAAAGCTTTAAATTACAAAACGTCTGATTCCATCTTTAATTCGAACAACATTAAAGTTAATCAGATATCCTAACCTTGATCCTGTTAATTTTAGATGGCTCAATATCTGAGCTTCCCAGACAGGATTAACTACTTCAATTGCTTTGAGTTCACATACAATAGAATCTTCAACAAAAACATCAAGTCGTAATCCTTCTTCGAAAACCATGTTTTCATAAATTATAGGAATCTCAACTTGTCGTTTATAATTCAAACCACGTTTTGATAACTCATGACAGAAACAAACTTCATAAACTTTCTCAAGCAATCCGGGTCCTAGATTTTTATGAACTGTGTAAGCAGAATCAACAATTAATTTACCAATTCTTTCAAGAGATTCAGGGACTGGATAAAAATTTGATTCATTCATATAGGCTTTAATTGGATAAACAAATATATGAATACAATGCCACCAAAACACCAAGACTCTAAGAATCACTAAAGAAAGAAAAAAATCCTTTGTGCACCTTTGTGCCTTCGTGCCTTAGTGGCTTCTGCCTTTCATAAAAAATACAAGGCCACAAAGACACCAAGACTCAAAGAATCACTAAGAAAGAA
>JBBQEI010000072.1:0-22440 GCA_038320545.1 Bacteroidales bacterium
CATACTTACATAAGTAGTTGGCTGAATATTCTTTATCCTGTTAATATCTTCTTCAGTCAAAGGGTTAAAAGAATAAAATATGCAGTTTGGATCCAAAGGATCTGGCTCGTATTCTTCAGGCTGAAAGCCTGAGATTTCTCACCCTTGGGTGAAACCCAAGGGTTCTAAAAGCTCCCCACTTCCGTTCAGCCTGAAAGGCTGGGACAAAAAACCGGTATCGAATTAGGCGGGTATAAACCCATATCGCAGACATACTGCCTACAAAAACAAATGGTATCTCTTTTCGACAGGGCGTTGCCCCGTCCTTTGTTCATGGGACCTTTATTTTAATGACAATCTTTAATTTTAAAAAAAATCTAATTAAAAATTAATGTTAATGCACACTAATTAAAGTTTAAACATTTCTAACAAAAAATATGTCTTTGGCACAATACTTGTTTAACAAAAACGTTATATTATAAATAGTAGCATAGTAGTAGTTTTTATAGTTATAAAGCTGTCCGTTGTGAAACAGGCAGCTTTTTGTATTGAAATACCTTTCAAAACACTAAATTTACTTTCATTAAATTTTATACTTATGAAAAAATTTCCACTATTTATAATTTTCCTTCTACTGATAATTACATCCTGCAAAAAAAGAGTCAATGAAAGTTTCGTTCCCGGAGAAGTATGGGAAGATACCGATGGCAATCCAATTAATGCCCATGGAGGAGGAATATTATTCGATAATGGAAAATATTACTGGTTTGGAGAATTGAAAAAAGGCAAAACCTGGAGAGTAGAAAAAACTAACTGGGAATGTTACCGGGTAAAAGCAGGTGGCGTATCTTGTTATTCGTCAACCGACCTTTATAACTGGCAGTATGAGGGAATCGCTCTAAAGCCCAACATCAATGATAGTACCAGTGAAATACATACCAGTAAAGTGATTGAGCGTCCTAAAGTGATTTATAACGAACAAACTAAAAATTATGTGATGTGGATGCATATCGACTCCGAGGATTATAGTTTTGCCCGGGTAGGTGTTGCAACCAGTAAATCAGTTACTGGACCTTATACATATTTGGGCAGTATTCAGCCAAATGATCAGATGAGCCGTGATCAATCATTATTTAAAGATTCCGATGGAAAAGCTTTTCAGATTTGTTCTTCGGAAAATAATGCCACCATGTATATTAATGAGCTAACCGACGACTACCTGAAACCCACAGGAAGGTTTGCCAGGATATTTATTGGATTATCGCGTGAAGCGCCCGCCATGGTAAAGCATAATAATAAATACTATTTATTATCCTCAGGATGTACGGGTTGGGATCCCAATCCAGCTATGTATGCCAAATCCGATTCTATTCTGGGTGAATATACAATTGAAGGAAATCCTTGTATAGGTAAAGATGCCGATAAAACATTCTTTTCACAAAGTACTTATATTTTGCCAGTGTATGGCAAAGATGAACAATTTGTGGCTATGTTCGACCGGTGGAATAAAACCGACCTTGAAGATTCAAGATATGTTTGGTTACCCCTTCGCTTCGAGAATGATAAGATGATTATCGAATGGAAAGAAAACTGGAAGCTGGAATAAAACTTAATTAATAATGCCAATTAAAAATGAGTTTCTGACCCGCAATGCCCATTGTCATGTTGAGCGGAGTCGAAGCAAGACCCGTAGAGTTCCATTTCAAAAGCAATCCGTTACCTTCAACCATAGAAATCGCTCAGCATGACCATTTTACTAAAGTAAATCGAACATTATGATTTTTAAAATTTAAGTAAACCGAAAAGTTGCCAGTCACCCAGAGCGTAGTCGAAGGGCGACCAGAAGAGACTCTTGATCATCAATTATTTCAACATATGTATGTTTACATTCTTAAATGCTCAGATGGCTCTTTTTACACCGGAGTTACCAATAATTTAGAGCTTCGGATCAAACAGCATCACGAAGGTATTAACAGATGTTGTTATACCTTTAATCGAAGACCATTAGATTTGGCATATTTTGAAAAATTCCAGACTCCGATGGAAGCAATTAGAATGGAGAAAAAATTAAAAGGATAGTCCAGATCTAAAAAGATTGCATTAATCAAAAGCAATTTTTCTGAGCTTCTTGGATTAAGTGAGTGTAAAAATGAAAGTATTTATAAAAACTTCAAAAAATAAGTGTTGTTGGTCTCGGTTGGACGAAAAGCCACCAGTCATCCAGAGCGTAGTCGAAGGGCGACCTGAAGAGACTACTACCAAACAAGCCTTTCGGTCATACTTCGACTACGGTAAGCATGACAAGAGTCTTACAGTAAATCGAACATTCTAATTACAAAAAGCTACCAGTCACCCAGAGCGCAGTCGAAGGGCGACCCGAAGAGATTGTTATTTACATACGTAAACTTGATGATGGCAAGAAAAAAATGCTTGTCATAAATACTATTGTGATAAAGAGAGGTACTCCTTATCAAATAGAATATCAACTAACATAAATATTTCAAAGAACATTTGGTTAAACCATAGAAATCGCTCAGGGTGTATATTGCATTTTTCATTTGAATTATGCATTAGCATAAAAGTTAAATTACAACAGAGCTTATTTTACATGCTATTAATAACTAATGAGATAACGTCATTTTCAATCAGTTTTTATTCCGCATTATTATTCTACCAACTTAAAGTCAAGTTGTTTTTTTGATAGGTTTGTCCTCCATACTTCTACCTTTACTGTATCGCCCAATTGAAAACTTTTATGGGAGCGCCGTCCGGTAATACAATAGTTTACTTCGTCGAGCTCATAAAAATCGTCGGTAAGGTCGCGTACTGAAACCAGTCCTTCACACTTATTTTCAACCAATTCCACAAATATTCCCCATTCAGTAACTCCTGAAATAACACCTTCAAAAACTTCCCCGATTTTGTCGGACATAAATTCGACCTGTTTATATTTGATGGAAGCACGTTCAGCATCAATGGCCTTTTTTTCCATATCGGAAGAGTGTTTGCAGAGCAATTCATAAAATTCCTGATCCGGAGGCTTGCCACCATTCAGATAATAAGTTAACAAACGATGAACCATCATGTCGGGATAACGACGGATAGGCGAAGTAAAATGAGTGTAATGATGAAACGACAACCCGTAATGACCAATATTATTGGTCGAATAACGTGCTTTTGCCATCGATCGTAAGGCAAGCGTTTCAATGAGGTTCTGTTCCTTTTTCCCTTTTACTTCATCGAGGAGTGTATTCAACGATTCAGATATTTTTTTGTTGGAATTGGTTTTGATGTTATATCCAAACTTATGTACAAAAGAAGCAAATGCATCCAGTTTATCCATGTTTGGAACGTCGTGAATACGGTATACAAAAGTTTTTCCCTTACCTACTTTTTCGGGGCGCGGCTCTTTGCCGAATTCAGCACAAAATTCGGCTACTTTTTTGTTTGCCAAAAGCATAAATTCTTCAATAAGCTGGTTCGATTCACCTAGTTCTTTAAAATAAACCCTGAGTGGTTTTCCTGTAGGATCAATATCAAACCGTACTTCGTCCCTTTCGAAAGCTATAGAGCCGTTTTTGAAACGCTGTTCGCGCAATCGTTTAGCTAAGGAATTAAGTTTTATGATTTCATCGCGCATGTCTCCTTCGTTGGTATCAATTACCTCCTGGGCTTCTTCGTACGAAAACCTCCTCCGTGAATAAATAATAGTCCGTCCAAACCATTCGTTGATGATCCTGGCATTTTCGTCCATTTCGAACACAGCCGAGTAACAGAGCTTTTCCTCAAAAGGCCGGAGAGAACAAACATTATTGGAAAGCTTTTCGGGAAGCATTGGAACAACACGATCAACCAGATAAACAGAAGTGGCCCTAACCCTGGCTTCTTCCTCTAAAATGGATTTTGATTCGACATAATAAGTGACATCGGCAATATGAACACCAATTTCCCAATTGTTATTTGGCAATTTTTGAATAGACAAGGCATCATCAAAGTCCTTTGCATCTTTAGGGTCGATGGTAAAAGTTGGAACTTCCCGAAAATCACGGCGTTTTTTATATTCCTCCTCAGGAATTTCAACTGGTAAACGACCTGCTGCAGCATCAACATCTTCAGGGAATTTATAAGGCAGTTCAAATTCTGCGAGAATAGCATGCATCTCAGTTTCGTTGATGCCGGGAAAGCCAATTACTTCGACAACCTCACCAATTGGGTTTTTACCACCGGCAGGCCATTCTGTAATTTTTGCAATTGCTTTTTGCCCATTTTTGGCACCATTCAGACTTCGTAAAGGAATAAACAAGTCGTAAGGCATTTGTTTGCCATCGGCCACCAGAAATGCAAAATTCTTGGAAATTTCAATAATTCCCACGAAAGTTTTACGCGCTCTTTCAAGAATTTCAACTACTTCTCCTTCGGGTCTGGATTGCTTTTTACGTGCAAAAATATGAACCTTTACCTGATCGCCATGTAATGCATGATTCAGGTTTTTCATCGATACAAAAATATCTTCAGGGAACTCATCTGTTTTTACAAATCCATACCCACTTTGGGTAAGGTCAATAACTCCGGTTACACTGGCGGTTTTAGCAACCATGGAATATTTCCCGCGGCGAACTTCTTCCAGTTCCCCTTTTTCAACCAATTCCATTAAAATTTCCGATATAAAATGTCGGGTTGTCTGATCTTCAATTAACAATTGCCGACAAACCTGCCTGTAATTAAACGCTTGTCCCGAGTTATTCTGGAATACACCCATGATATTCCTGATAAGTGATTTCCGATCGACTTCAGATCCGTCGGATTTATTTTTCTTTTTTTTTGACATCGATAATAAAAATATTTCAATAGATAAACATAAGATTTCCTTCAGGGTTTAATTAAAAAAGACATAAATTCCTGATTGAAAACATTAATTAGTAAAAGTAGGAATAAAAACAGCAATGATGAAAAATTTTAATAATTTAAACAACAGGATGTTTATTGAACAAATGGTTTTTTATATAGGTCTTACTTAAAATTCTTAATTATGGCAACAATCGGCTTATTTGGTTCAACCGGAAAAACAGGTGGCATTTTATTAAATAAGTTAGCTTCTAAAGGTTTTTCGTTAAGGGTATTGGTGAGAAATCCGGCTAAGCTGCCGCAATCAAATGATCATTTAACTGTTATTCATGGGGATATACTTGATGAACAGGCTGTTTTCAAAACACTTGAAAAATGTGACGCTGTAATCAATGTAATTGGTCATGTGAAAGGATGTCCCCCCAACCTCCAAACAATTGCGAGCAGAAATATTATAAGTGGGATGCAAAAACTTGGAATTTCACGGTTGATAAATTTAACCGGAGGTGGAGTTAAAATTGAAGGTGACCATCCCGGATCGTTCGACAAGTTGTTGGTTTTAACTATGAAGAATTTTGCAGGGAAAGCAGCAAGAAACCGATTGATTGATGGGGAAAATCATGTTAAACTGATTCGTAAAAGCAAACTCGACTGGACAATTGTGCGTGCTCCTTTACTTTTGTCTGGCCTTGCTAAAGGAAAAGTTAGTATTGGAATGGTTGGTCACATACCTGGATTTACATTAACTTTTGAAGATCTTACCAATCAAATTATAAATATTTTAGAAGAAAAGAAATTCATACACGAATATCCTTATATAACCAACGGTTAAATTGATTATCACTCTTTTCCATTTATTTGAAAAATGATTTTGATAATAATCAAAATCTTTCAAACTTGCCTGAAATTTTTCACCTTTTCCTGTAATTATTTTACTTGTTATGGCGTCTAAATAAATGAATAAACCTTCTTATTCCAAATTTCATTTTCTTTTATGAAAATCATCCTGTTCCCTAAAAACAACCTGACACAGCGATCTTTTAAGTGGTTTCGATATGATTTAGTACATGTAACTTTTGAGAATATTTTTTCTACAATAATTGCTTTTTAATGATCAATTAATAACTTTGCATTTCAAAGTACTTTTATGAATACGCAATTCCACGCATCGATACTCTTTTCCGAAATGCTTAAAAATCAAAAAAATCCCATATGAAAATTAAAATCCAGGGACTTAGTAAGATTTATCCCGGGGGGAAACATGCATTGAGCAATATCAACCTTGAGATTGAGAATGGAATGTTCGGGTTATTAGGTCCAAATGGTGCCGGAAAATCAAGTTTGATGAGGATTCTTGTTACAATGACCACTCCAACAGAAGGAAAAGTTATGATTGATGACCTCGATCTGATGAAAGACCGGGGTGAAATCAGAAAAATGTTGGGCTATTTACCACAGGACTTCCGCTTTTTCAGCAAGCTTAAAACCTGGGAGTTCCTTGATTATGCAGCGAGCCTGGCAGGAATTAAAAATAAAAATATCAGAAAGGTAAAAGTAGACGAATGGCTTGAAAAAGTGGGCCTTTTTGAAGCCCGGGATCGCCAGGCCAATAAACTCTCAGGAGGGATGAAACGAAGGCTTGGAATAGCCCAGGCCTTGATTGGAGATCCAAAAATAATCGTAGTGGATGAACCTACAACCGGTTTGGATCCCGAAGAAAGAATTCGTTTTCGAAACATTTTATCCGAGTTAAGTCAAAAAGATGTTATCATCATTCTTTCAACGCATATTGTGGGAGATATTTCGAGCGTTTGCCGCGACCTGGCTCTGTTGAGCAATGGTTGCCTTAAATATAACGGTTCTCCCGAAGCTTTGGTGGAAAAAGCCCGCGGACATGTATGGCAGGTGCAAACTTCGGGAATTGAATATGAAATGCTGAAAGAAAAATATGCAGTCACTTCCACCATTCCTTCAGCCGAAGGTTGGGAAATTCAAATGGTCGGCGATAAACTCGATTTAGCTTCGGCTAAGGTTATCAATCCTAACCTCGAACATGCATATGTGTATTTTATGGAAGCTGAAAACGAAATGCCTTAAATAAAAATCTATGTCGTTTCATCTAGTAAGCACAGTTGCCCGATACGAAATGAGAACCCTACTCCGAAGCTGGTTCTTCAGGATTTTTGTAGGTCTGGCTATCGCCGGTCTCAGCATCTTTAATATTGCCCTTAATATAGAATCAAGCGGTACTCCCTGGATTTATAAAGCTTTAGCTGCCTCCATACCCTATGCAAACTTAATTATTCTCAACCTTGGACAAGCCATTGTAGCTGTTTTTCTTGCTTCGGAATTCCTTAAACAGGATAAGAAAAATGATACGGTCGAAGTGATATATGCCCGTTCCATGACAAACGGAGAGTATATTTTTGGTAAAACACTTGGTATTTTGGCAGTATTTCTGGTTTTAAACCTGATTGTTCTGTTGATTGGTATAGGTTTCTCTTTTCTCAACAATTCAGGTTCGCGCAATATATTTTCATATTTCATGTATCCTTTGCTGATCAGCCTTCCTACCCTTGTTTTTATCCTCGGATTATCCTTTTTCCTGATGGTATTGGTAAAAAATCAGGCAGTAACATTTATCCTGCTCCTGGGATATATTGCCCTTACCATTTTTTACCTCAACACAAAAATATTTCACATTTTCGATTATATAGCTTATAATATCCCTATGATGTATTCGTCCATCACCGGGTTTGCCGATATACATGAAATTATTTACCACCGTTTAATATATTTATTGATTGGAATTGCCCTGGTCTTTTTTACCATTTACCGCTTGCAACGCCTTCCTCAACCACCAAACAAAGCATATATTCCGCTAATATGCGGTCTTATATTTTTCTTATCAGGAGGGTTTTTTGTTTATCAGTATTTAAATTTGAAATATTCTGTTCAGGACTTTAAAAAACAAGCACTTGAGATAAATAATACTTATTGCAGCTTTCCAAAAGTTACGGTAAAAAGTTGCGATCTGAAATTAAAACATTTGGCCGATAAAATAGCCGTTAACGCCAACCTGCTTATTGCAAACGAAGATTCTCTGCCCATCAGAACATTGATTCTCTCATTAAACCCCGATTTGCAGGTGCAATCGGCTACCTATAATTCTAAACCTGTTTTATTTGAAAGAAAAGTGCATTTACTTTTAGTGAAAATTCCAACAGCCTTGAAAGTAGGTGAACAAGCCAAAGTATTTTTAAAATATTCCGGGGGAATTGACGAAAGAATATGTTTTCTGGATGCTGCTAACCAAAAAACAGAAGATAATTTTAATGCAGAAGTTTTTACATTGAGAAAGAGATACGCTTTTCTTCAGAAAAATTACGTTTGCCTCACCTCAGAATCGTTTTGGTATCCTTCGTCATGGATCGGCTATGCTTCAAAAAAACCTATGTTCTACGATTCCGATATGGTCATGTTTACTTTGCAGGTAACCACCTCACCTGAATTAATGGCAATTTCGCAGGGAAAAAGTAAAAATACCAGTAATGGCTTTTTTTCATTTACACCGGAATTCCCTCTTCCAAAACTTAGTCTGACCATCGGTAACTTTAAAAAATTGAGTTTAAAAGTTGATTCGGTTGAATACAATTTATTCACCATCAAAGGGCACGACTATTTTTCTGAAAGCTTTAATACGATTGCAGATACCTTGCCGACCCTGATTCGTGAATTGAAACAGGAATATGAAGCCTCGCTGGGACTTAATTATGTTTACAAAAGATTTTCCCTAGTTGAAGTGCCTGTTCATTTTGCAATCGACAAACACGAATATTCATATACCAGTGATGCTGTGCAGCCTGAAATGATCCTGTATAATGAAAAAGGAGTTGCATTTAATTCCTCCGACTTTAGAAACAGAAAATTCAGACAGGAAAGGGAAATGAAAGAAAAAAATGAAGAAGCACTTCCCGAAGAAATTCAATCGAGGATGTTTAAGCAATTTGTTAGAAATAACTTAATTGCAAATTCCGATCAGTATTATATTTTTCAAGGTACCGACTGGAGAACATTTTCGATATTCCCGGAATACTACACATTTATTTCACAGGTGAAGCCGGATAAATGGCCGGTTTTAAGTATTGCCCTGGAAGCTTATTATAACGAACGGAATATTAAGAAAGGAAAATCAGCATTATGGTACGAAGATTTGAGCCGGGCCGAGAAAATTAACCTGGAGCTAAATGGACAATCGTTGAAAGATTTATTGTTTTCAGGCCTTAAACCCTCCGATGATGAGGATAATCCGTTTCAACTCCGCGATGTGGTTCTTACCAAAGGAAACGATTTGTTCAATCTCTTGCGTGCCCGGTATGGTGAAAAAGAAGTTGATACATTGCTGACTGAAATAGCCATTCACCACCCATTCAAAAAATTACCCTTCGAATATATTAATAATGAATTCAGGCAGAAACTGAAGGTGAATCTGGACAGTTTAATAAAAAACTGGTACTTTCAGAAAACTCTTCCGGGTTTTATTATCAGTGAAATTGGCACTTATAAGGTTATTAAAGGAGAAGAAACAAAATTCCAGGTTCTGTTTACTGTAACAAACCCCGAAGAAGCCGATGGTTTGATCACCGTAAATATTGAAGAGAATAATCCTAACAGAAAGAACGAAAACTGGTGGGATGATAATTTTGAAGCCGATGTGTCACGGAAAGTATTTATGCCGGGCAAGTCATCCCGCGAAATTGGTTTTCTTTTTAGTTCCGAACCAAAACGAATGTCAATCGTGACACATGTATCAAAAAATCTCCCTAACAATTTGGTTTTTGATCTGTCCAACTTTAGTGAAACAAAAAATGTATCGCGGCTGGATGATGTAAGAGAAATTCTCTTCTTAAGCTCGCTTCAAAATAAGGATGAAATTACAGTAGATAATGAAGATAAAGGGTTTTCGTTCCAACAGGCACAAAACCAGGCATATCTGAAATCGTTGGTAAGCAAAAACAAGCAGACCCGATATAAATATTCAAGACTCCGATCATGGAATCCTGATAAAGAATGGAAGGCAGTACTCCGTTCCGAATTCTTTGGCGAAAGTGTACATTCATCCTATTACACCCGTGCAGGTGCGGGCGAACGGAAAGCCGTCTGGAAAGCTGTCCTTCCCGAAAGTGCATCATATGAGGTATATTTTTACATGAACAAGCCTACATTTGGGTGGAGACGCAGCAACAAAATGCCCGATTACAACATCATTGTTTATCACGACGGGGGAGAGGAAAAAATAAATCAAAGCAGCGAAGGAGTAGATAATGGTTGGTTGTATCTCGGCACTTTTCAGATCTCGACCGATACCGCAAAAGTGGAACTGACAAATAAAAGTAACGGCGATATGATTTTTGCCGATGCTGTAAAATGGATAAAAGTAAAATAACTTAAATATTAAATGACCAATGGTTCAGCAAAGAAAAACAATGAATAAACTTTATAGTATTCGCTGCCTGAGTAGACATATAGCCTTAATTTCTATCATCATTCTGATATCCGGAAATGGATACGCCCAAAAAACAATGACACTGGACGATGCCATGAACCTAGCTATTAAAAACAGTCCGGAAATTATCAAATCCGAACTAAATATGACCATCAGCAGAGAAAACCTGAAAGCCAGGGAAGCTGCAACAAAGTCGCTTTTCAAGTTTCAGTTTACACCTTTTTATTACGATAAGACAAGAGCTTTCAGCAATGAACTTTCAACCTGGATTACCTCCGAAACAAAAAAAATATATGGCGATCTTATCATTTCACAACCATTACTTCCCACCGATGGTCGGATAACACTTCAAAATCATCTTGAATACCAGGACGCATTCAGCGATTACACAAATACCCCCAATAAGGGATACAACAACAATCTTTTTTTGAAGTATTCCCAGCCCCTTTTTTCATATAACAAGCTGAAAATGGAAATTAACGAGCTAAAACTTGCCCTTGAAAATGCGACTTTGAGTTATTCCATTCAGCGGCTCTACCTCGAAAAACAGGTAAGCCAGTATTTTTATAATGTGTATCAGCGCCAACTGGCACTTACCATTGCCGAGGAAGAACTAAAGAATCAAAAAATAAGTTACGATATTATTCAAAGCAAAGTGGAAGGAGGACTATCGGCACGTGAAGAACTGCTCCAGGCAGAACTGAATTTGGCTACCAGTGAATCGAATGTACAGAATAAACAGGTGGAACTTGACAATGCCAAAGATCAATTTAGACAATATATCGGAATTTCCCTGAACGAGGAGTTTGATATCATTGCAAATATCGGATTTTCAAAGGTCGAAGTGGATGTTGCCAAAGCAATACAAAATGGTTTGGATACCCGATTGGAACTCAAGCAACGGGAAATCAGCATAAAAAACAGATATAACGACCTCACTGTAGCAAAGGCAACCAATGAATTTGCGGGAAATGTGGATCTTTCGGTGGGTTTATTTGGGCAGGATACACATTTTCCGCAGATTTACGATCGTCCAACCAGGAGTCCCCAGGTGCAGGTAACTTTTAACATTCCAATATACGATTGGGGTGAAAGGAAATCCAGGATCAGGGCTGCAGAGGCAAGTGTCAAAATTGAAGAGATCAACCTGGAAAATGAACGAACCAATGTGGAGCTTGGTATACGACAAACTTACCGCAGTCTGCAAAACTTGAATTCACAAATTGAACTGGCAAAGCAGAATGAAAAAAATGCACAGCTTACCTATGAAATAAACCTGGAACGCTACAAAAACGGCGATTTAACCAGTATGGATCTGAATCTTTTCCAGAATCAGCTCTCAGAAAAGAAAATGAACCTTACAAACAGCCTGATTAGTTACAAGCTGGAATTATTGAATTTGAAAATCCAATCGCTTTGGGATTTCGAGCACAACAGCAGCTTTGTGCCAGCAGAAATTCAGGAAAATATAGGAAAAACGGATTAGAAATAAGACGCAAAGATCGCAGAGGAGAAGCAAAGGACGCCAAAACATAAGAACCTTGAATCAAAATAAAATTCAAACAAAACATCAAAATGCCATGACTGAAAACGAGATTTCAAAAATAATAATTGGTAAATCTGTTATACTCTGCGCACTTGGCGCTTCTTAGCGAACTTTGCGTCCTTTAAAAGTATGATGAGACGCAAAGATCGCAGAGGAGACGCAAAGGACGCCAAAACATAAGAACTTTGAATCAAAATAAAATTCAAACAAAATCAAAATGCCATGACTGAAAACGAGATTTCAAAAATAATAATTGGTAAATCTGTTATACTCTGCGCACTTGGCGCTTCTTAGCGAACTTTGCGTCCTTTAAAATAATAATTCTACAAACCACATATCATGAAAAAAGCTTATCAGTTTCTATTAGCCCTTATAATCCTCACCTCCTGCAACCAAAACCAGCAGGAGCCAGGAAAAGATATAACTGTTCCCGTCACCGTGCAGGAGATTCAACCCCGTGCAATCGAGAAATACATTGAAATTACCGGCAGTGTGCGGCCTGTAAAGGAAGTAATACTCAAAGCTGAGATTTCGGGTAACTATACGTTGCAGAAAAATCCGGTAACAGGTCGCCCTTTTGCTCTGGGGGATAATGTCCGCGAAGGCAATGAAATTATCATGCTTGAAGACAAAGAATATGAAAATAACATCAAAATCAATTCGCTTAAAATTAACCTCGACATCACCAAACAGGTTTACGATAAGCAACAATCGCTCTACGAAAAAGGCGGTGTTACCCTTTCGGAAGTTAAAAATGCCGAAATCAATTACATCAACGCCAAATATTCTTACGAAGATGCATTGTTCCGCCTTCAGAAAATGCATATAAAAGCTCCATTTACCGGCATTCTCGTCGACCTTCCCTACTTTACACCAGGCGTGAAACTCGATGCAAATGTTACACTTGCCAAAGTTATGGATTACAGCAGATTAATCATGGAAGTCAGCCTTCCGGAAAAAACTATGGAATCGACGAAAGCCGGGCAAGTAGTACGTATTACAAATTACACACTTCCAAACGATACCCTGCAGGGTACAATATCTCAGTTATCGCCGGCCATTGAATCAGATTCCCGGTCGTACAAAGGTTTGATCCTGATCAATAACCCAAAATTAAAACTTCGTCCCGGAATGTTTGCCAAAGGTGAAGTGGTGGTAGCTTCAGCAGGAAATACCATTGTTATACCCAAAGAAATAATTCTGACAAAACAGCGGGGCAATACGGTTTTTGTCGTGGAAAAAGGAATTGCTTACGAACGCATTGTAACCTTCGGTTTAGAGAATCCAAAAGACGTACAGATAGTTTCAGGATTAAAATCGAAAGACCATATTGTAATTAAAGGTTACGAAACACTTCGCGATCGTTCCAAGGTTAAAGAAATGAAATAGACATTTTTCATGAAAAAAATAATTCAATTCGCAGTTCAATTCCCTGTAACCATAGCCATGGTTGTTATTGGAGTACTGCTCCTGGGCTACATATCACTCGGAAAACTCAGTATTGACCTTTTTCCGGAGTTAAATTCACCAAAAATATTTGTTGAGTTGAAGTCTGGAGAGCGGCCTCCCGAAGAAATTGAAAAGCAATTTGTGGAAGGGATCGAATCGATGGTGATCCGGCTCAAAGGTGTTTCTCAGGTTTCTTCTCTTTGTATGGTGGGCTCGGCACGAGTTACCGTTGAATTTAACTGGGGAAATGATATGGATGAGGCTTTTCTCGATATCCAGAAAGCACTCACCCAATATAGCCAGAATTCGGATATAGAAGAATTTCACATTACCCAGCACGATCCCAACGCATCACCTGTAATGCTTATTGCCCTTTATCATCCGGATATTAATGATATGAACGAGCTTCGTAAAATCGGTGAAAATTATATCCGGAATGAACTCATAAGACTCGAGGGAGTTGCCGATGTAAAATTGACAGGTACCGAAGAAAAGGAAATGGTTGTAGAAACCGATCCTTACCAGTTGAATGCCTATGGACTTACTGCCGATAATCTGGTACAGCAGATTATGAGTATGAACAGAAATGTATCAGGCGGCAGCATTGTCGAAATGGGGAAAAGATATATCATCAAAGGCTCTGCCATGCTGGAAAGTGAAAATGACCTTAGTAATATTGTGGTCAGCTTCAGGGATCAGCAATCTGCCTCAACAACCAATGCATCGAATTTAACTTCGCAGGGAAGTAACAGGGTTCCGGTATTTTTAAAAGATATTGCCAAAGTGCACTTTATAAATAAAAAACCTGAAAATATTGTACGTGTTAATGGCCGCAGGTGCGTAGGACTTTCAATTTATAAAGAAACCAGTTACAACACTGTTAAGGCAGTGGATCAGTTGAACAAAGAATTGGATAACCTAAAAAAATCCCTGACTGGTTATAAGCTTATTGTTGTGCAGAACCAGGGACTTTTTATTCAAAACTCTATTTCGGAACTCAAAAGCACAACCATCGCAGGTGCTTTTATCGCAGTTTTTGTCCTTTTCATTTTCTTAAGAAGGATTGGAGTTACCGGTATTGTTAGTTTCGCTATTCCGGTTTCTATTATTGCTACTTTCAACTTAATGTATTTTAATGGACTCACATTAAATATTATGACATTGGGTGGTCTTGCGCTTGGGGCTGGTATGCTTGTCGATAATGCCATTGTTGTTGTTGAAAATATTTTCCGAAATCACGAATCGGGGTTATCTGTAAAAGATGCTGCTATCAAAGGTACAGCCGAGGTAAGTGGTGCAATTATTTCTTCCACAATAACTACAATTGTGGTATTTCTTCCCATTGTTTATCTGCATGGAGCTTCGGGTGCATTGTTTAAGGATCAGGCATGGACGGTGGCTTTTTCATTAATTGCGTCACTCTTTGTAGCTATTCTGGTTATACCGATGCTTTTCAATTTTGTGTATTCGAAACGAAAGATCAGGGAAGTAAAATCTTTTCAGTTAAGCTGGTATGGCCGATTTTTATCAAAAGTTCTGGAAAGAAGAAAAATAGTGATAGCTCTGGCTTTGATTCTGCTTATTTTGACAATTTTAATATTTCCGAAAGTTGGGAGTGAATACATTCCTAAAAGCGGAAGCAACGAATTCAGCATCGAAATTAAATTAACTGAAGGTACAATGCTCCAAAGAACCGATGGTTTGGTTCGAAATGTTGAATTAATGCTCGAAGATATTCTTCAGGGAAAAGCTGAGATTGTATATAGTCAATCGGGCCCCGATGAAAATTCAACTACTGAAAAATCAGTTTTTCAGAATGAAAATACTGCCAATATTAAAATAAGATTAAAAAAAGAAGCAATAAGCCAGTCAGATTTCCTTATACGCCAGATTAATGAGATGTTAGCGGGTATCCCCGATGCAGAAATTAATATAAAAAAAGACGAAACTGCATTGCAAACCACCATGGGAACCGATGAACCGCCTTTAACAATTGAAGTAAAGGGAAAAGATCTGGAGGTACTTGATCAATTAACCAGAGAAATCAAACAGAAATTATCTGCAATTCCTGAACTGTCGAATATAAAAACCAGTATTGAAGCGGGAGCTCCGGAAATTGATGTTCAAATTGATCGGTTCAAAGCTTCAATCTATAATTTAACTGCCGATAATATAGCCAGTCAGTTAAAAGATCAACTGATGGGAAAAAATGCAGGTAAATATGATAATGGAGGAGAATTGAATGATATAACTGTGCGGCTTCCGGAATTAAGCATGTCTCAATTCAGTTCTATTATGCTAAAAAGTGGCACAAAGGAAGTGCCTCTTTATGAAGTTGCACAGATTAACAGGAGCAACTCGCCAAAACAACTGCTCCGCCGCAACCAGAATAGAATTGGAACAGTTACTGCGAATATTCAGGGAGATTTGGCTTTCGATAAAGTTATTGCTAAAGTCCGGGATCAGATTCAAACAGTTGTAACTCCGGCAGAATATCAGATTCAGGTAACAGGAGAGGAAGAAAAAAGGGCGAATGCCATGTCGAACCTGGGTTTTGCTCTGCTGCTTTCGATAGTCTTGGTTTATATGGTGATGGCCTCACAATTCGAGTCGCTCATTCATCCTTTTACCGTGTTGCTTACCATTCCTTTGGCCGGAGCAGGTTCAGTCTGGGCTTTTTTCATCCTTGGAAATCCATTAAACATTATGGCATATATCGGAATCATCATGCTTGCCGGTATTGCTGTTAATAACTCTATTTTACTGGTCGATGCAATTAATCAGCTAAAACAGCAAGGATATAATTTAAAAGATGCTATCATTGGAGCAGGCCAGAACAGGATTCGACCTATTCTGATGACAAGTCTCACAACTATCCTGGCATTAATTCCGCTTACACTGGGTATCGGCGAGAGTGCTTCGCTCCGTTCGCCAATGGCCATTGCTGTTATAGCCGGTTTAACTACCTCAACAGTTATGTCGTTGATGGTAATCCCTTGTGTATATTATATCTTCGACAGGAAAAAGCCTGATACTGATAAAACTTCTGAAGCGTAAACTATGGATTTTATTATAAAGCGTAAGGTTCTTATTTCGATGTTGTTTGTGGCATTCACAATGTTGGGAGTGTTCTCATACAAGCAATTGCCTGTTGAGCTGTATCCAAGTGTTCAGGTACCATATCTTTTTGTACAGGTGGGTACGACTCTTGAAGTCGATCCTAAATATATGGAAAGCCAGGCTATTATCCCTCTTGAAGGTGCAATAGGTACCTTGAAAGGAGTGGAAAAAATTCAATCCACGGCCGGACAGCAACAGGGAATGATACAAATATCGTATAGCCCGGGTACCAATATCAAATTTGCTTACCTGAAATTACAGGAAAAGATTGACGAGGTTAAAAAGAATATTCCTGTAGATTTTTATGTCCAGACAATGAAATTCGATATCGATCAGCTCAACAACATGCTCATGACATTGCAGGTGAAGGGCAGTGGAGGCGTCGACAGGGTTCGTGAGGTGGTTAACCGGGAAATAGTTGATAAAATTCAAAATGTAAATGGAATTGCCAATGTCGCAGTTTTTGGCGGCAGGGAAAAATCGGTTGAAATACATTTGAAGGAAGAAGTATGCAAGGCCTTTGGCATCACGCCTGCTGATATTCGCAGCGTTTTAGCCAATAACACCCGTTCAAGAACCTTTGCAGGCAAAGTGACTCAAAATAATCAGTTTGTGTTTGTAAATGTTACTGCCGATTATTCGAATATCAGCGATATTCAGGAGCTTATTGTAAGAGAAAAAGGTTCGGTGAAACTCAGGGATATTGCAGACGTACGTTTTGGAGTAAAGGAACAGGATTCGTATAGCCGTGTCGATGGAAAAGATGCAGTGACCATGCAGCTTACCCGCGATACCCAATCGAATATGATCGATTTGGCGAACCGTGTTAAAGATGAGATCGAAACTTTAAATAAAGAACTGAAGACGAAAGACATTGAAATTGTTATCCAGAACAACTCTGCTGAAACAATGGACAAGAATATCAGTCTTATCATTCAGCTTGCACTCATGGGTGGCTTATTGGCCATCTTTATTCTCTGGATTTTCCTTAAAAATGTCCGGTTGGTTGTTGCCATCGGACTTTCTATTCCCATTTCGGTATATACTGCCTTTAATTTCTTTTATGCCTATGGGGTTTCAATCAACAGTTTAACCCTGCTGGGAATGGCACTTGCCATAGGGATGCTGCTGGACAATAGTGTGGTGGTAATGGAAAATATTTACCGGCTTGCCAGTCGAAATAAGGACATTGATGCTGTGGTAAAACAAGGAGTAAAAGAGGTCTGGAGATCAATTACAGCCTCTACCCTCACTACTGTCATGGTTTTTCTTCCTTTTGCCTTCTCCGAAAATTTTATGATTGAGGTATTGGGTAAACATGTTGGCGTATCCATTATTTCAACACTGCTGGTTTCGTTGCTGGTTGCATTGCTGTTAGTTCCCATGATAACTCATACCTTATTAAAAGCACAGGTTAAAAGTCAAAATATAAGCTTCGAACGGATTTCTTTCCATAACAGGCTAATTCAGATATACATGGTGTTGCTGAAATCGTGTATGCGTTATCCGGCCCGCACGGTAATGGGTGCTTTTGGAATATTTTTTCTGTCGCTGCTGATTAGTTTAGGTATCAGCATGATCAAACTTGAGGAGCCCGAACTTGTAGACTTAACCCTGTATGTTACAATGCCGGGAGGCACAACACTTGAAAATACCGATCACCTGATTGCTGATGTCGAAAAAAGACTGGCAAAACTTAAAGAGAAGAAAGAAATTGTAAGCCAGATTTATGAAGAAGAAGCGGTAATAACTGTTACACTGCTGAAAGATTATAAGAAAATAAGAAATTTTTCCGTACCAAGGGTGAAGAAAGAAATTCTTAACACCTTGTCGGGAATGGAACCTGCCACTTTCGGTTGGGAGGCACCAATATCGAGCCGCAGATTTGGGGGTGACGGAGGTGATGATTTTAACTTTGGAGAGTTGATGGGATTTGGAAGTAAAGAAGAAAAAGTGATCATCAAAGGCGAAAACTACGAACAGCTCTTAAATCAGGCAAACCTTGTAAAATATTATCTTACTCAGCAATCGTCGATTGACCATGTGAATGTGAATATACCCTCAGCACGTCCCGAAATACTGCTCAACTTCGATAAACACTTAATGGCAGTTTATAACATACCGGCATCTTCGGTACTGTCGGAGTTGAATTCTTTCCCGCAGGAATTTTCAAGTGGTGCAAAATTCAAACAGGGAATTGATGAGTATGATATCCAGATTATTACCCAAACCAAGGAAAAACAGGAAAACAGGAATCTGAACGATCTTAAAAAATTACCGGTAAAAGGAGGAACTACATCTCAGTTTGAACTTCAGAATATATCCACATTTAATTTTAACGAAGGTGCATCGACTATAAAACGAACCAACCAGGAAAAACAACTGGAAGTGATATATGCCTTTATTGATGAAGTAAACGACGATAAAGACCTGCAAACCAATTCCCGTCTTGAAGTGGACAGGCTTATACAGAATGCAAGTCTTCCTTCGGGAATAAATATGGAAGTAATTCATGAAACGCAGGATCTGGGTGATTTCAAATTCTTAATTCTGGCAGCCATTATCCTTATTTACATGATCTTGGCCTCAGTTTTCGAATCGTTTTCAACTCCTGTCGTTCTAATGTTTTCCATTCCGCTGGCTGGTATCGGTTCGCTCATGGCGCTGATCCTCACCGGCAATTCAATTATGAACGCCAATACCTTTACAGGATTTATTATCCTTATTGGAATAGTCGTCAATAATGGCATCATTTTGATTGATTATTCCGGCGTATTGCGGCGACAGGGTTATGGCAGCTCCCGCTCACTGATGATGGCCGGACTTGCAAGGGTGAGACCTATCCTGATTACCTCCATTACAACTATCGTAGCCCTCTTTCCATTGGCTATGGGAAAAGCTGAATATGTAACACAAATAGGGATGCCTTTTGCTGTAACCGTAATCGGCGGACTAGGTCTGAGTACTTTACTTACACTTGTTTTTATTCCAACATTAAATTCAGGTTTGAGTTCAGCAATGAAATGGATATTTGAGCAAAAGATAATTACCAAAATAATCATCCTTTCAGTTTACCTTATAGGTGGTTTTTGGATTTACCGCTACGTTGACAGTCTTGTATGGAAAATTATTGATTATATCTTATTAATTGTTCTTACGCCGGCAAGTATATTTTTTGTTCAAACGAGCTTAAGAAAAGCAAATGAGAAACTGATTGACGAGTCTACTCCTCTTCGTATCAAAGTTCGTAACCTGGTAAAGATTTACGATCGCGACAGCAGATTTGTAAGGGAATGGAAATCGGGCTTGAAAATACGGCAACGCTTAGGATTGGAAAAAGACTTCACCAAATGGAGGGATTTTGATTATCTTATCTGGCAATTACCCCTCATTGGCTTCGTCATTTATTTCATTTATTTTTATCTCGAAAGTGGTTTTTGGTACTTTATTCTCCCGGCAATCTTGTATTTTATGGTTATTGCTGCACTTGATCCGGTAAAAAAATATGCACACTGGCTTAAACCCCAACAAAAAAGAAAGTGGCTCACCCGAATTATCGTTTTCGTTTATAAACTATTCTTTTGGGGATTTCCTGTTTTAGTCATGGTATTTTTTAAATTGAAGTTCGGATTATTGGGGTTGATTATACCTTTTCTGGTACTCTGGTATTTAATTCTGGCTATTAAAGTAACTTCCGATAAATTATATAAGGAAAAAATAAATATTAACCGCTTACAGGGTAAGTTCAAGGGATTACGTAAGTTATTCTTCGGATTTGTAACAGTTATACCGGTTATTGGTAAAAAGAAACAACCATTTAAAGCACTAAAAGGTGTTTCGTTCGAAATTGAGAATGGTATGTTTGGTTTACTTGGACCAAATGGTGCAGGAAAATCAACATTAATGCGGATAATCTGCGGCATTCTGGAACCGAGCTATGGACAAATCACCATAAACAATTTCGATATTAAGGAAAAAAGGGAAGAATTGCAGGGATTAATCGGTTATCTTCCACAGGAGTTTGGAATGTATGAAAACCTCTCTGCCTGGGAGTTTCTGAATTATATGGGAATTTTAAAAAAGCTGTACGAAAGAGATGTACGGGAATCCAGAGTGGAATATGTACTAAGTGCTGTTCATATGCAAACACATATGCACGAAAAAATTGGATCTTTTTCAGGTGGTATGAAACAACGCATTGGAATAGCGCAAATTTTAATGCACCTCCCACGCATATTAGTGGTAGACGAGCCAACTGCAGGACTGGATCCGCGTGAGAGAATCCGTTTCCGGAATTTATTGGTTGAGCTAAGCAGGGAGCGTATCGTAATTTTTTCGACCCACATTATTGAGGATGTAGCCAGCTCGTGCAACCATGTGGCAGTGGTAAAAGGCGGACAGGTGAAATATCTTGGCGAACCGGTTCAAATGGCCAATTTAGCTGAAGGTAAAATCTGGATGATCGACATGAGCATGGAAGTATTTGAAACATTTAAGGAACAGCATGTTATCATACATCATATGCGCGATGGCGATATCATCAGGGTTAGGTGTCTTTCGGAAACAAATCCCGGACCAGAAGCCAAAACCGTAAAAGCTAATTTGGAAGATGCGTATTTGTGGTTGCTGAGCAATTGAGAGAAAGTGGGAAGTAATGAGTAAAAAGTAAAAAATAAACTTAAGTTTTAAACCATGCAAGGAATAAATCTGAAGAGGCTGTCTGAAAAGTTAAAAAAGACTTCGCCTCCATCCAGTCTGACAGCTGAAAGTCAATGAATTGTCACATTGAGTCGAGTCGAAATGAGATATTCATAATGCATTTTGATTAAAAACCCGTTAGGGTTTATTTTGAATAGCCCCGGCTTTCAAGCCGGGGTATATAAAAAAGCGAAGAACCTCAGACGCGCGAATCCATTATAAAGGTGAAATTATGACATTCGCGTCTCAGGTAATTTAACTCATTTGAAACTTTATATTTTTATAATGAACTTTACAGAAAAATTTAAACTCATCAGTCAGGTAATCAACTACAACCTTAAAATTGTATTTGCCAATAAGTTCATTTACTTTTTGATTGCAGCCTGGCTGTTTTATCTGATCATAATAGGTATTATGCTGTTTTCAGATTCAACACCCGATATTACTGATATTTACGATACCCTCATTTTTCCCGGAATTCTGATGATGTTTTATCCCATTGTTTACAATATTCAGAATGATAAAGATGCCCGCATGCTCGAAATAGTTTTTGGAGTTCCTAATTATAGGTATAAAGTTTACATTATCCGCTTTGCCATAGCTATATTGCTCCTTGTTGCCCTGCTCTTCATGATGGCCTCTTTTGCCTATATCTCGGTTGTAAAAATACCGGTGTTCGAAATGGTATACCAGTTAATGTTTCCTCTATTGTTTCTGGCTTGTTTTACCTTTCTGTTCTCCACTATTACCCGGAACGGAAATGGAACTGCAGTGGTAATGGTGATATTTGGACTTATCTTCTTTTTTCTAAACGAACCAATCCACAATAGCAAATGGAATTTATTTTTAAATCCATTCGATGTTCCAACTGATATGAACATAACGGTATGGATGAATGTGGTGTACCAAAACAGGTTGATGCTGATAATCGGCTCGGTAATCGCAATACTTTGGGGGTTAACCAGCCTTCAGAAAAGAGAAAAATTTGTATAAAATACCTATTAAGTCTGCATCCCTCACATTTATTTTTTATGCGAAGATATCCAAGACATATTCCACAGTTGATGCCGCAGGGAGCAATTAATTTTAAAGGTGATAAGTTGGCGTTTTTCATTTTATAAATATTGAACCGGCAACAGCAAACCCAATACCCTATCCTGAATAATTCATAAAAATGGAGAAAAGCCCTGGAATATTGAAGATATATTACTATTCATGCGAATTAAGGGTTAAACGATTAAAATATGCAGTTTGGATCCAAGAACCTAACTCGTATTCTTCAGGCTGAAAGCCTGAG
>JBBQEI010000073.1:0-21571 GCA_038320545.1 Bacteroidales bacterium
TTAGAAGAATAACAACCCACACCCACCTGGGCAGTGTTGCCAAGTTCACCTTCTACCTTGTGTTCACCATACCAGTAGTAAACGCCATTGTGGAACAGGATTCCGCCACCATGTGCGTTGATATGTTTGCCCTGATCATCGGGCCAGAGTTCACCGGGAGTGAAGTAATTACTTTTCTGTTGACAGGAAAGCACAAGAAAAAGAAAGATTACTGAAAGTAAATGTTTAATCATGAAAGAGTTTTATATAAAAACACTAATTTAATGAAGTTATTGAACTATTTAATTTTGAATCAACTCTATACCTGCAAAAAAGTACGGAAGAATTCGCCAGTAATAAGTAGTTCAACAGCATTAAATAAGATTTGAGAAATGAAATATTGCTAAAGAAAAGCCAGAAAGGATAAAAGTATTTGGTTAAGGTAAAATGTATTTACAAATAATCTCGGACAAGTTTAGAACTAAATCATCTTTTAAATAAAACATCAAAGACTTAAAATTTAAAACTTCTACGGTAAACATTTAAAAAATAAATGCGAGCTTATTAATATAAGCTCGCATCATAATTTCCATGTTAATAACCAGGATTTTGGGTTACTTTAGTATTTGAAGATGTTTCAGACAGAGGTATTGGAAATAAGAGATGTTTTTCTGTCAAAAAGGTGTTATCGAAATTTGCAGCATCGGAGGCTACTCCCCAGCTATTATCAATAACTGAATTTTCAGGCTGTTTTGGAACCCAGGTATTCATATCTATCCATCCGGCTTTTTGCCACCTCCGTAAGTCCACCAGGCGGTGATCTTCTTCACCACAAAGTTCGCGCATTCTTTCGTCCATAATATCCTGACGTGTTATGGCAATTAAATTTGCTGGTTGAGAAGCCTCCACGCCATCGAGTGAGGATTTACGAGCACGGGTTCTTACATCATTAATCTGATTTAATGCCAATGCAGCATCGCCTGTTTCAAGATAAGCCTCAGCAACTAATAACTTAACATCAGCAAAACGAAGAATACGAGGGTTTGTGGTGGTAGCTGCTGCTCCGTATCCGTTTTTCCCATAAGTATCACGTGCAGGATAAAGAATGTTATCTTCCTGATTTTTTCGGTCGTTAAGTTCTACACGATCTTTGTAAACAGCCGGGCGCATATATTTATGAAAAACATACCCGTTAACATAACTACTCCCACCGAACCACATGAGATCACGTTTATATTTTTTAGTATATATGTCAAAAGTGTCCATACATTCCACAAATCTTGGATCTTGCGCATCAAATTTGCTTATAAGTTTTTTAGTTGGTACAAAAGGTTGGTTCCATGTCCAGAATACCCCACCTCCCATATTAAAAAATACAAATGTTGCACCCTGGCGACCAATATTACCGCCAAAATCATTATCCAGCCAGATTAAATCGCCACTAGGTGCGTCACCAGCCTGGTATTCGAACAGAGATTCTTTATTATTTTCAGTATGTCCATCAAAGTTATTACCATATTTAACGCCCTCAATAGTTACCAAACTTTGGTCAATTTTGTTAAAAGCTGCAATGGCATTCTGATAATCCTGCGTTTTATTATCACTGTAATTGGCTCGGATTGTATATAATTTCACTAAAAAGCCTTCAACGGTATTGTAAGTAACACGTCCTAAGTTATTACTATCCCACTGTTTTTTTTCTGATAACAGCACTTCGGCTTTCTTCATATCCGAAATTGCAGAATCGAGCGCCGCAAGTCCGGAAGTCTCTTTTGAATAAATAGCAGAATCAGAAACACTTACAATCCTTTTTGTAATAACAGGAGGCTTGCCCCAATTATCCCAAAGCTTGAAGAACGCATACCCTCTTAAAAAATAACATTCTCCCTGATGAACATTTTTAAGACCACCTGTTGTATATAAATTTTGATACTTCTCAGTTATGTCCAGCATGGTGTTGGATCTATTCACCAAACGCATCAGCAGTTTCCAGTAAAAATCGTTCAAACCATTTGAAGAATTAAACCCTTTAAAATTATCCAAATTGTTATTGCTACCTCCGGCATCCTGAGTAAAAGCATCGTCAGGTAAAATGTAGAGAGGATAAACGCACGACATTCCAGCGAAAGAATAAAGGTCTGTCATTTGAGCGTAAACGCCCCTTATACCTCTATCTAATTTCTGTTCATTGTTAAAAAATTGTTCTTCGGGCTGTTTTGGGAACTCTACATTCAGGTTTTCTTTGGAACAAGAAAAAAAGCCTGCAATTGAGCACAGCAACAGGTAAAATATATATTTATAATTTTTCATAAACATGTGTTTAAAAATTATTAATCTTAGAATTTAGCATTTATACCAAAGTTTACTATATAGGGCATAACATCCGAACCATCGGGGTTTAAACCTGGCCAACGAGTAAAAGTAATAAGGTTGTTTACACTTGCATAAACTCTCAGATTACTGAATGCATTACCAAGCATATTATTGACTTGCTTAGGTAAAGTATATCCCAGTTGGACTGTTTGCATTCTTAGATACGAGCGGCTGTGCTTGTCTCTGTCCGAACCTCTGAGATTAGAATTTGGATCTCCATAAACATTGCGTGGCAACCAGGAAGAATTATTTTCAGGAGTCCAGGAGTCACGAGCACTTAAAAGAGTTCCATTACTACGCGATCCCATTCCGGAAAGGCCATCCCAATGTCCATAAGTTCCTCCTACTCCGTTAAATAATGCAGAGAAATCTAATCCTTTCCAACGCATATCGATGTTCAAACCGTAGTATAAAGGAGCTATATTGTTCCAGAGATACACCTGATCATAACTATCCAATTTGCCATCAGCGCCTGGAGTTTCATACTTATTATTTACAGAAGGAACACCATTTACATCAAGAAAATATGCATCCCCTGCAACCACTTTCTGACTTCTGCTGTTATCTTTTATTTCAGCTTCCCGTGCCAGAGCGTCTTCATCAGTTTGATATATTCCCCCAAACTTATATCCTCTTTCATAACCAATCGATTTACCTTCTTCAACCCATCCTACATTTGAAATGTTATATCTGCTGTTTTTGAAAGTTTTTTCTACAGTATTCTTTACTGTAGTTAAATTTCCGCCGATTGAGTAGGAAAGATCTCCAATAACATTCTGGTAATTAAGTGTAAATTCGTAACCTTTATTGCTAACCTGAGCTAAATTAACAAATGGTGTATTTTTGTAACCTACACTTGCCGGAAGTTCAATTTGTTGAATAATACCATCTGTTAATTTATCGTAATATTCAATTGATCCTGAAAGGCCTTTTATAACAGTAAAATCAAGAGCTACGCTGGTAGTAGTTGTTTTTTCCCATGATAAATCCGGATTAGCCATATCGGTTAGGGCTGCACCAGCACCATAGATTCCTTGTCCATCGGAAGAAGAGCCCCAGGAATATGCCGGGTTTGGATTTATAATGTAAGCCCATGCCAAATCCCTGACTTCCATATTACCTAATGAACCGCGTCCTGCTCTAAGTTTTAAATCGTTTAACCAACTAACTTCCTGTAAAAAGTTTTCACCACTAATTCTCCAGGCCACAGCAACTCCAGGAAAAGTACCCCATTGCTTTTCTTTAGAAAATTTTGAACTGCCATCACGCCTTAATGTGAAATCCAGGTAGTATTTTGACATATAATTATAACTTAACCGGCCTAAATATCCCTGCAAAGCATTACGCGTTACATCAGTCTGAACATTTGTGTTTTTATCTTCCATGTTACCCACAAAACGCGGACCTTTATCCAGGGTAGTCATTGCTTTGCCCGATCCTGAAAAACTATGGAAAGTATATTTTTGATCCATAGCATTAAATAAAACATCAATGTTATGGTTCCCAAAACTCCGGTTGTAATTCAGAGAAAATTCTTTCACAAAATTAAAGTTTTCAGTTATACCATTGTCGAGAGAACCTACAGAATTTAAATAAGTCAGAGCTTTTGAATTTTCTCCGGCATAATCAAATTGCCATCCGTTATAATCAGTAAATTTTTCGGTATTTCTTTTATAATAGTCACCACTTAATGTACCTCTGGCTTTCAATCCTTTTATAATTTCAATCTCTCCAAATACTGAACCCATGTTACGAAATTCCCCATAGGTATAGTCCTGAGTAGCTAATTGGCCTAAACGGTTTGATTTGGGATCGCTGGACCATTTGCCGGGAGTTCCGGTCATACCGTCACTATTTACTTTTACAGAACTTGCATAACCAAGATACCCATCAGGGTCGTAAATTGGCTGCCATGGAGGCATTTGAGAAAAATTGTTGAGATCAAATCCACCTATGTCATTATCTTTTCCGTCAACATAAGCTAACCGATAATTTCCTCCTAAATTTAACCAGTTGTTTATTTTTGAAGAAACATTTGTAGAAAAGGAATAACGGTTCATGGTTTTTCCTGCAAGCAAACTCTCGGAATTAGCGTATCCTCCTGAAATGGTATATACGCTTCTATCAGTACCCCCACTTAAACGTAAATTATATTCCTGGGTTGGAGCATTCTTGGTTAAGGCAGCTTTCTGCCAATCCACTGTTTCGCCCTTATAATTGCTTACATAATTAGGTGAAGCTGGATTTAATTCATTCCATTTAGTTTTATCCTCCCCAAAATTAGAATTGGCTTTATAAGCATCTTCCTTAAATTTCACCAGTTGTTCAATGTTCATTACCTCGTAGTTTTTATGAACATTCTGTATACCATAACGGGCATTAAATTCAAGTGATGGCTTATCACCTTTCTTCCCTTGTTTTGTGGTAATCAACACAACGCCATTAGCAGCTCTTACCCCGTAAACAGCTGCTGCTGCTGCATCCTTCAGAACAGAAATTGACTCAATATCATTGGGGTCAATTAATGTCATTATGTTAATAGAACCACGTAATGAACCAAAACGACCATCGGAGATAGCGTCAGCTCCTGCACCGGCTTCAGTAACAGGAATACCGTCTATAACATATAATGGATCAGCCACTCCCCAGGTATTTACACCGCGAATTCGAACAGTTGGTCTGGAAAGAGGGTCACCAGTTGCGCCAGAAACACTTACCCCTGCCATACGTCCCATCATGGCAAATTCAGCAGATGTACTTACTTCTTTTCTTATGTCGTTTGAACTAACAGTTGCTATTGATGTGGTAACATCTTTTCGGGAGCGGCTCCCATAACCAATCACTACCACTTCCTCAAGACTTTTAATGTCAGGAATAAGTTCCATACTAATGTCCGATCTGCCATTGGTCTCAACACGCTCAGTATTATATCCAACAAATGAGTATAATAAAACAGCATTTGTAGAAGGCAGGTCAATGGAATATTTTCCTGAAGCATCTGAAACTGTCCCTAAAGTTGTTCCTTCGACAGTTATGTTAACACCGGGTAACGGTTCTTTAGTAATTTGATCAGTAACGATACCGGTTATAGTAGTTTTTTGAAATACCAGGCCGGTGGGCGTTATTACGATCAGGTTATTTTCGAGAACCTTGTAAGTCACACCCGACTTTTTAAAAAGTTGAGATAAAACATCTTCAACCTTCATGTTTTCGAAATTGACCGATACCACCCGGTTGACATCGCTTAGCTCATCATTGTAAAAAAAACGGAAGTCGCTTTTAGCTTCGATAGCTTTGAAAACGTCCTTCACACTAACATTCTTTAGGGATAGATCAAACTTTTGAGTTTGAGAATATACACTGGCCGATACCTGAAGTGTAAAGACTAAAATGCTTATTATAGATAGTTTCATAGCAAGTAGTATTTTTTTTAATCGCCAATTAGTAGAATAGCGATCGAAACAATTAGTTTTTTTCATAACTTTGTTTTGGTTTTAATTCGTTAATAATCACTGAAGTCCTATTTTTCACGGTAGAAACTTCAGAAGAAATTTTAAAACTATAGATCGCAGGATGTTACAGCATTCTGCGATTTTTGATTTTTAGGGTCTGTGCTATGTCATAGGCTTTTGTAGTTTAAGTTAAAAATAGTAGTGAATCTTATCTATTAATCAGTAATTCATCGTAAGATTTCCTGTACGATTTATTTTCATACAGATAAACAGTATTATCCTGAATTGTATATTCGATAGGTGCTGAAATCTTAATTACTTTTAATACCTGTTCCAGCGTTTCTTCTTTAAGGGTTCCCGAGAATTTGTAATTTTCGAGCGATTGCGATTTAAACTGAAATTTTACATTATACCTTCGTTCGAGCTTTACAGCAAGACTACCAAGCGTTTCTCCTTCAATAACCCACCTCGTATCTTTCCACGACGTAAACAGCACTGGGTTTATCTTTGGAAGAATTACCAGATTTTCTTTTTCGTGAACCGCTTTCTCAAATTGTTCTTCTATTTTTTGCTTTTTTATTGTGCTTTCAAACAAGCCAACATCCTTAATGAAGGTAACCGATTGGTTAGGTAGCATTTTTATTTCTTTAACCAAACTTTCCTTTGTACCAACAATAGTTACCGAACCTTTAACGAGTGTAGTCTGTATGGTGTTTTCCTCGGGATATGCCTTAACATCGAACTCGGTTCCATAAACTTTAATGTCCAGGTGAGAAGTTTTTACAATAAATTGTATTTTTTCATTCCTTTTAACATCAAAATAGGCTTCTCCTGTTAGAAAAACATTCCGGTTTTTCTGTCCGAAATTCACAGCATACTTTAATTTACTACCCGCATTTAACCAAACCTTGGTTCCGTCGGCAAGATTTACCACGGTTCTGGAACCAAAAGGCGCTTCAACTTCGTTCCAAACCTGCTGACTTTCTACCGAAACATGATTTAAAAATTTATATGTAATTACTCCCAAAGTGCCAACAACCAATATTACAGCAGCATATCTTAAAATCTCACGTATTAAATAAAGCTTTTCTTCTTTCTCCTGTTTTTGAATTTTCTCAAAGCGCTTTTTATAATATCTCGATTTTACTCTCTCCCACGAAAAATCAGTATTATAGCTATTTGCTGGTTGCGTTAATTTCGACGATTCATATATGTCGCGCAGTTGATCAAAATATTTTTGATTTGACTTACTCTGATTTATCCAGTACAATGCCTGGTCCCGTTCGGCAGTATCGGCTAAACCAGTGAGGTATTTCACCAACAAATCATCATGTCCGGACTGGTTTTCGTTTAATTCCATGTTTTTCTAATTATTATAATGATCCCATACTTTAGTTATAGGGTGACAACAATACTAAAAAATATTTTATTTATTTTTTTGAAAGTAAATTCAAGCTTAGCTAAAAGTTAATAGCAATAATAGTTGCCATAAGTAAAAGATAGTCCTTAAGCTCATCTCTTAGTTTTTGCAAGGCGCGTGACATTTGAGTTTTTATCGTGTTAACTGACAAATTGAGTTCTTGCGCTATTTCGAGATAGGTTTTATTTTGGTAGCGGTTCATGCAAAATATTTTTCTGCATTGATCGGGTAAAGCTTCAATAACAAGAGTTATCTTTTGTTCCAGCTCTTTTGTGACCAGGTTAACCGAAGGGTAATCGCCCGATGCACCTTCAAGAATTTCTTTATCGATGAAATAATATTGCTCTTCCAGGTATTTCTGTTCTACTTTTTTATGACGGATGTATTTAAGACATTGGTTATAAACGCTTTTATACAAAAATCCTCTTAAGGAAGTGTTTATGGAAACATATTTACCTGTTTCCCAAAGGTGGCAAAAAAAATCTTCTACTATTTCTTCGGCCTCATGGGTATCTTTCAGGAAATGTTCGGCAAATAAACATAATCCCGTAAAATGTTGTCTGAAAATGAATTCAAATGCACTTTCATCGCCCATATGCAATTGTTCAATCAATTCATTCTCATTCATCATTCAAATATTTGTGTGAGTAAATATATTGAATCAGAACTAAGGTCAACGTTTCTCTTTTAATAAAATGCAGACAAATATTTCTATTTTCCCATAGATTAACATACAGATTCTTCTTCATGAACTATGGAATTGGCAAAACGGCAGAGGTTAAGATAATGTTCGAAATAAATTTCTTCATACGTTGGTAGATTGTTGTTTTGCAACTCATTAACCAAATTGTTATCTAAGTTATCCATACCGGTAAAGCGTAGTTTGTATCTGCAAAAATAACTTTAATTATTATCTTATTCTTTTTTTACTGAATAATCACATATTAATACCTGTAAATTCGTCGATCAAATTGCCCGTTAAATATAGTCCAAAGTCCATGGTCTATAGTCCATAGTGATTGACAGCCCGAATGCAAGAATAAAATATGCAGTTTGATTCCAAATGATCTGGCTCGTATTCTTCAGGCTGAAAGTCTGAGACATCTCAACCTTGGGTGAAACCCAAGGGACCTAAAAGCTCCCCACTTCCGTTCAGCCTGAAAGGCTGGGACAAAAGCCGGTATCGAATAGGCGGGTATAACCCCATATCGCAGACATACAGCCTGCAAAAACAAATGGTGTCTCTTTACAACAGGGCGTTGCCCCGTCCTTTGTTAACACATGCTTTCAGACTGAAAAACGGGAAAGGCGATAATTTTACCAAAATAAAATTTTAACCCTGAATTCACATTATTAACTATCGACTAAATTAAGTTTGATGCAAAAAGTGACAATATTTCATTTTTAACATTTCTTAACTTTCTTGAACTTAATTGCTTATTACTTTTGCCTGCAAATTATCTTAATGTATTTATGGATATCGTTGTTAAGAATTTAACAAAAAAATATGGCGACCAAAAAGCTGTTGACAACATTTCTTTTGAAGTTAAAACAGGTGAAATACTTGGGTTTTTAGGGCCTAATGGTGCCGGGAAAACTACCACGATGAAAGCGATTACCTCATATCTGGCACCCTCGTCAGGAACTATTCATGTTGGCACTTATTCTGTATCGGAGCAAGCTGAAGAGATAAAGAAGTGTATTGGATATCTGCCGGAAACCAATCCACTTTATGAAGATATGGCCATAATTGATTATTTAGGATTTTGTGCCGAAATTCAAGGTGTGCCAAAAGACCAAATAAAAGAACGTATACGCTATATGGTGCATGTATGTGGACTGGAAGTAGAAAAGCACAAATATATTAACGAACTTTCGAAGGGTTACAGGCAAAGAGTAGGGCTGGCACAAGCATTAATACACGACCCGCAGGTTCTTATTCTGGATGAACCAACAACAGGACTGGATCCAAACCAAATTGTTGAAATCAGAGAGCTCATAAAAAAAATCGGAAAAGAAAAAACAGTAATTCTGAGTTCGCATATTTTGGCGGAGGTGGAAGCAACCTGCGACCGTATCATGATCATAAATAATGGTAAAATAGTTGCCGACGGAACACCTGAACAATTGAGGAAAAAAGCTACAGGTAAAGAACTTTTAAAACTAACAATTGAAGATGGTTCCAGAAATACAATTTTTCAAAAACTTAAAGATCTGCCTTCAGTTGAAATAGTTGATTTTGCTGACTCTAACCTACCTGTTTTTGAAATCCAAAGTAAGCCCGGCTTTTCATCGCGAAGGGAAGTATTCCTTTTGTGCAAAGAAAAGAATTGGGTATTAACTGAACTTACACCTGTAGAAACCAAACTTGAGGATATCTTCAGAGAATTAACATTGAATTAATAGTTTTACTATGAACAAAATATGGATTATTGCAAAAAGGGAGCTCAATGTATTTTTCGATTCCCTGATTGCATATTTGATTGTGGTGCTATTTCTTGCTTTTACAGGACTCTTCACCTGGCTTAGCGGAACCAATGTATTTCTTACCGGCCAGGCAAGCATGCAATCGTTTTTTAGTGTCGCTTACTGGACATTATTCTTTTTTATTCCGGCCATTACCATGCGGATGTTAGCCGAAGAAAAAAAATCGGGTACAATTGAACTGCTGCTAACTAAATCGATTACTGACTGGCAGGTAATTGTCGGCAAGTTTTTATCAGGCTTGCTTTTAATTGGAATTACCCTTGCTCTTACACTGCCTTATTATTTTAGTATTGCTTCAATTGGCGATATCGATCATGGTTCAGTTTGGTGTGGATATCTGGGATTAATGCTCATGAGTGCAGCTTATTTAAGCATAGGATTATTTACCAGTTCTATATCCAATAACCAGATAGTGGCTTTACTGTTTGCATTATTTATCGGGGTGTTTTTTCATATGATATTCGGTTATATAGCAAGTAGCTTAACAGGCACTTCAAGCGAAATTTTAAACTACATCAGTGTTTCCGATCATTTTGAATCGCTGGCTCGGGGAGTAATCGATTCCAAAGATTTAATATACTTTTTCTCACTCATTTTTCTTGGTCTTCTGGCAACGGAAGCAAACATGGCTAAAAGACATTTTTCGGATTAATAAAACATAGGTGATGAAAACCAGTCAATCAGTTATATATAAATTAGCTTTACTAATTGGAGTTATTATTCTTTTAAATTTTTTATCGACAAATTTTTTTGTGCGGCTCGATTTTACTGCTGATAAGGCTTATACCTTAAGTATGTCGACCAAAAACATTTTAAAATCGATAAAAGATCCCATTACAGTCACCGCTTATTTTTCGAAAGATGTGCCTTCTGAACTGATAAAAGCCCGGAGCGATTTTAAAGACCTTTTGATAGAATATTCCAACATGACAAAAAACAGGGTCAAATTTGAGTTTGTTGATCCTGCCGGGAAAGAAGATATCGAACAAAAAGCGATGCAATCTGGTATTCAACCTGTTTTACTGAATACAAGCGCTAAAGATCAGGTAAAACAACAAAAAGCATACATTGGGGCAGTAGTTCGAATGAAAGATAAAACGGAAGTAATACCGCTTATCCAACCCGGCGCAGCAATGGAATATGCACTTTCTACTGCAATTCTTAAAGTATCGGATAATGAAAAACCTCTCATTGGCTTTCTACAGGGACAGGGAGAACCTTCCATGGGTGCCTTTCAGCAGGTTTACAGTGAACTGAGCGTTATGTATCAGGTTGATCCGGTATATCTGAATGACACATCTTATTTTCTAAATAAGTATAAAACCCTTGCAATTGTTGCTCCCCGCGATTCTGTTAAACAGAGCGCTCTGCAGCAACTCGACCGTTTTTTAAGTGAAGGAGGAAATTTATTGATTGCCATTAACAGGGTGGATGGCCAAATGTCGCAGGCCATGGGAATTTCGGTGAATACCGGCTTCGAAAAATGGCTGGAACAAAAAGGAATTATAGTAGAAGAAAATTTAGTGATTGATGCTTTATGCGGGGTTGTTGGTGTTCAGGAACAACAGATGGGTTTTATGCTCCAGCGTCAAATTCAGTTTCCGTATTTCCCTGTGTTGAAAACATTTACAAAACATCCGATAACCGAAGGACTTGAAGCCGTTATCATGAGTTTTGCAAGTACGGTGATTTATAAAGGTGATGCTTCAAAACAATATCTGCCTTTGGTTGAAACATCGGAACAATCGTCGGTTCAGCCGGTGCCTGTGCAAATTGATTTGAACAGGGAATGGCAGGAATCAGATTTTCCATCGAAAAACCTGGTGGTTGCTGCTGCAATTACAGGCGATTTTGGAGGCTCAAAACCAGGAAAAATGATTGTAATTGGCGATGGTGATTTTGCCATCAATGGCGAAGGTCAGCAGGCACACGAAATTAACCCCGATAATGCCAACTTTTTTGTAAATGCCATCGACTGGTTAAGTGATGATACGGGCCTTATCCAACTTCGTACCAAAGGTGTTACCATGCGTCCACTCGACCAGATAAGCGATTCGTCACGGTTATTGATTAAAATACTAAATTTTATTTTGCCCATTTTGTTGATTATCGGCTACGGATTTTGGCGGATGACCAGAAACCGACGCCTCAGAATTAAAAGAATGGAGGAAGGTTATGTTTAAAACATCAGGCACGACTGTTGAAATTGAACAGAATGGAAAAAAGATAGTTGCAATAATTATCGGAAAAGTATCCTATCAACAGTAAAGATGGTTTGATAAATAATATTTTTGTCAGGAAAGATTACTTCATAAAAAAATGAGATTAATTTTTATCCTCTGAAATTCAATTTATTAATCTGATTTCTGCATACCAAAGATTTTGTGTAAAAAGTCAATTAATTATCGCATTTCAACTCCGCTGCCATTGATGTTTTTTTTCAATAAGCTGATTTACAGCCATCCTTCGACTCCGCTCAGGATGACCCCGAGATGAATGTCAATTTATATTGCATTTCTTAATATAATTATCCTCAATAAACCGATTAATTGATTTTCAGCGGTCAGACTGAGCGAAGTCGAAGTCTCTTCCTGCACTCTTCCTTCAATATCCTTTTAAAAAGATAATTACAATGGTTGTCGGGTTTATATTTTATTAAATGCAATTTTGTATCTTTAAATAAACCCAATATATACTATGGAAAATAGAAATATAAAAGTTTTAATAGCTGAAGACGATTTTCTGATTGCAGAAGAAATATCGCGGGCATTAAAAAATTTAGGATATATATTGGCAGGTATTGCTCCAAATGGCAAAAAAGCAGTTGAACTTACAGCCACCCTAAAACCCGATGTAGTTTTAATGGACATTAAAATGCCAAAAATGGATGGTTTGGAAGCTTCCAGATTAATATTTGAACAATGCCCCACACCAGTTGTGATAATTACAGCCCATGAATCTCAGGACTTAGTTGAGAAAGCCAGTGATGTGGGAATTGCAGCATATTTAACTAAACCACCAAAACCCGAAGAAATTGAAAGGGCAATCACCATAGCACTTGCGAGACATAACGATTTAATCAGGTACAAAAAAGTTATAGAAGAACTGGAAGAAAACAAACACAAACTCAATACACTTAATGCGTCGAAGGACAGGTTTTTTACAATCATTGCCCACGATCTTCGCAGTCCTGTTTCTGCATTATCAGTTTTCAGCGACCAGCTAATCTCCAATTTTGATACACTCGATAAACAGGAACTTATTGAATACTTGAAGGTTATTCAGGGAACCTCCAAAAGTCTGTTCGATTTACTTGAGAATTTATTGCTTTGGGCGGGATTTCAGGTGAACAGAATTAATTTCAATAAAGTAAATATAGATCTCTATGAAACTGTAATTTCTATTGAAATGCTTTTACAAGTAGCCCTTCAACAAAAAAATATTGCTTTTGAAAACGATATACAGAAGGAAACAATTGTTTTCGCTGATATTGACATGGTAAGTACAATTCTAAGAAACCTGGTTTCGAATGCATTAAAATTTACACCTTCGGGAGGTAACATTTCAGTTTTTTCAGAAACTGATGACGATTTTATCATTGTTTCGGTGAAAGATAATGGTGTTGGAATTTTGGACGATGATATGCTAAAGATTTTCAAAATAGACGAACAAATCAGTAATACAGGTACTCTTGGTGAAAAGGGAACTGGATTGGGACTTTTGTTATGCAAGGAAATGGTTGAGAAAAATGGTGGCGAAATTTGGGCAGATAGCATTCCGGGTCATGGAACAACATTTTCGTTTACATTACCCTTTTTAAAAACTTAGCCTTTGAAGATTATACCCGGGTTATATATTGAAAGCACTTTCGGGTTAATATTTCTATTAATTTTGGTCTTCAATTGGCTGGAAAAACAGCAAGCAGTAGTAAACTTTAAATTATGACTTTCAATAACAATTATATTTTACAGCTTTTTGACTTAGTTAAAAAGCTTGTCATTTTACTTCTTATATATACTTTTTGTCGGATTTTGTTTTATGCTTTTAATGCATCTTATTTTCAGGAGGCATCTTTTAGTCAGCTTTTTAAAATATTCTTCTTTGGAATCCGGTTCGATTATGGAGCCATAATCCAGTACAACATATTATTTATTCTCTTATATCTGTTGCCTTTCCAATTTGCCCAAAATAAAATATACCGAAAAACACTCTTTATATTATTCTGGATAGTAAATTCTCTGCTTTTACTTACGAATTTCATTGATATTGAATATTTTAAATATACCAACAAACGCTTAACGGCCGACATTTTCAAATACGCAGCTTTAAGCAACGATGTCGCAACTTTAATTCCTCAATTTCTAAATGATTTCTGGTATATCCCGCTTTTATGGATATTCACTGTTGTATCAGGAATTTGGTTTACCATGACTAAGAAACCTCCGCTTAAAATTCAGGGAAAGTATTTAATAACAAATATAGTTGTGATGTTAATTGTGATTGGAGTTCTTTTGACTGCTGCCCGTGGTTTAGGTATGAAACCAATCAGGATAATTTCAGCCGCAAAATATGCCTCCTCTCAGGATATTCCTCTTCTTTTAAATACTCCCTTTTCAATTCTTCACACTTTTCAGGAAAATAGCAATATCAAAAAAAATTATTTTCCTGATAACAGCTACAAAAAAATATTCAGCCCTCTTCGCCAGTACCCGGCAATTCAAAAAAGGGATGATAATGTTGTTATACTGATATTGGAAAGCTTTTCGCATGAATTTATAGGAACTTTAAGTGGAAATAAATCTTATACTCCATTTTTGGATTCCCTCTTAAACGAATCATTGACCTTTGAAAATGGTTTTGCAAATTGTCGCAAGTCAATCGATGGAATACCTGCCGTTTTAGCGGGATTGCCATCGTTAACAAATACATCATACATCTCGTCGCATTATGCAGGAAACCGACTGGAAGCCTTACCATATATTCTCGGTAAGCATGGCTATTCAACAGCTTTTTTTCATGGAGGTCGAAATGGAACCATGGGTTTTGATGAATTCTCTAAGATAGCTGGAATAAAAAAATATTTTGGCCTGAACGAATATAAAGGTCCAGAAGCTTTTGACGGCAGCTGGGGTATTTTCGACGATGAGTTTTTACAATATTCAGTATCCGAAATGAATAATTTAAAAGAGCCCTTCTTTTCGACAATATTTACCTTATCGTCGCATCACCCATACCGTGTTCCCGAAAAATATGATGCACAAATATCAAAAGATGAAGAACCCCAATTAAGGTCGATCCGCTATACTGACATTGCTCTTCGTCATTTTTTCGATGTGGCAAAAAAACAGGCATGGTTCAATAAAACCTTATTTGTAATAGTTGCTGATCACACAGCTAAAGTAGTAAATCAAAAATATAACAATCCTGTTGGAACATTTCGTATACCTATAGCGTTTTATAAAAATAAAAGTTCGTTAAAAGGACGTAAAACAGAAATCGTACAACAAACTGATATAATGCCATCTGTATTGCATTATTTAGGTATTGAAGATCCCTTTCTATCGTACGGAACAAGTGTATATAGTACAAATCACAATCCTTTTGCCATTAATTACATTAACGGTATTTACTATTATATTGAAAAAAAATACATTATGAGTTTTGATGGAGAATCTGTACTGAGTCTTTACAATTATTCACTTGATAAAAAATTGAATGAAAATATAGCAAATATAAAAACAGATACTTTAAAAGTAATTGAAAACAATCTAAAGGCAACCATACAGGACTATCAGGAAAGGCTGGAAAAAAACAAGCTATTTTATATTTTAAAATGAATTATCATATCTGCAAAAGCTATGATTTTAAAATAATTTTTTCACCTTTGCCATAATTTTACCCAATTAAAATAAGCATACCTTTGATATTTTCCGTACTAGGAATCTTTTTTGTATCTGCAAATAATAAAAAATAAAAATTTTAAGTTAAATTTAAGTTCATCATAAAATAGTTACTTTGATTTTAAAACCATTATTTCAAATATTCGTAGAGACGCATTGTGAGCAGAGAGCCCATATTATCATTAAATTATAAATTATGATAAGTATATCGAGTGAAATAAGTGTTTTTCTTAGCCTTTTGGTTTCTTTTTTTATTGTATTGATATCTATCCCTTCGATTGTTACTGTTGCACAATTGAAAAGATTATATGATGAACCTGGCAGAAGGAAGAGTCATCAATTTGCTGTACCCAATTTAGGAGGTATAGCACTATTCGCCGGAATAATCATTTCTCTGGGTTTATTTGCCGATTTCGCTAAAGCAATGGAATTCCGGTTGCTTATTGTTTCTATGGTTATTATCTTTTTTATTGGTATAAAAGATGACATTCTCATAATAGCCCCCGATAAAAAATTAATAGGTGAAATTTTTGCTGCATTGGTAATAATTATCCTGGGAAATATACGATTTACAAGTTTACATGGATTTCTTGGAGTTCACGAAATTCCATACTTTGCAAGTATTTTATTAACATGCTTTGTTTTTATTGTAATTATCAATGGCTTTAATTTAATTGATGGTATTGATGGTTTGGCCTCGGGAATTGGTGGTGTAATTTCCCTATTTTTTGGTGTTTGGTTTTACCTCGTTGGAAATTACAATTATGCAATTTTATCGGCAACACTTGCAGGCTCATTAATTGCATTCTTCCATTTTAACGTATTTGGCAAAGTCAACAAAATATTTATGGGCGATACTGGCTCTCTGCTTCTGGGATTATTTATGAGCTTCATTATCGTAAAATTTAATGAGATAAACCTCACTTATCATGGAGCTTTTGCTGTAAAAGCTGCTCCTGCTGTTTCATTTGGAATCTTAATTGTTCCTCTGTTCGATACATTAAGGGTTTTTATAATCCGTATTCTTAGAAGACAATCACCTTTTCGCCCCGACAAAAATCATATTCATCATTTATTGCTTAAAATAGGTTTTTCACATTTGGGTGCAACACTAAGAATTATTGCCGTAAATATTATCTTCATTGCTTTGGCAATATCATTTCAATCGCTTGGTATCATCAAACTAATGCTTATTATCCTGGTTGTTGCTTCCATCTTTTCATTTTTACCCGATTTATTTCGTCGTAAAAACAAAGTACGGCAGTTGGTTCCTAATATTTCCAACAACCAGGCTCAGGCAAGGCCAGCCTAAATTTTAATATTCAGAATTCAATCAGGTTATTTCGATAAAACTGCCAACATTTATAAAAACATACATTCAGATTTTTTCGTGCTTTTTTTGAAAGGTAGTATACTCTTCTTTTGACACTTACGGCTACAAACCCGAATATTTCCATAGTTAATTGATAATTAAAAACATTTGAGTAACTTTGCGGCCTAAATTTCTGGCAGCTGTTTCGAATTTGTACAATTGAAGAATAGAGAGTTACATGAGAGATGGCGGCCTGTACAAACCAATTAAAAATAAATGATAGAAACATTTGAAGAAACCGGTATCCGGCCAGAGCTCATTAAAGCAATTACAGAGCTTGGCTTCGAGAAACCGATGCCAGTACAACAACAGGTAATTCCGGTAATCATGCAAAGCACCCGCGATATCATCGCTTTGGCACAAACCGGAACAGGAAAAACAGCCGCATTTGGATTACCCCTCATCAGTAACATCGACGAAAAAAACGACAATCCACAGGTATTAGTACTATGTCCTACCCGTGAATTGTGTATGCAAATTACAAACGACTTGTCTAAGTTTGGCAAATACATTAAAGGCTTACAGACAATTGCTGTTTATGGAGGTGCCAGCATCGAAACTCAAATAAAACAACTCAGGCAGGGAGCTCAGGTTGTTGCTGCTACTCCCGGACGTATGAATGACCTTATCCGTAGAAAAAAAATTAATCTTCAGGATATTCATACTGTTGTTCTTGATGAAGCAGATGAAATGCTCAATATGGGTTTTCAGGAAGAATTGAATACCATTCTGGAAATGGTACCTGATACCAGGAGAACTTTACTTTTTTCAGCTACCATGCCGAAAGAAGTTGCCAGCATAGCTGCCAAATATATGAAGGAAACCCAGGAAATAACTGTGGGAACAAAAAATGCCGGTGCAGAAAATGTAAAACACCAATACTATGTTGTTCATGCATCCGACCGCTATGTTGCCTTGAAACGTATCGCCGATTATTTCCCTGATATTTATGGAATAATCTTCTGCCGTACACGGCAGGAAACCAAAGATGTAGCTGAGAAACTGATGAAAGACGGTTATAATGCCGATGCACTTCATGGTGACCTCTCCCAACAACAACGCGACTACGTTATGCAACGTTTCCGTGCAAAAAGCATTCAAATGCTGGTTGCAACTGATGTAGCTGCACGTGGCTTAGATGTTGACGACCTTACACATGTTATCAACTATAATTTACCCGACGACGTCGAAATTTATACCCATCGCAGTGGCCGTACTGGTCGTGCAGGGAAAAGCGGAATATCCATTTCTATTTGCCATACCAAAGAAAAGTTTAGACTGGGACAAATAGAAAAAATGATTAAGCATAAGTTTGAGCAAAAAATGGTTCCTTCGGGAAAAGAAATTTGCGAAAAACAATTGTTCAGCCTCATCGACAAGATGGAAAAGGTAGAAGTAAACGAACCGCAGATTGAAGAGTTTCTTCCGGTAATTTTCAAAAAACTCGACTGGCTCAGTCGTGAGGATCTGATCAAAAAATTCGTATCAACTGAATTCAACCGTTTTCTCGATTATTATAAAAATGCTCCGGATATTAATGTAACCGGACACAGTGATCGTGGCGAACGTAGCGATCGTCGTGACCGCAGTGAACGTAGCGATCGTGGTGAAAGAAGCGAACGCGTTGGACGCGGCGAACGCGCTGATCGTGGAGATCGTGGCGATCGTTTTGGACGTGGCGAACGTGCTGAACGTGGTGATCGCCCTGAACGCAGCGAACGCAGAGAAAGTACTCCCCGTGAGGCTTCGGCCGGTTTTACCCTGCTCAGAATTAACATGGGTAAAATGGATGGACTCTCGCCCAAAGAACTTATTGGTATGATTAACGATTATACCAAAAACAGAAACATTCTTATTGGGAAAGCCGATATACAAAAATCATTTACCTTATTTGAAGTTGAATCCGATCATGTTGACTCTATATTTAATGCATTTAAAGGTGTTGAATTAGAAGGCCGCAGAGTATTTGTGGAGAGATCGCGCGAACAACTTAGAGATCAGGAACGTGGTGGATACCCAAAACGCGAAAGTAGAGGAGAATACAAATCTGAAAGCAGAGGAGAATCTCGTGGCAATAAATATTCGAGCGACCGCCCAAAAAGAAGAGATAAAAAATACTAGTCTTCTATAAATATTTTTTTGAAGAGGCTGTGTAAAAAGTCAATTAATTATCGCATTTCGTACTTCGACTTCGCTCAGTATGACACTCAATGTGACAATTAATTGACTTTCAGCGATCAGGCTAAGCGAAGTCGAAGCCTCTTCCTGCTTTTTTTACACAGCCTCTTTTCTTATTATGTAGTGTTTTAAATAAGCATTATTTTTACAACTTCCATTTGACTACAGTAACTATTTATGCATTACACTATATACATTCTCTTCCGCCTTTTAATATTTTTTGTTTCGTTTTTGCCATTCCGGTTTTTATATATTCTTTCCGATTTAAATTTTTACATATTTTACTTTCTGCTACGTTATCGCAGAAAAGTCGTTTTCACAAATCTTAAGAATTCATTCCCAGAAAAATCAGAACCGGAAATTAAAGAACTGACTATTAAATATTATAAGTATTTAACCGATCTGTTTTTTGAAAGCCTGAAAGGGATGTCGCTGAATAATAAAGAACTGGAGCGAAGGCATAAATATGTTAATCCCGAAGTTATAAACAAATTTTTAAACGAAAAGAGAAGTATTCTCGGGGTTACTGCTCATTACGGAAATTGGGAATGGGGGGCATTTTCCGGTGCATCACAATTTAAGGGTAAAATGGTTACTTTTTACAAACCCATTAATAACCGTATTATCGACAAATATATGGTGCAACACCGTTCCAGGTTTAACTGCCATATGGTGCCCATTGGGGAGACATTTTATACCTTCCGGCATTTTCAAAATGAGGAAGTGACCTATTTTATGGTTGCCGACCAAAGTCCTTCGAACCTTCGCAGAAGCTACTGGTTAAACTTTTTGAACCAGGATACCCCATTTATTCATGGCCCTGAAAACTATTCGAGGAATTATAATTTTCCTGTTGTCTTTATCGAAATAAGAAAGATCAAAAGAGGTTATTATGAAGTGCATTTTAGCCTTTTGACCGAAAATCCCACTGACCTTCCCGAAGGTGAAATTACCCGTTTGTATGCGGAAAAGCTGGAGTCGGTTATACAACGCGAACCAGCTTACTGGCTTTGGTCGCACCGTCGCTGGAAACGCAAAAGAAGTGATATAAGGCCTAAAAAAGCAAGTTCAATTGATATAACAAACCCATCGTTATGAAAAAATTTACCACTTTACTGATCGTTGTATTATATGTTTTATCCTGTAAGGCCATTGATGGAAATAAAATTATCGAAGCAGCTAATCAGGCAATTTCATATTCTGGCAGAATTGATGTATCCGTAAAGGGGCAGGTAACTTTCGACTGGCCGGGTGTTTATTTTAAATGCCGCTTTACGGGGAAAAGTATTGGCTTAAAGCTTTATGGTGATAAACAGATTTCTTATAATGTTTTTATCGACAATGTACCATCAGTGGTATCATCCGCAAGTGGTGAAGATATAATCTGGATTGCCCAAAATTTAAAATCGGGTACACATACTTTGCAGGTATACAAAAGAACTGAAGCATTTCTTGGTATTTCCACATTTAAAGGGCTCGTTTTAGATGATAATGCAGAAGTTTTGCCTTGGGAAAACATCTCTTCCAGAAAAATTGAGTTTATAGGTAATTCTATAACATGTGGTTATGGAACTGAGGGAAAAAACAAAAACGAAAGGTTCAAACCGGAAACTGAAAATAATTACAATTCGTACGCTGCTTTTATTTCACGGGCTTTTAATGCCGATTATAGTATCATTGCACATTCCGGGATGGGTGTAGTCCGAAATTATGGCGACTCGCTTAAAGTATCCATTGCTCCCCAAATGCCTGCACGTTTCAACCAAACACTCGATAATAATTTAACATTGATGTGGGATTTTCAACGCTGGAAACCTGATTTCGTGGTGATTAACCTTGGCACAAACGATTTCAGCACCCAACCATATCCTGATAAAATAATTTTTCAACGTACATATGAAGGCCTGATTACCCATGTAAGGCAGGTTTATGGCAATTTACCAATATTTTGCATTGTAGGTCCTATGATTAATGAACCTTGCTATTCGTATGTGAAAGAAATGGTTGAGAATTATAAATTGCTTAACAAAAGTGCGAATATTAATTTCATTGGTATTCCTAATGAACTTACCAATGGCAAAGGCGATTTAGGTTCCGATTCGCACCCTTCGGCTCAAGGCCAGAAAAAAATGGCCGCTATGATTGCACCGGTAATCTCAAGTGTGATGGGTTGGGATTATAAACAGGAAGAATTGCTGATCAAATAATTCGTGCCGTAACCATATTGCAAATCGTTAATCTATCTGGATAATTCATAAACCTGATAATAACCTCACCCTCACCCCCAGCCCCTCTCCTGAAAGAGAGGGGAGCGAGATTGTAGGGTTTTTAAAGTCCCTCTCCTTTTCGGAGAGATCCCGAAAGCTTTCGGGATTAGGGTGAGGTGGTCAAAATTCATGAATAATTCAGG
>JBBQEI010000074.1:0-21427 GCA_038320545.1 Bacteroidales bacterium
GGCTTTAAAGGCGTAGGACTATGGTCGTGGAATTACCGCCGGGCCGGATGGGAGTCGGGTGAATATGCCCTACTGAACCGTCAGAACGAACCGGGTGAGCGCGCCATACGTGCCGGACAAATTGCCAAAGCGGCCGACAAGTACCGCGACGAACTATGGCAGGCGCATAAAGAACCAACAGTTGGAGTATTTGTCAACTGGGATAACGAAGCGTTGTGGGCTGCATGTGCCGGCCCCAACCGTACTCATTTTAAGCATTATCCTGTTCAGGCTCGTATCGGAATCAGCAGGGCGCTTATCAATGCCAACATTCCCTGGGAACATGTAACCCCTTCGGATCTGAAAGTTGGTCTTGGTCCACGGTATAAAGTAATTTATCTGCCTGCCCATGTCGCCATCAACGAAGACCTTTTTCCGGTTTTCGAAGCTTATGTTAAGCAGGGCGGACGCCTCATCCTGGATGCTCCCGGAGGATGGTGGAACGAAAACGGTCAGGTTCTTAACACGGGCAAAGGATCAGCCTTCGAAAAAGTATTCGGCGCTTCACTGGCCGACTTCCAGTACTCAAACAATGTGTCAGAAAAGTTGGAAAACCATGCATTAAATGGATTCTATCTCGATATTCAACCCACCTCGTCAACGGTAACCGATAAATTCAACTCCGGCAAAGTGGCTGTCACTGAAAACAAGTTAGGGAAGGGAACAGCAGTAATCTTATCTCCCGATGTTTCGTTTTCGATGAAGAGCCCGGGCAACGACTTCATGGAAAAATGGGCGGTGAATCATATCCTCAGCAACAGGCCTCTTAAATATTCGTGCAACGATGCCATTGTTTACAGACTGTCGTCTCCCGCGGCCGACCACTACTTCTTTATTAACGATGATGAAGCAAAGGATGCACTGTTTAACACCTCATATAAATACAAACAGGTGAGCGATGCCGTAACCGGTGAAAAGCTGGATTTGGGAGCTCAGATTCATCTGGATCGATACAGCGGTCGATGGTTGAGATTCGAAAAGTAATTTTAAATTTGAGAATGATTGTTTAACCTTACTTTAGATAATTTATGAAACGAAGACAATTTTTACAGTATACATCCCTTACAGCTGCAGGAGTTACTCTGAGCGGGCATTACGGATTTTCGCAAGTCTCCGGAGTTGAAAACAAACAGCAGCTTTTGACCATGCGCGACTGCGAAGCAAGTGTTATTGCCGACGTAGATGTGGTTATTGCCGGAGGTTCTGCTGCCGGAATCGCAGCTGCTGTTAGTGCGTCCGCAAAGGGAGCTTCGGTTTTTGTAGTTGCAGCTGAGCCTTACCTCGGAGCCGATATTTGTGGAACCCTTCGTTTGTGGGACATTGACAAAGGCAAACAAACTCCTTTTTCGCAAAGTTTATTGAACAACGGACAAGTTCCCGAGCCCCTGCATGTAAAAAAAACGCTTCAGAATTACCTTATTTCCAATAATATCCCTTTTCTGCTTTCATCTTTTGTCGGAGGGATAATTACTGACTCCCGGAACGAGATTGGAGGAATTGTCATAACCAACCGGTCGGGCGAACAGATCATAAAAGCCAAAACAATTATCGATGCTACCGAAAACTGCACTTTAGCCAGGCTCGCCGGTGCGAAATTCAGGGAAATTACCGGAAAATACCCCGAATTCCGGTTCACTGTAATTGGCAATAAGACTGTGAGTGGTTTAAATTACAGGAGCCTGCCCGACCTTGTCAGCAATGGCAAAACTTATCCAGTTACCGAATACACTTTTAAGGAAGTAAAAAATGCAGATAGTTTTGCCGGGTATCAGAAACTTGAACAAACCATAAGGGACAAAACCTGGGATGCCGATCAGGTTGACTCATCCGATATTCTTTTCGGTATACCCGCTGCGAATGTTATTTGCAAAACCTCAAAACCGATTCCTTTTGCCAGTGCAGATCAGTTTTCCCTGGAAACATTGCAGCCCGCTGGTATCAACCGTCTTTATATACTCAACGGCTATGCCGGTGTAAATTCCGACAATAAAGAAACCATGCTTCTTCCCGGCAATATGACGGCCCTGGGACAACGACTTGGCAGTTTTGTAGCCGAGACTGCCCAAATGCTCGGAAAGGTAAATGGCGACCGGATCCTGAGCCGCCATCTTAATTCGAAAACCTCATCCGAAGGAATAACCAGCAATAAAAAAACACGTCCTTCTCTTCATCTCGGTACTTTTAAAATAGCATCCGAGAGTCTACCCATTTTAGGAACTTTTGACAATGTAATCGTAGGTGGCGGAACTGCCGGTGCATGCGCCGCAATTTCGTCAGCACGCTATGGGGCCAACACGCTGGTGATTGAATACCTGCATGGGTTGGGCGGAATTGGTACGATGGGTTTGATTGGCCGCTATTGGGTTGGTTTTCGCGAAGGTTTTACAAAAGAAATTGATGAAGGGGTCAGAAAAATGGCTGTTCCTGATCATCCTCGCCAGAAAAAGAATGCTTCGGAGTGGGTGAAGGACTGGAAAATGGAGTGGTACCGCCGCGAAATTCAAAAAGCTGAAGGTTCCATATGGTTTGGAGCTCTGGTTTGCGGAGCCGTAGTCGATAAAAATGTTGTGAAAGGGGTGGTCGTTTCAACACCTTTCGGGAAAGGAGCGATTTTAGCCAAAAATGTGATCGATTCAACAGGGTCGGCCGATGTTGCCATTGCTGCCGGTGCTTCTTATGAATTTATTGATGCCTCCTCTGTTGCTGTGCAAGGTGCCGGACTTCCTCCAGTGAAATTGAACGATTATTACAACAACACCGATTACACTTTTACCGACGATACCGATGTGCACGATGTTACCAGAACAATGGTTACCGGCACTCAAAAGTTCACCGGCATTTACGATGTGGGAAAATTGCCGCAAACACGCGAACGCCGGCGGATCATCAGCGATTATCGCGTGACGGCAATGGATATGGTGAACAAAAGAAATTACAGCGACACCATATCCTATCACTATAGCTCCTTCGACACACACGGGTACACCATAGATCCTTACTTTATTATCTTGCCACCATCCGATTCTTCCGTTAATATGTTTGTTAACGTTCCGCTCAGTGCTCTTCTGCCCAAAAAACTTGAAAACATAATCGTTACAGGTTTGGGAGTCGGAGCCGAGAGGGATGCCATGCCCATCATACGCATGCAGCCTTGTTTGCAGAACCAGGGGTATTCGGTGGGAATGCTGGCGGCTTCAGTTGCAAAAGCTGAAAAGAATTTTAGGTCGGTCGATTTTGGAAAAGTGCAGAAAGAAATTCTAAAACTGGGTATTCTTCCGAAGGAATCGGTGAATAACGCCACTTCTTATCCGCCCTCGGACGATCAGATCAGAAAAGCCATCCGATCCATGTCGAACAATTTCGATCAGATAGAGGTAGTGCTCTGGAACCGGGAAAGAGGTTTGAAGCTTCTAAAGGAAGAATTTGAAAATACCACGGACACAATTCTTAAAACCAAATGTGCCATTATCCTGGGCTTTTATGGGGACCTTGATGTATGCATGGTTCTGGTGGATGAAGCAAGCCAATTCGCGGAATGGGATAAAGGATGGAACTACCGCGGCATGGGTCAGTTTGGGATGTCGGCCGGTTACCTCGACGGTGTGCTCATGGCTCTTGGTAAAACTGGTCGGAAGGAAGGATTTGAAACCATCAAACGCTTTGCAGAACTACTGACACCCGAGAGTGAACTGTCGCATTTCCGTGCTGTAGCAGAAGCTTTTGCAGGTATAGGAAGTAAGGATGCAGCCTCTATTCTTCATAAAATATTGGCAATGCCCGGGATTTCCGGTCATCATGTAACCAATCTGAAAGATGCCATCACTACAGTTAATCAGGATCCTAATGATAACTCAGTAAGAAATGACTGTATTAAGGAATTGTTCCTTGCCCGAGCCCTTTATCTGTGCGGAGATTTCAATTCGAAAGGAAAAGAGATCCTTGAAAATTATGTCAACGACCTTCATGGCTCTTACGCGCAGCACGCACAGTCAATTTTAAATACACAAAAACATACTATTTAACATGCGAAAACTCTGCTGTTTCTCAATCATCGCTTTATTTATCTGCACCTCTTCTTTTTCACAGAAAGCCGAAATGCTTTTCCCTGCAAAAAACCTGATGCCTGTTGAAGCCTATTATTACCCCGAGCACTGGGATCGCAGCCAGTGGTCGCGCGACCTGAAACGTATGGCCGAGCTGGGATTCACTTTTACGCACATGGCCGAGTTTGCATGGGCTAACCTGGAACCGGAAGAAGGGAAGTTCGATTTTGAATGGCTCGATTACTGCATTGCCGAAGCTGCTAAAAACGGATTAAAAGTAATTTTATGTACCCCATCCCCTTGCCCACCTGTCAGATGAGTTTTAAAAATTAAACCTTTCAAACAATGAGAAATTTAATCATCAACCTGTTATTATATTACTTAACATCAGTAAGTTTATTTGCACAACAAAATGTCTCTGATATTCCAAATCCTCTGGATGTGGCAAAGCTAATTGGTGACAAGCTGATTCGCGACACTCAATTTAAATATAAGTTAACTGTTGGTAAAAACAATCATCAATTCAATGGGTTGCACTTTATTGATTTTGGACGTACGTTCGGTCTGAATAAACGTGCAGTGGCCTATGCCTATACTCAATTAACTGTTAGTAAAGATACAATATTGGTTATCCAGATTGCTCACAATGACGATTGTAAGGTTTGGATGAATGGAAATTTGGTTTACCAAAAGCGAGGAACGCGTTCCTTAAACTTACGGTTTGAAGAACGCAGTATTGAAATATCAGATCAGTTCTCATTACATCTGAAAAAAGGCGAGAATAACATATTGATTAAATCAGGAACTTATGGCAAGGAATGGGTGGTGTTCCTTCAGCCTCCCGGTTTGAAAGGTGCAATAGTTAATAATTCAGTGGAATATCCAACCATTGGTTTAAAGGCTGTATCTGATGTAGATGCTAAAATAGCCGATCTTAGCAACTGGTTGGTCATTGGTCCATTTGCTGATGCCAATGAAAATTTATTCGATATTGAATATGCTCCTGAAAAAGAAATTCTATTAGGCAAGATGTACGAAGGCGCCGAATATCCTGTTACCTGGACTATCCCAAAGATTGAGGTTTTGGGCGAAATGATGAACCCTCAGCCCTGGGGGACAAACGACACCTGGAATTATCATAATGGTGGGGTTGCATGGGCCATGCAACATTTGGCCGAAATAACCGGTGAAAAAAAGTATGATCAGTATGCCACCGATTTTTGCAATTTTCACCTCAAAGGAGCTCCATTCGTAAACTACCAAGTAAAAACTTTGCATGCTGTAAACTCAGCAAATAGCAATTTCCTGTTTGCCCCTTTGCTGGATTTTACCTTGGCACCATCGCTTCCATTTGTTTACCGGCTCCTGAAAAACAATACTTTTGATGAGAGGGATTCCTATATCCATTTCATCGATCGAATGTTGAACTATGCAAAAAACGAACAGGTCCGTTTGCCTGGTTCAAATATTTTCACCCGTCTAACTCCCGAAAAATATACTACTTGGGTTGATGATATGTTTATGGGAATTCCTTTTTTGGTTCAGGCATCACAATATGTTTGTTCCCCGGAGGGAAAAAAACGATTTCTTGATGATGCAGCAAATCAAACGGTGAAGTTTAATGAACAAGTTTGGGATAAAGAAGCGAACCTTTACATGCATGCAAAATATTCAGAAAAAGCTATAAAATTGCCCCATTGGTCGCGGGCCAATGGCTGGGGAATATGGGCTACCACAGAGGTATTGCTTGTCCTTCCAAAAACTCATCCAACTTATAAAATGATCATGCAGCATTATCGAAAACATGTGGATGCTTTAATTGCTTTGCAGGACAACAACGGCTTTTGGCGTCAATTATTGGACCGACCCGATTCACCTCAAGAAGTTTCAGGTACAGCGATCTTCACCATAGCCATTGCCCGGGGTATTTCAAACGGATGGTTGGACGCGCGAAAATACAAACCATTTGCCATGAAAGGATGGGAAGCCATAAAAACCCAGGTTGAACCCGATGGCACAGTACACAAGATTTGTTACGGCACCATGTGTTCGGAGGATGTAAACTATTATCTGCAACGTCCTTTTTATGATAATGATACACATGGATTGTTTGCTGTATTGTTCGCAGCTATTGAAATGCATAAATTGATTTCTAAGAAATAAATCTATTCTGAAAAGGTTCAGTTTACTGCGGATAGCCTGGATCCATTCAGTTTTATTAAAGTTAACTATAGATTATTAGATATTAGTAATATTTTTAAAGTAGAAAATATATACCATGAAACACCTAAAATTGTTCCCAATTATTTTATCCATTCTGTTGATCTATCATACAAGCAGCCAATCGCAAACATATCTACCAAATTGGAAATCGCTCGATACCCGTAACATTCCTGCCTGGTTTCATCAGGATAAATTTGGAATTTTTATCCATTGGGGAGTATATGCTGTACCTTCATTCTCGCGGGTAATTCCTGACGGTTATTCCGAATGGTATTGGTGCAATTACAACGATTCCACCCGTCACAACTACAAAGCTGTCCGCGAATTTCACGATAAAAACTATGGCAAAGATTTTAGCTATCAGCAATTTGCACCAATGTTTAAGGCCGAATTGTTCGATCCCGAAGAATGGGCTTCCATATTCAAAAATTCGGGGGCTAAATATGTTGTTCTTACCTCGAAGCATCACGATGGTTTCTGTCTTTGGCCAAATGCTGAAGCCGACAAGTCGTGGGGTCATCCTTGGAATGCAGCTACAAACGGACCAAAACGCGATGTTCTTGGAGACTTAACTGTTGCAGTAAAAAAATCGGGTTTGCGAATGGGTTTTTATTATTCATTAATGGAATGGTATAACCCTGTATATCTTAAGAACCCTTCTGAATATGTTGATCAGGTAATGATTCCACAATTTAAGGATCTCGTTACAAAGTACAAGCCATCAGTAATATTTACCGACGGCGAATGGATTATGGATGAAAAAGACTGGCGTAGCACCGAAATTCTGGCATGGCTTTTTAACGAATCATCTGTAAAAAACGAAGTGGTTGTAAACGATCGCTGGGGCAACAAAACACGGAAAACGCATCCTTGTACATACTATACCTCTGAATATGGTTCGGGCCTTGACAAAGATGCAGTTTGGGAAGAAAGTCGCGGCATGGGACAATCGTATGGTTTTAACCGCATGGAAAAGCTGAAAGACTACAAAACTTCAGAGGAATTAATCATCATCCTCAACGACATTGTTTCCAGGGGAGGAAATTTATTACTGGACATTGGACCTGCTGCCGACGGAACTATTCCCGTAATCATGGAAGATCGCCTTACAGGAATGGGAAAGTGGCTCGAAACATACGGCGAAGCTATTTATGGCACACAGGCATGGAAACACACCCGTCAATGGAGTAAAGGAACTATGCCAGTTATTGAAGCAGGTGCTTATCAAACAAACTACGATATCACAGAACTGGTGAAGCCCAATGAGAAAAACGCTCATATAGAAATGTTCTTTACACAAAAGGGAAATACTATTTATGCCATTGTGCCAAGGTACAGTCCCAAACTTATTATTCAGGATGTTTCCGCAATTCCGGGATTAAAGGTAAGCATACCCGGATTGAATAAAAATATTCCATATACAGTCTTCAAAGGGGGAATTCAGGTGGACTTATCCGGTCTAAAACCTGGAGATCTGCCATGTGGCATTTTTGTGGTGAAAATTGAAACTATGAAAAGCTGAGGTCCATAAACATCGTATACATATTTTGATTGTAAATACCCCATTAGCTTGTCTTTTGGGGTATTTGCATTTTTAGGCAAAAATAGTGCAAGAGCCTGCAAAAAGTGTATAATAGCTTCTTTGATTACAGATATATATTTGTATCATATTACGAACTTAAATTTATGATAATTCAAGTTTACAGCTCAAGTTAACTAATTTTTCAGAAAACTTCTGGTAAAGGTTTGGAATTCAAAAGGTTTTAACCGTTCCTTTTCTTTATTGATCTTTTATGATAATATTAAATCAGAATATCCATAATTCTGAAATGGGAATGCTATTACTTGTTGCCTGGGAAAATACCATAAGAAAGTTCAGTGATAATGAGGTTTAAATCGAAACAAAAATGTTAATATTTTAAATTATGACAAACAACTATTATTGCTCCTATTTGAATCATTCCGAAGGGCGGCACAAAAAACTGCTCCTGATTATGAAACTCGCTTTTATAATTAGTGTTCTGCTAATTACTACCATACCGAAAGCCTCAGCTTATGGTTTTGGCGAAGGATCGGGAAAATCAGTTCAGAATAACAAGGTTACCGGTACAGTAACTGATGCAATTAACGGAGAACCAATTATTGGTGCCAATGTAATTATTGAAGGTACTACATATGGTACCACTACCGATATTGACGGAAGGTTTACTATTGAATTAACGAAGTCCGATGCTGTTTTGGTAATTTCGTTTCTGGGATATACTTCCGGGCATGTTCCCTACACAGGCCAGGCAACTATTGACGTTAAGCTGGTTGCGGACGTAACTAAACTGGAAGAGGTCGTGGTTGTAGGTTATGGTACACAGCAAAGAAAAGATTTAACCGGTGCAATCAGCTCCATTAATGAAAAAAGCATTCAAAGTGTTAAAGTGTCAAGTATTGATCAGGCACTTCAAGGAAAAATATCGGGTGTTCAAATATCGACCACCAGTGGTGCTCCAGGCGGAAATGTAAATGTTTTGATTCGTGGCGTATCTTCAATAACCGGTGGTGTTCAGCCTTTGTTTGTGATTGATGGATATCCCGTTAGCAATGTTGGTATTGGAAATCCGCTTAATACTATTAACCCGAGCGATATTGAATCGGTTGATGTATTAAAAGATGCTTCAGCAACAGCCATTTATGGATCCAGAGGCTCAAACGGTGTTATCATTATAAATACGAAGCGAGGAAAAGCTGGCACTCCAAAAATTGAATTTAGTAGTTATTTTGGTATCCAGCAGGTTGCCAAACGACTGGAGTTAATGAATGCTCAGGAGTTTGCCTCTATGCTTGTTGATGCTCGTAATGCCGGATATCTCGATAATAATCCGAATGGAAATATTAACGATGATAATGCCACAAGGCCTGGATTAAGCTGGGATATTTCCGAAAAATATAAGGATCCATCAAATTTACAAACCTACGATTGGCAGAATGCGATTTTCCGTACTGCCAATGTAAGTAATTATCAATTATCGGCAACAGGTGGAACTGATGCTGTCCGCTATTCTGTTTCAAGCGGATATTATAATCAGGACGGTGTAATTCTCAATTCAGGTTTAAAACGGTATAATTTCAGTGCAAATCTGAATGGACAACTTACCAAGAGATTAAGTTTTGGGGCAAGTTTGTTGCCAAGTTACACGCAGTTAAAACAGGTTCCATCATCGGGTCACTACGGTGCCATGGGATTAATAGCCATTGCAACCGGGTTGGATCCTTCCATTCCTTTTTATAATGAAGATGGCACTTATTCAAACACCGTTACTTCAGTCGATGGAAATGCAGCAATGATTCATCCTATTCAGGTGGCCAATGAACTGGATAATAAATCTTCTCAATTCAGGTTTTTGAGCAACGCATACCTGGAATACGCGATTCTTCCCGATTTAAAACTCAAATCGTCATTCGGGGCCGACCTGAATTATTATAAATCGAGTCTTTGGAACCCATCAACCTTGTCAACCTCAGGTCTTACAGGTCCGGCCAGTGCCACTGCATCAACAAGCGAAAATACCAACTGGTTATCCGAAACGACTTTAAATTATAAAAAGGTTTTAGAAGGACATTCTCTAAATTTATTAGGAGGTTTTACCGCTCAGAAAGCTACTAACAATATTTTAAATGTTGGTGCTGGTAGTTTCCCTGACGATCTTGTTCCCAATGTAAATGGCGGTATTGTTAATTCAGGCAGTCAGAATATTGAGGTTGACAATCTGGTTTCGTTACTTGCCAGGGCTAACTACTCTTATAAAGACAGATATTACCTTACAGCAACTATACGTAGTGATGGTTCGTCGCGTTTTGGTGAAAATAACCGTTGGGGAACATTTCCTTCAGCATCTGTTGGTTGGAGAATTTCAAGTGAGGAGTTTATGCAAAGCCTTAAATTCTTAAGTGACCTAAAACTAAGAGCGAGTTATGGTGTAACAGGTAACAATGCTATTGGAAACTATAGAGCAATTAGTCTTTTAAGCGCAAATAATTACGTAATTGGAAATACAATTACACCAGGTTTAAATCCAAGTACTCTTCCGAATAATAAATTGAAATGGGAAGCTCAGAGCCAATTAGATTTTGGTGTGGATATTTCGTTGTTCGACAGTCGTATTAATATCACAAGCGACTACTACGACAAAAGAAATAAAAACATGCTCTTCAATATCCAAACACCTTCAGCTACTGGATTTACTAATGCTTATGTGAATGTTGGCGAAGTTCAGAACAAAGGTCTTGAGTTTTCTTTGAATACCAGGAATTTCACAGGTAAGTTTCAGTGGAGCACCGACTTTAACATAACCTTTAATAAAAATAAGGTTTTGGCAATGAACAATAAAACTGATAAAATTTTCGGTAGTACAGCCCCACGTGCAAATTCGCATATAACTCAGGTGGGATCTCCAATAGGAGTTTTCTATGGCCGCCGTGCAATTGGTATTTTTAATACCAACGAAGAAGCTACAGAATATGGCAAACAACCTTTTGCCAAAGCCGGTGATATAAAGTGGAAAGACATTAATGATGATGGAGTTATTGATGACAACGACAGAGAAATCATAGGAAGTCCTCATCCTGATTACTTTCTCGGATTTAATAATTCCTTCTCTTTCAAGGGGTTTTCTCTCGATATTGTAACTAACGGGATGTTTGGACAGGATGTTTATAATGCAATGTTCGCGATTAACAACTCAGGAGTTCAGAACAACCTTAAATTTATTGATGAAGCTCGTTGGCGTTCTCCGGAAGATCCGGGAAAAACTTTTTACGGAAAACAGTTTGGACGATCAGTCCGTGGTGGAAAAAATGCTAATACAACCTATAGTTCGCTATATATTTTTGATGCATCGTATTTCAGAATCCGCACCGTAACTTTAGGGTACACTTTACCTCAAAATCTGGTAAAAAAGGTAAATATGGGAAATATCAGGGTTTATGTTTCTGCAAATAACCTATATACATTCACAAATTATCTCGGTTATGATCCCGAAGTAGGAATTTCAGGAAATAATCAGGGTACTTATGGAGTAGACTTTGGTACTTATCCGCTTTACAGATCATTCAACTTTGGAATTGATCTTTCGTTTTAACCGACTAAAAAATTGAACTTATGAAAAAAATAATAATACTTCTTTTCGTTTTTTCTTTGCCACTATACTTTAGTTGTGAAGACTTTCTTGATCAAACTCCTCAAACAACCCGGAGTGTAGCCAGTGCATACAAGACAAATGCTGATTTTAAAACCGCCATTGTAGGTAACTACGCAGTTTTGAAAGATGCTAAAATGTATGGAAATGGTGGTATAAATTCGACAATGCTTTGGTTAACCGAAGTTGTTTCTGACAATGCAACATATGGTTTTCCAAAAGCCGCATCAACAATTTCAAATTTCGAAATTGACGAATTTAATTTCAATCTGGCCAATACAATTATTACCTCTGCTTACACAGGAAATTACGTTGGTATTGGTGCAGCAAACACCATATTGGACAAATTGCCCGGAGCAAATTTTGATGCAGCTCTAAAAAACCGATACGAAGGTGAAGCCCGTTTTCTGCGCGCTTTCTTCTATTTTAACCTTGTAAGACTTTTCGGCGATGTTCAGTTAGTGGAGCATGCTTTTACCGATCCTTATGCTGCGAATAACCTTCCGCGGACTGAAGCTTCAAAAATTTATGATTTAATTATTGCTGATTTGAGCTTTGCTGAAAGTAACCTGCCTGCCTCAATACCTGCCAATGAAGAAGGACGGGCGTCAAAATGGGCTGCAGAAGCCTTACTGGCAAAAGTTTACCTTACAAGACAAAATTATGAATTAGCCGCTACAAAGCTAAATGAGATTATTACCTCGGGTGTATTTGATATCACAAAGACATCGTATGCAGCTACCTTCAATTTCGCTACTTCGTATGCTAATAATAAAGATGTTATTTTTGGCGTATATTATAAAACAGGGCTGATGAGTCAGGGAAGCGCTCTATGGTCGGATATGGTTCCTGCAAGTGTATCAGGCAGTTTGTTTGGAACCACATCAACTGGCTGGGGATTTATGCAGCCTACTGCCGATATGGAAAATGCCTATGAACCTAACGATTTACGGAAAGGGGTATCGATTGCTACATCGTATGTTGCTGCCAATGGAAACACCATAAATGTAAGGTATTGTGTTAAATACAAACAAACAGGACCACAGGCCGGCGATGCTGATACCGACCTGCCGTTGTTACGCTATGCTGATGTACTTCTCATGTATGCCGAATGCTTAAATGAACAGAATCAGCCTTCGGGGGCAGAGCCTTTCCTTAACCAGGTAAGAACACGGGCTGGATTGACAGGTAAAACAGGATTGGACCAAAGTGAAATGCGCCTGGCGATTGAGCAGGAACGTCGCGTGGAGCTTGCTTTTGAAGGGCACCGCTGGTACGACCTTGTGCGCACAAACCGGTATATGGATGTGATGAATGCCAAAGGTTATAACGTGAAAGAATATCATAAGTTTTATCCTATACCTCAAAGAGAAATTGATTTAAACCCAAATTTACAGCAGAACCCGGGGTACAATCAATAGTTCAGTTTTGTAAAGCTTAATAATATCGATCAAATTTTACGATCGGTATTATTAAGCTTAAATAATTTATTTAATTATGAATAATTTTAAATAAAATACAGAAATTATCCCTGGATGTATTGACGCATCGTTCTTAATTAATTGCTAAACTAATAGATATAAGAATTTAATTTCGAAGTGTAAAGAAGGCTGTCTAAAAAGTAAAAAAACTAATCACAAGGACACAAAGACGTGAAGAAATACAGTTAACAATCAATACTTTGTGTCTTGGTGTCTTCGGTGTTCAATTTGATTTTTCGCCTTTTAGACAACTTCTTTAGGGAGTAAAAAGCTGAACTTAATACATTGTAATCATGAAGATTTTTGTATTTACATATTTTATTCTGCTTTCGTTTCTTGTTTCCGGTCAAAATAAGGATATACGAAAAATTGCTGAAGGCAAAATAATCCATCGTTTTTTCGATACCTCGCCTATAAGTCCTTCAGGAAAATACATTGCATTATTCAGGTTTCCATCCGAAACCCAATCTCCAAAACCCGGCCAGACCGGTGAGGTGGTAATGGTGGATTTAAAATCGGGCAAAGAGAAAGTTGTTGCTTATTCAAGAGGGTGGGAAATGCAATTGGGTGCCAATGTGCAATGGGGAAAGAATGACAATGAGCTTTACTTCAACGATGTGGACACAATAACCTGGGGCGCATTTGCTGTTCAGCTTAAGCCTTTCTCAGGGGTTTCAAAAAGAATGAAAGAGACTGTTTTTATGGTTTCTCCCGATGGCAATAAATTAGCCAGCTACAACCTCATTTCGTCCCGTTATGCGCAAGTGGGTTATGGTGTTGTTATCCCCGACAGTCTAACAAAGCGGAATCTCGGACCTGTGGATTCCGACGGTGTTTTTGTTACAGATGTTAGAACTAATGAGTGCAAGATGATTGCCTCAATACGTGATATTTATGAAAAGTCCGTTCCATCCATTAAGATTTTAAATCCTGAAGATTATGAATTTTATTGTTTCCAGGTAAAATGGAACCCACAGGGTACCCGGCTCTTAACGACCATTCAGTGGACACCCCGCAGTGGTGGTGAGCGCTTACGGTCTGTTATAACTATGAAACCTGATGGCTCGGATATCAGAACTGCAGTAAATAGTGAACAGTGGTCGAAAGGCGGGCATCATATCAACTGGACACCAAATGGCGATTACCTTTCCATGAACCTGAATGTTGATGGAAAACCCGGAATTGAAATTGTTACTTTCAAATATGATGGCACCGACATGAAGACTGTTTACCCAAAAGGCTCTGGACATCCATCGTTTCATCCAAAAGGACTTCCCTTTATTGTTACAGATGCTTATTCGGGTGAAATGCCGCTGACCAATGGGAAAACTCCCATAAGGCTCATTAATGTTAGTAGTCAAAATGAACAGAATATTGCTGAAGTGCAACTCCCGAAAATTGTAGATATGGAATTTAGAGTTGATGCACATCCGGCTTGGGATAGGTCCGGCAGGTATGTTGTTATTAATGGAACTGAAAATGGTACACGCTGTGTTTATATTATTGATGTAAAGAACAAACTGAAAAATTGAACAGGAATCCAAACCTTTGTCTTATTTGGTTAGTATTTCTTTTTTAATTATTCAGAATGTCTAGAGTACTTATTTGGCTAAGGTTTCAACCTTAGCCATTTTATCCTGCAGGTTCTACCTGCCTTTTGAACGAGATTCCCTTACCCTGATTTTCCTTACCCTGATTTTTCGATATAACAAATAGAGCTAAAATTTCACCGTCATTTTTCCCGCTGCCTTTTTAAAATCTATCTCTTGTGTTTTTCCGTTAACGGTGATTTTATACTTCCCGAAAAATGCTGGAACCGTAAATTCACCGGCACGATTAGTTTTACCTTCTGCCCGTGTCCACCACTCCTTAAATAACAGTTTTTCATAGGCAATTGCAGCAGGCAGTGGTGTCCAGTCTTTTTTATACAACGACGATACGGGAATCCAGTTAGCTCCTTCCCAGAAGCCCCACATCAGAATGCCCTCAACAGCAGGATGTGCAAAACAAATCCTGTAATAATCCACAAGTTCCCTGGCTTTCAGTTGTTCCTGTTCCTGTGTTAGCTTTAAATTACGGTCGTTGTAATATTTCGATCCCTGTCCGGGCATATTGAACTCTGTAATTCTAATTGGTAACCGGAACTTTGCCAGAGAATCGAGTGCAATTTTCAGCTGTTCACGGTCGAAAGTCTCGGCATGCAGGTGACCCTGGACGCCGATGCCTGCAATCGGAACTCCCTGATTCAGCAAATTCCGGATCTGAGCCATATATTCACTCAGCTTAACGCCTGTAAGTATATCATAGTCGTTCAGGTAGAGTTTAATTTCCGGATCACTGGTTCTGCACCAATCAGCCATTTTTTTGGTAATGTTGGTTCCCAGTTTTTCTTCGTAGTAGTTCCCATGAATCATTTCGTTGTTCAGGTCATATTCGGCAAACCTTCCTTTATATCGTGCGGTAATAGTTTCAGCTCGGTTTTTAAGTGTGCTTTCCAATTCGTCATTGGGTAATTCTTTAACCCAGGGTTGTATAAATTCTGAAATTCCCCAGAACAGATTATGGCCTCTTAAAGGAATTTTGTTTTCATCCGACCATTTTAAAATTGCTTCAGTTAATGCATAGTTTATTTCGCCTTTTTGTTTTTCCATGTTACCCCATTTCAGCGCATTTTCGGTTACAGCTGAATTGAAATTTTTCAGGAAATTGCTTTCGAATTGTTGGTGGTCAGTTTCCGACATGGAACCATCGACAAAACTATTGCTGATAGTGCATCCAAACCAAAATTCGTGGGCTGTCTGTTCAATTTTCACTACCGATCCGGGTTTGGACTTTATCGTGATCATCCCTTTTCGGTTATTATTAATCGAATTTTTCAGGTCGGAATTTTGAGCTGATGATTCAATAAGTTGTGAAATCAGTAAAATTCCTGCAATAGCAGCAATTTTCATTGGCAATGGGATAGAGTGGTTGATAATTTTCATAGTGTGTTCTTTACGGGTGTTTTTTATAAATTAAGCTTTAAATTCTGACGATGTAAAAATAATCAGATTTAGGTTCCTATGGTATCGGAATTGATTCCTGGTGCCTGATACTAAGAAACAGCTTGCCTTTCCTTATATTTCAACCGGTATTCAATGGGTGTCCGATCTTTAATAGTTCTGAACTGACGATTGAAATACGGTACATTCTGATAACCGCAATTATAAGCAATTTCAGAAACAGAAAGCTGAGTGTTGATTAACATTTTACAGGCAAAACCAATTCTTACTTCGTTAAGTATTTCCGAAAAAGTTTTGCTTGTAGCCTTTTTGATATACCTGCAAAATGAGGAGGGATTCATGTTGGCCAATCCGGCAGCTTCATCAAGGCGAAAGTCGCGCTGATGGTTTTTGATGATCAGGTTAAAAATATGACTTACCCGTTCTTCATTGCCAACCTTATGAGCTTCGCAAAATCCTGAACTTGCCAGTAATTGAAAATCCTTGGCCTCACTCATCTGGCAAAGTATTTCGATAAGCAGCAATAACCTGTTCCATCCTGTTAGTTGCGTGAGTCTGAAAACCTTTTCACCAATTATCTGGGCTTCGTCGCCACGTATCTGAATACCCTGCGATGCTCTTAACAGAAGATTCTTAACATGAATAGTTTCCGGAAGGTTCAGGAATTTTTCGCCCATAAAATCCTCAACAAACTGAATGAGCACCACTTTGGCTTTAATGGCCGGATCTCCGGTAAAGTAAATGTCGTCGCTCTGCCAGTAATGGGGAAGATGTGGCCCCACCAGAACCAGGTCGTGGTTTCCAAACCGGCGGATACTGTCGCCTATAAACCGGGTACCATTATTTTCTATATTGTATAAAAGTTCGTATTCCTTATGAAAATGAAACTGGTTATAGGTATGTGGAACTTCTGCATATTGGGCTAAAAAAGAATTTTCGCCAACCTGCGTTTCTTTATCCAGAAATATAGGCTTCATTGCACAGTATTTTTAATTTTTAAATCGAAAGATCTATTGCAGGCAAATATAGTGCAAGAAGTGGCAAAACTGCTATTATGCACATCTTTTATTAATCATTAGATTTGAAATACATAAATCAGTTATTGAACGCTTCCTGAATTGAATTAAATGAATAGTCAATAATGAAATTATCTTACACTACTTTAACCATGCTACTGATATGGTAACACACCTACAGAACCTCGATTATATTGCAATCGGCATCTATGTTTTTCTGATGGCCGGGATTGGATTTTCATTCGGTTGGTTCATCAAGGATATTGGTTCTTATTTTAAAGGAGGAGGAGCAATTCCCTGGGTGATGTCGGCTATCAGTAATTTCATGGCATTGTTCAGCACCTTTGTTTTTGTGGCTTATGCAGGAATAGCTTATCAGCATGGACTGGTAGCTATAACTGTTTTCTGGTCTACAGTTCCTGCCTGTATCATAGGGGGTGTTTTTCTGGCAAAACGCTGGCGGCGCACCGGTCATACCACACCCATGGAATACCTGGAGCAGAGATATAACTTATCGGTAAGGCAAACCATAACCTGGTTCGGACTTATCATGCGATTTCTCGATAACATGGTACGCCTTTATGCAATTGGGGTTTTCATTACGGTTGTCACTCCGCTTTCCCTTGAATGGTCCATAGTTATCTCCGGAATAGTAGTCACTATTTTCAATATCATCGGAGGGGTTTGGTCGGTTGTAGTCATGAGCACCGTTCAGTTTATTATTCTCATACTTGCAGTGATGATTCTTTTTCCGCTATCTCTCATGGAAATCGGTGGGTTTCAGGCGCTATACGAAAAAATTCCCGAGCATATGACCTGGTTCAATGGTCCTAAAGGAAATATAGGCTGGCTATTGATATTTTATTTTATGATCATCGTAAAATACAACGAGAACTGGACATTTATTCAGAAGTTTTACTGTGTAAAAGATGAAAAAGCCGCCATGAAAGTGGGAGTTATCACAGGTGTGATGTTTTTGGTCTTTACACCCATATTTTTGCTTCCTGCGGTTGCTTCGAAGCTTATTATACCAGGGTTAGCCGATCCGGAAATGGCATATGTAGTGGTGGCTAAATTTTTGTTACCCGCGGGCATCATGGGCATTTTGTTTTCATCGATGTTTGCAGCCACCATGTCATCGTTGAATGCCGAATACAATATCATGTCGGGCGTTCTTACCAACGATGTCTATAAAAGGCTTATCAACCCCGGAGCTTCTGAAAAAACACTTTTGTGGGTCGCTCGTATCACAACAGGATTGATAGGTTTACTTATAATTTTGGGAGGTATGTATGTGAAGCATTTTGGAGGTGCTTTCGAAGCCAACAAATTGTTCACAGGTATTCTGGCCATTCCGCTCGGGTTCCCTTTAATTTTTGGCATATTATTCAAAAGACCCAATGCTTCGGCGGCTGTACTTACTATACTCATCGGCGCCATCTCGGGAATAATCCTGAATGCCATTCCTTCACTTTCGTGGGAAATGGCTACACTCATCGAGTCTCTTATTTGTGTAGTAGTATATTTTGTGCCGGGTTTTATCATGAAGGAACATGCCGGTCAGAAACAAAGAGTGGATAAGTTCTTCATGCAGATGAACACTGTCATCAAAGAAGAGGATAAACCGGTAATTACCCTGGAATATAAAAGGATGCTAACCTATTTGTTTGTATTCTCATTTATCATATCCGGAGCTTTATTTGCCGGCATGAGCATTCCTTCGCTTCATCTTTTTAGCGGCAAACTTAGTCTGCTTGCCGGAATTATTTGTATGGCCGGTGCTCTGGCTTTGTGGATTTATTTTAAACGAGTAATAGAAAAAAATATATAGAATACGCATGCAAGCTTTCATTCATCAGGATTTTTTGCTGAATAACGACACCGCCCGTGAGTTATTCCACAATGTGGCTGCTAAGTTGCCACTTATCGATTATCACAATCATCTGAACCCGGAACATCTGGCGCAAAATAAAAGATTTTCGAATATCGGAGAGCTCTGGGTGTCGGGCGATCCCTACAAGCACAGAGCTATGCGTATCAATGGCATTGCCGAAGATGGAATCACAGGTCAGGTTTCCGATAAGGAAAAATATTTGAATTGGGTACGAACAGTTCCGAAAACATTGGGTAATCCGCTCTTCCATTGGACTTGTATGGAACTCAGCCGTATTTTTGGAGTCGATGAAATTCTTTCTGAAAAAAATGCTGAAGATATCTGGAACCACTGCAATGCTCAATTACAGAACGATAACTTCGGTGCAACAGATATCCTTCGAAAGTGGAATGCTGAAATAGTTTGTACGTCCGACGACCTGAACGATGATCTCAGACCTCATCGCACTGCCACCGGCCTGAAACCTGGTTTGCAGGTGTTGCCATCATTAAGGGGCGATTCTGTTATAGCTTTTGATAACTCTAATTTTCAGTCGTGGCTGGAGATATTGGGTTCGCTCACAGGAAAGCATATTTTTACTTTAGACGATTATAAAGAAGCAATCATAATGCGGCTCCATGAATTTTCCTCAGCGGGATGTCGTTTGGCCGACCATTCACTCGATGCAGGATTTGTGTATTCATCCATATCTGATTCTCAGGCAGCGGCAATGTTCTCCTTGTTTCTTGGAGAAGGCAACCTGTCGGAAAAAGAATTTGTAGAAATAAAATCGTACGTACTTACCTTTTTAGGAAAGGAATATGCCAAACGAAACTGGGTTTTGCAGTTGCATCTAGGCGCTCAGCGTTATACCAGTTCGAGGTTACGGAAGCTTGCCGGACCGGCAGGTGGTTATGCAGGTATTGGAAAAACGTGCGACATCGATAGTCTTTGTCGGTATATCGATTCAATGGAAAAAGATGGTTTGTTACCCCGAACTATCCTTTATACCCTGAATCCTTCGGACAATGCAGCTTTTGCAACACTTACCGGCTCCTATGCTGAAGATGGCCATGCCGGAAAGATTCAATTCGGACCTGCCTGGTGGTACAACGATCATTATGAAGGCATCAGGCAGCAGTTGATTTCGCTTTCCTCCTACGGACTGATGAGCCACTTTGTTGGGATGACAACGGATTCGCGCAGTCTTCTTTCTTTTTCGCGTCATGAATATTTCCGGAGAATTGTTTGCAACCTCATCGGTGAATGGGTAGAAAACGGCTTTTTTCCTGATGATATGGAACTCTTAAGTAGTCTGGTTGCCGATATTTCGTATTACAACAGTAAGAAAATGATGGGATGATGAACTGTCGACGGCGACGGTCGACGGGAAAAAAATTTAGGGAGGAGTCAAGTCTGAAAGCCTTGGATAACATAGCCAGGGGCAAAGCGAAGCGGCGCCCCGGGAAATAGAAGAAATGATTTTATTGCGGCGTGGTAGGATTTCAAAGAAAGCTCAGACCATAATGTCGCCGCAATGGGATGTATTCTCCCAAAGCCTTTGGATGTTCTTTGAGGTTTGTGATGAAATCAATTATCATTACAAAAATTCAAGAGTTACAATGGCAGGCTTAGCCTGAAAACATATGCCCGACTAAGGTAGAACCTTAGCCGAACGATGAAGAAAGGTCGACAGTCCACGGAAAAAACTAAGACCTTAGCCGAACGATTCCCTGGCTGTTTCCGTGGTCCGTGGACCGTGGACCCATTTAATATTATAAAATAAAAAGAAAATATATGATTTCAATTGAAAAAATTGCAGTAGTTACGGGGGCCGGAGGTACATTATGTTCTGGAATAGCTTGCAATCTGGCTATGCAGGGTTATAAAGTTGCCCTGGTTGGCCGTACCATCGGGAAGCTAAAAGTGGTAGAGGATGAAATAAAAGCTGCCGGAGGAATCGCCATTTCGGTATGTGCCGATGTAACCAATGAAGAATCGGTAGTTGCCGCCCGCGATGTTATCGAAAAAGAGATGGGCATTTGCACTGTTTTAATTAACGGAGCTGGCGGTAACCAGAACGAGGCTATTCCGGATTTGCTGGAATTTGATGAACGCGAGCTGCTCGACGATTGCTCTGTTAAAGGTTTCTTCAATCTGAGCATGAGCGTCTTCCAGAGTGTAATCGATATCAATACCATGGGCACTGTTATCCCTTGTTTCGTGTTTGGCCGCAGCATGGCTAAACAAAAAAAAGGAACCATCATCAATTTCGCTTCCATGACCAGTTATCGCCCCATCTCCAGAGTAGCGGCATATTCTATTGCTAAAGGTGGTATCGTAAACTTCACACAATGGCTGGCTGCTTATCTCGCGCCAGCGAACATACGTGTTAACGCTATTGCACCCGGTTTTTTCCTTAACGGGCGTAGCCGCAAAATCATGTTTAACGACGATGGTTCTCAAACGGAAAGGGCGCAAAACATTTTAAGGCAAACACCTTTGAAACGTTTTGGTGAAGCTTCTGAACTTGTTGGATGCATGAACTGGCTGATCGATGATAA
>JBBQEI010000075.1:0-21168 GCA_038320545.1 Bacteroidales bacterium
TTGCATAGTATTTTAGTAAGTATAACATAATATTTATAAATCATGAAAAAGGTTATCACAGTACATATTAGCGGTTTGCTTTTCCATATGGAAGAGGATGCATTTGCTACAATGCGCGAAAGCTTATTTCGTCAGGGCAAACAGGGCGATCATGCCACAGAGGTTTTAATAGCCGAAAAATTTAATTTGTTGCTATCGCCGGGCAAGCAGGTAGTCACACTGGCCGATGTTCAGGCAGTACTTCCTCAGCTTGGCTTTAAGCTTAGCTACGATACATCCGCTCATTATAACGATATGGGTGAGAAAAAAATCAAAAATATTTACCGCATCAATCAAGGCAAAGTTTTAGGTGGAGTTTGCACCGGCTTTGGTGAATATTGGGGTATCGATCCGGTAATACTACGGATCCTTTTTGTCATTTTATTTTTTGGATTTGGTGCAGGCCTTCTGTTCTACCTGCTATTATGGATTATTCTTCCCATTAAAAAATAACATCAAAACTCAATCATATGAACTCAGACAATGCTAAAGCACAAATGAGGAAAGGGGTTTTGGAATATTGCATTTTGCTTATTCTTAATCAGGATGATGCCTATGCTACCGATCTTATCAAGCAGTTAAAAGTTTCGCAGATGATAGTGGTAGAAGGCACATTATACCCTTTGTTAACCCGGCAGAAAAATGCCGGCTTGTTAAGTTACCGTTGGGAAGAATCGACTCAGGGTCCACCCAGAAAATATTATTCGATTACCGAAACCGGGAAACAGTTTTTGAGTGAATTAAATGAAGCCTGGAACGAACTTATTGAATCAGTAACTTCCATTCGCACTTCTTATCAAAATAATCCAAAGCCATGAAAAAAACAGTAATAATTAATATTAATGGAATAGTTTTTCATATCGACGAAGATGCATATGGAAAATTACAAGCATATCTCGATTCGCTTAGCCACTATTTCGGTACCACCACCGAAGGCAGGGAAATTGTGACCGATATTGAAGCCAGGATTGCAGAACTTCTTCAACCTAAAATTACAGATAACAAACAATCGGTCACTGTTGAAGATATAAATGAAATCTTAGCCATACTGGGATCACCCGAAGATATTGCAGCCTCCGATAGTTCAGCCTATGAAACTGAAACTGCAGGCGAAGCAACTTATACCGGTAAACGTACTTCAAGAAGACTTTACCGTGATGTGGAGAACTCAACCATTGGTGGGGTTTGTAGTGGGTTAGGAGCTTATTTTGATATCGACCCGATGGTTTTCCGTATTCTTTTTATTGCTTTGCTATTTGCCGGAGGCGCTTCTTTAGTTATTTATATCATTCTGTGGATTGTTATCCCTGCTGCCCGAACATCAGCCCAAAAGCTTGAAATGAGAGGTAAGGATATTAATGTTTCCAATATTGAAAAATCGGTGAGGGAGGAATTCAATAACATTAAAACAAATATGAGTAAACCTGATTCTGTCGCGAACCGCTTGTCGGGTTTCGTGCAGGAGCTCATTGCATTTTTAGGTGTTTTTATCAGAGGTGTTTTCAATGTATTGAGATATATTTTCGGGGCGTTTTTTATCCTGCTTGGAATAATGCTTTCAGTAGCCATCATTGGGGCCCTATATTTTAAGAACTTTGCCATTCGAGGCGATATGAACGAATATTTCAGTTCAGCACAGGATTTTCTGTATAATATCATCAGTCCCTTGAATGCAGATACTCTCTTGTTTTTAGCTTTTATCATTCTGGCATTGCCAATAGTTGGTCTTATATACCTGGGATTAAAATTAATCATCCAGTTTGAAGCAAGGCAAAAGTGGATTGTAATTACACTTTCGGTGATCTGGATTTTTGCTATTTTTTCTTTTGCAGTTTTAGCTTTAAAAGAAGTTGAAAATTTCAGGTCGAACAATCAGATTCAGGAAATTATACCTTTGAATACAGTTCCTAAAGGCATTTTGTACATTAGTTCTCCCCGTACAAACGAAAAAGAAGATGAGTTTCTGGAGTTTTTTAACCATTCAAGGCTTTTTGTTCCGGTAAAGGATAATAAACCCAATGAATTTGCCGGAATAGTGCATATTGATGTTGAGAAAACAACTTCGGCAACACCCGAACTGGAAATTATAAGAGAAGCAAGAGGCGAAGACCGTGCCGAAGCTCTTGAGTTTGCCAAAGCAATAAAAGTAAACTACACCCAAAATGATTCTTTAATTACGCTCGATCCCTTTTTTCGGGTCTCCAATGATAAACGCTGGAAGTTTTATTATACCAAAGTAATTATCCGTTTGCCGGTTGGAACAAAAATATATTTTGATGAAAATACAAGGCATTTGCTCAGGGATATCGAAAATGTAAACGAATATTGGCACCAGCAAATGGTAAATAAAACCTGGATTATGACAGATAATGGGTTGGAATTACTTGGTTCCAATACTTCGGAAGTACGTCCAATCAACGATTTTGGCAATAAGACTCTGAATCTTCAGTTACGCGATCGTTTTGGAATTGACCGCGACAAGCTTTACGATCATAACGACCACGACAATTATGGAAACCTTATGCTGAACGGAAAAAAATACTATTATGGGGCAATCGATCTCGATGTACGTAAAAGTGAGTCGGAACAGATTCTTGTAGAACTGGTAAAAACATCTGCCGGTAGGAATTCTGCCCAGGCAGATAATTTCTTGCGGGAGATTGAATATAATTACGAGCAAAACGATTCTGTACTCTGGCTGGATCCTGTTTTTCGTTTTCCTGAGAACTCAAAATGGAACGACCAACGTTTAAAAGTTATAGTAAGGCTTCCTATTAACCGGGAAGTTTATATAAACAGGGACTTTGAACCATTGATCGAACGCATGGCATCGGCCAATAATAAGTGGACTGGTGAATACATAAATAATACCTGGACTATGAAAAGCGAAGGATTGGTAAAAATGGAATAAAAAGTGATGAGATAATTGCCGGTTTAAAAAAGATTTATATTTTTGCACCGCAATTATAGCATTGTCCAATGGTGTAATGGTAGCACTACAGCTTTTGGAGCTGTCTGTCTAGGTTCGAATCCTGGTTGGACAACAAATAGTACTGATTTACAGGGGTCTCGAAACGTTTTGAACGAATTTTGAACCAAAATTAAAAGGTAGTCAATTCTGGCTACCTTTTTTTTATTCTAATATTCATACTTTTGGTCGGAAATCATCTTTGTAATAAACTTCGAAATAGATCAGATATCCAGAAGATGAGGTTTTGGAAGTATCAGAAAATTTTCTTTCTTTGAATCTTCTTTCTATTTTTTATTAACCTGTGCAACAATGACAAGTATAAATCTAATATAAACTATATTCCGGGCTTCAAAGCTGAAATATAATCCTTGATTTTATTAAAAGGCAACTTACTTCCTTTTGATTTCACATTAAAAATAAAATAATCGCAGTCAGACTCAGTTAAAACATTTGTAATATAAGCCTGGTAGATAAAATCCATAGTTGTGATATATTGAATGCTATTTTCGGTACAATACTTTTTTATATCGTTGAGATTACTACTTGCTAAAACATCATTATTATACCGACAATATGCCATGCATGCACTTTCTCCCGAACCAAATATTTTTTTTAATCTCGCATATTCTGCCCTCACCTTAGGATCTTTTTCAAATTCAAGTTCAAATAAGTATTTAAAACGAAGAAGATTTTCAAATTGAATTCTCAGCGTACCTTTAAGCACTTCATTAAAAACAAAATCAAGGATATACAACTTATTATTAGGGAAAATCGTGTGAAGAATTGATAATTTATCTCCTTTAAAGAAATGAATAATTACATCAGCATCAAGAAGGACTTTCTTATTGGGATCAATAGTTATCAGCATCGTTTGTGGTGTTGAATACATCTATCCCAATAGTTTGCATCAGCGACACATAATGGCTTTCTGATATTTTTTCTCTATCAAATAGTTGTTTGGCTATAGTGCCAAAATCGCCTATTACTAATCCAACATTGCCTTTCTCGTATAATGCAAGTGCATAACCATATTGTTTGGCTGTAATTTTGACGTTTTTTGAGTGAAAATCGTAAAAAGTTTGAGTAATAAGTCCTAAATCTTTTAACCTATAAAGCAGTGCCGAACGTGAGCAGGAAAAATATTGTTCAATTTTAAGGATAGTTTCAGTTTTGAGCAGATCTTTTCCAAGTTCTGAATCAGGGATTAAACTTATAATACCGTCATCGGGCATTAGAAAATAAGAGGCGAAAATATCTGCCCAATATTCATTAAGATCCTTTTTGTTAAAGAAGCCTGACTTACATAAATGAGGTTTAAAGTCGGTATCGAAAAATAAATGATATAGCTCGTGACAAATAGTAAAGTGCTGCCTTCCTAAGGAATGTCCGGAATTGATTAGCATAAACATTTTATCACCAGTTTTGAGAGACATTCCTGAGAATCCCTCGGATAATTCCTTAAAAATTGCAATAATATCCAGCTTAAGCAAAAGACTCCTAAGGTGTATGGATTCAGTATTTCCAATTCCAAGCTTGTTCCGTAATTCCGATGCTTCCTTTTTTACTTTAACTACCATGGCGAATTTGATTCATCTTAAGATATTCCAGAACTACACGTTTAAATGCAGCAATACTCTCCAGGTCGTTGGATGTATGATTACTTCGGAAAGCAAACGCCAGATGAACTTTGTTTACATCTGCATTTTCTTCCAATAAAGTTTCCATATCAATTCCAAAAAGGTCAGACAATTTATTTAAGTTTGTTACGGAAAGTTCTCTTTTACCGGTCTCTACCATGGAGACGAACTCACGGGTAACACCTAAATATTGGGCAAGCTCTTCCTGTGAATATCCTTGTTTAGTTCGAAAATTAGAGATATTATGGCCGATTGGCAGGTTGGAGTTCATAGCAAATTATTTGTTTACAAAAATATACAATTTGTTAATAAAACAAAATAATGTAACAAATGTTTTGCCAAATTAATGCATTTTCACTCTAAGTCTCATCCATCAATATATCATCTTTTCTTGTTGGACAACAAAACCCTTTCAAACACTAGTTATTTGGAAAGGATTTTTGTTTTGGGGCAATAAATCACAAAAGAAAAATTATCTTAAGGCAGGTGAAAAGCATGATTTGTTATGCTATTTTTCAGAATTTATATTTTAATCCCATTTGTAAACCGATGGAATTATTCCGGGTTGCCAATTCGTTTTTAAGCGTATTATAAACGCTGAGGTTGTCTTTAATTCCGAAATCCAGATTAAATCTATTATTAAGAGGTATTAAAAAACCGAATCCAAAGCTTATTCCAAAATCAAATCTCGGAGTTTCTGCTGCAAATGTTTCTTTAGGGAACACTTTCGTGTTTATATCGTTTGCGCTTAATAAATAGCCTAAAAACAATCCTCCTCCAAAATAGAATTTGATTCTTGTATGTGTTACTAACGAACAAGTAACAGGCACTACTAGGTATTCCCTATTAAATGTAATATCAGAAGTCTGGTAATAATTACCATTATTATCAAAATAATCAACACCAACTTTTGCGCCCTTTCGTTCAAAAAAAATACCCGATTGAATTAAAAAGTTTTCAGAACAATAATAACCATAGGTTACTCCCACAGAATATGTCATCCTCGGTTTAAAATCTTTAAGATCCGGATTCCCATAAAATGAAGTAATCGTGGGACCAAAATTGAAAGCAAATTCATTTTTTAAAACTTGTCCTTTCACATGATAACAAAACATTAAGGTATAAACATATATGATTATTTTAGCCATATTTCTAACAGGAATATTATCTGCATTTATAATCATCGAGTGTAATAACCTTTATATTTTTTTCCTCAAACTCGGTCAGCAAAATTTCCAGTGATTCGACCGTGGATTTATTTAAATGGAATAGAATGATCGGAATTGAGGCACCGGAATTCAAATGTTTGTGAAAATAATCAATTACATTCTGCGTACTAACATTTCCATCCCATTCTTCAGCACTCAGATCCCACATAACTACATCGAATCCATTGTTCAGAAGGGTTTGTTTTTGTTTTAACGATAAGTTACCGAAAGGTGGCCTGAAATAATGCTTATTAGAAGGTTGCAAGCTATCAATCAGATTTTGTGTTTGCAGAATCTCATTTTTAAAGATCTGTGTTAAATCGGAATCTTCAACACTAATATGGGTGTATGTGTGATTGGCCAAAAATTGTTCTGTAGCAATACGATTTGTTAACTCAGGATACATTCTTAGCGATTGCCCTATGCAAAAAAATGTAGCTTTTACTTGATGCTCATTTAATATATCTAGTACTTCGCTTGTATTTTCGGGATATGGAGCATCGTCAAAAGTTATCACAACCTCTTTAACCAAATGAATTTTATCTTTATAACAGCTTGTGAATGTTAAAAATAAAAATATAAAATATTTGCACTTTCTAATTAGGTTCATTGCTATTGACCAGAGTTTTTGAAAAGTTGATAATGTAAAAGAAAGCAATATTAGTGAATCTATCAATTTTTCAGACATATCCTTGTCAGGCGATTATATAATTCCAGCATAGGGAAATTCTGTTGATTATTTATCTGAGAAATTTGAAGTAATAAGCCAATATTATTAATTTTAATGTATGAAAACCGAAACAAAAGTTTTTATAAGTCAGTACCTTTTTATTTATTTTGTCATTGCCTGGAAACAAAGGTTTTTCCAGCATAGCGCATTGGACCAGGATTGATAAACTTGCCAAAGTGAAGCTAAATAAAGGTGTACATTTGCTGAAATTGAGAACCATTACGAACGGTAATATGAATTACGATTACCTGAAGTTCAAACTTGTAAAATAGTAATCATAAGAATATGAAGACAAAGATTTTATCATTGGTTAAATTATTGAAAGATCCTTTTTCTACAAGGATTTCAATTATCGTATTGGGAATTACATCAACGGTGTGGTTTCTTTTCCGCGTAATACCAAAACCTCAAAGGGCAACATACCCTTGCATGCGTGCAGCAGCTCCGCTAATGTCTGGTTTTGTAATCTGGCTTATGACCATTGCCACAACTGCCTTCGCTTTCAAAAAAGCAAAACAGAAATGGTTGCAAGCCCGCTATATGGCAGCTATGTTATTTCTGGTGGCTGGAATGGGATCAGCTTTTTTTATGATGTCAAGTTCAAATGCTGAGGCCAAAACCTCACGTGATGGATTAAAAATCTGGTACAAGGCAAACATGCCGCTTGGTGTAGCTCGCGGAATGTTTCCGGGAAGGGTAGCCTGGGGGCATAATCCAAAAATCGCTACCTGGGACGAAAAAACTGGTTTCTGGTGGGAAGACCGTTTCAACAATGAGGCCGAAACTGATAAACTTCTGTCGCAAACTTTATTTACTCTTACCAATGTAAATAACGACAAAAAAGCCTGGAACGCTTTGTTCCATTTCTTCAATAAAACTAAAAAGAATGTCGATACGGGTTACCAGTCTGGTCAGAAAATAGCAATTAAAGTCAATCTGAATAATACCTACTCGCAGGAAAGTAACAATGAGATCAATGCAAGCCCTCAACTCATTCTTACGCTGCTTAAAAGCCTGGTAAACAATGCCGGAGTTCCACAGGAAAATATTACAGTTACCGACCCCAGCCGGTTTATTACCGATAATGTTTATAATAAATGCCATGCTGTTTACCCCAATGTTCATTATGTAGACCATAACGGAGATAATGGACGCGAAAAAGCTGAATTTGTTGAAAATGCCATTCCCTATTCTGTCGATAACGGTAAAGTTGCTACCGGATTAGCCAAATGTGTGGTTGATGCCGATTATATCATCAATCTTGCTTTAATGAAAGGACACGTAAGTCAGGGTGTTACGCTTTGTGCCAAAAACTTTTTTGGTTGCACCAGCATCGAAGACGATTGGCGAAAGAATGCACACTCCAGCGGTTTTAGCCAGAACAGGGAAGGAAAATTTACCTATACAGTTTATGCTGATTACATGGGTCATAAGGATCTGGGCGAAAAAACCATGTTATTTTTAATCGATGGAATTTATAGCAACAAATTCGTTGATAAAATCCCTGCTTTTAAATGGTCACTCGGACCTTTCAATAATAACTGGCCAGGCAGCTTATTTGCTTCTCAGGACGGCGTTGCTATCGATGCCGTAGTTCTAGATTTTGTAATTGCCGAATGGCCCGATGCTCCCGATATGATGTATAGCGATTATTCCGTGAACGAAAGTGCGTTGGCAGATAATCCTCCATCAGGCACTGTTTACGATCCCGAGCGCGATGGCACCAGGCTCGTCAGTCTGGGTACTTCTGAGCATTGGAACAATGCCACTGACAAAAAATATTCACGCAATTTAAAAACTGGTAAAGGAATTGAACTGGTTTATAAAAAGATAGAATAGGAATCGTAAGACTGTATCGATTTAATTGTTTAAAATATTTTCTTTTATAGGAGAATTGATTTTCAATTACAAACAAATGAATTATGAAAAAAGATATTGTAAAATATATGCCTCCAAAAGCTATATATTGGGTTCAATGTATACTACTGGTTTTATTTATTTCAAGCGTACATGCACAAAATTTCAAATCTGATAAAAATGTCCCGGTTTGTTTATCGGTAAACGCTTATTCATTTAGCGATTTGCTTATGGCACGGAATGCCCGTGACAATCAGCAGGTATATACTTTATTCAACTTGTTGGACTGGTGTGCCGTTAACAAAATAAAGGCTCTGGACCCGACAGCGTATTTTTTCCCATCATATCCCAAAGCTCCATCCGATGAATACATTGCTGAATTTAAGGCCAGGGCAGCAGAATTGGGAATAGCTATCAGTGGCACAGGAATCCGCAATGATTTTGCTTCTCCCGATCCCAATGTCAGAGCTGAGGGTGTGAAGCTCGCCAAAGAGTGGATTGTAGCAGCTTCAAAGTTAGGTGCACCGGTTGTACGTTTATTCGCAGGTGAAATACCCAAAGGCTATGAAAATAAATGGGACGAAGTTGCTTCATGGATGGTTGGGTGCTATAAAGAATGTGCAGATTATGGTGCTCAATATGGAGTGAAAATCGGCATTCAAAATCATGGCGATATGCTTCAAACTGCTGAACAATGCATTAAAGTAATTAAAGCTGTCGACTCAAAATGGGTCGGATTGATTGTTGATATTGGTAATTTCAAAACCGTAGATCCCTACAAGGATATTGAGGCTGTAGTTCCATATGCCATAAACTGGCAGGTTAAAGAAAGTGTTTTTGGCATCGGTAACAATATTAAAACAGATTATGCCCGATTGATAAATATTATTAAAAAAGGAGGATACACCGGAAACCTTCCTGTAGAAACTCTTTGGGTTAAAGATGTTCCCTATGATCCATTTTCATCTGTTCTTCAAATGTTAAATGATTTGCAAAAAGCTATTGACAATACTTATAAACTAAAATCGTAAACGCCTTACATAATTTTAAAAATATATAAATGAAATGTCTTAATCACATAGGGCTTCTTGCCGCACTTTTTATTTCTTCGGGTAAAATTGGTGGACAAGAAGCTCAGATTACCAACATCGATGGAAGAGTATCAGTGACATTGAATGGTGTTTGGAAATATGTAGTTGATCCTTATCAAACCGGATATTAGCAAACACTTTTGTACAGGATTATTACTATAAAAAGAAAAAGGCTGAATACGATAAAAAGTAATAGGTGCATTAAAATATAGTGTGAATTCAGAAATACATTGAATTTCTCCATGAAACTCTGTACAATAAATAGTTGGGCAGAGTTTCATGGAATATTGATGAATAATTCAAGTTATATCTTGTATTTTTTATAAGTGCAATTTTTAATCTTGCTCTTTCGAGCTTCCATACATGCTATGTTGCCCTTGGTCAAATGTCTAATATTTTGCGGTTTAAAAACGTAACTATCGAAGCTAAGTATCGTAAAGTTGACCAGTTTAAACTAAAAAAAACTAGCATGGCAACAAAATGGCAATATGGTATTTTGATTTCAGGAATTGTTATCATGACCAGTTGTGATAAGGATTCTCCTGATAACAATAGCCAATTACAAAATTTAAAAGAGAAAAACATTATAGTTAATTTAAATACTACTCAACTTTCATCGAGAATAAAAAAACTTGACCAGTTAATGCAGGTTGAAGATGTTGACGACAGCCGTTTCAAAAGTACTATGGAGCCGCCTAAAGTTGATCTCACAAAAAATTATACTTTCACTTTGCGTGCTGAAGTTGCTCCTCCGGAATTTGAAGGAAAGACACTGATGGCCACGCATGTGAAAATTTTAGATAAATATGCATTTGTAACATATAATACCAAAGGAGATGCATATCTGGGAGGATTAGAAGTGTTCGATGTTACTGATATCAGCAATCCGAAAATCGTTTGGCAGGCCATATTCTCCAAAGCTGATATAAGCGCTGTGGATTATTATAACAATAAATTATACATTGTCGGTGCTCAGGATATTTCAAGTATGCCTGATGCTAATCTTCGCAAACCTGCACTTCTGGAGGTATTATCGCTTAACGAAAAAAGAGAAATCAGCAAAGTCGATACTATCATCAATCTCGATTCATATGCTGGTACAGATATTAAAGTTACAGCCGATGGAATTTTTACCACCAGTGGTTCCAATGGATTTTTAAAAGTATATAATCATAATTACGATTCTGTTTTTTCTGCCTCAATTTCCGATGCCCGTTCGGTGGATGTAAATTCAACCAATGCATATGTTTTAAGTGGGCAGCCAGGTAAAATAAGTGTTTTTAACAAAAGCAACCATACGTTCTTAGCATCTTATACTCCCGACGGAGCCAACATTCCTGAATCAAAATCAGAAATTGCTGTTAACGACAAATACATTTTTTCAGCTTTAAACGATGGAGGACTAAAAGTATTTAAAGCTGATGGCACTTTAAAACAACATATCAATCGGCCTGTTACCCCTATTGGTATGAAAGATGAAGATTTTGTTACCAACAGTGTTTCCCTGAATGGTGACATGGTTTTATTAGGCAATGGCGAAGCTGGTTTATATATTGGAGGAATTGTAAGCAGCAGAAATGACAGCATTTTTCTATTGGGTTCAATCAAATTTAATGAATTGGAATCAGCTAACTTTGTAGAATCAAAAGATAGTATCATATTTGTTGCCACCGGTTTAGGCGGTTTAAAAATTCTGTCTATCAGTATGGACGAAGGTGTGCCTGACGACATTATTCCTACAAAACCATGTGGTACATTATACAATAAAATATATACCACTTTTCCTGAATCTGTAAATAACCTGTTAAAATATCCTGAACTTTTCGAGCCACAACTTTCAAAAAGTATAATACTTTCAAAAGAATCGGAAGTTTATATAACTTTTGTAAATGAGGGTGCTGGTTGGAAGAATTCGTTAGGATATTATACCTACAACCTTTCCAATCCTCCAACAAGTGTTAACGATCTGGAAAAGCATATTTTATTTCCAAATGTGTCGGAAGTTAACGAAGGTGGCGGTTTAAAATCAGGCGATATGGTTCAGGTTGGAACTGGTAAATTTCCACCTAATACAGTGGTCGGTTTTTATTTGGTTGCTCAGGGATGGAAAAATGGAAATCTTGTAGCCGGCAGATATACACACTATACTGATATTCAGTTTAACTCCGGAGGTCATCAGCAACATACCCTGTTTATTGAAAAAACATGCAACGATCTAGTCATGACTTTTGAAGATATTGATATTGAGGATAACTTATCGTATACTGATTTTGATTACAACGATATTTTGTTTGTGATTTCAGATAATAAAGATCCAAACCATTTGATAGCCACAACTTCCTTTGATCTTAGAAATATTCCCCAAAAATAGATAATTAAATTCAATGCGAAGCTGGGCCAGAAAAGCCCGGCTTTTTTGTTGAATTAATATCTCCCGTCGATTCTTTTTCGCATGAAGAGGTAAACATAAGTTCCCTGAGTTTTTTAAAACCATTCAGAAAAATTTATATATATATTTGCCGGGTATTCATTTTTTAAAACTATGGGTTCAAAAAAAGATTCAATAAATAGTGGCAAAAAAAATTCCAATCCAAAAGAAAAACCTGTTGGGAAACCCATTATCAAATCCGATTTTCTTGATAAACTCGATACTTTTTTTCAAAAAAGACTGAATTTTTTCTTCTGGACGGGCATTATCCTGACTTCAGTTTTTACTTTGTTGCTGTTCGATGTTAAAGTTGGTCCGGGTGGCGACGATTCGGCTTATATTTCCAGAGCATACGATTTTTTAAAAGAATTCAAATATCCTACTTTTCAGGGTGCCTTATATCCGATTGTACTTAGTCCATTTATAGCAATATTTGGAATTAACCTGACTATTCTAAAATTTTTGTCGACCATTTTTTTGATAATTGCATCTATATACTTTTTTAAAGCTTTTAAAAACAGGATACCTTCTTCGTTGCTTGTCATTGCATTTTTATTAGCCTCGTACAACTATTACATGCTTTATTTCGGCAGCCAAACTTATAGCGAAGCTTTTTTTATGATGCTTCAGGCACTGTTTTTCTATTTCACTGTTAAATATTTTACCACAGAGAACTTTATTCCCGGTCGAAAAGAATACCTTATTACCGGTTTAATTTTGTTTCTGATGTGTCTTACCAAAAATGTAGCATATGCTTCATTGATGGCCATAGTAGGTTATTTTATATTATCAGGTAAATGGAAAAGTATTCTCTATATTTTGATATCATTCTTCATTTTCTTTGTTCCCTGGGAAATTTTGAAAAGAGTTATCTGGAAAGCTGATGATATTCAGTTTCAGAGCCAGGGAAACTTATTGATGTATAAGGATTTTTATAATCAAAGCCGTGGAAAAGAAGACTTTTTTGGCCTGATACAAAGAGTTATCGATAACAGTCATTTATATATTTCGAAACACTTCTATAAGTTTATTGGATTCAGGAGTGATGCAGCCACTGATATTCTTCCGCTGTTAACAGTTTTAACATTGGGATTATTTTTAGTGGGGATTTATTTTGTTTTCAAAAAGAACAAGCCATTACTTTTTACCAGTGTGTATGTTCTTTGCATGTTATTAATTTCGTTTGTATCGTTGCAAAAGCATTGGGACCAATGGCGCTTGATTATTATTTATCTGCCATTTATGTTATTACTGGTTTTCTCGGCTCTTTACTATAGTTTTAAAACTGTTCAGCTAAATAGCCTTCAGTTTATAATACCACTATTAGCCCTGATTATGTTAATTACCAGTTTCAGGGTTACAACTGATTATGTGAAAATTCAAAAGGAAGTTCTGGCACGCAACCTAGATGGTGATTTGCTTTTCGGCTTTACCCCCGATTGGCAGAATTATATGCTGATGAGCGAATGGGCTGCCAAAAATACCCCTGCTGAATATATGATCGCTTGCCGTAAATCCGACATATCGTTTATTTATGGCGGAAGAAAATTCTATGGGATCATTAAAGTGCCAACTTCTGATATTGATTCAATTATCTCGAATAATAATAGAGATTCGCTTGTATATACAATTTTCCATTTAAAGAAGCTCATACAGGGTAACCAAAGACCCGATTTACAATATCGGCAATATCTACAGGGAATAGTTTCTGGTGAATTTTCTTTTGGCGATACTATAACCGATAATAGCAACTTTGTAGCAATTTACGCATTGCCAGCCAACAAACTACAGGAAATGCGAAACGATCCTTCCATTAAAGGAATTGTTGCAGAAGAGCTGAATGCTAAGGAATGGGTTGAGAAAAAACTTAAAGAGGATGCAGAAATTTCTATTGTAAAACCCGATTATTTATATGATCTTTTCAAAAAAACGAAAGTAAAATATGCCATTTTGGCCAGCCTTCGTTTAAATCCAAACGAAAATACCGGAAATATTATCTCTACTTTACACCGTTACCTTTATTTTATCCAGTTGAAATATCCGGAAGCGTTTAAAGAAATACATACCATTGGTACAGAGGAAACGAGTACTTTAATAGAAATAAAACTGGATTAAATTTTTACAAGGATGCTCAGAAAAGAGAATAAGCTTCGTTACTTTGATAAGATTGCAGAAGACAGGATCAGTTACCGAAAAAAACATAAATATTACTGGAATTATCTTACCAGTTATTGCGATTATTTTATTCACGACAGCAATTCAATATTGGAAATAGGTTGCGGTTCCGGGGAGTTGATTTCTTCGGTTAAAGGGACGCATAAAACAGGTATTGATTTTAGTGAAGTAATGATCCAAAAGGCACGCCTGCAATTTCCTGAAATGGACTTTAGGTGTATGGATGCCCATACCATGGATTTGAACCGCAAATTCGATGTTATTATATTATCCAATCTGGTGGGCTGGCTCGACGATGTTCAGGTTTGCCTTCAGCAAGTCCGCAAACACTGCCATCCAAGAACACGTATTATTCTTACCTATTATAATTTCTTATGGGAGCCTCTGATTAAATTTTCTGAATTTATAGGTATTAAGAAAAAATCGCCCGAACAAAACTGGCTTTCTCAAAAGGATATTTTGAATCTTTTGTATCTGACGGATATGGAAGTATACCGCCGTCAGCGGAACATGCTTATACCGGTTTATATTCCGGTTTTGTCGTGGCTGTTTAACAAGTATATTGCACGTTTACCATTGTTTAACCTGCTCAGCTTAAACCAGCATGTTTTTGCCAGGCCTGCAAATTGCGGGGAAGAAATGAAATATACGGTGTCAGTAGTTATTCCTGCCCGAAATGAGAGCGGAAATATTGAAAATGCCGTATTACGGCTTCCTGAATTTGGCGCAGGAGTTGAAATAATTTTTGTAGAAGGTAATTCTACCGACGATACCTGGGAGAAAATTAAAGAAATACAACAAAAATACAAGGATACAAGAAACATTAAAATTGCCCGTCAGAGTGGCAAAGGAAAAGCAGATGCTGTGCGGAAGGGGTTTTCCATTTCAACCGGTGAAATATTAATGATTCTGGATGCTGACCTAACTGTTCCACCTGAAAAAATACCAAAGTTTTACGATGCTATTGCCAGAGGAAAAGGTGAATTTATCAATGGCTCACGTTTGGTTTATCCTCTCGAAAAGAATTCGATGCGGTTTTTAAATATGCTGGGTAATAAATTTTTTAGCCACGCTTTTACTTGGTTACTCGAGCAGCCAATTAAGGATACCTTATGCGGAACAAAAGTTATTTTTCGCGACGATTACGACAGGTTGGTGTCGAACAGAAAATTCTTTGGTGATTTTGATCCATTTGGCGACTTTGATTTACTATTTGGAGCCTATAAGTTAAACCTGAAAATTATCGATTTACCGGTGCGTTACCAGGAAAGAACTTATGGCGATACTAATATCTCCAGGTTCAGGCATGGATTTATTCTGTTGAAGATGTGGTTTTATGCTGCCGGGAAAATAAAATTCTGGTAATTAAACCAGTTGATGGGCTTTAACGGCAATTGCATCCAGGTCGATCTGGTTCATGCAATTAAAATGTTTTAACGGACATTTATCAAATCCAATCTTCGAACATGGTCTGCATTTAAGGCCTTTAATTTCGAATATTTCAGATTCTTCACCTGGTAAGTAAGGATACATTCCAAACTGTGGAATTGTATTTCCCCAAATTGACAGAATAGTCTTTTTAAAGGCAGAGGCAATGTGCATTAATCCTGTATCGTGGGTAATTACAACTTTTGATTGCTTTACAAAAGAAGCAGATTGCTGAATGGAAAGTTTACCGCAATAATTAAGACAAACAGAGCCACATTCAAGGGCAATGGCTTCTCCCCTGACGCCATCATCTTTACCTCCCAAAAGCATTACCGGATAATTTACTTTTTTTATAAGTTCAATTAACCTAGTGTCGGGAAGTTGTTTTGTAATGTGACGTGCTCCGATTACTAATGCAATATAGCCCTTTCTGAAGTCTTCAGGCAATTCCTTGATATCCATCTCATCTTCCGATTTAATAAAAAAATCCAGTCCTAAATTGTCATTTTTTATGCTGAACATACTAAGTGTGTTCATATAACGGTTAACTATATGAACATCAGGTAACCGGTTAATTTTGAAATTGACAATAAGCCATTTCTCAATATTCAATTTTGGAAAAGAGAACGATACTTTATTCAGGGCAAGTTTTATTCTGGAGCTTCGAAGGTTATTATGCAGATCTATAATGAAATCAATATCAACAGTCTTTAGTTCATTGATAATTTCTGTGAAATTATTATCATAAAGGTGAATTCTGGATATATATGGATTTTCTTCAAGAACCGGTAAAAAAGTCTTTTTTGTAAGAAAATGAATTTCAGCTCCTTCAACCTGTGTCTTCAAATTACGAATAACGGGAGTAGTAAGAATAATATCGCCAATTGAGCTAAAACGAATAATAAGGAATTTAACCACTATTCTGTTGTAATTTTTTTAAAAAATAACAACAAAGATAACCAAACTTCTTCACTTTGCGATTGATTTTCCCAAAGTGCTTTTGAACCATGTATACCCTCTCCATCGGATGGAACATAAAAGTTCAAAAGTTCAGGGCCAACTTCTGATAAAAGTTCGTTTACAAATGGTTTTTCTTTGGTTGTTGATGCAACAAAAAGAGGTTTATCGTATTCGGAAAGAAAATTTTTCAGGATCATTTTAGGTTGGAAATACTCTCCGGGACTAAATGCAATAACTGCTTCGATATCAGGATTGTGATTTCCTGCTTTCATTACCAGGGAAGCCGAATAAGAACTTCCAAATAATATAATCTTTTTGTCCGAAATGCTTTTTACATGATTTATGGATGCAACTATGTCTTTTTCAGAATCCAGGTATGTTGTGGGAAGCTTATTTCCGGCAGCCCTTGCAGCAGTTTCGTTTTGAACGTAATTAATTTCTTTTCCCGAACGCAGATCAACAGCCAGGCAATTATAGCCGAGCTTCATAAGCCTCAGTGCGGTTTCTTTGTATTCGCCACGGCTGGAATTTGCCTGGTGGAACAGAATAATATAAGGTAAATCTTTATCGTTCTGGTAAAGATCGGCAGTGATCAATAAATCATCTTCGGAGGGGAATGTTATTGTATGCTGTGCTGTAACTTTCATTGTTAAAAATACAATCAATATGAAAAGCGATACACGCATACATTTAGTTTTAGTCTATCGACTTTTCCACTAATATAATAACACGATTATCTTTCATTTCTAAAACGCCACCACTAACATTAAATATTCTGGGAACATCATCAGGAGTTATAACTTTTATAAATCCTTCAGAAAGTGTGGAAATTATGGGTGCGTGTTTATCCATTAATTCAAAAGATCCATCAGTTCCGGGAACTTTAACGAGTTTTGATTCGCCGGAATAAAGTCTTTTTTCGGGTGTAAGTATTTCTAAAAACATGCTTTTTTATTTAAAGCGGAAATTTTAATAACAAGAGATTGTGTAAAAAATAGCAAAATTTAACACGAAGACAGAAAGTCACGAAGGGTATATATCTGAAATTTAATGTTTTGTGCCTTTGTGTCTTCGTGTTCTAATTATATTTTTTGCTTTTTACACTCTTTTTAAGATGATTTATTTTGTATCGGCAAGCATCTTTTCTCCTTTTTCAATAGCATCTTCGATGGTACCAACCATGCTGAATGCTGCTTCAGGATACTTATCCACTGCGCCGTCCATAATCATATTAAAACCTTTAATAGTATCTTCAATCGATACCCATGCTCCCGGACGACCTGTAAACTGTTCGGCCACATGGAAAGGCTGGGAAAGGAATCTCTGAACACGACGAGCCCGGTGTACAACCAGCTTGTCATCTTCCGAAAGTTCGTCCATACCGAGGATGGCAATAATATCCTGAAGTTCTTTATTACGTTGCAATAGCTCTTTAACTTTCTGCGCCGTACCATAATGTTCCCTTCCCACGATTTCAGGAGTAAGAATCCGGGATGTCGAATCCAGTGGATCCACTGCAGGATAAATACCCATTTCGGAGATTTTGCGGTTCAATACTGTTGTGGCATCAAGGTGAGCAAAAGTTGTTGCTGGGGCGGGGTCGGTAAGGTCATCAGCAGGTACATAAACTGCCTGAACTGATGTGATCGATCCTCTCTTTGTTGATGTGATACGTTCCTGCATCATACCCATTTCTGTAGCCAAAGTGGGTTGGTAACCTACCGCAGATGGCATACGGCCAAGCAGTGCCGAAACTTCTGAACCAGCCTGGGTAAAACGGAATATATTGTCAACGAAAAATAGAATATCGCGACCACCACTTTCTTCGTCACCATCGCGGAACGATTCTGCAACTGTTAACCCCGAAAGAGCAACAGTAGCACGTGCACCGGGTGGTTCATTCATCTGTCCGAACACCAGTGTAGCCTGAGATTCTTTCAATACTTTGTTATCCACTTTATCCAGATCCCAGCCTCCTTTTTCCATCGATTCAAAGAAAGCATCACCATATTTGATAACACCCGATTCTATCATTTCACGGAGTAAGTCGTTACCTTCCCTGGTACGTTCACCTACACCGGCAAATACCGATAAACCTTCATATCTTTTGGCAATGTTATTGATAAGTTCCATGATGATAACAGTTTTTCCAACGCCTGCACCACCAAATAAACCAATCTTACCACCTTTCATATAAGGCTCGAGTAAATCGATTACCTTGATCCCTGTAAAAAGTACTTCAGCGTTTGTAGAAAGGTCTTCATAACGCGGAGGTTTGTTGTGAATCTCATAACCATTGGATTTATCAACTTTGCCAAGGCCGTCAATGGGGTCGCCAATAACATTTAACAAACGTCCGCGGACTTGTTCCCCGACAGGCATCCGAATTGCCCCACCTGTTGCAATTACTTCCATTCCACGTCGTAAACCATCAGTCGAGTCCATTGAAATAGCCCTTACTGTAGCTTCGCCAATATGCTTTTGTACTTCAGCTATCAGGATTTGTCCATCTTCTCTTTTTACTTCGAGTGCATCGTGGATACTGGGTAATTCGCTGCCAGCTTTCTCAAAACTAACATCAATTACCGGCCCGATAACCTGTATAATTTCACCTTTTAATATGAACATATTACTTTTAAATTTGAGAACCTGAAATCTATTGCTTTTAAAATAAACTTAAAGTTAATTATTTAATCCTTTTCAAAGCATTCCTCGCAAAAAAAAATATTTTCAAATATAATATACTGTCCGGTAAATTTATATACAACCTCAAACAAGTTGTTGGGTTTATTAAAATTATTTTACAATTATGTATCCTCTTTTTTAATTATTTATTGAATTGTTAACAAATATTATTGAATAACGTCAATTCGATGTAGTTCAAATTTGTGTCAGGCCTTCAGCCTATGCTTTAATCGAACACGGCAGTTAATAAATTGCAATTTTTATCAGTGTCCTGTAAACTTTGGGCCTTGAAATTTATGATAAAAAGTATTTTTTACTATATTTGACGCAAATAATTGCTTTATAATTATTTATGTGAAACAATACCTACTTTATTTTTTTCTTGTAATTACAAGTCAAATAACTTTCAGTCAGAGTTTAACTCCAACTCTATTTTCTATTACCGGTAATTCAAACACTGTTTCAGGGTATTCTGTTACTTATAGTTTAGGAGAACTAAGTGTAACAACAATAAATAACAAAGGATATTTTCTTACACAGGGATTCCTTCAGGGTAATTATGTAAAAGGACCGGTAATAAGTGATTCCATTCAGATTATAATTGTGAGTCCAAATCCGGTTTACAAATATTTGAATATAGATTTCAGAATTTCGAATGCGAATAAATTTAATGTCGAGATAATTAATATAAACGGAAGTAGGATAAAGCTTGAAAAGTATTCTCAGGTTTTATATGGCGATCGGCATAGTATCGATATGGAACCCTTGCCAAAAGGACTTTATTTTATACGCATTTTCTCTGACAGTGGGAATGTTTCTCAGGCTTTTAAAGTTGAACGAATGTAAAGCCTTATCAAATAACGATATAAATTACTACAAATTATGATAAGTAAAATAACAAAACCGGCTAAAAATTTTTTATTCTGTTCTTTGTTTTTTTTCATCTTTACTGCTGGTGTTTTTGCCCAATATACACCTAAAACTCTTACTTATCAGGCTGTTGCCCGTGATTCTCAAGGAAAGGAACTCGCTAAAACAGCTTTGGTTGTAAAAATTTCAATCTTAGCCAATGAAGAAAACGGGCAGCTTGAATGGAATGAAGAGCATGAAATTACTACCAACGATTTTGGATTATTCACACTCAACATTGGTGCCGGTGAAAGGCTCAAAGGATCCTCTCCTCAATTTAAAGATGTTAATTGGTCCAGTGGAGCTCATTATTTGAAAGTTGAAATAAATTTTGGCAATGGATTTATAAACATGGGTACAACCCAGATGCTGGCTGTACCTTATGCCTTGTATGCTGCAAAATCAGGGAATTCTTCAATCGATTTTACTGGTTTTAAATTTGATCCACTTTCTAACACCTTAAAAAGCAATGATACTCCCGTAGCCGATTTAAGTCCATTAAAACAAACCCTTGAGTTCGACCAGGCAAATTATCATTTATCGATCAGTGGTGTTCCCGGAGTTGTGGATTTACGACAATTTATTCATGCTCCACAGGATTTGCGAATTGCCAATAATAAAATTTGGCTTACCGGAACTGCTGATTCTACCATTGTTGATCTTTTGCCTTACAAACAGAGTTTATCAGTAAATGCAAGCAGTAAGTTGGAAATTTCTAATGGCAGTTCATCGGTTACTGTTGATACAAGTAATATAAATGAAATACAAGGTTTAAATCTGAATGGTAATACTTTAAAAATCAGCACTGAAAAGCCAATAATAAATTCTGTTGAACTTGGTAAGTATTTGGATAATACTGATAATCAGACATTATCTATTGAATCAAATAATAAACTTAAAATTTTAAATGGAAATACTGTATCAATAGATACAAGTGTTTTTAATGAAATTCAAGGATTAAATCTAATTGATGATTCTTTGAAGATTACAAATAATCCGATTATAAAATCCATTAGCTTAAAAAAATATTTAGATAATACAGATAATCAA
>JBBQEI010000076.1:0-20683 GCA_038320545.1 Bacteroidales bacterium
TCTTTGATTGACCGGGCCAGGTCGTCGCGATACTTTAAAACTGATGCACTGGCACGATGCTCTGTTCCCAGGTTGGCCACCATAAAATCAACTCCTGTGTGCGACAAATAATCGACGGCTTTTTCCGGAGTGGTTAATGAACTGTCGGGATCGTTTCCATTACCTGCTTCGTTAATTTCGTCACAAGCACCTTCAATGGCAATTTCTGACTGGTGGTCTTTCACAAACTGTGCGGTAAGCTTAATATTTTCTTTTAAATTCAATGCCGAAGCATCGAACATGATGGACGAAAACTGCGACATATCCCAACTCAACAAGTCTTTATCCAAATCGGGCTGAACATGATCCAGATGAATCATGACACGCAGCTTGGAATAAGGCGAACCTTTTTCGGTAAGAATCCTAAGGTCAGACAGGAACAGCTTCATGCCAATTTCCCAATTTCGGGTATGCGAGTAGTTTACCGTTTGTGCCCGGTGCGAATAGTTATTTGTTATTGCTATGGTAATTGGCAAATCTTCAATTCCCAATTCGCTTCCCAACTGAAGGGTTGCAGCCAGAATACTTTCGGTAGTAGTTGTATTTTCGGTACAAATACTTGGAATAACCCATTTGTTTTGAGCCGCTTCTGCATAAATGCTTAAAACCTCTTTTCTACTTGTTATTAAAGGCATTTGAATCGTTTTTAAATTGTGTATTCAGCAACTAATAATCTAATTATCTGTCACTTTGGAATAAAGGCATGTTTGTAATAAGTGCCAAAGTCGTTGTACAACAAATAGAGTGGTTTTTCGTCTTCTTCAATATCCGGGAAACGGCCAACTACTTCATAAAAATGATTGTCGATCTGGTCGTCGTTTACCTTGCTCACTTCGCCGACCAAAATTGTTCCGCAACCTTTCTTGCCCCAAAATTTATGGTACAGAAATGGTGGTAAACAAACTGATTCGCCTGGTTGAAGTTCAATCGTTCCGGCGGCTTTCACTTCGGTTCGAACGCTATCAATATAAACCACTACATCAGTATCTGCCAGTTGGTGGTCTTTGTCTGAATTCCAAAGCTGAATGACCAAAACTCCACCGCCACGGTTGATGATATCTTCCATCTTGTTGTAATGAAAGTGAATCGGAGTGATCTGCTCATCCTTAACAATCATGATTTTTTCGGCATATACCTTTTCGTTCGGGTCTTTGCTGGTCAAAACTCCATTGCGGATCGTAAAAAGGAAAAGACCAACCTTGTCGAAATTGCCACTGCCAAAGTCGGTGATGTCCCAACCCAATTGTTGCTCAACAATACCGGCACATTCGGCACCTTTTTGCGACCAATCATCGGGCGACCAGTAACCGAAAGGAGGTAATAAAAATTTATATTGGTTTAAAAAATCAATGCACTCACCCATAATGGTGTTTATTTCAGAACGTTTCATAGCTAAAAGTATTTATTAAATATTTCGTAGTTATTCTTATTAGTTAAATGAGCTATCAAGCTATTAATTGACTAAAGTATTGATTCTCTTAAACTCATTTAAAGCTATCGAAAAGTGAAACTATTACCAGGTTCTTTTGTAAATGCGTAATGCTTAAACTGCTGCTTAGTCGTATTTTCACCAGATTATTGGGCATGATGTCGAAAAAATTGTCTGAAAACCCATCATCGTCATTTGGAAGCGATAAATACATACTTTTAACAAGTGTATTGGTAGACAATTCAATTTCAAATCCGCTGGCGGTTTTTACAATTTTAGTTTTAATATTGGGTTTCTGAAGCTTTAAAAATTTAGCATGGTTGAAATATAGCTTGTTTCCCGAAACTACTTTTCCATTGCATTCTAAATTGCTTGTAAATACCACTTCATTCCTATTAAACCCTTTTAATAAGTCATTTGCATTTATTGAAAAGAATACCTTGTTAGAGAGTGGTTCCACTTTTACCATCACTTCTTTGTTAAATAATATTTTCCCGTTAAAGTCGGTGAGTTTCAATACTAGCTTGCCATCAATGGCATTGATACTATCGGAATTAATATAAACATTTAAATTAGTGGAAGAAGTGATTACAGTATCGGATAGAGCTGGAATTACTGCAACATTTTCGAAAGCTTTTTTTGCAGAATAATATGCCGCCTTTTTCTTGCCCAAATAATCAATAACTGACCAACCAATGTTGGGCCAAGCATCGCCAAACTGCCAGTACATGCTGCCCATGCAACGGGGTTTGTTTATACGATGGGCTTCGCTGGCAATTTTTATGGCCTCGGCCTGGAAAAGCTGGCTCAGGTAAACCATGCTCTGGAAATCTTTTGGTTCGTTGTAATCTTCGCGAATGTAGCGCATAAGCATTTTATTGCCTTCCATATCGGGTGTAATCCATGGCATTACACTTTTCTGGCGATGCATCATTACCGGCGAAAACAGGTTTTGATCCTCTGGTGCTAAATATTTCTGCAAAGTATAATAGCTGGGCAACGATTGTACTCCATATTCACTCATAAACCGTGGAATAGCTATCTTGTAATCCTGAATAGATTTTGATCCATACCAAACCAAGTAATAATGCAAATCGCCTGAAGTTAGCGACGACGGCTCTCCAGGTTCGGATCCGGGTGAACTTGGCCAGTAAAAGGTTTGCGGATTGTATTTTGCAATTACTTCTGGAATTATATCGTTGAAAATTTTCTGATAGGCTTGAAATATTTCTACAGAATCGGTTTTTGAGATATTTAATTCTGGTTTATGGGGCCAGCCCCATTCATACCAGCCCGAAATAAGTTCGTTGTTGCCACACCATAAAGCCAGTGATGCATGGTTGCGAAGCCTTTTTACATTTTCGATGGTTTCTTGTTTAATGTTTTCAAGAAAAGCCGAATCGCCCGGATACATTGAGCAGGCATACATAAAATCCTGCCATACCAAAATGCCATTAGCATCGCATAGATTGTAAAACTTATCATTTTCATAAATTGCACCGCCCCAAACACGCAGCATATTCAGATTTGCATCAACTGCATTTTCAATGAGGTTTTCATATTGCTTATCGGTGACTCTTGTTGAAAGGGCATCCTGAGGGACGTAATTGCTTCCCTTGATAAATAACGGCACTCCATTGATCCGGAAATAGAAACTTCGTCCAATCGAATCTTTTTCACGAACGACTTCAATGGTTCGTACTCCAATTTTTAATGAATGCTCATCAATAGTACCTGTTTCGTCTGACAATCTAACTTTTACTGAATACAGTGCGGGCTTACCCATTCCGTTTGGCCACCAAAATTCAGGATTGGGAATGTTAAGCTCCAAATTTTCGCTATTGTTTCCCTGTTTTAATTTTACTATTTTCTGGTTAGCTGGTTTTGCTGAATTATTTAGAAAAACCGATAGTTGATAATCTTTTGCTGTGCCTGCAGAGATATTGGTTTGAACAGAATATGTTGCTTGCTGAGCATTAATTGTTTGAGGTTCGATAAAATTGTCCTCAATTTTTGCATCTGTCCAGGCTGTTAGAATAACAGGCCGCCATACACCGCAGGTTACTAATCGTGGATGAGTATCCCACCCAAATTGATGAGGCGATTTTCGTGTTTGACTGCCACTCTTCCGTGCATCCGTCGTTTTTTCATTGTGGTTGGGCAAACGGTATGGCTTTAGTGAGGCTTTTCTCATTCCTTCCTTTACCGCAGAATGAAATACAATCCGCAATGCATTGTTTTGGGGTTTCAGCAATTTTTTACAATCCACTGTCCACGAGCGGTACATGTTGTTTGCCTGAAGAATTAATGAATCGTTGAGGTAAACATCTGCATAAGTATCGAGCCCTTTAAAAGTAAGTTCGATGTTGGGTTTTGAAAAAATAGATTTCTCAACATCAAATGATGAGCTGTATTCCCAATCTTCGGTTTCAATCCATTGCACCAGCTTTTCGTTGTCGCGGTAATAAGGGTCGGGAATTAATTTATTTTCCAATAAATCGGTATGCACACATCCCGGCACCTTGGCCGAATACCAATCGGCTTTGCCAACCTGGTGAAATTGCCAGTTTTGGTTGATGGTTTGTTCCAGCTTAACTGTTTGAGCATTGGCTATGAACAACCAGAAACAACACGCTATTGTAATAATTGCTTTCATTTAGTTTAAATTTATTAGTGAATTGTATTTAGCAAATTATTCCATATCCTTCAAAATTCCATCAATCCTTTTAATCGATTCAATAACTGCCCTACCGGTGTGGTACGATACCTTCCAAACACTGGCAACGTTCGAATCGATTGGTTTGCCTTCGCGGTTCAGCAATATGGTCCATTCGCCTACCTTGTGGTTTATCATTTTGGTGTTTACAAACTTCCACACCAGGTTAAAAGCCTCTAAATATTTGGGGTCTTTGGTTATTCGGTAAATTTCGAGATACCCCACCATGGCTTCGGAATTTTGCCAGAACTCTTTGTCTTTGATAAGGGCCGGGCCATCTTGCGGACCATCACGATACACGCCACCAAATTCATAATCGAGACCATATTTTAGAGAATGGTCGGCCAGGCGTTTATAAATAACTACATCAGTTGTGTCGGGATTTTGCATGGTTTGGTTAGCCCACGACATCAACCATAGCAATTCGAGGTTATGTCCATATGAAGTCGTATTGGTTGGCGTTTCAACCAGTTTACCCTCCCGTTCGGCGTTGTAGGTTCGCCTTATGGCAATGGCCGGAATGGGATTAAAGTTCAAATCGAACTGGTTCATGCCGCATCCGGTTACTTTATTTATCATGTGATTTTTAAGCACTAAAATTACCTCTTCGAGACGGCGTTTGTGCACATCGCTTTTGGTCGCCTTGTATAAATTGGTAAAACATTCCATCATATGCATGTGAATGTCGAGCGATTTGCGGTCGCCGGCACAAAATCCGGGTTTTGAAAGCGACCAATCTTTTTCTAGATTCTCATAATAGCCGCCGCGCGCAACATCGGCAGCATATTTTTGAAGCGTTTCAAATGTTTTTTCGGCATACTCCAAGCCACGTTGATCACCGGTTGCCATGTAATACTCAGTTAGTGCATAAATGGCAAAACATTGGCCGTATACTACTTTGCCATTGTCTACACAATCGCCATTTCGAGCTACTTTCCAGTACCACCCGGCGTTTTTCTTATCCCAGAAATGGTCGATAAAAAAATTAACACCTTGTTTGGCAGCTTGTAGATAACTCTTATTATCTGGGAACAAATTGTAAAATATCGAAAACGACCAAATCAAACGGGCCTGGGTATTAAGGTATTTACTGGAGTCTGGCGCTATTAACTGCCCGTCTTTATCAAAACAGGTAAAGTATCCGCCATATTTTTTATCAACGGCTTTGCCAGCCCAGAAAGGAATGAGTTCATTAGTTAAATGGTCCGATAATTCATTTCTTGTTGCTTTCAGTTGCAGGATTATTTTTTGATTTTCAGTGCTTGTGTTTTGACTGATAGCAATTGGAGCCCACATAGCCAGAAATACTAAAGATGCTGTAATTTTTAAAATTGTTTTATTCATATAATCTTTAATTTAAACCGCTTCAAATATATTATAAAATTATATATCATAAACTTAAAAACACATATTTTTGAATTAATCTTATATTTGTGTCATAATACATATTAATTATGAAGAAACTCAAGGATGTTGCAAAACTGGCCGGTGTGTCTGAGGCCACAGCATCAATGGCAATGAACAATAAGATAGGGATCAATAAAGACACACAAAAGAAAGTGCTCGAAGCTGCTAAGCGGTTAAATTATGTACCCAGCGACATTGCCCGTGGCTTAACAAACAAGAGTACAAAAAACATTGGTTTGGTTGTGCCCGACATCGAAAACCCATTTTTTGGCAGCTTAACCAAGTACATGGACTTTTATGCCAAGGAATCCGATTACAGCCTTATCCTTTCTATTTCGGATGAAAACCCTGAAAAAGAAGATAAAATGATATACAACCTTATCAGCAAGCGGGTTGATGGCATTATAATCGTGCCAACTTTTATACCCAGAGAAAAAGTACTCTACCTTGAAAGTTTGAACGATCATCATATACCGTATATTTATTCTACTTCATTTTATCCCGGTTATGAAGAAAACGCGGTGTATACCGATCTCGAAACAGGTAGTTACCAGTTAACCAAATACCTTGTTGATTTGGGTCATCGCGATATTTGTTTCTTAATTAGCGAATTTCCCGAAATTGCTTTTTCTGTAATGAGGATAAATGGGTATAAACGTGCTTTAAGCGAAGCAGGAATACCATTTAACGAAATGTTGTTACAGCGTTGCAAACGAACTGATTACAACTCCGGATATGCTACTACCAAGCGCATCTTAAGTGAAAACAATCCTTCTGCTATCATTGCCGTAAATGATCTTCTGGCGCTGGGGGCAAAGCAGGCTGCAATTGACTTGGGGCTTTCTATACCAAAAGATATTTCTATTGGCGGGTATGACGATGTTTTATACTCCTATTTATCGGAAACTCCTTTAACAACAGTTCGACAAAATATTCCGGAAATTTGTAAAACCAGCATGGAAATCCTTATTTCGAGGATTGAAAAAAAATCTCACCTTGAATTCAACAGAATTATTTCACCTGAATTAATTATCCGCAAATCAACAGGAATTTGTAGTACGAAACAAAGAGAATAGTATGTTTAAGTGTTGCTCTTGGTTTCATAGGTAATTATACTTGTTAATAGTTATCTGAACTTTTTCATTGAGAAGACAAATTTCCGGTCGCATTTATCTGCGTTAAGATCACTGAAAGTAATAGATACCAAGATAATGAACTTCCGCTTTTCATATGCGTATTAAGGGTTAAAAATTTATTTTGGTAAAATTATCGCCTTACCCGTTTTTCAGGCCGAAAGCATGAGATAACAAAGGACGGGGCAACGCCCTGTCGTAAAGAGAAACCATTTGTTTTTGCAGGCTGTATGCCTGCGATATGGGTTTATACCCGCCTATTCGATACCAGCTTTTGTCTCAGCCTTTCAGTCTGAACAGAAGTGGGGAGCTTTTAGGGCTCTTGGGTTTCACCCAAGGTTGAGATGTCTCAGGCTTTCAGCCTGAAGAATACGAGCCAGATCCTTTGGATCCAAACTGCCTATTTTATTCTTTTAACCCTTAATTCGCATTTCATATCAGAGTTTTACAATAGTTTGTTTTCCCGAATAGGAAACTATCCTGTCAGCATTACGAGTAATTTCAAGTCCCGTGCCTATGCCTTCCTGAACCAACACAATGTTGATAGTTCTTTTTTCAAGAATTCCGGCAAAGTCCCCTTTGCGCTGGCTTATTGTTAGTTCTCTTGTTTTATCGTTCCAATGAACCGGAATTTCAGCATATTTTCCTTTTTCGTAGTTATAGTTATCGTTTTCGTCTTCGTAAATGGTAAAGTCTGCATCAGCACCTGCATATACTCTTAACTCCAGAGGGTCGGCGGGTTTTTCAGTTGAATATTGAAGAAACGGGCCCATTGGAATTATAGAACCGGACTTCACATAAAGTGGCATAATATCCATGGGTGCGGGCGCTTGAATGCTTTGTCCGCCTTTGTAGAAATTGCCTGTCCAAAAGTCAAACCACCCTTGCGATTCGGGAAGATATACTTCACGCGATTTAATTTCAGCAGGATTATATTTTGCAGCCAGTTTACTATTTTCGATCATCCGGGAAGGAGTAATCCATAAGAGGCTCACAGAAGCGCCTCCGATAAGCTCATTATATTCCAGTTTTACAGGATATTTTTTATTCGCCTCGAGCCTTATTTTACCTGTATTGTAAACTGAACCATGCTGAGTCCAGTCATTAATAATATTTTTATTATCGACCCAAAGCCGGGTGCCATCGTCAGCAAAGGTTGCAAAAACATATTCCCCATCTTCGGGTGCAGTAATAAAACCTTGCCACGAAATACTGTAATTATCGTAATCCATATCTTTTTGTGGGTTCGAGGTTCCCCAGTCAAAAACAATGGAGGTATCAACCCGGGTTAATACTTTCTTTTCGAAATTGGCACCGTTATAATATGTTCCGGTAATACCCTGTTTTCCGTCGGAAGTGGAAAGGTATTCAGATGGAACAGGGCTAGACTGGCTGTTAATGCTTGCCAGATCCTTATAATACATGCATTCTGTAACCGGAGCCACTAGGATGGATGGACCAAACATATATTCATCGGCAATATTCTTCACCTTTTTATCAGTGCGGAAATCGAAATTTAACCCCCGCATCATGGTATAATTTTCATTTGTAACCCTCCATGCAGTTGAATAAATATACGGCATCAGCCTGTAGCGCAGGTTGTCGAATTTGAGTTGGGCATCGTAAGCCCAATAACCAGGTTCACCAAACTGATATATTTCGCGCGGCGTTGATGTTCCATGAACTCTGAATATGGGGCAGAAAGCACCAAATTGGTACCATCGTGTAAAGAGTTCCTGATACTCTTTATTTTTGCATCCTCCTGCATAATCCTGTACAAAGAAACCACCGATATCGGTTGTCCAGTAAGGCAAACCTGTATAAGTAAGATTAATACCACCGGCTATCTGGTTACGGAATACATTCCAGGTTCCGGTAATATCGCCACTCCATGTGGCTGCTGCATTTCGCTGCTGACCGGCAAATGCCGACCGGGTTAATATAAACACTCTTTGCTTTTCACTTTCGCTGCGTTGTCCTTTGTAAACTGCTTCGGTGGTCATTAACGAATACGCGTTCAAATACCTGGCACCGGTTCCCAGGTAATTGTCCATGTGCTTTTTAATATCGGGACTGCTCAGGTTCCCCATTTCAGGCTCGGTTGCGTCGAGCCACCACGCATCGAAGCCCTTTTTGTAGATAGAATCGCTCATCTGCTTCCAGTACATTTCTCTGGCTTTTGGGTTAAAAGCATCGTAATACCGCGATTGCCCAAAAAATCCGGTAGAAGGAAAAAGGAATCCTGCGTTAAGCAGCTCCTGGTAATTATTGCTCGTCGAATCGAATTTTGCCCACACTGAAATCATAATTTTGGTATTCCATTTCTCGTGCAGTTCTTTTGTTAAACTTGCCGGATCAGGATACCTCAACGGATCAAAATAATGCGATCCCCAGGCTTTCGGATTCCAATAGTACCAGTCCTGAACAATATTATCCAAAGGAACACGCCGCTTACGGAGCTCTTTTACTACATCCAGTATTTCCTGTTGAGTATGGTAATGCTCTTTGCATTGCCAGAAACCATAAGCCCATTTACCAAACATGGGGGCTTTACCTGTGAGTGTCCGGTATGAATTTACCACCGAGTCCAGCTCGGGACCTGCCATAAAATAGTAATCGATCTGGTCGGCCACATCAAACTGCAGCGAACCTGTCCGATAATCGTCAACTACGGGCATTTTGGTAGAGTCAGGATTATCACGGAATTCAATCTGAGAATAGTTATCGAAATAAATACCATAGCCCTTATCGGAGATGAGCACAGGATTTATATCAATGGTATTATCCTGCACCAGGCTCAGATTATGTCCTCTGTAGTTCATTATTCCATTCTGAAACTGTCCCAATCCATAAATTCCTTCATCGGTTTTCCAGTCGAAAAAGCTTTCGGCATGCCAGGTTTTTTCACCCGACACCTCGGCAGACCTCATCTCTCTTGGATTTGAGGCCGATTCGCTGAGTAATATATTACCGGAGGCATCGGTATAGTGGATGGCCGAAGTAGCCTTGTTAATATAAACTTTCATCCTTTCGGTGGTAATTATATATTCATTATTGGCTTCACTGAATTTCCATGCCGCATAGGCTTTGAAAGGCTGGTTAACCACAATACTCTTGCGACCGGAGAATGAATCTACAGGCGAAAATATTACCCGGACAATGTCTGGCGACAGTACTTCAACTCTCAGCAGACCATTCTTAAAGACAAAAGTAACACCGGTGTCGTCTTTGGCATACTTCTTAATTAACTGCTGATTACATGAACTAAAGATTACAAAAATCATAAACGCTGCAATGATTAGCTTCAGTAATTTTGAAAAAAATTTAACCGATTTCATTTTATAATTATTAATGTTTGTTTCCATTCTTTTATTGAAGGGGAAGTCTATAACAGCCCTTTACATGACAATCATGGCACATAATGCCTGAATTGTCATGTGGCTGTAAGTTTTCATTGTTGTTATGAAATAATGTGACTTATGAAATCAATTATTATCAAAGACTCCCCCCGGTTTCCCCGACATATAAAACACAAGCGTTCCTCCGGCTAGTATCTGCTGGTGTGTAAGGTAACCCTTCGTGAGCGCTTTATCGTTAAGTATAACCTTTTCGATATAAATATTTTTTTCTGACAGGTTTTCGGTTTTTATGGTGAAGCTCTTTCCTCCAGGAACGTTGATTTTAACTTCTCTGAACAATGGCGTTCCAAAAACATACTTTCCGTCGGCAGGGTTTACCGGATAAAAGCCCATGGCGCTCCAAACATACCAGGCCGACATCTGTCCCATGTCTTCGTTTCCGCAGAGGCCATCGGGTTTATTGGTATACAGTGTGGTGAGGATCTGATGCACTCTTTCCTGTGTTTTCCAGGGTTCGTCGCCGTAATTAAAGAGATACGCCACATGATGGCTGGGCTCGTTTCCATGGGCATATTGACCAATGAGACCGCTTACATCCATGGGGGTGTTTTCATCCAGTTTTGAACTAACGGTGAAGAGCGAATCCAGGCGTTCTGTAAAGCGTTTCTTTCCGCCCATACCGTTCACCAGGCCTTCGATATCGTGGGGTACGAACCAGGTATATTGCCACGAATTCCCTTCGATAAAGTCGCTGTTAGCATTTACGGCATTCCAGGGATCAAAATCAGTTCGGAAATTTCCTTTCGAATCTTTTCCCCGCATAAATCCTGTAGAAGTATCGAACAAGTTTTTGTACGCTTCGGCACGTTTAGAGAAATATTCATAGTCGGCAGTTTTGCCTAAATCTTTTGCCATTTGCGCTATACACCAGTCGTCGTAAGCATACTCGAGCGTACGGGCCACGGAAATAGTCGGTGCCAGATCTCTGGGAATGTAATTGTATTTTTGCAGGTGCTGAATGTCGAAATCGTTCTGCATGGCGCTTTTCTTCATGGCTTCGAATGCTTTTTCGGCATCAAAGTCCCTGATGCCTTTCATATAAGCATCCACAATTACGGGAATGGAGTGATAACCGATCATGCAGTTGGTTTCGCTATTGCATAATGGCCATATGGGAAGCAGGCCATATTCGTCGTACTGGGCAAGCATAGAGCGGATAATATTATTGGCAACTTCGGGGGCGACAAGAGTGTACAATGGGTTTGCGGCTCTGAAGGTATCCCACAGCGAAAGTCCTGTATAGTTTGTAAAACCGTTTGCCTGGTGAATTTCTCCATCGAAACCCTTGTAGCGGCCATCCGCATCGCTGTAGGTATAGGGTGCAAAGCACGAATGGTAAAGGGCTGTATAAAAAGTCTCTTTGTTTTCGGCATTGGCATCGTTTACTTGAATTACCGAAAGCACTTTCTCCCATGCAGTATCGGCCGAGGCAACTACCCTATCGAAGTCCCATCCGGCAATTTCGGAGTCCACATTATTGATGGCACCCTCCACATCAGTACCCGAGATTCCCACTTTCACCAGAAGTTTGTCGTTCGGGACAGTTTCAAATTCGAGATTTACCTTGACCGATTTGCCCCCCGTTTCTTTGATATTGCCGGATGTTTTTCCATCGGCAAACAGGGTTGCGCTCTTGATTGGCTTAGAAAGTCTTGCGGCAAAAAAAACTTCGTGATTGGTCCAGTATTTTTCATCTCCTTCGCCCCAGCCTTTTGAGCGGTGCGAGCCCACAATGAGCGTGTCGTTTACGATTTTTACAAATCCGTTCAATATCGAATCGGTTTTAAAACTATGGGCCAGGTCAATTAAAAGGTTGGCTTTTTCGTTTCCCGAGAAAGTGTAACGGTGAAAAGCAGCCCTGAGGGTAGCCGTCATTTCGGCTTTTATATTGTAATCGTCGAGGATTACAGAATAATACCCGGCCTTCGCCACTTCGTTTTTATGTGAGAAACGGGAGCGGTAACCTTCACCGGGATTTTCGCGCGATCCGGGTTCGAACCTTGCAGCTCCGGTGGTGGGCATAATCAAAATGTCGAGCAGTTCGCCACGTCCAGTGCCGCTGAGGTGGGTGTGGCTGAACCCCATGATGCTGCTATCGGAATAATGGTAACCCGAACACCAGTCCCAACCTTCGTTGTAGGTATCGGGGCCAACTTTTACCAAACCGAAAGGCACGGAAGCGGCAGGGGTGGTATGACCGTGAGCAGCCGTGCCGATCATAGGATTTATGTACTGTGTGTAATTTGCTTTTTCAGCCGTTTTGGAACAACTGGCAAGTACGATTGCGCCTAAAAGGGCATATCTTATAATTTCATATTTTCTCATGAGACTTTTATTTTGTTAACCTGAAAAACATTACCGAATGCCCGTCAATTGAAAAATTTTTAAATTGCTGGGTGGTGCCAATATTTTTATGTTCCCACACATCGTAAACTTTAAGATTACCTTTTATACCGGCAGCTTCCCAAAGAGCAGGAAAATTCATTTTTTTTTCGTTACGGTTAAATAAAATAATGGCAACATCGCCATTTTGCAGCGGTTTTGCCCATATTTCGAAGTCGCTTTCGTCGTAAACCTTTTTACCCTGTATTCCGGCTTTATCTTGGTTTATTGCAATGGCATCCGTGTTGAGCAGAATATTTTTGATGGAATCGTTCATATTGCTCAAATCGTTTCCTGCCATAAGCGGCGACGCCAATAAGCACCAAAAGCTGAAATGGGCAATGTATTCGTTGTATTTCATGTGGCCGTTGCCCACTTCGAGCATATCGGGATCGTTCCAATGCCCGGGACCGGCATATTTTTCGAGGCCAACCTGCAAGTCGAGAATTGTTGTCCAGCCCATGCCGCCCCAATCGCGTTTACAGTCCCAGCAGTCCTGGATATCGCCTGTTGTACGCCAGAGGTGTCCCACATTTTGGGCCCACGACCAGGGACGGCTGCTTCCCCATTCGCACATACTGAAAACAATGGGTCTCCCGCTTTTTGCCAAGGCCCGGCTCATATCGGTATAAGCTTTCACTGGATCGATGCCCTCGGAATTGCACCAGTCGTATTTCAGATAATCGACCCCCCAGGAGGCGTAGGTGTTTGCGTCGATAACCTCATAACCATTGCTGCCTGGGCGCATCTGGCAAGTTTTTGTTCCGGCACAGGAATAAATGCCAAATTTCAGCCCTTTGGCATGGATATAATCGGCCAGGCTCTTTATGCCCGACGGGAAACGGGTAGAATCGACAACAATAGTCCCGTCAGCCTTGCGGTCTATTTGCCAGCAATCGTCAATTACAATGTATTCGTAACCGGCTTTGTTCATGCCGTTGCTTACCATGGCATCGGCGGCTTCTTTAATCAACTTTTCGTTGATATCGCATCCGAATTTGTTCCAGCTGTTCCATCCCATAGGAGGAGTTAATGCCAGTCCACTTGTTTTTTGTGCCATAGTTCCCAGAAAAGGAATTAGCACGAGTAGCGTTATTAAAATTGAATTTTTCATAGTTGAAAGTTTATTATTTTATAATTTGTTTTATGTTTGTGAATTGACTGGATGACAGTATTTTATATGGATGCAAACCGTCTATTGTAAGCTTATTCCCCGATTTAAGTACAATTTGTGGAGTATTATCAGTTTTTTGAAAAGTCACGTTTTTCAGCTCGATTAAACCAAAGTTTGTTACATTGAAGAAAGCATCCGATGCAAATTTTGCTCCTTCAAATACTCCTTGCCAGTTGGGGGAACCTTCCCGAAACGAAAACGATGAATTTTGAATGGAAATTTCAAATTTACGCTGCTTATCACCCACAATTGAAAATGCATTGAGCAGGTTGGTGGCTTTTATATTCACGAAACGGACTGAAGTAACAGGTTTTCCAGTTTGCCAAAGGCCAGCATCATTGTTATAGTTGTAAAAAACATCTACGTTGTCCACGGTACAATCCTCAATAATCCAGTTGCCGCTTAACAATTGAGAATTATCGTCTTTGGGCGAAAAGTGAACGAATGCTGCAAGCATGTTATTGCGCTTCTGAATTTTATGAACCGATTCGCCTGGCCCCCAGAACTGGCATTGTTTTACAGTTAGATTTAAACATCCAAAACGAAACCCGTTACACGAAGTATTAATTTTACAATTGCTCACTGTAAAATCGCGGTTGTCATTTCCGGCAAAGCAGTCGTCGCCGGTACGAAAATCACAATCTTTCACGGTAAACTTTTCGCAAAAGCGGGTATGCAGGCCATCGTGGCCTCCGCGAATCTTCACATTTTCCACAATTGCTTCCGAGCAGTAACGACAGTTGATCGCCCAGTTGGCCGAACGTACAATGGTAATACCTTTAATTTTTATATCGCGGCATTTGATAAGCCTTATGCAATGTGGCCCCCGGAAGCCTTCTTCGCCATTTGGGTTATAGCAGTCGACCCCATCAATGGTACCCTCGCCGGTAATGCCGATATTTGAGAGGTTTTCGCCATAGATAAAAGCATCGTGTTTCGGGTTGTAATCGGCATATTTATCACTGCCCAGCCAAACGGCGCCTTTATGAAAAAGAAGCGTAATGTTGCTTTTCAATTCTAATCCTCCGCTAATGTAGGTTCCTTCAAGAAGTTCAACTATCCCCCCGCCCATTGTGGATAGTGAGTCAATAGCCCTTTGAATGATTTTTGTACTGGAACCTTGTTGTGCAGGCCTCACAGTTAGGGTATTCTGTGCTGACACCGACAGCGTAAAGGCAATAAATACTGTTAAAAGAAGTGTTACATTATTCTTCATATAATTTTATTTTAGTACCAGGTTTACTTTTTCATAAATATCAGCATTATACATCCAAACTACGGGCTTAATATCTTTTAGGGTGCTATCGGTAGAAAGCAGCATTACTGTTACTTTTTTCCCTTCAAGGCTTGATGGACATGGAATGTAAAATGTAAGGTTTTTTTCTGCAACACCATAATGTTCCCAGTTGTTGTAGGGGAAAGAAGGCGCCCTGTCGGTTGCCGGAATAATGGTGTTTTCGGTTACGATTGCTGCGAAAACAGTATTTTCTTTAATGGCTGAAGGAACTGTAACCACTAGCCTGGCCGATTTGCCTATTCCTTCGATTTTTGTATCCAGACTCCAGGAATATATTGCCTGACCAGTGGGATAACCAAACAGGTTCGAAGCTTTCCATCCCTGACGTTCCACAGGGTGATTCTTCAGATAACCTTCTATTTCCGAAAGTTGTGAAGGTGAATGTTCCAGCCTCACATATCTGAATTTCATGTCCGTCAGGTTCTTTATGGTAAGGGTACCCTGAAGATAATCTCCATTCACCCTAGTCCATTCCTTCAGATTTTCAGAAACTTCCACCTTGCCAGGATAGTATTCCCGGGGAACACTTTTAAACACTAAACTATCAACCTTTTGAATCTTTCCCAAATCGAGCCGGAAAGCTCCTGTATTTTCTTTAAGGTCGAGGTATTTAAATCTTCTAACATTAAAAAAAGTAGACGTATCCCCGTCAAATGCGAACTTATCCCATAAGCCTAGCGTCGCAAAAAGAGTATCCTTGAAAAATTGGTTCCGGCATTGCTCAACGGCTGGTATTTTTGAGGACCCCGATTTTAAAAGCTCACGAACCTCGAGTGCATTGTTATCGGCAACAAAATAGCTTTTCTCTATAATTTGAAGGCTATTGACGGGAACTGAAACTACGTGCATGTCGCCTAACTTCTGCAAATAGTTAAGTTTTTGCTTTTCTCCCGGAAAGGCGATTTTTAACGAAGCTTGTTTGAGCGGATATTCTTTTCCTCCCATTAGAGCCTTTGTAAATTTGCGATTTCCCGAAATTGTTATTTCTGTCTCCGTGCCCGAACCACCCAAAAGAATAACCTCTACTGGTTCTCCCGGGAGGTCTTTCACTACCTGAAAGTCGCAGCCCCGTATTGTAAATTCGTCCTCTGGCAGCTCCGAAATCTTTATAAGGGCTGAACGAAAAGGTAAAACACTAACCGTCACCTCGTCACCAAAAGCATATTCGCCTAGGAATCTTTCGGTGGGATGATATTGCTTAACATAAATTTTCCCAGGTTTAAGAATTCCTGTTGTTTCGTCGAGTTTAAGAGGCACTGATAAAGTTTCCCACGAAAGGTTGCGCAGGGTAATCAGTCGCGTTGTGCTGTCACCTCTTGATACAGCATTCATTCCATAGGGATTTTCGGGCAGCATTTTTCCGTGCACAAGAATATCGTTGTACTTGCGGTGGATGTTATACAGCCTTGCAAGTTTCGGATACATTTCGTCGCTCAGCAAAAAGGGGCTGCCATATATTTCGGGTGAGAGGATCAGATTACGGTTAAAAGCCTGTAACACCAGGTCGTCGTCCCAGTTTTCAAGAGCTGTCGATAAACAAACGCCATGATCTTCGGTCAGCCGCATCAGATTCGGAGGCAAACCCCTGGATAAGTTCCCCTCCCGATGATGTGGAGCTACCGCATCGTTTTGGATGTTAACATCTACACATGTTTCACGACCTTCCCAAAGAAAAGTGGTTGTTAATTTACGGGCCTCATCGTTCAAGGTAATGCGGTGATTAAGCACAATGAGGTCAGGAACAAATGAACGGCATTGCTGCAATGTTTCGATAAAGTGCTTCTGGTTGTCGTTGGTGAGATCGGAACAACATGCATCAAATTTAAAAAGCGCAAAGTTGTAGTCGCGGCAAAATTTTACCAGCATATCCCTTCTTTTTTGGGCTTCGGCCAACGAGGAACCGTAACCATCGGGACCTAGCCAAATGCCCAACCGACAATTAAACGATGAAGCCAATTTCACCAGCGGCTCAAAACCATGCGGAAACCTTGTTTTGAAATAAGGCGTTTCCAACGACCCATAAGCAGGTAAGCCAAATGTCTGTGCACAGTTTGGTCCCTGGTCGATATCTCCGGCATCCATCAGGTAAATATCCAGTTGCATGCCATATTCGTCGTGAAGCCATTTAAAGAATTTCAGGTTCGCCTCTATCTTCCTTTCGTTCGACCCGTACCAGTTCCGGTTTATCCAGTCGAAATAGACCGCTTTTGAAGGAGTAGATTCGGTGTACCCTTTAAAAGGTTTAGTGGAAGTTTGGGCATAAGTTGGCATTGAGCCCACAACCCAAAGTACCCAAAAAGCAATCTTCAATAGTTCATTTTTTCTCATTTCACTTTGGTTGTATTTATTTGACTATTTCCCTCAAAACTATCACGTACCATGGGTTAATATTTTATTCAAAGAGTTATTTAAATTCAAAAATTGCGGCCATATAAGGATCCGGAAAGGTAACCTTCAGCCCTCCATCAACAGCTATTGATTTAATATTCATATTTTTAGGGTAAATTAAATTTACCTTCGCTTTCCTAAAAGGAATAAATACCTCGTTTTTCCCTGCAAGTCTCCAAACAGCAATGTAACTGGCATTATCTGCTTTAAGACCCAGCGCGACAGGTTGAATGGTATCTTGCAATGAGGGCAACCCCAGCGGGAAAAAAGGAACTGATTTGGGAATAACAGGAACAAGCAATTCTTTATAAATCTTTAACCCATTCTGTACCATTTCGAAACTTTCAGGCGACAATTGAGAAATATTCCCGCTTTGATGAATTCTGCATAACATTGCACTAACCATGTTGAAAGATGCTTCTTTGGTATCACATCCCTTGCGGGGATAGGACCAGGCAGCTAGTTGCTCCGGAACTACGGCAGCCAAAGCACCCACAAGAATTGCCGGATATTTTTTATAGTCGGTTTGATCGCTTGATGACTGAAGTTGGGTTTGCGATAGCATGGCATAATCCATTCGACAACCACCGCTACCGCAATTTTCAACAATTAATTCAGGGTATTTTTCTGAAATTTCCTTATACCATGCAACAACAGCCCTGTTATGTTCGAGCAATCCCAACCCCGCACTGGTGTTCAATGATTCTGCCCCCCAAGCGGTATTGTTATAATCCATTTTAATATAACCAGCTTTATATTCATTAACCATCCTGTCGACCACTGCGGTCATATATTCCTGCACATCTTTATTTCTAAAATCCAGAAGATACCGACTGTTATCTATGACACGTTTCCCATTTAGCATCAAAAACCAGGAATCAGGTTTGCTTTTAAGCGGGCTATTAATTCCGACAACTTCTGGTTCGAGCCAAAGTCCGGGTATCATTCCTTTGGATCGGATAGTATCAAGTAAACTCTGCAATCCATTAGGCGCAAAACGCGTCTTCGAAGGGTTCCATAAACCAACAGCATCCCACCAACTCTCATTTTTCTCGGCATACCAACCTGCGTCGATTACAAAATAATTACAACCGGCTTTTGATGCTGCAGTTATTAAGGGTAGTTCGGTTTCGGTAAGTGGATTTCCCCACAAACAATTCATGTAATCGTTAAATATGACAGGACAAGCGGCATTTACAGTCTTGTATTTTATTAAAGCGGTTCTCCTGTATTGAGTTAACGCTGCTACAGCTTCATCAAATCCTCCCTTAACACAACCTAATGCTACAGGAACTGATTGAAAACTTTCTCCCGGCTTTAACGATTTAACAAATTGGCTATTTTCAGCATCAGGACCACCCAAATATAGGTACGAGCTTCCATTCGAGGTGTTTGACATTTCCCAATGCCAGGATCCATTATGCTCAATTTGCCAAAACCAAACGATTCCTGACTTGGTGTTTTCAATCATCGCCATCGGGAGGTATTTAATAGTAGACCAACTACCAATATTTGTAAACGATATACTATTTAAGTTAAACGAATTGTTATTGTCCCATCCCATATCAGAGGGTGTTGAGGATTTCCATTGTGCCTCCTGCTGCCAGCTATTGAATGCATAGTGTATTTTAATATTATCCTGTGGCTTGCCGGGGTTAATTTCAGAATAGTTATGAAGTGTGGCAGAACTTAAATATTCGATGTCAACTACTGATTTACCCTCGTTTATTACCTTGGTATAACGTCGGATTACCGATATCGAATTGAAAAATTCATAATATGATTCTACGAGCAAATTAAAAACAGTATCTTTTTGTGTAAAAACTATCAGTTTCCCATTGTCTGTCTTTGTTTCCTTCTTACTTATAAATACCAGACGCACCCCGGGATTCCCTCCCGTTAATTTGGATCCATGATGAGAAGCCCTGTTTTCGCCGGTAACATGCAAAAACACTTCATTGTTTGATTCTGCATTTGTTTCGGGCAACTTATTCTTTAACTCGAAATTACCTGGCAGGATGGATTCTAATCTCAGGAATTTATGGTGGTTCAAACTAAAATTCAGTTGCATATTTCCTTCCTTGAGGAAAATTGAATCAGGTATGTTTTGGGCGTTAGAAATGCTTACATACAATAGAAAAATTAATGCCATTGAAGGTCTTAAATGGCGAAGTTGGTGAATGAATGGATATTTCATTTTTTTGTTTTTTTATTTATTCATTAACTATTGGCAACTGATTTACCTGATTAGATTTACTGAAAATCTATTAATTACTCACCGGAACAGCGTCGACTGTGCCAATGTTTTCCGAGATGAAACCTACATTTAGGATCAAACCCGGGATAGATAGTTTTTTACATGATTGCACACCTGTATGAATTATTTTTCAAATCCAAATTCCACTTCATTCGCCCAATGCTCCTTCCACGAAGCATGGAATGCACGGGAGTTTTTCTTCGACACACTGCGTTCGCGGGCCAATTCCATGCAGCTCCCCATGTTTTCGTTTTCGTTTACCCGGAAGGAAAATTTGATTGTTTTTCCGGCATCAAGGGCTTTTTTTACGTCGGGCAATTCGCTCCATGGAATGGCACACTCGGTGATTCGTGTGCTTCCTTCGTGCGTAATGGCCAGTTTGCCGTTTTTTACCGGACCATCGAACGGCGATTTTGGCTGACGCGGATAAAAATGCTTTTCTGGCATTCCGGGCACCAGCAGTCGCCATATTTCAGTTCCACCGCCATATTGAGGAGCAACCTGATTGAGCGCATATTCATAATCGGTACACTTGTAACCCACATAACGTGGCATCGTTCCTTTGGGAGTTGTACCATAACCGTCTTCACCCATGGGAATCACGTTAAAGGCAATCTGCACATTGTCCGTGGCAAAGCCCATTCCGGTGCTATTATCGGGCAAAACAGGATCTTTCCGATACGAAAAATTGCGAACGCCTTCAGGCCATTTCAGCGGTGTGAGCACATTATTGTCGGTAGCCTTTGCTGAAATTCCTGATGGAAATTTGGGTTCGCTGCCAAAAACCCACGAGCCATCTTTACCATATACTCCTTTCCAGTTTCCTTTGGTGTCAAAATCTTCCTTCACCGGGAAAGCTGAAACACCACTGGCATCGTTCCTGGTTTTGTCGAAGAAAACCCCGGCAAGCTTCACATTGTAATACCAGTTTCCTTTAAAAGTAACTCGGATATTTCCTGAAAGCTCGTAAACCAGGTAGCATCCGTCCCAAAGTCTATCGCAGGTTTTTGAGGTCAGTAATGCGTTGGTATTCAAATCCCAG
>JBBQEI010000077.1:0-20208 GCA_038320545.1 Bacteroidales bacterium
GAAACAATTGCTGTATTATTGTCCATATGGTCAATAATAAAGAACTGCCTTTTAGTTCCATCTTGATTTTTCAGTAGCCTATGTTCTACAGGGTGTAAATTTCCGGTAATTGCATTTCGGATAGGCTTTGTTTCTTCTTCCCCCTGTTATTGTATTTCTTCCGGGTCCAAGTGTTTTGTCTGCAATTGAAGCAGAATTACTGAATTTGTTAAGAGTTTTTTTAATGCATGATTTAGGGCCGGCATTCCGGGTTAAAATCGAAAAAATGCTGAACTCAGCGATAATAGCAGGCCTTGGCAAACAACTTACAAATGGAGAGCTTCCGGCAGGTATTACACTTTCTGTGCGAACAATAAATGTTACCCCGCAAAAAATAAGTGTGCGTGCTGCGCTTGGTGCATTTGGCGGAGTAGTAAGCAAACTCCCGGTTACCACAAATCCAAGCCCATCAAAATGTTTCCTGGCAACAGCCGTTTATGGCACAGGTTCAACTGAGGTACAAATTCTTCGTACATTCAGGGACATTTACTTATTAACCAATAATTTTGGGAAAAAGTTTGTTGCCCTTTATGAACTCATGTCACCACCTATGGCAAAATTTATCTCAAATAAGCCCGTGTTTAAGACATTGACTAGGGCTATCATAGTGCGTCCATTTATTTGGATGGCAAAATGTATTATGGCTTTAATTAATAAATAGTTGGATAAATATATATTCTGTACCTCCCGTATCTTCAATGGCGAAGTTACCAGGAAATTCATTAGTTCCCCCTTGTTCGGCTAAGGTTCCAACCTTAGTCGAATCTATCCCGGCAGGCTCTGCCTGCATTTCCGTTAAGTAATTTGTAAGTAATATCTCAGGTCGGAGCCTGATTTGATATATCCGGCTGAGGTAGAACCTCAGCCGAACAAGAGAGGGTCGTGCAAAAATAAGTGATACATAACCATTTGGATTCGCAAAATGCTATATCGGATAATCGAACAAGAATTATTTTTGATCCAATCTTTATTGGCAAAGCTACTTTCTCTTTTTTAGGTTGGGACTGAATAAAAATTTTAAGGAGATCTGGTACATTAACATTCTTATTAATAATTCCAAATGCTTTTAATTTCTGGATGCTGTGATCCAGGCGATCTCCTTCAATAGGTTTAAGTAAGTAATCGATCGAGTGATGGCGAAATGCATCTAATGCATATTGATCGTAGGCTGTAGTAAATATTATCATCGGATTATTCGTTATGCCCGCCAAAACTTCAAACCCATTTAAATCCGACATATGAATATCCAGAAAAATCAAATCCGGATTCTTTTCGTTAATAAGTTCAATCGCTTGCTTCCCGTTTCCGGCTTCTTCAACAATTTCTATTATCTCAGTATGTTTTTCCAGTAAACTTCTTAGCATTATCCGTGCAGGTCGCTCGTCGTCTACAATAATAGCAGTATATCTTTTCTCCATGTTTAGATTTCCAATAAAATCTTAATTTGTTTTATGGGATAATTATCAATATTTACCTCATATTTACCGTGGAATAGCAAATCCAATTTCTCGTATAAACTTGTTAAGCCATAGCCTGTTCCCAGGTTCTCGTCAAAAGGCAAACCGTTATCATGCACTGATAAAGTAAGCTTATTATTCTCCATGTAAGCCGTCATTTCAATAAATAATTCGGGTTTATCTCCTTTCCTACCGTGTTTTACCGAATTCTCCACCAGCGGTTGTAAGATAAAACGTGGAATGTGATTTTGTTCCAGGCCGGGCTGTATATCTAATTTAAAATTAATCTGATCTTCAAAACGCACCTTTTCAATTTCGAGATAAGTCTCGACCATCGCAAATTCTTCCCTTATGGTAATCAGGTTTTTCTGCTCCTGATTTATGCTGTATCGGAAGAAACGTGATAGTGAAACTGCCATTTCGCGGGTTTTATTACCATCAGTTAAGGCCAAACCAGCAATGGAATTTAAAGCATTGTATAAGAAATGTGGATTAACCTTTGCATGTAGCACATCAAGTTGAGCCTGAGTGAGTTGTTCTTTTAATTTCAGGTTTTCAAATTCTTTTTTATTTTGTTTCAATTGCTGCAAACCTATTATATACTTGCACCCAAAGTCTACCGATGTAGCCAGAAATGCAATAATAAAACTGAATGCAAATTCCCGCTTTAAAAAATAAATTCTTTCATCATACTTTAAATGAAAATTTCCGATCAGGTTTTGTACATGTCCACGATGCATGTCCTCATAAGAATTGATTATCAAATTCAAACTTACCATGAAAACCCAGAACAGAAAGAACATGATTAGGAACTTGATAATGGAGACCCAATTTCCGGAACTTTGTAATTTTAAAGAAATGAGGTAATAAAGGTTAAAAAACAAAAATGAACTAAGAAATAATATGATTGGTATTGATAAACTATGGTGTTCCCATATTAAATCGTATATAAAGAATAAGAGCATAGCAGTTAAAGCTATAATATTACGCCTGAAAAAGGTAGAATGAATTCTGCTTTTAAGTTTATAGTTAACCCAGTGATAAGCAGAAAAGGACACGATTATTCCACAAAAACCAGCCACAAGGTCCTGAAAATCGTAGTAAAGCGCTTGTCGTATAAATTCAAGGGCTTCTCTCATCATTCCGAAAGGTTATTTTTTAAAGCCATGTCCATTTGTTTGTAAATAAGCTCGCCAGAGCTGGGGCGATCAGCATTGGGATATACAATTATACCATTTTTATTTACTATTATATAGTGAGGAATAATATTTGGGTAATTAATGTCTTTAATTTTCCAGATATCATTCCACAACAAAGTATCCAGCTTCATATGGTAACCTTCTATCTCATATTTTTTGATAATACTTTTCCATTTAGCAATGTCGGGAGTGCGGTTAACAATTGCTAAGTAAATACATTTTACTGGTTTATCTTTGTATCGTTTTTTAAAATCCGCATAATTCTTAAATTCGTGTAAACACGGCCCGCAATTAGGGCCCCAGATATCAATATAAAGGGTACTTCCTGCAAACTCTTTCTGATTTACAAACTCCATAAAACTTTTATATTTCTCAGGCTGCCGGATAAATTTTATTTTATCGGTTCCGGCAAAAGAAGCATAATGGTAGTATATTCCTCCTAAGACAACTGAAACAATAATTAAGATTGAAAGAAATGAGGCCACTAAGGTTCTTATTTTTATTATTTTATTTATCAATGCCATTTTCAAAAGTGAATAAATTATTGAGACCAGCCATATAATGATAATTTCCCCTAGCCATTTGAAATATGAATTATAATGGACAGCCCAGGTCTTTATAAAAGATAATTGAATTTGCTGTTTTTGAAGAATTTGTTTTTGAATATCAATATTCTGCAATGAAGTATGAATAATAAAGAGGCTTAAGAGAGTTAAAGATAGATAAAAGAAATACTTTGCAAACCGCTTGTTTATGAAATACTTCGGAAATAACCAAAATACCTGGCTGTAAAAAACAACGATCCAGGCTATTATTCCGCTGTAATATAGAATAGCCCTGAGAAGATCTCCATTCCAGACTTTAGTAATTACAAAGTTGGTGCAATCGGCAAAAAGTAAGGTTACAAACACTACATGGACCCATTTTTCAATTGATATCTTTTTCATAAAAACTTTTGAGTTAATTCGTAAATCAAAACTATAATGGATGGCACACAATTGATAACTAAAACCTATGAACCTGAAAAAGTAAATGCCCAACTTGTAAAAATGAAATATAAAAAAATCTGACATTATCGGCCTCTGGCCAGCTCTGATATTCAATTTTATTCTACTTTGACAAATTCCTATGAACACAACCCGGAAAGGGTTGAATTTAAAAAAAGATGAGCCCTTAAACTCATATCTTATAGCATATATCGACTTTGTTTTTGTCTAACCAGTAGCCAAAGTTATCACCCACAAGGATTTCGATCTGGCCGACATAATTAAAAATACCTATAAAAAGTTTAAATAATTTAGGTGTGAATCACACAATTTATTTCCAATATTATATAACAACTTTCCCTAAAAAAGTATTCATCTTGCATCCCAATTAAACAGATGTAATCGTATAGCGATATGGCGGTTACACGTATTTTATAATACGACCGCCTGAATGAAAAAACATACTGTAAAAATCGAATTGATTGACTAAGGTTACCCATGATGCCCATGATGGATGTTGTTCTCACTCAATTAGCAAATCTTAGCGTTGATAAAAATTTAAACTGTTTATCCACTTCGGGCAAGTGTTGTTATTAATAAAGATTCCTCACTCTGCCTGCCTGCTGCAGACAGGTTCGGAATGACAATAAAAAGCTTGTTATATGGGTGGGGAGAGAGGCTGGCGAAGCCCGCCTCTCTCCCCACCGCTTCAACTGACCAAAGCCTGTCATTCCGAATGAAATGAGGAATCTTATGTCGAATTCTGGTTAACTTTTAATTAGTTTCCAGAAAGCAACTTGCTTGAAAGGGATAAGCAGTAAATTTAATTATATAAAGAATTAATATAAATAAACTAAAAAAATTATGAATACATTCACAACAAAAGACGGCACACAAATTTACTACAAGGATTGGGGAACGGGCAAACCCGTCGTTTTCAGTCACGGATGGCCGCTTGATGCCGATGCATGGGAATCACAAATGGTTTTTCTGGCCTCGCACGGTTATCGCTGTATTACTCACGACCGTCGTGGGCATGGCCGTTCCAGCCAGCCATGGAATGGAAATGATATGGACACATATTCCAACGATTTAGCGGAACTGTTTGAAACACTTGATCTGAAAGGAGCAACCTTAATAGGCCATTCTACCGGTGGCGGAGAAGTTGCCCGTTACATCGGCCGTCATGGTACATCACGCGTAGCCAAGGTTGTTCTGATGGGTTCTGTAACGCCGCTGATGCTGAAGACAAAGACCAATCCTGAAGGAGTACCAATTGACAAGTTTAACGACATCCGCACAGGAGTTGCAGCCGACCGTTCGCAATTTTTCAAGGATTTAACCACCCCGTTCTACGGCGCCAACCGCAAAGATCACAAAGTAACTCAGGGAATGCGCGATGCTTTCTGGTTCCAGGGAATGATGGGTAGTTTGCAGAGCGAACTCGAATGTATCAAGGCCTTTTCGGAAACAGATTTCACCGAAGATTTGAAAAAGTTTGATGTTCCAACGCTGATAATCCATGGCGACGACGATCAGATTGTTCCTATAGAAACTACGGCCAAACTTGCTGTTAAGCTTGTAAAAAATGCAAAACTTAGCATCTATCCTGGTGGTCCGCACGGCCTGGCCGAAACACACAAGGAAAAACTAAATGCTGATCTGCTGGCCTTCATCAAGGGGTAAAATACAATATATAAAATAAAATGCCGGATATAAATGAACAGAAGAATCAGAAAAAGCTTTTGAACCGCCGTGTTCACATGGCCAATGAGAGGACATTTCTTGCATGGATTCGGACCAGCATTGGCATAATGGCATTCGGTTTTGTTGTCGAAAAGTTCGCGTTTGTTCATGAAACAAATGTCTTATGTTATGGGAAAATCATCCATTGGAGAAGCTTTGCCTCCTTCTCGTGGTTATTCAGCAATCCTCGGAATATTCCTTGTTGGACTGGGCGCTTTGATGGGAGTTCTTGCATTTATCAGATATATAAAGGTTGAAAAACAGATAAACAAAGATACCTGGAAACAATTGTCGATACTTGATGCATTGCAAACCCTATCAGTTCTGGCAGTCGGCATTTTCCTCGTTATTTATCTGATTTACAGTATTTGACCCGGAAGAAATAAAATGGAAAAAACGCAAAATTCCAAAAAATTTTTTGAACTAACGGAAAGGGGAGAAAATGAGTAACAGTAAAAGACTCACCGTCATTCAGATGAACGACAGCCATGCGTATTTTGACTTACACCAGGAAATGTTTTGGGAAGACGACCATGCTGTTTATCGTAAAGCAGGAGGTTATGCACGAATTGCTGCTCTTGTAAAACAGATTAGGGCCGTCAATCCTAATTGTCTTTTTTGCGATTGCGGCGATACTTTCCAGGGTACTTTCCCGGCACAGAAAACCCAGGGAAAGGCGTTGATCCCGATACTGAACTCAATGGGAATTGATGCCATGACCGCACATTGGGAGTTTGCCTATAGCCCGGAAGTTTTTCAGCAACGGGTTGCGGAACTCAATTACCCCATGCTGGCAATTAATATTTTCGATAAAGTGACAAACAAGCCTGTCTATCCATCATATATTGTAAAAGAAGTTGGTGGATTACGGATTGGCCTTGTGGGATTAGCATCGAACATTATTGATAAAACCATGCCGCCATCGTTCAGCGAAGGAATTTATTTTACACTTGGCAAAGATGAACTTCCGCCTGTCATCACAATTTTACAAATCGTAGAAAAGGTAGATTTGATTATTTTAATCTCACATCTTGGGTTCCCCCAGGATTTAAAGCTTTTGTCAGAAGTACAAGGAATAGATATCTGCCTTAGCGGCCATACCCACAACCGTCTTTCCGAACCGGTACTCATTGGTAAAACCATCGTTATTCAGTCGGGATGCCACGGTTCATTTCTGGGTAGCCTCGATGTGGAAGTAAATGATGGAAAGATTATTGACTACCGGCATCAGTTAATTGAAGTTGAAGCAAATATAAAGCCTGACGCCAAAGTGGATATTCTGGTAAAAGAAGCACTGGCACCATTTAACGATGAACTCGCAGAGGTTGTCGGCGAAACAGCTACAGCACTCAACCGCGGAACAACACTGGAATCCACGATGGACAATTTTCTCCTTCAGGCTCTGCTTGAAAGTACCGGAGCGCAATTGGCATTTTCGAATGGCTGGCGCTTTGGTGCGCCCGTAATTCCCGGAAAAATAACGTTGAATGACCTGTATAACATAATTCCCATGAATCCGCCTGTATCAACTGTTGAATTGACTGGCGAGGAACTCAGGGCGATGTTGGAGGAGAATCTCGAAAGAACATTCTCGTGCGACCCATACAAACAGATGGGCGGATATGTTAAACGCTGTCTGGGTCTGCATGTCTATTTCAAGATTGAGAATCCGGCTGGGCAACGTATCCAGAAAATCTTTATTGGCAAAGAGGAAGCAAAGCCAGGTCAATACTACACAGCAGCATTCGTTACCATGCAGGGAGTTCCCGAAAAGTACGGACGAAACCGCAAAAACAGTTCAGAACTGGTAATTGATGCAATGCGAAAATATCTATCCAGTCATCATCCCTTAAGTGCAGAACTCAGAGGCACTTTTGTAACCGTCTAAAAGAGCTTTCGAATTGTTATATGATTGTTGAACCACTAAAAAACATTATTATGAAGTATTACATTGAAAAAACAACAGAGTACGCTTTCGACGAAGCAGTCGAAAAAGTTACCGAAGAATTGAAAAAAGAAGGTTTTGGCGTACTGTCAGAAATTGACATTCACGAAAAGCTTAAGGAAAAACTTGGTGTCGATTTCCGGAAATATAAAATTCTGGGAGCCTGTAATCCGGGCTATGCTTATAAAGCCTTACAGCAAGAGGATAAAATAGGTGTTATGCTACCCTGCAATGTTATTATTCAGGAAAAATCCGATGGAACTACAGAGGTCGCTGCTGTCGATCCTATTGCTTCGATGTCAGCAATTGAAAATAAAGAGTTAAAGGGTATTGCCGACGAAATAAAAGGAAAACTTGAAAAGGTAATCAGGAATTTGTAAAAACAAGCAAACAGAAAAAGTTTATAAATGTAGGAGGAAACTATAAATGGAAACAAAAGAAAACACACATAGTAGTTACTTGAAATTTTTTGCGATGATAGGCACATCTATGGTTGCAATGTTCTTTTTAATGTATGCGAATTCATACCAAATTATTCAACACTTTTGGTTTAGTGAAACGCGTCTGTTTATGACCTTGATCATGGGGGGAGCAATGATAATTATAATGCTCTTGTTTATGATCAAGATGTACCCTAACAGCAAAACAAACTCAGCAATTATTATTGGCGGTGTTTTGCTGCTCGCCGCTTCGGTATGGCTTGTCAGGAGCCAGGTTACAGTTAGCGATGTTGACTATATGGAAGGCATGATTCCGCATCATTCTATCGCCATTTTAACAAGTGCAAATTCAAATATCGAAGATGTGAGGGTAAGGAAACTGGCTGATGAAATTATTAAAGCGCAGCGCAGGGAAATCAAGGAAATGGAATGGCTGATTAAGGATATCAGGGAAAATGGTTTGGTGAAAACAAAGGCAGAATCAGAATCACGTTCGGTCCCGGAATTCGCAGGCACACCGGAGTAAGGAAAACAGCGGGTTTGCAGGAAAAAAGTCTTAAATAATCCTGATATTATAGCAGCTACCAAAACATACAGCATCGGCCAAAACTCGAAGATCAACTGCAGTAAGCCGGATTGCAATATGAAGTCATGTTCATGGGTTAGACCAACCTGAGTTCATTAAAGTTAAAAACAATAACGCCATTCGATGGTTATTTTAATAACTTTGCGTATGTCGAAAAAGCATTTCATAATATCCCTACTGCTGTTTGCCTACACCATAGTGCTAGGGCATAACATCATTCCACACGGACATTTCGACGATATATTTTCAACTGAACACACCCACGACAACAACGAACATCACGATTCGCATCACGACAGCGACCACGAACATAATTATCCATTTTCGCATAGTGTAACACTTCATGTTGTAATCGAAAAACAAACTGTTTTTGCATCACATTCAGTTAAGTGCCTACTTAAAAAAGTGCCATTAGGTAATATCCTAAATAGCCCGGTTAATTTTCAACCACTTCAGGATTTTTCTTTTTCGGCCTTAATCTTTTACGACTATGCACGCCCTCCAATTCATGTGTGTAGTTCATCATTTTCTAACCGGCCACCTCCCATTATTTTAGCTTAAACTACTTCATTCGTTGGAAATTGTTATTAACAATTACCTCCCTTGTGTCATTTTTTATATGAAAACCGGATAAGGTTCTTTCATTCAAAATGGCTTTAAATCATTGTATATATTTAAAAATCATATAAATTATGAATAAATTATTCATCATCATAAGTGCCATTTTGTTGGTCTCATGTGGTAGCAAAACAAATATTGAAGAATCTGCACTTGGACATGGTACAGAAACTGGCGAACTTCCTTCACTTGCTTATACTGTTTATACCGAAAAGTCCGAATTGTTTGCTGAGTTCCGCACCCTTGTTGTTAGCGATACCATGAAATTAGCTGGCCATTTTACCCGCATGGGTGAATTATTCACAGCCATTACCGATGGTACAATTACGTTTTCGTTAATGGTTGATGAAAATACCATTTCGCAGACATCAACAGTATCTTCATCGCCTGGCATTTTCAGGTATGCTATTGTTCCGGTAAAAACTGGCGTTGGCAAACTGGTTTTCGACATCAAAAACAAAGATTACACCGACCAGATTGTAATTGACAACGTAACAGTATTTGCTGATGCTACATCAGCAATTGCATCGGCAAAAGAAGAACACAAAGGCAACGAAATATCGTATTTAAAAGAACAAGTCTGGAAAATTGAGTTTGCCAACATGGCAATTTCTCCGCAGCCATTCAGCGAAATTATTAAAACCACCGGAGAGATTTTACCAGCTCAGGGCGACGAAATGGTGGTTACTGCTAATACCTCCGGCATTGTCACTTTTAGTGGTAACAAGGTAGTGGTAGGAACATCAGTAAATATAGGAGAGATGCTTTTTGCAATTTCAGGTGGAAACCTTACCGATGGCAATGCCGAAACTCTTTTCAAAAAAGCCAAAGTTGCTTACGAAAAAGCCAAGGCTGATTACGAACGCTCTCAGGAATTGGTGAAAGACAATATCGTTTCGCAAAAGGATTTTCAGGAAGCCAAAGCACGCTATGAAACAGAACAAGCCAATTACAACAACCTTGCCCGAAATTACCAGGCAGGCGGGCAAAAAGTGGTATCGCAGCTTTCTGGTTTTGTAAAAAATATTTTGGTTACCGAAGGCCAGTATGTAACAGTAGGTCAACCAATGGCAACTGTGTCGCAAAATAGAAGACTCGTGTTAAAAGCAGAAGTGTCGCAAAAATATTTCTCCAAATTGGGAGCTATTACTTCGGCCAATTTTAAGTCGGCTTATAATGAAAAAACTTACAGCATCGAATCGCTCAACGGTCGTTTACTTTCGTACGGAAAGAGCAACGATGCAAATACGCTCTTTATCCCTGTTACTTTCAGCTTTGATAACAAAGGAGGATTTGTTTCAGGCTCACTGGTGGATGTATTCCTAAAACTAAAGTCATACAATGGCGCTATTGTAGTTCCAGTCTCAGCACTCATTGAGGAACAGGGTTTATTTTTTGCTTATGTACAAACGGCAGGAGAAAGCTTCGTAAAACGTGAGCTCACCCTGGGTGGTTCCGATGGAATTAATGTACAGGTTTTGGGCGGATTGAAGTTTGGCGAACGAGTGGTAACCAAAGGTGCTTATCAAATAAAGCTCGCTTCGGCTTCAGGTGTTATCCCTGCACATGGACATGCTCATTAATCCTTTAAAAACGTAAGTATGTTACAAAAGATAATATCCTTTTCATTAAAAAACAGGCTTCTGGTATTATTGTGTGCTGCTTTGGTCACGCTTGGAGGGGCATACGTTGCTTCGGATATGGAAGTAGATGTATTTCCTGACCTTACAGCGCCTACCGTAGTTGTAATGACCGAAGCTCATGGCATGGCTCCCGAAGAAGTGGAGCGGCTGGTTTCATTCCCTATTGAAACAGCCGTAAATGGAGCAACCAATGTTCGCCGGGTGCGTTCTTCGTCCTCTGCCGGATTCTCTATTGTTTGGGTCGAATTCGACTGGGGTACTGATATTTATAAAGCTCGCCAGATTGTAAGTGAAAAACTTATATCGGTTGGCGCCGTTATGCCTATTGGTGTAGGCGCTCCTACGCTTGCCCCTCAATCGTCTATCATGGGCGAAATATTGCTCATTGGCCTTACCTCCGATTCCACCAGCCAAATGGATTTGCGGACTGTTGCCGAATGGACAATCCGTCCTGCATTGTTGGCAACCGGAGGTGTTTCGCAGGTTACCATAATTGGCGGCGACTACAAACAATACCAGATTCTGGCTGACCCGTCCAAAATGAAGTATTATGATGTTTCTCTAACCGAACTCATGGAAACCACCAAAGGTATGAACCAGAATGCCACCGGAGGGGTGATGAACGAATATGGAAACGAATATATCATCCGGGGTATGGTTCGTACCAATAACCTTTCTGAAATTGGAAAATCTGTAGTTAAATTAAAGGGAAATTACCCAGTTAAACTTGAAGACATTGCCGATATAAAAATTGGCTCTTCTCCTAAAATCGGGTATAGTTCGTTAAATGGTAAACCTGCTATAGTACTCACCGTACTAAAACAACCCAATACCAATACCCTGGATTTGACAAAAACGATTGACCACAACATTGCAAACCTCAAAAAGAGCCTGCCAGCCCATATCAAAATTGATATGAATATTTTCCGCCAGGCAGATTTTATTGAATCGTCCATCAACAATGTTCAGAAAGCACTCATTGAAGGTTCATTCTTTGTAATTATCGTATTGCTGGTGTTTCTAATGAATTTCCGCACAACGGTTATTTCGTTGGTAGCAATTCCTATTTCCTTGTTAATAAGCATTATTACCCTGAAAATATTTGGGTACAACATCAACACGATGAGCCTGGGAGGTATGGCCATTGCCATCGGTGTGCTGGTTGACGATGCCATAATTGTGGTTGATAATGCCTACAAACGAATAAAACTTAATGCAAAGTACGAGGGACAAGAAAAGCTTGGCATTTCAGAGGTAATCTTCAAATCTACCCGGGAAATTATGGCTTCCATCCTCAATGCAACCCTTATCATTATTGTAGCTTTTATCCCATTGTTCTTTCTATCGGGTATGGAAGGCCGAATGTTACAACCCCTTGGCATTGCCTTTATCGTATCGCTGTTCGCATCTCTTGTTGTTGCAGTGTCATTAACCCCTGTGTTATCGTCGTACCTTTTAACAAGTCAAAAAATGCTTACCCGAAACGAAAAGGGTAGCCCTGTTGTACAATGGCTTGGCGAAAAATATGAAGGTTTATTGCACCGTGCCATGAAAACGAAAAGTATTATTCTCTGGAGTACAGGTTTTATGGTTGTTTTGGCTGCCTTCCTGTTTTTCTCTATGGGACGCAGTTTCTTACCCGATTTTAACGAAGGTTCGTTAAACATAGGAACCGTAAGTTTGCCTGGCATCTCGCTCGATGAAGCCAACAAGATTGGGGAATTGGTTGATAAAACATTATTATCCGTTCCTGAGATAAAATCTGTTACTCGCAGGCAAGGTCGTGCTGAACTCGATGAACATGCACTTGGTGTAAATGGCGCAGAGATAGAAGCTACATTTACCCTTGGTAAAAGGTCTCGTGAAGATTTTATGCTCGACTTACGCAAGAAAATGGCAGGAATATCCGGCGTAAACATTACCGTTGGTCAGCCGCTTAGCCATCGTATCGACCACATGCTTTCGGGTACACGGGCTAACATAGCCATTAAGCTGTTCGGTTCCGACCTTGGCAAATTGTTCACCATCGCAAACCAGATAAAAACTAATATTCAGGGAATAGAAGGCTTGGTAGATTTAAGCGTGGAACAACAAATTGAAATTCCACAGGTACAAATAAAACCCAAGCGTGATATGCTTGCTAAGCACGGTATCACCCTGAATCAATTTACCGAATTTATTGATGTTGCTTTTGCCGGTGAAAAAGTTTCGGAAGTATTCGAAGGCAATCGCAGTTTCGACCTGATGGTTCGCTACGATACAGCCAACCGTGGCTCAATGGAAAATATCCGCAACGCACTTATTGATACCAAAGACGGAAAAAGAATTCCTTTGTATTATGTGGCGGATGTAGTTTCGGCAAGCGGGCCAAACACCATTAACCGGGAGAATGTACAACGAAAAATTGTGGTTTCCGCTAATGTGGCTGGGCGAGACCTGGGAAGTGTTGTAGATGATATAAAGGAAAAAGTTAACCAGAATATTCAATTGCCCGAAGGTTACAGGGTTGAATATGGCGGTCAGTTTGAAAGTGCCGAAAAAGCATCACGGCTGTTGTTAATTACATCCCTTATTGCTGTGCTAATCATCTTCCTGATACTTTTTCAGGAATTCAGGAATACAAGGCTAGCAGCCATCATTTTGCTTAACCTGCCTCTTGCCCTAATTGGCGGGGTGTTTAGCTTGTGGCTAACCATTGGTATTGTAAGTATTCCTGCAATTATCGGGTTCATCACCCTGTTCGGGATAGCTACACGAAACGGAATATTGCTTGTTTCGAATTACCAAACACTGGAAAAACAAGGCTATAACCTTTTCGATACCATCATCACCGGCTCCCGTGAACGATTAAGCCCTATCCTGATGACAGCTTTAACAGCTGCACTTGCGCTTATTCCTTTGGCTTTATCGGGACATGTGGCAGGTAACGAGATTCAAAGCCCAATGGCAAAAGTTATCTTGGGTGGATTATTGACTTCTACCTTACTGAATATCTTTATTGTACCTATTGTGTACTTCCTTGTAAACCGAAATAAACATCAACAAAAATCTGAAAAAGCATGATACGGATAATATATATTTTTCTTATTGTCTTCCTTTTTCAGCCCGCCTTTTCACAGGTTACGTTTCAGGCAGTATTGGACAGTGTAGCTTCCAATAACAAAACGTTGTCAGCCAGCCGTCAATATTTCGAGGCTCAGAAACTGAACGCTAAAACAGGGATATACTTGGCAAATCCTTCGGTTTCGTTCGATAAATTAAGTAATCCTTCGGGAAATTATTCCGAAATGGTTATATCTCAATCGTTCGATTTTCCATCGGCGTATGTTCATAAAAGCAAAATTGCAAACCTTTCGGCTTCGCAATCCGATGAACGCTATCGCCAGGCAAAACTCGAAGTAAACACGAGTGTAGCACAGATATATGCAGAGCTGGTTTATACGAACCGTAAAATTTCAATTCTCTCCAAGCGAAAGGTAATGGCAATGCAGTTGCAAACAGGAATTGAAAAGCGTTTGAGTACGGGCGATGCCAATGTATTTGAGGCCAATCGTGTACGAAGCGAACTAGCAAAAGTGCAAAGCGAATTTCAACTGGCAGAAAGCCGCCAAAAATCCTTGATAATTAAGTTAACCGGGTTGAATGGAGGCCAGTCCATTTTAGTTAAGGATACGTTGTTTCCGGTATTCTCCAGCTTTGCTGTTTCCGACACTTCCATGAATAGCATATCTCCAAGTAATCCACAGATAAAACAATGGGAAGCTGAAGCTTTAATTGCCGAACGCAATATCAGCCTGCAACGGTCGATGAGCTTGCCAAAGTTTGAAATAGGGTACAGGCAGGACATTAATGTCGGGCAAACATTCAATGGTATTCATGCCGGTATTACCATTCCATTATTTGAGAACAAAAACACGGTAAAAGCTGCCAAAGCCCGACAGTTGTATGCAACTGAAGCGGTAAATGCTTATAAGCTGGAATTGCAAAGCATTATTTCGCAATTGATTACCGAATATAAAGCTGTTCAGCAATCGGTTATGAGTATGAACGATATATTTAAAACCCTTAATACACCTGAGTTGCTTTTAAAAGCATACAATGCCGGGCATATAAGTTACACCGAGTTTTTTATCGAATACGATAACTATCAGCAAACAGCCCTGTATATTGAAGAACTGAACCAAAAGGCTTCTTCGCTGCAATTGCACTTGTATGTATTAGGTGGTTTCTAATGAGCCTTTATTTCGAAGGGTTTTAATCTACACAATTAGCTGTCATCCTTAAGTTGGATGACAGTTAATTGAAAATGATTTATTTTTGCTTAAAAAAACATGAAGCGTTTAGCCATTATAACTGGTATTCTTTCTGGTTTTCTTTTTGGAATTGCAACTCCATTTAGTAAGCTACTATTAGATGGATTAAATTCTTTCCAGCTGGCAGGTTTATTGTATTTGGGTGCGGCATTAGCTATGTTGCCGTACATCTTTAGAAAAAGTTCCAATCTTAAATTGCTTTTTAAATCAGGTAGCAGGTCGAAGATTTTGGGAATTATTTTTTTCGGTGGTTTTTTAGGCCCGTTGCTATTATTAGCCGGATTAAAAACAGCAAATGCAGCTTCCGTTTCCATTTGGTTAAATATGGAACTGGCAGCAACAGCGATTTTAGGTATATTGGTTTTTAAAGACTCACTGGATAAATATACCTGGATTGGAGTTGCTTTAACCATTATAGCAGGTGTTGTTACTTCAATTGGCGATGGAACAAGCAGTTTGTTATCGGGTATACTTATTACCGCAGCTTGCATTTGTTGGGCAATTGATAATCATTTAACAGCCCTTACTGATGGCGCTTCACCCCAAACAGTCACCTTTGTAAAGGGAATTATAGCTGGTTCAGTTAATTTATTCATAGGTTGTGTAATTTCCACACAACCTATTATGTTAGGACAAATAACACCAGCATTAATTGTAGGAATTTTTTCTTATGGATTCAGTATTGTGTTATATGTTACCTCAGCTCAAAATATTGGAGCAACCCGAAGTCAGATATTATTTTCTACAGCTCCATTGTGGGGCGTTATTTTATCGTACTTCTTTTACCATGATTCATTCCAGTGGGTTCATGTTATTTCAATTGTTCTTTTGGCTCTTGCAGTTGTAATTACAAATATTTTATCTCATAAACATCAGCATGTGCACACAGCTACGGAGCATATTCATTATCATCAACATGCCGATGGACATCATACTCATTCGCACGATAATGGATTATTTGCAGAGAAAAAATGGCATTCTCATACACATTCACACAATCCTATCACTCACGAACATCCACATGACCCTGATTTACATCATCGACATGAACATGAATAGTATATCTTGGTATTTTCCTCCTTAGCATTTGAGCATTTAAGACAACGATAATGGTGCTTATATCCCAGCATAGCTTGGCGTCGTGAGTATTTTTTGTATCAGGTTCAACTGATTGGTAGTTAAATCGTTTAAATGCGCAGCATTCAATAATTAAATTTAGCCCCGAAAAATAGCCATTTTAAGAACTAAAAAACTTAGTTTTTGCCTGTATTTTTCTGTTTTTGGGGTCAAAGGCTACAATGTGGATTAAGTTGCGTTAACTGTCAATGCGCTACGATGGAAAATGTGTGAATGATATAACTTATATCAAAAATTGTGTGATGCTTTTCACTCTAGCGACATTTACCTTTGTAGTTTAATAATTCAAAACTACTGTACACTAAAACCGAAGTACGGATAACACGTTAAAAAAGTTAACACAATGAAGTATTACATAAATAAGAAACAAAAAATCCGCTTTGGATTTGTTAACATCATACAATCAAATTTAATTAACTAATGGAGGTGTATTATGATGAATGGATTTGAAGGACACGGTTGGGGAATGGGTTGGGGCTGGATTATCGGCCTTATCGTTATTGTCGTTGTAGTTTGGATTATTGTTAAGGCTATAAACCAAAACAAATCAAAACGATAAAACCGGAAATGAAGCAAACAGATATTTACCTCATTCAAGGTGATTAAAACGAATACGCTTCGGGATGCTTAAAGTAATTTGCATTTATACCAATACTGGATTTAAATGACTTTAGAATATCTAATACCTGAATAAAAACTAAACTGATCTATTATTCACCAATAACTAAAAATTAAAGAATTATGAAAAACTTAAAGATGATTTCTATCATGTGTGTGTCAGTATTTATAATGACAGTATGCTTTACATCAATTAACGCTTACTCGCAAGTCAAATCAGATTCTGCAATGATGAAAGATTGCTGCATGATGAAAGACGGTAAAATGATGGTTATGAAAGACGGAAAAACGATGCCAATGGATAAAGACATGACAATGACAAACGGTACTAAGTTGATGACCAATGGCGAATGTATCATGAAGGATGGGAAAAAGATGAAAATGAAAGAAGGTGATAGGATGGATATGAACGGAAATATGATGCATGGTGGAATGATGATGAAAGATTGCTGCATGATGAAAGATGGGAAAATGATGGTTATGAAAGATGGTAAAACGCTGCCAATGACCAAAGACATGACAATGACAAACGGTACTAAGTGTATGGTCAATGGCGAATACATAATGAAAGACGGGAAAAAGATGAAAATGAAGGAAGGCGAATGCATGGATATGAGTGGTAACATGTCTAATTGCGGAATGTAACAATAGATGCAAAAACAGGTTGGATACTAAAAAATAAGTAACAGCGATGTCCGTTTGTCTTTAGAAAATCCAATAACAGGCAATAAGTCTGGCCAATTTGCTAAATGAGAATGAATAGCATTGAGAAAAAAACTTTGTCGTTCAGGTTTGCTTAATAGATTCGGCAGCCTGTTCGGCATTTTTTAACAAATAATTAAATTAAACCCCTTATAGATATTTGAAGAGTTAAAATTCCCAATAACTAAATTCTAAATCTAATGGATCATCATTCTCCCGAAAATAGGCAGGTAAAAGAAAAACCAGAAACGGATCATTCAAAAATGAACATGCCCAAAGAGAAGCATGCTAAAATGCAACACAGCAATGTACCCATGGGAAAGGAAGGTCACGATCACCACAAAATGATGATTGCCGATTTCAGACTGAAATTTTATATAACACTCATTATTACTGTCCCTGTCATGCTGCTTTCGCCCACCATTCAAAAATTCATGGGCATCAACTGGCAATTCAACGGATCAAATTATCTTTTGCTTGCACTCTCCTCTGTCATTTTCTTCTATGGCGGTTTTCCTTTTCTCAAAGGGTTCTGGAATGAATTGAAGAGTCGAACCCCGGGAATGATGATACTTATAGCCGTTGCCATTACAACGGCATACGTGTATAGTGTTGCCATTGTGTTCGGTTTAGAGGGAATGGACTTCTTTTGGGAACTCTGCACCCTTATTTTAATCATGCTCTTAGGGCATTGGCTTGAAATGAAATCCATTGCAGGAGCATCCCGCGAGTTGGAATTACTCGTGCAGTTAATGCCCGACCAGGCACACTTAGTAACCGGAGATAAAATGAGCGACGTAAAAACCGACACCCTTAAAGAAGGTGACATCATCCTTATCAAGCCCGGAGAAAAGATCGCCGCCGATGGAATTGTGAGCGACAATGAAAGTTATGTGAACGAATCCATGCTCACAGGGGAAAGTGTTCCCGTGAAAAAGTCGAAAGGAGATAAGGTAATTGCGGGGTCATTGAATGGAGAAGGTTCATTAAAAGTAAGTGTTAGCCATGCTTCTAAAGATTCATACCTTTCAAAAGTAGTCAAACTGGTAGATGATGCCCAAAAAGCAAAGTCCAAAACACAATTATTGGCCGATAAAGCAGCGCTAATTCTCACTATCGTTGCATTGACACTGGGCTTCGGAACTTTTGCAGTCTGGTTGTTCGCAGGTGAATCGCTTCAATTTGCACTCGAGCGAATGGTAACAGTGATTGTCATAAGTTGTCCGCATGCGCTTGGATTAGCCGTGCCATTGGTAGTTGCAATATCCACAGCGATGTCAGCCAAAAAGGGATTGCTTATCAAAAACAGAACAGCATTTGAAAATTCCCGAAAGATTACCACACTTGTATTCGACAAAACTGGGACTCTCACCCTAGGAAAATTTGAAGTTGTAAAAGTGATATCTCTTCAAAAAGAATTTCAGGAAAATGAAATCATTCGTCTTGCAGCTGCATTGGAAAAGAATTCGCAACATCCGATTGCAACGGGCATTTTACAAAAAGCAGGAGAAGAAAAAATAACCATACCTGAAATAACAGATTTCCAATCCATCACTGGTAAAGGTGTACAAGCCACATTAGATGGGAAACAGGTGAAAGTTGTAAGCCCTGGTTATCTGAAAGAAAATAAATTATCGCAGCCGGAGAATTTCCAGGCTTCAGAATCGGAAACGGTTGTTTTCGTATTAATGAATGAAACCATTGCCGGATACATTGCGCTTGCAGATAAAATCAGGCCGGAGTCGGCCCCAGCAATTGAAACACTTCACCAGAACGGCATAAAATCAATCCTGCTCACAGGCGATAATGCCAAAGTTGCCAAAAGTGTAAGCGATGAATTAAAGATGGATGGCTTTTTCGCAGAAGTCATGCCGGATCAAAAATTAGCAAAGATAAAAGAGCTTCAGTCGAAAGGAGAATTCGTTGCAATGACGGGCGATGGCGTGAATGATGCACCTGCACTGGCACAAGCAGATATTGGTATTGCCGTGGGTAGCGGAAGTGATATTGCAGCAGAAACAGCAGGAATTATTTTAGTAAATAGCAATCCAAGCGACATAGCCAACTTGATTTTGTTTGGCAAAGCTACCTACCGCAAGATGATTCAGAATTTAATCTGGGCAACCGGATACAACTTAGTTGCACTGCCATTAGCCGCAGGTGTACTTTACAAACAGGGAATTTTATTAAGCCCTGCGATAGGCGCAGTATTGATGACCGTAAGTACAATAGTTGTTGCAATCAATGCAAGTTTGTTAAAAGTGAATATCAAATCTTGAACACTATCATTAAAAACTCTTTAACATGCTCTTTCTGGGGAATGCAAAAGAAAAAATCATGCGTACTGTTTCATGTTTCTATGAATGTGAAAATTGGAAAGCTACGCTGAAACCAAAGAAAGGAGATTGTTGCGTATTCTGTTCTATGAAGTTGAAAAAACTGCTGGATGACATGGCCCCTGCAAGCCAGGTTGAAAAACAAATGAAGGATTGTGCTGACACTAAAGTACGCATGAAAGTGGCCGCTTACGAAACCGCCGGCAAAATGAAAGCCATGTTGAACAACGACCAAAAGGAACAGTTGAAAAACATGATGATGCATCAGCAAGGAATGATGCAAGGACAAGGCGGAATGATGAACCAGGGCGGAATGATGCAAAACCGCGGCGGAATGATGGACCAGGGTCAGGGCGGTATGATGCAAAATAAAAATAACCAATAAAAAGAAAGGAGAATATTATGATGGGAGGAGGATTCGGAATGGGAATGGGCTGGTGGTG
>JBBQEI010000078.1:0-20100 GCA_038320545.1 Bacteroidales bacterium
CACTTGCACCTGGGTTTGTTGGCATATTGGGTGGTAAACACCATTAGACATCAACTCAAAAAGGAAAATATACATAGCGGATGGACGGAAATTGTTAGGATAATGAACACTCAAAAAGCTGTTACCACAACTGCTCAAAACGACAAAGATGAGCTAATTCTAATACGACGTTGTACTGACCCAAACGATAAAGTACAAATGCTGTATGATGCTCTAAAATATAAATATGTTCCTTTTACTAAGAAAAAATCTGTAGTGCTCAAATCGGAATTCCGAGAGCAACAAATGCTTGTATAGCAATAGTTTTAGGCGAAATTGCTGCAAAGTGGGTTAAAATAAATAAACACTTTGTTAGCTGCATCAAGTTGTTGAGTTAAGGCAGTAACTTGTTGCATCAACCCATCAATCTAGAAGTTGATAGAATTTAATACCTGTGCTATGTCCAAAACTTGCTCTTTCACGCATCGAAATTAATGATTATCAACGGAATATCAAAGCTTTTTATAACATGTTTTTATTCTTTCATTCTACCAAAATCGTAGAATATTCTGTATCATCCATTTAAGGGTGCTGAGTAGTTACGATTTTTTTGTTCTTATCATATTATTTTAGGGAATGAAGGTGCATTCCTATTCAGTTGAAAACAAGAAATCTAACATTTGAGGTTTTAGGATGCTTTGGATAGATCATAAAAAAAATTATTATGTCCATATTTAGTGATTAATTTCTCAATGGTATATAAACTAAAAAAACATATAGCTATTAAAAATCTTTTATCTGGATTATAAAATTTAAGATAGGAGCAAAATGAATTTTATTATGTACAATAGTTCATTAATCTTTATGTTAAACGTTTTCATTTCAAGAAAATAACTCTGTTTTCATTTGTATAAATCACTGAAAAACATTGTCTTTATAAATATTTCATCTCCTATAAAGACGTGATTTCTAAGATTCATTTGTCATTCAGCACGCTATGTGAGCATTGTTTCAATTTACCCCAAAACCACTAAATAAATGGTGTAGGGTCTTTATAAAAGACCTTCTTTGGCTTTATTTGTAACGTACAATTTTGGAATTATTAAGCAATGTCATTGAATTATTAAGTACAATTTTAGACCCGTTTAAATTTAATTTAGAATATTAGCGTATTAAAATAAGAAAATTAAAATAAGGAAAAACAAATTATAAATTTAAAAAATCATGAAACAAATTATTATGACTTTAGCACTTATGTGCACTCTGTCGGCTTTTTCGGCAACAACTTATTTAGTTCAACTTGGAACAGTTGGTGCAGCCACTTGGCGTACAGCTGGTATTAATGAAACTTTAGTAAATTTATCAACAGCAAGTGCTGGAAGCACATTTATTTCGTTAAACGACTGGTTGCGAACAACTACTTTCGTGGTCGATGATCAGGTATGGATTGCAAAGGGCACATATACAATTTCTTCGACATTGTGGACGGGACCGGGATCCACAATCTTACTTTCAGTTTACGGAGGTTTTGCAGGTTCTGAAACAACAATCTCCGAAAGAATTAAAGGAACAGCTTCTTGGGATTTTACGAACCAAACAACAATTGATGGTCATTCACTTGGTAATACTTTCATTAAAAGTGCTAGCAGTGCCGGTTGTACTATTCTTCTAAATGGGTTGACATTTACTGCTTTTTCTACTAAATCTCCAATATATTCATACTCCGGAACGACAGTACAAAATTGTCAGTTTTTATCAAACAGTATAAATGGCATTAATCATTATAATAATACCGGTTATGGGAGTGCATCGTGTTCTAATTCTTATTTTTATAATAATACTGGCGGAGGAATTTATTGTTTTACAAAAACTACTTATACAATAGATGGTTGTGTTTTTGATACCAATACCGCTACAGGAATTAATGGTGGAGGTGGTGTAAGTTTTAATGGATTCGGAAGATTTACAATTATAAATTCCATATTTAAAAACAATATTTGTTCAACAATTGGATCTGGAGTTGTTATGTCAGGAGCAAAAGGTTCAATGTATAATTGTCTTATTTTTGGAAACACTGGATCCCCAGCTGTTCACCTGGCGCTTGGCGCTTCCATGTATAATTGTACGGTTGTAAACAACATAGCCGGTGGTGTTAATTTAGCTGAAGTTTCTGCTTCGAAAATTTACAATTCAGTTTTTTGGGGAACCGATTCTAATTCAGGTCAAATAATTAGTGTTACAGCTAATAATCTTTCAGATATTAGGAACTCTGCTTATAATTCAATTTCTGTAAATTACACTGGAACGACTGTATCATGTATTACTCTACCTTTAACCAATACATCAGGCACTAACGCACCCAATTTTACAGACCCAACCAACAATATCTGGACATTAAGTACAGGATCTTCATTATTAGATAAGGGATTCAATTTATCAGATCCTTCTATATCAATACCTTATAACAAAGATATGATTGGGATATCAAGACCTACTGATGCTTTTGATATTGGAACTTATGAAGCTGTTACAAGCGGAAGTTTGAATGCTTCTACACTTAATACAACTATCGGTGATATTTCAATCATAGGGAATGGAACGTTATTGAATATTGATACTAACAAAAACTTTCAGAGTATATATATTGCTCCAAGGGCACGACTGACTCTTGGTAGTGGCAATACACTTACTACCAGTGGCATTACTCTCCAAAGCGATGCTACCGGCACTGCCACTTTTGTGGATAATAACGTATCAACACTACCAACAATTATTGCTACGGTTCATCAAAGTATTCCTGCCACAGACCGCAACTGGTATGTTTCTGTGCCTGTGTCAGATCTTCTAGATGGAAGTATTACTTTATCAGGTTCTAAAATTATAAAAAGAAACGAAGCGCAGGTAAAATGGGATGACTTTACTGGAACATTACTACCAGGTGTAGGTTATATTGCAGTTGCTTCAACTTCTAGTGGAACAACCTCATGGAATTTAAGTGGAAATCTGAACAGCGGAAATATTGATGTTGATCTGACCTGTTCGGGTTCAAGTTATACAGGATTCAATTTGGTAGGAAATCCTTATCCTTCTTATTTGAACTGGGAACAAGTATTGACGTTGAATGCAGGTAATGCTACGTTGGTTCAACCAACTATCTGGTATCGTACTGCTGTTTGGAACACAAATACACTTAAATATGATTATTCGTTTCCAACCTATAATTCGGTTGGAAGAGTTTCTGTTCCAACAACAGCTTCAGGTTATATTCCTCCAATGCAGGCATTCTGGGTAAAAGCAAATACAGCAGGAACACTAGCATTTACCAATTCTATGCGTTCACACGGTGAAGGTTCAACCAATATTTTGAAAGTAAAATCTTCACTTCAATCGGCACAACAACTTTTAAGACTGGAAGTTTCAAACGGAACGAACAATGATGAAGCGGTGATTTATTTCAACCCGAATGCCCAAAATGGGTTTGATGCTTATGATTCACCAAAAATGACGGATACTATCCAATATATTCCAAGAATCTATACAGTAGCAGGTGCAGAAAATTTAGTTATAAACGGCTTGAATTCTATTTCTTATGATACTGAAATGCCGCTCATATTCACTCCTGGAACAAGTATGAGTTTTAGCTTAAAAGCTTCGGAAATTTCAAATTTTGTTTCGGGCACTCAAATTCTGTTGAAAGATAACGGAACTGGAGCAATTACTGATTTGACAAATGGAAATGTTTATAATTTCGATAATTCTGTGTCTGCAAGCGGAAGATTCTCAATTATTTTCAAAGCTGCAGGTGTTCCAACAGATATGAATCAAACAAATGGCGAAAATAGTGAAAATGCAACTATCTCTATTTTTAGAAATACAAACAATCATATTTCAGTAAACCTGAAAGATTTAAGTTCTAATGCTAAAATAGCTATTTATAATTCATTAGGACAGAAATTAGTTGAAAAAAGAATCACTAAAAACCTGACTCCAATCGACATCGAATTTGAATCGGGACTATATTTGGTGACGGTTGAAAATGGTAAAGGTTTAAAAACTCAAAAAGTAATCTTAAAGTAATTTGAATTATGAAAGATAAGCAAAAATATACAACTCCAAGTATCGAAAAAATTGAATTGGATAATCAAATTTCACTGGCATTGGAATCAACGCCACCTTATCCGGATAATGAATCAGCATTGACACCTGAATATCTGAATAATGAACCTTTCAGGGATAATTTAGCTTAAATGAGCAAATGAGAAATAATGCACATACAATAAATAATAAGTGTTATATAAGTTGTATTAATAGGATCTAAAAGTTGTTTTTTTTACAAACAATATGCAGAAATCCTACGATTTAAAACAAAACCCATTTTTTATCAGTTGTAAACATTAAACCTCAGCAGTTCAATATTTTAGTTGAATTTTTTGAACCCTGCTGGGAAGCATATATTTCAGTGTACACTGTCTCTGTTGATTACCGAAGAACGGTAAAAAAGCATTGTAAAGACGATGGTTTTCCAAACGTTGAGACTATGTTGATATTTATTCTATCTTAATCTAATAGAAGAATCCATTTTAACAAGTCATTGCAGCCTCATTCAATATGAATCAACCTCAGGCGAATCTTTAGATTCACTTGCTTAAGAAAATACTGAACATTGCATTGGAAAAGGCAAACTGCATTCCATGTAGAACAGTAGATGCTTTAAATAAATTACTTGTTGGAGGAAGGATATTCTTATCGATGGAACTGAACGTTCTATACTTCGACCAGTTAATCGTGATGTTCAAAAATATTTTTATAGTGGCAAAAAAACCCGAATAAAGATATGATTGTTAGTGATATGAATAACAATAATTTATATGTCTCCCAAACGTGGGAGGGGAAATGCACGATATAATAATGTGCGTTATTGAACCGTTTGAATTTATAAAACGAGTTAGACTTTGGCTTGATTCAGGCTTCGAAGGATTCAAACCCGAGAATGCTCAAATCAATCGTCCGAAAAGGAAGCCAAAGGGAAAAAGAATTAACCGACATTGAAAAGAAATCAAATCAAGAAATTTCAAGAACTATGGTTAAGGTCGAACATGCAATTGGTAACTGTAAAGTATTTCGAATTGTTAAAGAGGAAATCAGATGATTTATGGATGATTTTCGTAATTTAGTTATGGTGCTCGCTTGTGCCTTATCTACTTTTAAAATAAAATATCAATAACAAACTAACTTATATAAACTCTATTAAAAACACTAAATTAAAATGAAAAACAACGTTTTATTATTTATTTTTCTATTTTACTGCATTAACATTTTTGCAGGAAACCAACCAAAGAAAGCTGGTATTTATAAAACGATGGCGCGTGTTGCAGATTGGCAGATAGCACATCAGGAAGATCAAATGCAAACTACTAAATTTAAGGATTCTTATTACTATAACTCTTGGGCTACGGGGGCTATGTATACTGGTATGCTTGAATGGGCTAAAATAAGCAAAGATGATAAATACTTTCAATACCTTAAGAGTTGTGGTGAAAAAGTAAATTATACCCCTGGACCAAAAACTTTTGATGCCGATGATATTTGTGCCAGTCAGCTTTTTATTGAGCTTTTTCAGAAATACCAAGATTCAGTAATGATAAATCCGACGCTTGAACGAATGAATTTTATATTAAAAAATAGATCGTATGGTGATTTGGATTACACACGAAAGGAGAATAAGCTACGATGGAGTTGGTGCGATGCCTTGTTTATGGCTCCTGCAGCGTATATTCGTGCTACACGCGTTACTGGTGACAAACGATTTCTGAATTTTATGGATGAGGAATTCCGCATTACTTACGATACGCTTTATTCTCCTTCGCAACAGTTGTTTTTTCGTGATACACGATTCAAAACAATGCGTGAAGCAAACGGACAACCTGTATTTTGGGGGAGAGGAAATGGTTGGGTAATAGGCGGTTTGTGTATGATAATTGAGAATTTACCTCAAAACCATCCAACCCGTAGTTTTTACATTGATTTATATCAGAAAATGATCAAACGAATTGCTGGTTTACAAGGTGAAAAAGGTTTTTGGCATGCAAGTTTGCTCGACTCAGAAAGTTACCCAATGCCCGAAACCAGTTGCAGCGGTTTTTTTACCTATGGCTTATGTTGGGGCATTAATCATGGTTATCTTTCACCTAAAGAATATAAACCTAAGGCTATTAAAGCATGGAAAGCTTTAGTCTCGGCAGTGCATACCGATGGAAAACTCGGTTGGGTACAACCAATTGGTGAGGATCCAAAAAAAGTAACTGTTGATATGACTGAAAATTACGGTGTTGGTGCTTTTCTGCTTGCTGGTTGCGAAATGTATAAAATGAAATAGTAATTTACAATATTAAAAAACATTGATAAAATCGCTTATATCATTACTTCTCTATTTGATTATTTTCACAGTTCCAGCATCAATAGAACGTAATTTGCTGACTACGGATAAGAACCCTGAAATATTTAAAGTTGTTAATTTTAAATCAAAAGTGGATTCCTTATACAGCTCATACCGATCGTGTTGGTTGGCATAAATTTCAAGGTGAAAATAAAGTGGTTTTAATAAGTACTTGAAAAAAAATGAAAACATCTATATTTAATTGAAAGCCAGTATTTAACAGAATTGAAACGATAAATTTAAGTCCGTATTTGAAGAAGCTTTTTGCCATTCTGCCGTTGTTTAACTTTCTAATTGGCTTTATTTGTTCATGAAAATAAATGACAGGTAAGTAAGCCCAGATAAAAGCGATAATAATTAAAGCACAAAGCTTTTCAATTCATTCAATATATTTCAATGAGTATCTTCAATATCCAATTTACTTATTTTGAGAGTTAAAAAACTGTTATAACTATAAAGATACAAAATTTCAAGGTCTTTTCTAAATAAAATATCAACTATTTTATTGATTATCATATAATTATATTGCTATACAATTATTGTCATGTACTAAAGCCAATTTATAGAATTGATAAAACAAAAAAAGATGAAACAAAAAAAGATGAAATTAAAAAGAAGTTTACTGGTAATTCTAACTCTGATGTTGGGCTCTCTAGCAATAGCTCAAAATGAGACAAAGATTGTTCTTCCTCAATCGGATGAACATCCCTCTCTCTTAATTAAACAAGGCGACGAAATATTGATACGAAAATCGATTAATGAATCGCCTTCATTGAAAATTATTCATGAGATTATTGTTCAGGAATCTGACAAACTGCTGGCAATTCCATGTTTGAAATACCAAAAAATTGGAAAGCGTTTGCTCGATGTGTCACGTGAATGTTTCAGACGGGTGTTTTTTCTGTCGTATTCATATCGTATTACAGGCGATGAAAAATACGCCAAACGAACTGAGGACGAGCTGTTGGCGGTTTGTGCTTTTGAGAATTGGAATCCGACACATTTTTTGGATGTGGCCGAAATGACTTTAGCGGTTTCTATAGGGTACGACTGGGTTTATAACTATTTGTCCAAGGCATCGAGAGGCAAAATCAGCGATGCCATTATCAATAATGGTATTAAGCCGTCAATGAATCCGAAATATAATTCGTGGCTAAACGAAATGAATAACTGGAATCAGGTTTGCAATACGGGTATAATATTTGGGGCAATTGCTATTAAGGAAAATGACCCGGAACTTGCTCAAACTATCATAAACCGGTCGTTTGCATCGTTACCAAAATCGATGAAAGGTTACGAGCCCGATGGTAATTACCCTGAGGGTTTTATGTATTGGGGATACGGAACTACTTTCAACGTTTTTTTTATAAGTGCAATGGAAAAATATTTCGGAAGGGAAATGTTCCTTATGGATAATATGCCCGGCTTTGCCCGCACAGGTTCATATATGCTGAACATGGTTGGTCCGACAGGAAAGAGTTTTAATTACTCGGATTGCAATAATTCAGCGGCACTTAATCCGGCTATTTTCTGGTTTGCACAAAAAGAAAGGAATCCGGGATTGCTCTGGAATGAAAAAAAATATATCATTACTGGAAACCGATCGTTAAGGAATGACCGTTTTCTTCCTGCAGCCATTCTTTGGGGAGCAGGTTTAAAGTTTGATGCAGTCGTTCCTCCCAAATCGAATTTGTGGGTTGGACAGGGCGAGACCCCTGTATGTTTAATGCGCACTTCGTGGACTGACAAGAATGCCATATTCCTTGGTCTCAAGGCTGGAACACCTTCTGCAGATCATTCCCATATGGATGTTGGCAGTTTCGTGATGGATGCCAACGGTGTTCGATGGGCATGCGATTATGGTTCTCAGGATTATATTACACTAGAATCGAAAGGAGTAGATTTGTGGAACAAGACGCAGTTTTCGCAACGTTGGCAAGTGTTCAGGTATAATAACCTTTCTCATAATACACTTACGTTTAACGATTCGTTACAAAGAGTAGAAGGGAATTCAAAAATTGACAGTTATGCCGACAATAAGGATAATATTTTTGCCTCTTCTGATATAAGTCAGGCATACGCTGGTCAAGTAAAGAAAGTTATTAGAACTTGTTCTATTGTTGATAATTCGTTTGTAACAGTCAAGGATCAGATTTCAACTTTGAGTACTCCCACTAAAGTACGTTGGACTATGCTGACTGAAGCCGAACCAAAGTTGATTCATTGCCAAAATACAATTGAACTGACAAAAAACGGAAAGAAATTGGTGCTGAAAGTTGATTCAAAAGTAAAGGTTACACTTAAAACATGGTCGACACAATCGAAGAACGACTTTGATGCATCAAATACAGGTACATATCTGGTCGGTTTTGAAGCGCAATTGCCCTCAAATTCAACCACCACATTGCTTGTGACACTCACTCCTCAGAAATAATACAGAAAGCATATTATTTTCTTTGATTAATCATCGAACAGCGATGAATATGTTTTATAACATGTTTATCGCCATTGTGGTGCTGTTCAAAATTGGATCCGTTAGTTGCCGTCACTTGTATGTTAAAAAGTTTATTTATCATTCAATTTAAACGAATCAGCTTTATTCAAGAAAGAAAAAAAAACCTGATTTTTAGGCTAATAAATCAGCAAAATGTGTCAAAATTGATAGTTTTTTCATTTATATTTGACAATTATATGGTTATGAAACATGTTGTTTTTATAAGCTTGTACATTTTACTGTTAAATTTTAATACTGCTATTTTTTACTTTTGTGAGGCATCGAAAGTTCTAAGTATTTCACAGCCAAAGTTCATTCCTTTTTCGTTGAACGAAACTGCCGCCCATGGATTATCAACTCTACTAAATTTCCATTTAGAGTGTGATAGGTTTTGCGCAATTACATTTGTCTAAATGATAAATAACAGCAGGATGCTCAATAAAGCTGATTTTCTCATTTTATAAAATAATAATTAAGTTGCCATTTATTTCTCATTCAACCGATAAATAGAGTAAGTGGCTCCATTGACTTGAACTGTAAACTCTTTTCCATTTTTTTGTATTTGAAGCGGAGATCCGGCAATCAAAACAGGAGATGCCGAATCATAATTAATGCTGAACTTAGCGGTATAAACTTTGTTTGCCGGATTCAACACAATGAGCAGTCTGTTTTTCCCTGTTGCCCTGATAAAAGCAAAAGGATAGGCTTTTTCTTTTACATAAACCGGTACAAATTCAGCAAACGCTTTCAAAGCCGGTTCAACGTTTCGAAGCTTAATCAATTGGCGAACCTTATTCAGCAGAGATTCTTTGCCTTTTTCGGAATCTGCTACGTTAGGTGCATCGTTCGAGGCATCAACAACACGATAGAGTTGCTGAGAAGGAGCAGAAGAAAATCCTTTATTCAGACCGCTGTTCCATTGCATTGGAGTGCGGTTTCCGGCACGGGCTCCATAACTTCCTTCCGTAAAAGGCAAATCAAAGAGTTGTTTCATTCCTATTTCGTCGCCATAATAAAGAAAGGGAATGCCTGGCATAGTTAGTTCAAATGCATAGATAATTTCAATATCGTTGGCTGTTCTGCCTTCAGTGCAAATACGGGACAAATCGTGATTGGCAAAAGGCATGGAGATATAACCCAGATCTTTAGTTGAATTATATTGATCCATATATAAACTCATAACGCGCGAGATATTTCCTTGGCCACGAGCATCAAAGAAAGGCTTACCGCCATCGAGAATAACGAATAAATCGTTGTAGCCATTGAACCAATGGAAAAAATCGGCATGAAAACCACCACGCAAGGCAGCTTTTGGGTTTGACCATTCCGACACTAAGAACAAATCAGGGTAATCCTTTTCAAGTCTTTTGCGTAAATCGTTCCAGTATTTCGAACATTCACCTTCAGTATCATTTTTTACCAACGAACCGGCCATATCCACTCTAAAACCATCACTTCCCATTTCCAACCAAAAACGCAATACGTTTTCCATTTCTTTTTTCAATGCTAACACATCGGGATGATTTACTCCTAACTGCCACGGTTTTGTTGGATCGGGTTTTGCGAATCCATAATTCAAAGCAGGTTGATGCCAAAAGAAATTGGTCAAAAAACAGCCGTCTCTTTCACTAAACCCTTGGATGAAATTATAATTGCGCCTGTCCATTCCATCCGACCAGGTATTGTCAGTCCATATATACCAGTTGGAGTATTTGTTTTTCTCTGCTTTAGCCGATTCTTTGAACCAGGGGTGATCGACTGATGTATGTCCGGGAACATAATCTATAATCACCTTCATGCCTCTTTTATGAATTTCGTCAAAAAGCTGCTTCGCATCGGCATTGGTTCCATATCGGGGTGCAACTTTATAAAAATCACTTACATCATATCCAGCATCGCGAAACGGTGATTCATAAAATGGGTTAAGCCATATAGCTGTTGTACCTAAGCTTTTTACATAATCGAGCTTCTGAATTATACCCTGTAAATCACCCACACCATCGCCATTCGAATCGTAAAAAGTTTGTGGATAAATTTCATAAAATACAGCATTGTTCATCCATTCTGGACCTTGTGGCTTTGACGAAACACCTGTAACATCTGATTTATCAACTGTGAATTGTGAGAAAGTCAAAACAGAAACCCCAAACATCAAAAACATTAATACACTCTTTTTTATCATACTACTGATTTTAAATTTAATTTTAGTGTGCTTATTTTTTTATTATTATTTCTACTTTACCAATTTATAATTTAAACATATAATATTGAACCCAAAGGGTTCATGTATTTATAGTAAATGAAAATTTTAAGAAATATGCGAACCCGGAGGGGTCGAACAACAACAAAACCATATGAATTCTAAAAACATACAATGCCTCCGGCATTGAGATTTTCTATTTTGGTAAAGTAGAATTATAGGTGTTAGAATATAAATATAGAATTCTAACCGACATTATCCCATTATTTCTTCAATGGCAATTGTATCAGTCAAAAGTTCAAAAGAAATCACATTCCACATTTGTAGTTTTCTACAAATATAACATTTTAACATCTGAAGGCCAAACTTATAAACGGATGTATTGTTCTTGTTTTAGGAGTTTAAACAACTTCTATAAAAAAAAGAATGGAAGTATTAGAAATTGGTAAAAATAGTATTTTTTTGAGTTAGTATGGATCAGTAATAACTTTCTTGAATTATTTATTATTCGTAAATTTATTAGGAATGTAAAATGAAAAAAGACTACAAATTAGATTGCTTTATCTGAAAACAAAATATTTATAGTTATGCCTTGTTTTTATAGTTAGTTTGATCGTTGATTATGTGTAATATGGATACATCATTCATTCAAATACCTTAAAATCAAATCAGCCACATTACAATTCCAACTCATGTTTTCATTTCCAAGGGGCTCTCCAGTTATTGGGTTAAACCACTCATTGAAACGGGGTCCACGTATGCAAACATTGTCTTGATATTGCGGTCCAAGCATCTTTACTGTCTTCATCGCAATTTGTTTGGCAATATCCTTATATCCCTGCTGCTCTAAACCCAGACAGATTAACCAATTTTCATTTGGCCAAACAGGTCCACGCCACATGGTTTTTTGAGTAAATGTGGGTTCGGACAATGCAACACTTGGAACCGGATAGTTTACCCAAAACTCTTTTGGATTTAATAGATGTTCTTCAACTAATCGTTTTATTCTATCTTTTCTAGCATTTTTCATAAACATAACCATAAATGTAAATTCGGTCTTCACTTTTATTTGTTTATGGGTAGTAGTATTCATATCATAATAAAAACCATCTTCTTCATTCCAAAAATATTTTTCGACTTTAGCTTCTAGAATTGCGGCCTTCTTAGCATGTTTTTTTGCAGCGTTTGTATCACCAAGTAAAGTTGCCATTTCAGACAAATTATAATGCATCAACGACAACCATACGTTCTGTTCGACGCTTTCAACAGCCTGCATTACGCCAATATGATTTCCCTTGCTAAATAAACCATCAAATCGTGGAGAATCATCCGCCCCAGAATTAAAACTATTGGTGTATTCCACTACACCATTTTTATCTTTATCCTTATATTTATATAACCAGTCGACATACTTATTGAAAGAATCATACATTGTTTTTATTTTGTCATTTTTCCAACCTTGTTTTTCTTTCAGATATTTAAGCGTTACAGCACTTACAATAGGCTGCATGTCTTTTGAACCATATTTGGTTACTTCTTTGCGATATTTTTCGAAATCTTTTGTGAAGGAAGAGCTGCCAGGCATGCCTCCATCTGGGGCTTGTGCAATACTAAAATTTTCCATGAATTGGTAAGGCAAATCGGCATCTTTAAGATTAGAGAGCAAAATTGAATGAAAACCCTCGTCCCAAAAATATTGATTTGGATACATAAAAGCAGAGCTAGCAATATAAGGATGTGGTGTAAGTCCATCGCCACCTTCCATGCGGTTGCTCCAAAATGTAACCCATGCATGGTAATAAGTTTTAATAATAGTGCTGTCTTTTGTTTTAAGTGGCGGAACTTGTTGATTTAAAAATTTTGTCCAATATTCTTTCTCAGATGTCATAAGTTGATCAAATTCCGGTAAACGTGCCATATTCGGCGTTTTGGTTACTTCCATTGTAATGGTAAGTTTTTTATCAAATGAAGCACCTAAATAGGTTATACCGTTTCGTTTCCAACACCCAATAACACTATTGTCAACAATTAGCACATCGTCGAATCCTTGAAATTTCCTCAACATGGGTTGTGGATCCTGACACATCATCAAATCCGAACATCCCTTAAATGTTACCATCAAACTATAGTCTTTCCATTTAAAGATAAAACGGTTGTTCGATTTATCAAACTGAAAATCAATCAGCTCTTTATTTCTGTAATAGTGATCTGTAAAACTATTCATTTCAAGTACAGCCATATTTTTGTCATCCATACTGGTTATTTCAGACATAAAGATGTCTTTTCCAACGGTACGTCTGACTTTTATCTTATTGTTTTTAGCTTGAAATAACCAAGGAAGCCATTCCTGTGAAGTTATGGTGTTCTGGGTAATAAATCCTTTACTTTGTAGCGAATAAATTTCGCCACTATGCATCGCCATAACTTCTGGAAACGTAAATCGACCTAAAGGTGATTGAGCATGAGTAAACTCTTCCCAACCATGGGGTAAGGGATTATGTGATGCAACATGATTATGAACCAAATAACTCACATCGTTAGATTTAAGTATTTTTTCTAAATCAAGTTGTTGGGAAAACCCAAAAAAACTGTAAGTAATCAAAAATAATAGCAAGTAGTTTCTCATATTTTTTTTCATTTTGAAGGGATTATTTTTATAAATACAACTCCATGGGTTGGGACTTCTGCTGAAAAATTATTATTAAAAATTCCTATGTTTTTCTGTTTCCACAAATCCCTGACAAGTTGTTTTCCAGTGACTTTTAATTGATTCCAGGAAATGGAGATAGTTTGTTTGTTTTCTCCTAAATTGAAAAAACCTACAGCTTTTGATCCATCATTCAATGGTTTTGACCAAACTTCAATTAGTTTTTCCGGGTCACTGAATATACGACTTCCCTGAATCCCGGCTACATCTTGATCAACACCGATGACTTCATCATTTTTCAGCAAACTCAATGTGAAATCATCCAACAATGTCATATCGCATCCTACTAATAAAGGTGCTGCGAGAATACTCCAAAGTGAAATATGTAAATATTGTTCATTTGGAGATAAATTTGTTGCATGAATACCATTACCCCAACCAACTTTTCCAACAATAAGCATGTCGGGATCATTCCAGCTTCCTGGTTTTGCATAGGATTGCCATTTATCCTGTAAGAATCCAATAGTGGTAAGACTACACCATGAATCCTGAATATCACCGGTTGTTCGCCATGCATTTGTGAGATTTGACCAATCTGATGCCTGTTGGAAAGGGGCAGCATTGGAAATGCTATACACTATATCCCTGCCCGAATGACGAAGCAACTCAGTCAATTCGGAAGTATGCTTTACATCGTTGGGCATCCAATCGTATTTTACATAATCGAAACCCCAATCCACCCATTGTTTTACATCATTTTCTGCAAAAGAATAGTCTCCATATCTGCGGGATGGGTTTACTGCTTTTCCATCCGAAAAATCAGCACTTCCACCCACATAACCGGCATAAGTTTTCACCCATGGCGATGAATATATTCCTATTTTCAATCCTTTGCTGTGGACATAGTCTACAAGTCCCTTCATATCTGTAAATTTTTCGTTTGGCATTATAGCATTATGAATACCACCGCGATTTCCCTGCCAGCCATCATCAATATTTATATATGAATAACCATAATTAATTAGATTCGTGCTAACCATTGCATCGGCCATTGACCGTATTTTACTTTCACTAATGTCGGCTCCAAAAACATTCCAGCTATTCCAGCCCATGGGTGGAGTTAATGCAATTTTATCCCCAATTTCAATTGTCAATTTACTTTTTGCTGAACCAAATTGATTGGTAGCTGAAATATCCACAAGATAGGTTCCTTTCAATTTTGCTTTGCCGGAAATAATTCCAGTAACGGTATCAATCGCTAAATTTTCCGGTAAATTTTCGGCCTTAAATTTCATTGGCCTTTCACCCGAAACAGGTACTGAGAATAGGAATGGGCTTTCGGGACGAGCTCCATATCGGTATGGAGCATTGATTTTTGGCTCTTTAGGTTCGACAGGAGTCAGGATATATTCTTTTTCTTTTTTCCTGGTTTCGGTAATCGGACTTTTACCATTAACATCAAATTGGGCATTCACCCAGTTCGCACGGTCTCCAATTGTGCCATCTGCGGTAGGATCAACTCGTAAAAGCAACGATTTAATTTTCTTTGTTGAAACTTCCACTTTTTGTGCTTTCTCACCTCCATGCATAACACCACTTTCCCAAAGGATTTTTCCATCTCCGATAACAATAAATTCAGCAGAAGCCTGATTCAATTCATCTATGGGAGCAGAATCGTCAATTCCAACCTTCGCTCTAAAATTTGTTGTTCTACCATCCAGTTTTATTCGGATTATCCCGGCTGCATGGGTTCCTACTCCTCGCTTAAAAGTATCGGACGCAATGACCAAAGGTGTATTCCACATAGATTTGTTAGCCACCGCTTTACCTGCTGATTGGTCAGCATTTGTAAGGTTTAGTTCATCCAACCAAACTACCCGAGTTTGGATATTACAACTGAATAAGAATAAAATTGTACTCAAAAAGAAAAGAAAGTGTCTGCAATAGTGTCTCATAATGTAAAAAGTTTTCGTTGAAATTAGCGAAGTCATCTTAACGGACCTTCGGGAGCTTTTACTTGTCCGTTTTCAATAAATTTTATCTTTTTCGAAATTTCATTTTCTGGTAAGCCTTCAAAAATGAAATTCGATGTACTTGCTTTTGATTATTATTTTGCTCTGATCGTCAACGTTTGTTGGGTGTTCTGTGACGAATTACCGATAAGTAATTTGTATTTTCCTTTATCTGTTACCCATTTCTTTTGCTCTACATTATAATATTTAAAGGCGTCGGGAGATAACTTCAGATGAACCTCCTTGGTTTCGCCAGGCTGAACGAAAACCTTTGTAAACGCTTTAAGCTGTTTTACGGGCATATCAATTCTGTTATTTCTATCGCTGACGTAAAGTTGTATCACTTCTTGGCCTGCCATTTTTCCAGTATTTTTAATTAAAACCTTGATGTCGAAACAGTTTTCGCCCACTAATTTGGCAGAAGCATTCGTCATAGAGAAGGTTGAATAAGACAATCCATAACCAAAAGGAAAGCGTGGTGTCAGTTTATTTTTATCAATAAAACGATATCCAACATACATTCCCTCTTCATAATTAATTTTAGGGGTAATATTCATATAATTCTTAAAGGCAGGCGCTTGCGTTGAATCGGCGATAAAAGTAAAAGGCAATTTGCCGGATGGATTAACATCGCCAAACAGAATAGAAGCCAATGCATTACCACCTTCGTGGCCAGGATAATAGGCCATAACCAATCCTTTTACCTTCGACTCCCATTTATTCATGAATACAGGAGTGCCACTATTGATCACAACTACTGTATTAGGATTAACTGCCGTAACAGCATTAATCAATTCTTCCTGAAATCCGGGAAGCGTGATACCTTCTTCTTTATCGTAACCTTCAGTTTCAAACATTGCTTCCCAACCGACGCAAATTACAGCTACATCCGATTTTTTTGCCAAGTCAACTGCTTCTTTTATTCGTTCGGAATGCATATTTGATTTTACAGGTGGAATCCAACCAAAGATTGCCTGACTACCGGTTTCGGGAGCAGAAACCTCAACTCTTAGCGCATACTTTCTACCTTTTTCTAAATATTTGCTCATAACGATTGGAGTTGCATCCATTCGTCCTGTTCGATTTATAGCGGGTTTGTTGTCAAGGTAAACCATAGCATCATTATTTATTTCAAGAGTCGTTTGAAATTTTAGGATATACCACCCTGAATATTCAGGAGTTAAAAAACCTTTCCAACGAACCGAAAAGGATTTGCGGGGTATTCCAGGTGCCGGAGACTGATCACGCCAATTGAAATTAATGGTAGTGTCAGTGCCAATATAAACAGCTTTTCCTGAGAACGTTGGGTTATTAAAGTACTCAGCCTGCAGACCAGCAGTTTTGCCATCGGGTTGTAGAAAATAGGATTTAGAAATAGGATCTATCATTTTATAGACTAAAGTGTCTCCTAATGCATATTGTACATTGATATCTTTTCCAGCAGCATTGCGAATTCCGTCTAATGGCGAAACTTTATAAAACGGTTCAATATAAGAACTTCCACCTCCGCCTGAACGTAATTCCGCTGCATTAGGACCTATTACAGCTATTGATTTTATTTTGTTGCGTTGAAGTGGTAAGATGTTATTTTCGTTTTTTAACAACGTAATGCCATCCTCAGCCAAAGTTCGTATAAAATTATTCGTATTTTTAGAATTTAACACAGTTGTGTCAACAGGAACCGGACTGAACAATCCAGCAGCAAATCTTGCATAAAGATTTCTTTTGGCTTTTTCATAAATCTGTTCACGGGTGATAAGACCTGCATTAATATATTTCATTATAGAATCCCTTGAAAAGAATTTAGGTGATGGCATTTCAATATCCAAACCCGCTTTTACAGGACCTACGGTACTATAAACAGATCCCCAGTCAGAAACCACAATTCCTTTAAAACCCCACTCACTTTTTAAAATATCATTCAGAAGATATTTATTTTCTGATGCCTGAATTCCCCTAATTTTATTATAGGCCGACATAATTGCTATAGCCCCAGCTTCCATAACGACTGCTTTAAATGCGGGCAAATATATTTCATGTAAAGCTCTTTCATCAACCTCCACGTCACTTTGATGACGATTCCACTCATAATTATTTAATGCAAAATGTTTAACAGTAGGGATCACGTGTTCGCTTTGTAATCCTTTCACTACAGAAACAGCCATTCGTGAGGCAAGCCAAGGATCTTCGCCGTAACTTTCAAAATTCCTTCCTCCAGTTGGCACCCTGTGTATATTCACACCCGGTCCAAGCAGCGTATTTCTACCTTGAGCATAGGTGCATTTACCCATTAATTGTGCTGCCTGAAAAATAGCTGTTGTATCCCATGTTGCAGCCAGACAAACCCCTACAGGAAAGGCGGGAGCTTTGCTCCAATGTGGTCCAAATGGTCCATCGGTCATTTTCAATGCTGGTATGCCAAGTTTTGGAATACCCGGCGCTTGCATGCCATCACTGCCACTAATAAGATTTATGCAATCGTCTAAATTAAGTTTTTGAAGTGCAGAATCTGCCTGTTGGCTAAATCTATCAATGTTCTGACTTATTATCAAATTATTCGAAGACAATGATATTATAACAATAAACGCTGTTCTTAAGATTGATTTAAATTGCATTAAATTTTAGTGTTTTGTGAAAATTATATTTTTGTGCTGTTCCATTTTTAATTAAGTACATGAAATAAATTAGTTTATATTAAATCATTGTTGTCCGCTAAAAGCGGAATTAAGTTTTTTATCTCTGATAAATAAAGGGTTTGAAGCACTATTTTTATGTTTTTTCAAAAGTAAGCCCCTCCATATCGAAAAGCGTTCTTTGAGGATTGTTGCATCTTAGCTTTTCCCTTTCTTTTTCAGCGGCGATTACATTTCTCCACGACTTCTCGGGATCTTCGAAGAAAGCGTATACGTTGATATAGCTCATTAATTGGTGTCTGATAATTGACATCATGTTTGAAAACGCCCATTGTTTCTTGACTCTACTCTTCAAAATGGTCAGCAGTAAGTTTGCTATCATAGCAGCCCATATTTGAATGATAATTGCATTTTCGTTATCTCCCAAAAAGTATTTCAACGGGAAATTCTGCTTCAATTGCTTGAAAAGGAGCTCTATTTGCCATCTTTTCTTATATATCATCGCAATTTCTTCTGCCTTTAAATCAAAATTATTGGTAATGAATTCAAATACACGCTTATTATCATCATCCCAGTAAGCTATTCTTCTGGCTTTATGCTTTAGTTTGTTTTTTTTACCATACGATAGCTCTATTTCTTCGTCTTTCAGGACACCAACATGAGCATCATCGGGTATATCAAACTCATCTCGAGCCTCATAAAGTGCATTGTCTTTCAAACGAGTTACATACCATATCTTCTTTTGGGTAAAAGCTTCATATTGTTCATAGTCTACGTAACCCTTATCAAAACAGATAAAACTATTTTCAGGCAAATCAACATCTTTTAAGAGCAAGTGGTCGTGTTTTGCAGCTTCTGTATAGCGTATAAAACATGGCATGTTATCTTGAGAGTCAATAATTGTATGAGCTTTTATGCCACCTTTCTTTTTTCCATTTGCAGGGTTGCGCCCAACGCCCTTAAGGATGTCCTTAAACAGGGTTATAGTGGTTGAATCCATGATATATAGACGCATCATATCCTTTTTGGTCAACTGGCTGTCCGATAAAACATCCTTGTGACGTTGATAGGTATCATAATACACTCTGGCAAATAACTCATTGGGGCGACGAATGTTGGCATCAGATAATGTTGAACGTCTAACAATGTAATCTAAACCCAAATGTGATAGCTTGTTGGCATTGGAAAGCAGACCCAAAACGGTATCCCGAATTGAATGATAACCTTCAAATACAGTAAATAACATGACTATTACATGCTTGTGACTCGTGAATTTCTTCACATATCTATCTGCGTCTAACTCTTTAGAGGCTTTCTTGATTGCTCCTTTGTCTAAAAAATTTAATAATTGTCCGAATATCGGCTGTCCGATAAAATTTGTATCTTTGCTCATGATTCTAATTTTGTGCTGCAATACAAAATTAGTTCATTAGAGGGAATTTCTTCGGTAACTCCCTCTTCTTTTTTTATCTCATAAAATGTTTACCGGACAACAGTGATTACTATTATGCAAAAAAGCAATCCTGAAAAAAAGATTTTCAAAAAGCAATCACAAAACCATCCAGGCTTGGAATATGATATGAATCCATTGCCCCAATTTGATGATGGATTGGATGGCTCTAATAAATTACAAAACAAAAAATGTATTATAACCGGAGGTGACAGCGGAATTGGTAGAGCGGTAGCAATTGCATTTGCA
>JBBQEI010000079.1:0-19554 GCA_038320545.1 Bacteroidales bacterium
AAGTAACCAAAAAACTCTTTGACGGCGGAAACGCGTTCCGTCAATTCCGATAGCTATTATTTATTCCTTTTTATTACCGAAAATTTCGGATAGCTTTCGGAATTGACTTCACTTGAACGGACCGCCGACACTAAGGAATAAACACTTTTACGGCTTCGCCAAGCTCCGATGGTCCTTAACTGCTCAAAATCGGGCTGCCTTGGGAATACAGATTAGGTAAAAACTCCAAATGTTTGAAAGTTCTGAATTTTAATCAATTTCTATTTCCACAGAAACCGGACAATGGTCGGAGTGACAAATCTGACTATGGATTTCTGCATTCCTAATCGAATTTTTTAAACTTACGGTAGCATAAATGTAATCCAGTCGCCATCCTAAATTTCTATTTCGGGCATTTGTGCGGTAACTCCACCAGGAGTATTGTTCAGGTAATGAATTAAATATCCGGAAAGTATCAATAAATCCAGAGGTTAAAAAAGTATCGACCCACAAACGTTCTTCGGGCAAAAACCCGGAGCTTTTCAAATGCTTTTTCGGAAAATTGATATCTATCTCTTTATGAGCAATATTGATATCGCCACAAATAACAATATTGGGACGTACAACTTTTAACCGCTCAACATACTCCATAAAATCCACCAAAAACTTCATCTTGAATGCCTGTCTTATATCACCTGATGTGCCCGAAGGAAAATAAACCGATAAATGTGTCAGGTTTCCAAAATCAGCCCGGATCAGTCGCCCTTCCCCATCATAATCTTTAATGTTTATGCCATATTCAACATAGTCAGGTTCTGCTTTTGTGAAAAGGGCAACACCCGAGTATCCCTTTTTTTCAGCAGGATACCAGTAATATTTATACCCAAGATTTTTTAGAGCAGCTGTATCAATTTGATCTTCTGTAGCTTTAACCTCCTGAAGAGAAAGAATATCAGGCTTTTCTTCTTTCAGCCAAGTAAAAAATCCTTTGTTTATTGCAGAACGTAAGCCATTCACATTGTAGGAAAATATTCTGTACCTCATTCCTTGTGCATTGAAATTAAGGTGATAAAGATATCAAAGTAAAAGTATTTTCATTACTTTCGTCTATAATCATTTGTAACTGCCATGCTTATTGAGAAAGGGATAGTTTTTAAATCGACAGGAAGCTGGTACACAGTAAAAACTGAAACCGGAAAATTTGTTCAATGCAAAATAAAAGGAAAATTAAGGATTGAAGGCTTTAAAAGCACTAATCCTGTTGCCGTTGGAGATAATGTTCTGGTAGAGCTAACGGATGATGGCACCACAGTAGTTATCACAGAGTTATTGGATCGCAAAAATTACATCGTCCGAAAATCAATAAATCTTTCCAAACAAACCCATATCCTGGCAGCTAATCTCGATCAGGCTTTTGTAATGGTCACTCTTGTTCTGCCGGAAACACCCATGGAATTTGTTGATCGTTTTTTGGCTATCACCGAGGCGTATAATATTCCATCAACAATATTGCTAAACAAATTTGACCTTTATGTTGAAGGTTTTGAAGAATTACTCGAGTTTTGGAATTCCGTTTATAGTTCTACCAAATATTCCATTATCGACCTATCGGTGAATACCGGCCATAATATGGATCTGCTGGAAGGCTTGCTTAAGGATAAAACAACATTAATTGCGGGGAATTCAGGAGTTGGGAAGTCATCATTGATCAAGAAATTAATACCTGAGAACCAGATTAAAGTTGGAGCCCTTTCCGATTATCATTTATCGGGTAAGCATACAACTACTTTTGCAGAAATGTACGAATTGCCTTTCGGTGGCCATATAATAGATACTCCGGGTATTAAAGGTTTTGGGCTATATGAAATAGAGAAAAAAGAAGTATCTCATTATTTTCCGGAAATATTTCTTGTTTCTTCAAAATGTCAATATTATAATTGCTTACATATTAATGAACCTAAATGTGCCGTTATTAAAGCTGTAGAAAATGGAACTATTCACTGGAGCAGATATAGAAGTTATTTGAGTATTTTAGATGATAGTAAATCAAAATACCGTTAGTGTATTTCGAACGAATATTATTCTGTGTCGCTTAGTTTAAGAATTGAATAATTAATACACACTTCGACTCCGCTAATTTTGACACTAATACCCGTTTGTCAGGTTGAGCGGAGTCGAAGCCTATGCTTAACTAAACGACATTGGAATATTATTAATCAAATTTTTTATTTGTATTTTATTCCTTTAATTACTTTTGAAAAGAATTTTACATCAAGGAAGCTTACTTTTATTCATTCATGAAAAAAATTTACCTGATATTTTCAGCTGTTGTTCTGGTTATCGTTTTGCTAAACGTGATGTATTACCTTGATTTGAAGAATCAACAAGTTATTTTTCAAAAAAAATACATTACAGAACAAGGTTCAACATGTGTTACAAAACTTGAAAACACAGGACTTGAATTAGAAAATGATATAAATTACCTGTTATTTTCAAACGATTTAACTGTATTGATAAATGCTGAGGCCAATTCAACCGATTTAATCCAAAAATTACAGGTTCTCTATTCCAAATATCCTACCTTAATTTCTGATATTTCTATCTACGATCTTAATAATAACGTTTTTAACCTTTATCGGGATAAAAAAGAAATATTTATCTCTGGTAAATACACAACGCATACTCAAAAGGTATTAGAGCCAAAGGAAAGTAATTATATTGAAAACAATGTATCTCATTACATTTTCCCCATTTTTAAAGATAAAAAACTCTACGGAAATCTCGATATCTCATTTAACTATCAACTATTCCTTGAAAATATATTTCAGGATTACCATATTAATGATTTGTTATGGCAGTGGGTAATTAAAAAATCAGGGGGTATCGTTTATTCCAATCAGCCAACTGTAAACAACATCGAAAACAAAAGCACCATAGTTTCTGATATTAACAAGGATCTTGAAGGATTTTTAACCCATACTTTCACTATCAATAAAGAAAAAAAGACAGTATTGTCTTCCTATTTTCCTGTTAAGCTTTTAAAAAATGACTTTGGCGTAATATTTTCCTTCAATCTCGATGAGATATTCAAAGAAATAAAATTCAAGGCCATTATCATCAGTATATCAAGCATTATCTTAATACTAATTGTGTTTTTCTTATTAAAAAATGTTTTATCGGCCATAGAGAAACAGGATAAGCAAAGAATAAAATCGGAAAAACAACTTATTCAGATATTTGATTCTATTCCAATTGGTGTTATGATTGAAACTACCGATAAAACTATACGTCATATCAATCGAACTGCATCGGATATTTTATATGGTAAGGATGAAAAAGATATTATCGGTAGAAATATCACCGATATGATATTACCAAAATATTTTAGTGATAAAAGTGCGGGGGATTCCGCATTTGATGCTAATCACTTCTATTATTTTGAAAAAGATGGAAATGAAGCAGTAATATATAAAAAAGAAATTCCATTTATGCTCGATAATGAAAATCTGATTATTGAGGCATTTATAGATATTTCGCCCATTGAAAAATCAAGGAAATTAGAAGCAGCTGCAAACCTTGCCAAATCGGACTTTTTAGCTAAAATGAGCCATGAAATACGAACTCCTTTAAATGGCATAGTTGGGATGGCAGATGCTTTGATACAACAAAAACTTACAGGTGAACAGCGTGAATTTGCGGAAGTAATAAAAAAATCGTCCGATCTGTTACTTACCATCATAAACGATGTATTGGATTATTCAAAAATTGAAGCCGGTAAGATGGTTTTGGAAGAAATTCCATTCAGGATTTCGGATGAAATTAACTTTGCCAGAGAACTTTTCAGACCTTTGGCCGAAGACAAAAAAATCAAAATATTGTCGCAAGTTGCTTCTAATGTACCTATAAATGTTATTGGAGATCCTTTCCGGTTACGACAAGTTCTTTCGAATCTTTTAAGCAATGCCGTTAAATTTACCCACGAAGGTGAAATTTTAATAACTGTTGAGCTAGCAGAAGAATACAGCGGCAACCTTACACTTCAGTTTAATATTGAAGATACCGGAATTGGTATTCCAAAAGAAAAAATGGAATCGATATTTGCATCGTATACCCAGGCACAAGGATTTACTACCCGCAAATATGGAGGTTCAGGATTAGGCACAACCATTAGCAAACAACTTGTTGAATTGATGAGCGGGGAAATCTGGGTTGAAAGCCCTTCAACAATTTCGACCAATCCTGTATTTCCGGGTACAAAATTTAGCTTTACAATTGAAGCTTATTCAAATGAAAAAATACACAAGAACTTCGATTTTAAGGGAATAACACAATACAATGATATAGTAAGTTTAATTATTACAGAAAATAACACAAGTGCTGAACCTATTTACAATTATCTTTCGCACTTCGGGACGAATTTTGAAATATATGTTTATCATCAGGATACTCCAGATTTACTCGTAAATAAATTATTGATTGAATACCAGAAATACCAGATGGTATTTATTAATGATTCCCTTGAATTTGATGGATTTAAAATAGCCAAGGTTTTATTTGAAAAAGGAATTACCTATAAACACCTGTTTGTATTATTCTCGAGCAATGATAATATTGGCAATTTTATTAAAGCTAAACGACTTGGAGTTGATTATTATCTAATTAAACCTTACGAATCGTCTGAAGTTTTCGATATTATTCAGGATAACTTTTCAACCATCAAAAGTGATGTAAAGTTTATTCCTAAGCTTAATAAAATCAAAAATAATATTTCCATTCTGGTTGCAGAAGACAACCTCATTAACCAGAAAGTTGCAAAAACTATATTTAAAAACCTGGGTTACGAAATTTCTATAGCTGCCAATGGTGTTGAAGCAGTTTCCATGGCCATTGAAGATAATTATGATATTATTTTTATGGATATGATGATGCCCGAAAAAGACGGAGTTCAGGCAACCCAGGATTTGCGAAAAAAGGGATACAATAAACCCATCATTGCCATGACCGCAAATGCAACCAAAGAAGGTAAGAATAAAGCCATATCCTTTGGTATGGATGGTTACATTACAAAGCCAACAAAAATGGAAGCAATTAAAAAAGTTCTTATTAAATATTTTTCTGAGACTGTAACTGAAGTTTAACCTTAAATAATTAAAAATGAGGTCGCACGAAATAGACTATAAAATTGTTGGAGATGATATTCAGCTTGTGGAAGTTGAATTGGATTCATCGGAAACGGTTATTGCAGAAGCCGGTGCCATGCTTTATATGGAACAGGGCATTTCGTTTGAAGTAAAAATGGGAGATGGAAGTGATCCAAACCAGGGTTTTATGGGAAAATTATTCCAGGCTGGTTCCCGATTATTAACCGGAGAATCTCTTTTTATTACCCATTTCACCAACAGAGGATATGGAAAACAAAAGGTAGCTTTTTCAGCTCCATATCCCGGAACCATAATTCCCATCGATTTATCCAAAATTAACAGTCATTTGATAGTTCAAAAAGATGGATTTTTATGTGCTGCTTTTGGTACCAAGTTAAGTTTACATTTTAACAGGCGATTGGGATCTGGGCTTTTAGGCGGGGAAGGATTTATTCTTCAGAAACTCGAAGGCGATGGAATGGCATTTGTGCATGCCGGAGGCACTGTAATTGAACGACAGTTGAACAATGAAACCCTGAGAGTAGATACTGGCTGTATTGTAGCTTTTGAGCCTCAAATTAATTTCAGCATTGAAAGTACCGGAAGTTTAAAATCGATGGTATTTGGCGGTGAAGGATTATTTTTAGCCACATTGAGTGGTACCGGAAAAATATGGCTGCAAAGTATGCCAATCCGTAAATTAATCCAGGCAATTTCTCCTTCAGGAAGAAATGAAAATAAAGAAAGTGGTTCTATTTTAGGAGGAATATTTGAAAGGTAGAAATGTCAATGCAGTACCTGATACAACTCCTCCCGGAATATAACTATAATCGACCCGATTATATCCATAGGCAACAATTTGCGATTTCGAGCCAACTCCTGATGCAAACGAAGCTGTATTGTCTCCCGGATGACATCCTAATATAAAATTCAGGGCATTTAACATATATTCTTTGGGTACAATTTCGGGAAAGGATGTATGAAGAAAATACTGTTTCACTCCAAAATCCTGAATATCCCAACCCGCACCCCAAATGTGCGGACGATAAGGTACACCATAAGGAGTCTCTTTGCCTTCTTCAACGATCTTTTTTGCATAACCAGCTACTGCCAATTTCACTGAAGCTTCAAAATTTTTATTGTTACAAATTGGTAAAGCCCGGCCAACAATCCATCCTAAAATTGATAATACCAATTTGTCAGGCTGAGCGGAGTCTAAGCCTACTTCTTAACAAAACGACTTTGAATCATAATTTATGCTCCTGATCAATTATTTTATAAAGTTTATCCGATCGTCTTATAGCTTGTTCCAAAGGTATTGAAAATCTTTCGCCCTTTTTTGTTTCATCAACCATGGTAAGGTCAACACGAATTTCTGATACTTTGGTTTCAATTATACCTGTTGTGGGCCCGGAAATGATAATGTCATCTCCTACCATTAAAGATCCTGTTTCGTTTAAAAATTCTGCTACTTTCAGATTGGAAAAATAATTCATTCCTTTTCCAATATATACTTTCTTTTTTGTGGCTTTGGAACCATAAACATTGCTCCATTCTCCCATTTTACGTCCAAGATAGTATCCATCCCAAAAACCACGATTAAAAACTGTCGAAAGGCGGATTTTCCAATTTTCAATCTTTTCAGTTGAAAAAGTACTGTCCAAACAACTTTCGAGGGCTTCCCGGTAACATTCGGTAACGGTTTTTACATATTCGGCCGAACGAGCTCTGCCTTCAATCTTAAAAACAGTCAAACCGGCATCGATCATCATATTGAAAAAGTCGATGGTACATAAATCTTTGGGCGACATGATGTATTGATTGTCAATCTCAAGCTCGGCACCAGTTTCTTTATCGGTAACTATATACGACCGTCGGCAAAGCTGAAGACAAGACCCTTTATTCGCAGATCTGTTATATTCGTGAAGGCTGAGATAACATTTTCCGGATATTGCCATGCATAAAGCGCCATGAACAAACATCTCCAATTGTATAAGTTTGCCCGAAGGTCCTGTTATATTTTCATTTTCTATAGCTTTCGCTATGCTAGCCACCTGAATCAGATTTAGTTCGCGTGCCAGTACAATTACATCAGCAAATTGGGCGAAAAATTTAACAGCTTCAATATTGCTTACATTTAATTGAGTGGAAATGTGAACCTCAACATTTTTTGATCGCGCATACTGAATGGCCGAAATATCCGAAGCAATTACAGCATCCACTTTATAATACTTTGCTGCGTTTATCACCTCTTGCATTACAGGTATATCCTGGTCGTACATTACGGAGTTGACGGTAATGTAGGTTTTGATTCCTGCCGATTTACATATTTCAGTTATTTTGCCGAGATCGTCGTAGGTAAAATTGACAGTAGACTGGGATCTCATATTTAATTTATCAATGCCAAAATATACTGAGTTTGCACCAGCCTGAACAGATGCCTGAAGTGATTCCCATGAACCAACAGGCGCCATTATCTCGAATTGATTTCTATCCTTTAACATATTGAATTTAACTATTAAATTTGGTTATATGCAAAAAGGCCTTGAAGCTTATTAAACATTAAGCTTCAAGGTCTTTTTCAGAATGATGCGAATGGTTGTTCCTTTATCCGTTTCAGAATGCAACACATAAATTTTCCCTTTATGGTACATTTCTATGATCCGCTTTGCCAATGAAAGACCAAGTCCCCACCCCCTCGATTTGGTTGTATATCCGGGTTTAAAAATGGTTTTGTATAATTTTTTGGGAATTCCTTTTCCTGAATCAGTGATATCTACATAAACTTCATCTTTGTGCTCATTCACTGTTACTGTAAGTATTCCCTCACCCTCCATAGCATCCAGGGCGTTTTTCAACAGGTTTTCAATAACCCATTCGAAAAGAGAAATATTTAAAGGAATAATAATATTGTCGTTACTTAACTTTAGCTCTATTAATGAGCGATCAGAGCTTCTGTTTTTAATATAGTCGATAGCATTCTCCAATACCAGCCTTAAATTAACAGGCCCCATTTTGGGAATTGAGCCAATCTTTGAAAATCTGTCGGTAATTATTTTCAAACGGTTTACATCTTTTTCTAACTCCGAAATAATAGCCTCATCTTTAACCCTGTACCTTAAAACCTCAACCCAGGCACTTAACGACGAAGCCGGTGTCCCTAACTGGTGGGCAGTTTCTTTTGAAAGCCCTACCCAAACCTGGTTTTGTTCTGCGTGCCGCGAAGAACTAAATGCAAAATAGGCAACCAGGATAAATAGAATAATCAGGGTTAATTGAATATACGGATACCAGGTAAGTTTTGAAAGTATGGTCGATTCCTTAAAATATATGTAGTTTCGTTTCCCGTTACTAAGCAAAATCAGTATGGGAGGATTTTGCTCTTTCATTATTTCAAGTTCATCTTCAAGGTAGCCAGGTTTTTGCACCTTTGCAGAATCAAGATTTCGAGGTTGCATGTTTCCTTCATCGTCAACTAAGATAACCGGAACAGTTGTATTATTTGAAATCAATTGAGTTAAGTAAAGGTTAAGATCCTGAACTGTTACTTCCTCGCGGGCCAGTAAAGAAGTTGCTTCTGCCCATAATTCAACTTTCTTTTTTTCTTCCTGCGAAAGTGTATTTACAAGTGCGTTGGTGTACATTAATGAGCCAATACCAATAAGAATAGCCAACAGAAAAAGTAACATTTTCCATCGCTGTTTTTTGGCATATATATTAATTCCGCCCATTATTCATCAAATTCAATTTGATATCCTTCCTCTTCTTCAAAAGTTTTCTTTTTCTTTTTTACAGGTTGTTGTTCGGGTTCTATTTTTTCAGAAACCGGCTGTTCTTCCCATTCAATTTTAAACCTCGATGATTTAGGCCGGGAAACAACAGAGTCCTTTTTATACATTCCAAATTCTTCTTTAAAAATACTTTTTAATTCTCTTTTCTGATTTTGCATACTTTCCTTTACAATCTCTTTTAAGCCTTTTGTATCGTAACTGATTTTATAATCGCTATTAAAGCCTATGACCAGTAAAGGAAGTTTTGTTTTTCCCAGTCCATCATCCTCAACAACACCAAATTCACTGTTTTCCTTTTTATTCTGTCGGGCTTTGCGGGCAAGTACTTCCGAAAGTAAAACATTGATGCGGTAAGTATAATGGTTATCAAAATTATGTACACCACTCCCCGAAATATTAAAAGCGGATGAATTTATATCCATCTGAGGAATAATTATTTGTTGGTGCCTGATAAAGACCTGATTTTTTAAAGTTGAAAACTTAATGTCCCTGAGCTCGGAAAGCGAAATAAAGCGTGATAAGCCCAGCAAAGGTTCAAAATTGATTAGCTCTCCATTGATAATTTCAAGATTGCTTTCGACCAAAATTGCATTTTTATTGATATTCATTCTGTTGTCCCACTCACACGATAACAAAATATTGCCCGACAACAAACCTTTCATGTGGCGGTCCTGCAAAATGTCCTGTCCAAAATTTTCGAATACATAAAACAACTGTTTAATGTCAATTTTTTTGAGTGAAGTTTGACCTTTAACAATTAGATTATTATTCTGATCCAGAAGAACAGCCCCATTCCCTGAAACTCTACCCTGCATGGTTTCAAAAACTGCTGAATTAAGAGTATACATACCTGGTTTATAATTCACCCTGGCAATTGTATTTTTTGCATGGAACTTCTTTAAAGTAAAATTGCTGATACTTACATTTAACTCTGCCAGCAAATCAGCCGGAAACAACATACTGGCATCATATTTTCCGGTAGCAGATTTGTTATTGTCTTTTTCAAAATATTTGGAGAGATCGAGATTCTGCGAACGGAGTTCTGCTTTTAAATCTAAGGTATTGTTCTGCTTTAAAAGATAAGGAACGGCTTCTAATAACCGTCCTTTAATAAAAAAATCGTTATTATCTATTTTCAGGGAGAGATTATCAATCTGAATATCGTTACCGAGAATAATGTGACTATTTATTTCGCGATACAAATAATTCGAATTTTTCAATTTTAGTTGAGCATCACTAATGGTGGCACTTCCGGCAATATTAAAGCTTCTTATATTTTTTCGTTTGAAACTATTTGCATCATTAAAACCAGCATGAAATTTCAATTCAGTTTTGAGCTTTCCTTCCAGGTTTTCGATGGTGTCGATAGCAAGAAATTTTTTGATTTTATTTAAATCAATATACGATTTCAGATCAATAGAGATTTCGGGGCTGATAAAATTGGAATAAAGAAAATTTCCTGATAAGGTTCCATTTTCCAGGGCAGAAGAAAAATTATCGATACGGAATTTGCTTGTTTTTGAATTATTTCCAATACCGTTGGAATAGGCTCCTGAACAATTTACCGATGATAACCTGATGTTGTTTTTAGTTTGCCGGATATTACCATTTTTGAGGGAGAAGTTTAATTCTACATGTGGCAAATAATTCTCATAAGTTTTACCTTTTACGGTAAGCGTAAAATTTGTTTTTCCCTTACTATCAAAGTCGCTGATATACTTTTGGTATTCATCGGGTACAAGTTTCTGAAAACCTGATAAATTTGCATCAGTAGCTTTTGCAGTCAGGTCTACTTCCGATTTTTCATCAGTTGTAAACGCCATTATTAAATCCAAATCGATTCCTTCAATATTGAAAGCAGATGTTTTAAGTGAATATTCAAAACCTTTTCTCTTTAATACCAATGACGACTGTAATTTTCTTCCCATCAAATATTCCACGTCGTGAACTAATGCATGGTGTGAAACAATATTGAAATCTATCTCAAAATCAAAAACATCGCCTTTTATAATTCCTTTCAGGCTTATTTTTTCACCAAATCCTTTTAATGTAACTGCATGTTTTAAGTCGAAGTAATTATAATTGAAGTTTTTAAGCAATATCCCCGATAACTTAATTGTGGATACTTTATTTTCGGAATCACTTCCCTTTTTAAAAACATCAAAACTTTGAAGGCCTTTCTCGTCGACCACCAGGTTAATTTCTCCCTTTTCAGCAACAATCCTCCGAATGGAATAGTCTTTAAAAAGCAATTTGATTATGTTTATTTCTACATAGATATTTTTGCATTTAATTAAATCGAGCCTGGATAACTCACCGGAAGTTTTAAAATCCCTGTTAGGTTTGATGGTAACATCTTCAAAAATAACAGCAGCATTGGGGAAACGTTTGAATATTGAAAATTTGGCACTTTTAACTGAAACTTCAGTGTTAAGATTTTCATTTATTTTTTTTATTACAAAAGCTGTAATACCATCGCCAAAAATTATTGAAATTGTTATTAAAACAGCAAGGCATAAGCTTAAAATTATTCCGGTGAATATGAAAAACTTTTTAGCTTTTTTCGAAATGGCCATTATTAAGATTAGTTAAAATAAAAAAGACAAGGAATTTCCGGAAATCAATTCATAAGAAGCTGTTCCATAATGAAAAACTTTTGCCCCATTTCCCAAAAGTTCAGCCTTTTGGTTATTGCAATGAATTAACGAACCTTCCCTCAATCCTAGTACTTTCATATCACGATTTATTTCCAGAAATTCAAGAATCCGCGCTTCCCTGCTTTCTCCTCCATGATTTGGAATAGTGGCTTCTGTAAAATGAGGGTTAATTTGGAAAGGAATAAGATTTAATCCTTCGAATGAAGGTGGCTGAATTATGGGCATATCGTTGGTTGTGGAAATTGTAGGACAGGTAACATTTGAACCTGCACTCCACCCAATGAATGGTATTCCGGATTTTATTCTTTCAGCTATTGGTTTTACAAGCTTCTGCGTGTGCAGGTGAAATGCCAGGTTGAATGTATTTCCTCCTCCAACCACTATAACTTCAGCTTCTTTTACAGCTTCTTCAGGATTTGAAGAATGATGCACCGAAACCAGTTTATGACCTGCTTCAGCAAATTTTTCCCTGACTCTGGCTTCGTAATCATCCCACGAAATGGTTACTCCTGCATAAGGAATAAACAAACATTTTTTCCCTTTCTCTTTCAGGAAATCCTGAATGTATGGAAGAGGAAAACTAAAATAATTTTCACCAAAATTTGTAGAATTGCTAAAAAGTAGAAGTTCCATGATTTTGAATTAATATAAGTGATGTTCAAAACAGATAACTGCCTGTTTTAAAAACAATAAAAAGATTTTCCGGATACAAAAGTATTATTTTTAGACAGCCCAAAAAGGCTAAATTTTGAAATTCTCTTCGATGCGTTGAAACGACTGCTGAACAAAGATGGATGTATATAGATCGAAGTTCAATATTCTCCCCGACAATACTTCCTTGGAATGAAGCAATATTTTGATGCATTCGGTAGCCATAATACAACCTAAAGTACCATAAACCAAAGACGGTGTATTGGGTTTGGTGTTCCTGTCGGATGATTCATCAGGATATAAGCATCTATAGGAAGGCCCGTTTTCGAAGTTGAAAACAGTAACTTCGCCGCTAAAAGCTGAAGTATGGCCATATACCCAGCTTTTTTTCAATTTAACACTTGCATCGTTAATTATGTAATTTGATTTCTGAGAATTAGTTGCATCTATAATAATATCGCAACCTGTCAGAAATTTTTCGGAGTTATCCTTTGTGATCCTTAAATTGAGAATTTCAAATTTAGTGAATGGATATAAATTTAGAAGTTGTGAACGGGATATGATGGTTTTAAGTTTCCCTAAATCGTTACCTCCATAAAGAGTCTGTGTTTGAATTGAATTTTCCTGGACAAGCTCATCGTCGACAATGGTAATACTTCCAACACCAGATGCAGCTAAAAATTGAAGCACCTGGGCTCCCATTCCGCCTGCACCTATAACAATTACTTTAGATGATTTAATCAATTCCTGCCCTTCTAATTTAATCTGGGGCAAAACTATCTGATGCTGAAATCTCCTTAATTCGGGAGCTGTAAGTATGTCGGACTGCGCAGAACTTTCAGTTACCATTTTTGATATATTACCTGTTAATTGATCAAATTAAAAATAAATAAAACTTAAAACATATAAAAGTATACTTATTTTAAACACGAAAAGCCCTGCTATGGAGAATTAAGCAGGGCTTTTTTTAAATAATGTTTAAATTATCTAAAATCCATCGAAAGATAAACCTACCATAAATGGATATAATTCTTCTCCTTTTCCTTTTTCAAATAAAGCAACCGGATAATAGGTGCCAAAAATACTTAAATGTTTAATTCCTATTCTGCCGGTAAAACCATAACGAAGTGAATTTAAATTAAAATCGTTTCTGTTCTTTTTGTCTTGCTTATCGCCATTTTCTTTGTATTTGATTTTAGTATGCGATCCTAATTTTACACCACCGATTACACCGCCGTTAATAAAAAGCCTGTTGGATTTTTTATCACCTGGAAATTGAAATTCGAGTAATAAAGGAACGGTTAAAAAAGTAGTTGTCAATTTACTTTTATCGAGTTTAAAACCCGGATCATCCGGTATAATACTTCCCGAAGCATTTTTTATAATAGTATAATTATTATCAAAAACATAATTGGTGAATTCGAGTCCTAAACCAGTCACAATTCCCAAGCTTTTTCCTATTAAACCAAAACTTTGCTGAAACATATTAAGGTTAATATTGATAGATTTACTGGTATTCAGCGCCATGTATTCTGATGATGCCGGAAGATTTGTAGTTTTATCGGCTGCTAAATAAGAGTTTATACCTATCTGAAAAGCATCCCAATGTCCTTTAAAATGTTTGTCCGATTTACGGTCATTCCATTCCCAATGATCATTATTTTCTGATTGATTTTCACTATAATCGTCATTTTCTTCTGAATCTTGATTTTCCTCTTCATGGTCATTGTCACGATTCTTTACTTTTATGTCCGTTTCTCCATTCTTTTCAACAATTCGGATTTCCTTTTTTCCAAGGGTAAAATTGGTAGTATCGCTTTTTTTACCTGAACTAATTGTGTCGGGATCCTGACCCATTGCAGCAATACTAAAACAAAGTGCCATCATCAAACTTAATATCGCTTTCATATCGCTAAATTTTAAATTCATTAAACTCTTAATAATTGTTAATTTATGAATATGACGTCTAACTTTTGCGAAATGTTACAGCAAAAAATAAAAAAAGCGCTTTTTTTAGGAGCGCTTCATATTCGGGGGTTTTTAAGCTTAATTTTTTGTATCAAAGCCATATTTGCCATTTTCTGTCTCAACAGCGATGGCCGTTAATTTACCATTCTCATCAGTTTTCCTTTTGAGTATAATGTCTTTCTCACTGATTTTATTGTAGCCTTTCAGCGTAATAGTGGCAATGTCCCATAAAGTTATTTTCTTTTTGGGCTTATTCTGATCATTTTCTTTCAAAATATTTTTCCTGATCATTTTTTCAGCATAAACAAAGAGTTCCAAATCCTCATTTTCAGCAGATGGAGTCAATGTTTTATTTTCCGAAATGATAAATTCCGGTCGCTCAATTTTGTCGCTTTCTACTGAGGCTAACTGAACAGGATTCAAATAATTAAATTCCTCCTTTTCTTCAATTTTTATTTCGTCGTTTTTAGGAGAAGCTTTTACTGTTTTATGCTTAGCAATATAAGGTTGACCAGGTAATTTTACCTCGGCTGTCTTTTCAATTTCAGGAGTTTTTTGTTCAATTGATGGTTTTATAACTGCAATGCTATTTTTGGGAGTTATCCTGATTTCATTTACAGGTTTATAAAAAACTGAAACTGCCAGAACAATTCCTGCAGCAACAGCCGTCCACCGCAAAACAATTGTTCGAATTGCAGCTTTAGGTCTTTTCTTCAAAAATGGCTTTCCTTCAAAAATAATATTTTTATCAGCTTTCAGGATTACTTCCCCATAATCCTGAAATTCAGTCATCTTTTCAGGTGAAACTTTTAAATAGTTAAAAAGCTTTTCAGTTTCATCATTTGATAATATCTTTTCGTAATAAGCAATACAATAATCATCGAAATTCTTAGGATTTACTGAAGGGCTGCTGAAATCCATTTTTTTTAAAAAGCTTTTTTCAATCAGATTCTCTTCAGGATGCAGCCTTACATCAGTAAAATTTTCAAGTTCTTTTTTTAATTCCGGATGGTTCCTTAAAAATGCCAGCATATCGAGAGTGGAAGAATCGTTGAGCCTACCTTCCACGAAATCGAGGAAAAATGCTTCATAATTATTTATATCTATCTTCATATCTCTTCCCTCCAGTTAAATTACTGTTTCCAGACTTCCAATATAGTTTTTCAAAAAAGCCCGGGCACGAAATATATAAACTTTAACCTGCGATTCGTTTAGTCTGGTTATTTCACCAATTTCTTCGTACGAATAGCCTTCATAATCCCGCAACATGATTACAGTTCTTTGAATTTCAGGAAGCCTGTTTACTGCTTCGTGAAGCACTTTCTGCAGATCGGGCGATTGCTGAACATCCACATAATTTGACTGGTCAATCCCATCCATATTGGTAATGCGCTTTTCCCTTCTGATTAGGTCGATCATAGTATGGTAAGCCGTAGAAAATAAATACGATTTTACCTTTTCATGATTTACATCTTCAATTCGTATCCAAAGCTTTTCATAACTGTCCTGAATAATATCCTTAGCCTTATCGGTATCCCTAATACTTTTAAGGATGAACCGGTAAAGTCCGTCGGCATATAATTCTACGCTTTCGTTATATTGATCAACAGTCATTTTTTATAATAATGCAACCGTATGACGATTGAATGTTCTAAAAGTTACAGGAAAAATAGATTTAAAAAAATTTAAATCTATTTTGAACACGAAGACACAAAGGCACAAAGAATAATAAGTTGTATTTCTTCGTGACTTCGAGTTTTTGTGTTTAACTTTTTTCTTTTGGGAATAATCTCATTAAAATTCTACCGGAACAAATCGTCAGACGGATTAGTGTTGATATCGATTGAGTCAATATTAATATCAAAACTTTGCGGTCCCGTCGACTGTTTAATTTTTCTCACAAACTTAATTCCATCCATGTCAAAATACTCGATATATTTTGTTTCCTGTCGAACTTTTCCGTTTGGTCCTTCAACCATAACAACAGTTTTAGTGAGTAAACCTGTCTCCATATCAAAATATTCAGTTACAACTCCTCCGGATGGAGTTGCAATTTCAACCACATAATTATTTTTGCCTTCCAGTTTTTCAACTCCTTTTAAGACTGCATTAAACCCAAATTCCTGCAAATAATTTTCCGGGAAAATCATTGCCTGCATTTTAAGGAGGTCAAATTCAATACCATTAACTTCATGATCGCCTTCCGTCCCGGTTGAAGTTGCATTGGTACCAAACAATACTGCCTTATTTAATAAGCTGTTTCCCATTTTTATTTCGGTAATTGCTTTATCAGGAAATTTTTGTACCATGCTAACTTTAATATCCATTCCCTGAACAGAAATAGAGCCTTTTTGACTCATATCCTTTACCTGTGAAATTCGTGCATGACCTCCAATCATATCGATATAATTATTTAAAATGTGCCAGGCCGTAAGTGAATCCGGCAAAATTGGAACACCTGCAACCGGATCGTATGATTCCCCTTCATCAGTATAATAAGTAAGCGTTTTTCCGAAAGATGTTAATTTATCAGCAATTTCAGATGCTTTGCCTACAACAAGAATATTACAATTTTCAGGTAAAATATATTTTTGGGAAACTGTTTGAACATCGGACGAAGTAACACTGGTAAGATTTTTAAGATAATTTTTATAAAAATCTTTGGGCAGTTTATACCTTTCGATATTTACGGCAAAACCGGCAATTGTTTGAGGGTTTTCCAGGGAGAGTGCAAAATTACCTGTCATATAGTTTTTTACTCTGGTAAGTTCATCGGCAGGTACCGGCTCTTTTCTCATGTTTTCCATTTCGAAAAGGATTTCGTGAATGGAACTATCGGTAACTTCATTTCGAACATTTGTGGAAGCTGTAAAACTCCCGACCAAAGGCATTGACCTGATACTTGAATAAGCACCGTAAGTATAACCATGCTTTTCGCGTAAATTATTAAACAACCGGTAAGTACCTCCACCGAGAACAGTGTTAGCAACACGTGCTTTGATATAATCGGGATTCGATAAGGTTACATCCACTGCATATCCAATATTGATTACAGACTGAACTGATTCGTCACGGTTAACAATAGCAACTTTCGTGTTTACAGGAGGTTCTGGCATTTCATACTTAAAATCCGGAACAGCTTGTTTTTTCCATGCATTAAAATATTTTTCGATAAGAGGTTTGGCTTCAGCCAGTGTAATATCACCCACAATAGACATGAAAGCAACATTGGGCCTGAAAAAGACATCATAATATTCCTGGCATTTATTCATATTGATATTTTTAACCGACGATTCAGTTACAATTTCTCCATAAGGATGATTTTTTCCAAAATTCAGAACATTTATAACATCGCTTGCTATAGCTTCAGGATCGTTTTTATTCGCTGCAATAGCCGAGAGTGTTTGAGTCCGAATTTTTTCCAGTTCTTCTTGCTTAAAAACAGGATTAAGAAGTATATCAGAAACCACAGCCAATAATTTCGGAGTGTGTTTTTTGAGTGAAGATGCATAAATGCCCGAAGCAGAAGCATTAAATGAAGCTCCGAGAAAGTCTATTTCCTCATTAATCTGATCCTTTGTTCTGGTTTTGGTTCCTGTTCCCAGCATTTCACCTGTAATTTGAGAATAACCCGAATACTCTTTCTCAAGAACCGGAGTATTTACAAATGTTATGGAATAGGTTACAATAGGCAAACGATGATTTTCAACAACAAAAACTTTTAAACCGTTGGAAAGAACAAAAGATTTGAATTCACCAATTTTTATTTCAGGAGAAGGTCCGGCTTTAGGCGGTTTGGAACGATCGACCTGAGGAAGAGCCGGCAAATTAATTATCAGGAAAAATATTAAAAAATTAAATAGCTTTTTCATAGTAAATTCCTCCCTATTTTTGTTGATTTTTTGGTAAGTAATATAGAACCAATCGGTTTTCAGGTTTCAGGTATTCATTGGCGACCCTAGTTAAATCTGTCTTTTTAACCGCCGAATATTTTTCAATTTCAGTATTGATTACCGAAGCATTTCCGAAAAAAGTATAGTAATCGCCCAAACTCAAGGCTATACCTTCCATAGTAGCATTGCGGGTATAAAATTCTGTTTCGAACTGGTTCTGAAGTTTTTGAAATTCATGATCAGAAATCTCTCCTGATTTAACCTTATCAATTTCTTTAATCATTGCTTTCTCCAATTCTTCGGCCGATTTCCCAAGATTTGCAAATGCATAAGCCACAAATAAACCCGGATCCTCCAAAGCAACAGGGAAAGCTCCTATCTGAACAGCAAGTTGTTGTTCATCGACCAGACTTTTATAGAATCTCGAACTTTTACCTGACGAAAGTAAATTTTGCAACAGGCTAAGTGCATAATAATTGGGTGTGCCTTGTGCTGGCATATGATATGACAATAAAACTGCGGGAAGTTGCACATTATCGTATACTACCTTTCTTTTTTCTTCTGTTTGTGGCGGTTCCACAATATTTGGCCGGAATATAGCCATAGTTCCTTTGGGAATTTCTGAAAAATATTTTTCAATCAATGCTTTGGCCTGAGCAAGTTGAATATCGCCGGCAATCACAAGTACTGCATTATTGGGTACATAAAACTCTTTATGAAAATCCATAAATTCTTTCAGGGAAGCCTGATCAATGTATTGCGCTTCTCCAATTGGCACCCACCTGTAAGGATGCACCGTATAAGAATTAGCAAATAACTCTTGATTAATAGAACCATAAGGCTGATTTTCATAACTTTGCTTTCTTTCTTCTTTAACAACTTTTCGTTGGGTTTCAATACCAATGCTATCAATACGAAGATGCATCATTCTTTCCGATTCCAGCCATAATCCAAGCTCAAGCTGGTTCGATGGCAATTGTTCAAAATAACTTGTTTTATCGAATGAGGTAAATGCATTGTTATTGCCTCCCGCATTTTGGGTAAACTTATCAAATTCGCCTCTTTTGATATTATCGGATCCTTCGAACATCAAATGTTCAAAAAAATGAGCAAAACCAGTGCGATCAGGTTTTTCGTTTTTAGAACCCACATGATAAAGTACATTGATGGCAACAATAGGCGTACTGTTGTTTTGATGTAATATAACATGCAGTCCGTTGGCTAAATCAAATTCGGTGAAAGTAAGTTTTTTGGCTTGTGGTGTAGCTTTCATTAAAACCAAAAAAGCCAAAATGGTAAATGTTAAAATTCTCTTTTTATACATAGAATTATAATTAGTTATATATTTTTTACTGAAATTTAAAATAAAAAACACTCAGGATAAAGAAGAGTTTGAAAAAGTTGACGGTTTACAACTGCTACCATTCAAACAATTTTTTGCGAACGTTTTCATCCAAATTCAACTCCATTAATT
>JBBQEI010000080.1:0-19286 GCA_038320545.1 Bacteroidales bacterium
ACGCGCTGTTCCGTAATCAAAAAAAAAATTTTTTTGGGGTGGGGCGCGTGGCGGGTCCCCCCAGCCACACCCACCACCGCTTCATCTGACCAAAGTCTGTCATTCCGAATGAAATGAGGAATCTTTATGTCGAACTCTGGTTAACTTTTAATTAGTTTCCAGAAAGCACTTGCTTGAAAGGGATAAGCAGTTAATAAAATTACGCCTCAATAAATGTATAACTTTACATTTCAATGACTTAAATAATTTTTTATAAATTTAATTACAATTTCTTTATCAAACTATTTTATTTTTTTTGCATTTCGAAGTTTTTTATTTAGATTTGTTCCAAATTATTTTAATAATGTTTATAACAAGCCACATATTCATTCGCCAATTTACAGGAACTCCAAAGTCCTGCCGAATGTGTTGTTGTTGTTGTTAATTTCCTTTTCGGCTATAAATTAATTTTCCCGGTCTTCATTTTTTCTGATTTGTAATCATTTGTTTTATTTTAAATATTATCATCATGAGCGAACGTAAATACCATTTCGACACTCTGCAATTACATGCAGGTCAGCAGCCCGATCCAACCACCAACTCCAGGGCAGTGCCTATTTATCAAACCAGTTCTTATGTTTTTAACAACGCTGAGCATGGGGCTAACCTGTTTGCTTTAAAAGAATTTGGGAATATCTACACCCGCATTATGAATCCAACAACCGATGTTTTCGAAAAAAGGGTAGCAGCTCTTGAAGGCGGAGTGTCAGGTTTGGCAACAGCTTCGGGCCAGGCAGCACAATTCATTGCTTTAAATAATATATTACAGGCGGGAGATAATTTTGTGTCAACCTCTTATCTTTATGGTGGAACCTATAACCAATTTAAAGTTTCGTTTAAAAGGTTAGGAATCGACGTTCGTTTTGCCGATGGCGATAAAATTGAAACCTTTGAACCCCTTATTGATAAAAATACAAAAGCAATTTACCTTGAAACAATTGGAAATCCGGAGTTTAATGTTCCTGATTTTGAAGCCTTTTCGGCTCTGGCAAAAAAATATGATTTGCCTTTAATTGTTGATAATACTTTTGGAGCTGCCGGTTATATAGGTCGTCCAATTGATTTTGGGGCTAACATTGTAGTTTCTTCAGCTACAAAGTGGATTGGAGGTCATGGTACCAGCATTGGCGGTATTATTGTCGATGCGGGAAATTATAACTGGGGAAATGGCAAATTTCCACAATTCTCCCAACCTTCAGAAGGTTACCATGGTTTAGTTTTTTGGGATGTTTTTGGCGCCAATGGACCGTTCGGAAATATTGCATTTAATATACGTGCAAGAGTGGAAGGCTTAAGGGATTTTGGTCCGGCATTGAGCCCTTTTAACTCTTTTCTTTTATTACAGGGTTTGGAAACACTTTCGTTACGTGTAAAACGTACTGTCGACAATGCACTCGAAATAGCTAAATGGCTCGAAAAACATCCGAATGTGGAAAGTGTGAATTATCCTGGTTTGGAAAGCAGTCCATATCATAAACTCGCAAAAAAATATCTGCGCAATGGTTTTGGTGGCGTTTTATCGTTCCGTGTAAAAGCTGGAAAAGAAAAAGTATCCAAATTTATTGAAAGCCTGGAACTTATTAGTCATTTAGCTAATGTTGGCGATGGTAAAACATTGATTATTCATCCTGCTTCAACAACACACCAGCAGTTGAGCGACGATGAACAGTTAAAATCGGGTGTTTATCCTAACTTGCTTCGCATATCGCTTGGTAACGAACATATTGATGATATTAAATTCGATTTGGAAGAAGCTTTTAAACGTATCTCCTAAATAGAAATTTATAAGGCTGTCTCATCTTTTAAGGCTTCGACTCCGCTCAGCCTGACTATTGAAACCATGATTTGTCAGTAAAGTGGATAAAAAGGCCAATTAAGGATTTGAGACAGCCTTGTGTTTTAGTCTAAATTTTTGGTGTATTGTTGTTGGAATCGTCTCTTAATACAACCGAAAATATAAATAGGAGAACGTCCGAAGCTGCAAAAACAATAAGTAAGGATGTAGATTAAGATCGTAAATTATTCTGAACAAAATTATATCGGATATACTCTCTAAGTTCCAAAATACTTTTTAATGTTACAACTTTTCCTTCATATAAAATATTCCAGTGATATCCAGATGGATTTTGTTCGATTGAAATTACCGGCTGTGATTCAGTTTCTTTATCCAGAACAGTAAAACCATCTTTTTCAATTGCATTTCGGGTCCAGTGAATTGCCGTAGTTTTGCCTGTGATATAGAAGAATGGTTTATATGTTTTTTTTACTTCAAATTCTCCTCTTCTGTTATCGAACGATACTTTTTTAGTATTGAATGTTTTTGATATCGTGCCATTTAAGATTAAATCTTCGGGGCTTCCATTGTAAAAGCCATCGTTAGACAGCAACCAGAGCTTATCAACTTCACGGATTGCTATTCCTAAATCGTGAGTGGTAAAGATTATTGTTTTATGATGTTCGCGTGTTAATTTTCCCAAAAGGTTGATAATTTCATGTTTATGGGGTAAATCCAGAAATGCAGTGGGCTCATCCAGGATTACAACTTCAGTTTGTTGTGCCAGGGCACGGGCGATCATGGTGCGCTGCCGTTCGCCATCGCTGATTTCGTCGATAAACCGGGGTGCCAGTTGCTCCAATTCAAGCATTTCAATAGCTTCTTCAATGATTGTCCAATCTTCTCTTTCTATTTTTCCAAACCAATTAGTATAAGGATAGCGGCCAAATGCCACAAGGTCGCGTACTGTAATTTGCTGTGCGTGCACCACTTCGGTTGAAACATAACTGATCAGAGATGCGAGTTTTGTTCTGGAATAAAGTGATGAAAATTTTCCTTTTATTAATACTTCGCCTGAAACCTTGGGTATTAATTGAACAAGGGTTTTTATAAGAGTACTCTTCCCAATTCCATTTTGTCCGGCAATAGCAATAAAATCACCTTTTTGAACTTTAATATCGGGAAACTTCATAACGGGAAAAGTCTGATTTCCTTTTTTATAACCCACAATAAGGTTTTGCAGTTCAATAATGGTTTCCCTATCCATCCTGATTAACTATTGCGGTTATTTTTCATGATAATAAAAATCACAATAGGAATTCCAATAATTGCCGTAACAGTATTTAAAGGCAATACAGTTCCTTTTCCCGGTAAAAGGGATAAAGTATCGCTTAAAAGCATTACCGCTGATCCAGCCAAAATGGAACTGTACATTAAATGTTTCTGATCTCCTGTTTGCATCAATATGCGGCAAAGATGAGGAACTGCAATCCCAATGAAACCAATAGGACCACAAAAAGCTGTAACTGTACCTGTTAAAATACTTGTACTTAAAAAGATCATCAGCCGGGCAGCTTTAATGTTTAAGCCCATCGTCCGGGCATAATTTTCGCCCAATAAAAGCATATTTAAATACTTAACACTCGAAAGGCTAATGAGTAATCCTGCTAAAATACATGCAGCAAAAATATAAATCTGGTTGCCACTCACATTGGAAACACTTCCCATTGTCCAGATAACATAGGATTTAAGCAGTGCTTCATCGCTAAAATATTGCAATGCACTCACTATTGCAGAAATAATGCTCCCGAACATCATTCCCAGGATTAGGATGGTCATTATGTCTTTGATACGAACAGATACTGCCATGATTAGTAATAACACCAAACCACTGCCGATCCATGAGGCAAAAATAATCAACCATTTTCCGGCCCAGTCGCTCATGAGATTACCCACAACAGATGTATATCCCAGAATAACAAGGGCAACACCAAGACTTGCACCAGAACTGATACCCAAAACATAAGGACCAGCCAGAGGATTCCTGAATATAGTCTGCATTTGCAAACCACTAACGCTTAAAGCAATTCCGGCGAGAATTGCAGTTGCAGCTTTCGGAATCCTAAAGTCAAATATAATTGCTGACCATTCTTCCCGTGAAGAAATCCCTGAAAAGATTGTTCTGATTACTTCCTTTATAGGTATTTTCACCGGCCCCAGCATTATATTGAGTACAAAAAGAATGATCAATGAAATGCTTAGGAAAATGTATGTTTTGGTTGACTTTTTCAGGCCGGAAAGCATGTAAAATGCTATTTCTTTAACGATTCAATTTTATCGAGCCTACCAACCATTGCCTGCATTTCATGAACAATTTCAGTAAAGTACAATGCCTGTCCCTTATCTTCGGCAGGAGCCTGGTTAACTTTATTGATGAGATCGTTTCGGGTTTGAACTATTTCTTGTATAATATCGTTAATTCCTTTTGGATCCTGATCCTGATGAAAGTCCCTGTAAGTGAAGCATTCTGATACCAATTCGAAGGTAAGGTTGTTAATGCTTTTTTTAAGTTGTCGTTTACTAGCCATGATTTATTATTTAAGTTTTTGATAATATACAAAGGTATGATTTGGTATTAACCGGGGATGAAATATTGCAATCAAATCTTTCAACACCCAATCGGGATGGACAGCACCTGATTCCCAAAAATCGTTTCCTCCACCCGGAGTTCTTCTTAAGTTGAAATTAAATACTTGTTTCTCTTGAAAACATTTCACATTGTTCATTCTGGGATCAAGGGAAGAAATTTCACCCAAGCTATTCACAGAGCCTGGATTTATCCAGATATCAGCTTTATTCGACCGTTCCATAATTGTTTCAAGGGATAAGGCTAAAGATTCAGTACCCTGATCCTCCTTCCATAAGTAATCGCCTCCGGCATCATAAATAAAGTTTGCAGCATACGATTTACCTCCGGGAACGTACCAGACCCCTTTCCAGGGCAAACCGCTCAATATCATTGGCTTTTCGGTTGCCGAAGAACCAAGCTTCACCAACGATTGATAACGTTCTACAGTTTCATGAAATATTGTTGTTGCCGAATCTTCTTTATCGAAAAATGCACCAATAAATTTTATCCATTCAGCTTTTCCTAATGGAGTTTTTTCGAGATATTCAGCATTAAATATCACTTTTATCCCGAGTTGTTTCAATCGCTGAAACTGTCCTGAAGCCTCGCTTCCAATACCATAAGCCATTACAAAATCGGGTTTCAAACTTATAATGGTTTCAATATTTATCGCCTGATCGTACCCTACATTTTTTATTTCACCGAGCTCAACTTTCGAACGAATATCGGCATTGTAGATAAATTCAGGAGCAGAAACCCCGCATATAGCATCTTCCTGGCCCAATTCTTTTAAAAACGCAAGATGTGTAGTCGATAAACAAATAATCTTCTTTACCGGAGTAAGTATGATATCGTATTTGCTAAGACTGTCGGGTACATTTTTGATATCAGAGGTTAGGATATACTTAAACACAATACCTTCGGCATGTTGCCATGGATTAAAAACATAAAGAATTTTAAATGATTTATAATCCTCAATTTTAAATCCTTTTGCAAATTCATTTTCAGAAATGGCAGAATTTAATTTTGTAATATCTGAAGGTTTGGAATTCTGCCTGCATGAAACTATTGTTAAAAGCAGCACTGACCAATAAAGTAGATACTTCAACTGTAGCATGAAAACTATTTTATCACCATAAATTTTCCGGCAAAAACTTTATTTCCCGGAACTAAAACCTTAATTATATAAACACCCGGAGCAAGATTTCCTGTATCCATGGATATTCTTGCATCATCCTGTTTCACTATCATCTTATGTTCTCTGCCAAGCAAATCAATAACAAAAACCTCAGCTTTCCCGCTTAAAGGTAAATCGACATTTAAAATACCGTTTACAGGATTAGGATAAAGATGTAAAACTTCGCTTTTAACTAAATTAATTTTTGGTTTACCATTTAATAGACTGCATGATATTAATCCAACTGCAAGAGAACTATGCATGGAAGGCGTTGTAATTTCAGAAATATTTCTCCATACACCGGTCTTAAATAAAAACATTCCGGAATAACCTGCAGTTCCCCTGTCATTCGACTGGTACAAGGCAACAGTATCCTGCGAAGCAGAATAATTAACAGCATACCCCAGGTAAACAGGCCCATCGATATAAATAACAGAATCAAATTCCAGGTAATTTTCTTTATCAAGAACCAAATCTTTAATAAATACTGATCTTGTGGTAATTTCTTCGCCGGGTATGTCTCCTCCTTTCCAAAGTTTGATGGTAATATATGAAAGTGAAGAGGAATTATATGCTTTGGCCACATGCAAATATAAACCAGCAATTTTTAAAGCTCCAGCAACATCAATTTTTTCTGCAAACTGGGTTACCAATTCCGAATTATGACCGCTGTAATTTCCCCAGCTCAGGTTGGTGTTATACAATATACGGGATTCTGTTTGAGAGATATTCCAAAAAGTATCGCACGATGATTTTTCGGCTGCATACGGATCTAATCCAATAATTGAGATTGGGTTCGTTTGCAAAGGATCCAGCCAGTGTTTTAGCTGTTGGTTCCAACTCGGATAATCTGCCCACGAATGGTATAATTTTGCAAAATAATCGTTGATGGGAATTGTACATGAAGCATCCCCACCAGTTAAATCTCCTATAACCAGATGATTTTGATTAAACAATGGACTGCCGGAAGAACCACGTTCAGTTGTACCTAATTCCCACCTGCTAATTAACCAGTGTGTATTGGGATTATAATCTTCCAAAAAATTGCCGGTAAGCGCCTTGTTATTATCAATTGTAATTTTTTTAAAATCGCCGTTAGGATGATGAATGGTTGCAGAATTTAAAGGAGGATTATTGGACCTGTCCCAACCGGCTAAATATGGCTTAGAGATAAATGTCGGCAAACTGTAAAGCCTGACTAGTGAAAAATCCAGATTCGGAGTAGTAGCAATAAGTTGCGAACCCGAAAGTGTTGTTGTTCTTGGGCCATCTTTGCCTCCACATTTCCATTTTTCATAGTTAAAAATAAAAACTGTATTTACAGCTTTGGTAGAAGTATCGATACAGTGATTGGCTGTAAGCACATATGGCATATTGTCCAATGCTGTATTGTTCATTAAGGTTCCGGTACAAAGATCGCTGGCATTCACAATCATTTTACATACCGAATTTTTTTCGGGTTGCCAAATAAATCCCGGATCACAGTTTATATCCACATTACAGGATCCTGAACCCTCAACTTCATATCCATTTTTTAGTTTCGACCCAAAAATATTTAAAAAATCGTGTCCAAGTTTATTAATTTCAAGAGCACCATAATGGTAAATATCAGCCGGTACATTTAATTCAACTATTACAGTATCACCCTGAACAGGCTCAATAGCCAGGCTATTGTCATTATTATTATTTTTTGCTGAGAAAGCGCCCAGAATGTATTGTTGGTTTGGAGAATAAACATAAACTTTCACTCCGGAATTTAAGTTGAATGCTCCAAAAATCATATTTAAAGAAAAAGCCCCTTTCGAAACTAAACCCATACGCCAAATCCTTTCCCCATTGGCCAGATTAATCCATTCACCCGAATTTTCAGGTCGAAATGCCACATCAAATACATGGGCAAACTCTAATCGTTTCAACCTGCTGGAAACCTGACCCGATTTCAGGACAGATTTTAAACTGCTATATTCAGGCATAACTTCAAAAGCATTTATTCTTTCAATATTAAAAATTGCAGAATAAGGAACACCGGAAACAGTTTGCTGGGAATACAGTTTTAAGGGTAGAATCCATATTGAAAAACTTAAAAGAATGACTTTTAGAAACCTTTCAGAAAACTGTGGTTTTTTAAAATACTTGAAAACATCCAAGCGAATGTTATTTCTAAAATTCATTTTTTAAATATTGAACATGGTAAAGTTAAAATTTATCGTATTTAAAGCAAAATCCTGATGGTATGATATCTGTTTTAAATGAATCGATCAGAACTGCGCAGTTATTATAACGAAAAACCCATCCTGCCTGAAGGTAATCAATGGCATCGCTCACATAAATATCTGTATTTTTAGGATCAACCCCTAAAGCATAAAATAACCGTCCATTTTCAGGAATAAAAGCAGTTGAGGGTATTTCCAAATCATTTATCGACATTCTGTATACCCCGCCCTTATTAATTGATGTACCCCAGGAGCCATTCAAAAAGTATAAAGTATCTTTCACAGTATTCAGGAACAAACGGGATGGAGCAGAATTTAAATCAGGAAAAACAAACTCTTTTTCTATGGTAAAAGATTCAGGATTGATCCTGGTTAAACAGGCCTTTACTTTACCCCCCGGAAGACTGGCCAATCCACCATCGCTTAAAACCCAAAGCTTGTTGTTTTTATCAAGAACCATGCTGTTGGGCTGTTTAGTAACTACAAGACTATCAATAAGCTTGTCCTCAGAAATATTAATCCGCTGAATGGTTTTTTGCTTTGACCAGTTACCTACAAAAACATAGTTGCCATATTTTAGCATGCTCTCACTACCTTTTTTAAGGCCAATATTCCCGGTTTTAGTATATGTAACTGGATTTATTATTGAAATTGAGTTATTATATAAATCACTCACATAAGCCTTGGAATTATTAATTATAAGCATTTGTCGCGGCGAAACAAAACCAGGTAAAATGCCCGTATATTTAAAGCTATTGGCATTCATCACCATAATTTTACCTGAGTTATTCACAACCAAAAAAGCCATGGAGTCCATCAATGTCATAGATTGAAGCACATCGCCAATGGGGAAACCATTGGTATTCTCAAATACATTGTTTAATAATTCTTTTGTTTTAGAATCATAAAACGACAAAGATGAATTTCCATAGGTAAAATTTCCTTCATTCAGGATGAAAATGCCTTCGCGAACATTAAAGCTTTTGAGAGGAACATCCTTTTCACAAGAAATGAATGAAACCAAGAAAATAAAAAGGACTATGATCCTGCCAGGTAAAAAGAAATATGAACTAGTATGTTCCAAATGGGGAAAGATTAATCCTTTCAACCTCTTTGACACACAAGACAATGATTTACAAAAACGAAAAGTTGATCTTATCCTCATGCTTTGGATGATAGTTTTAAATTAATACTTAATGAGAAATTCCGACCAGGCATTGCTCTGAATTGAATTATCTGATATTGTTTGTTTAAAACATTATTTACCCTGAAATTCAATCCAAGTGAGTGTTGTTGAATCTTAAAGATTTTACCTATTCCAAGGTCCATAAAAAAGTACGGTGATATAGGCTTTTCTTCAATGGTGGTGGCAAACCTTGAACCCGTTTTATGAAATGAAATTGAAGCTGAATATGCTTCCCGTTCCAAAAACAACTGAATATTTCCTACATGTTTGGGAATATAAATCAACTGCTTACCCAAAGACTCCGATTCTTTTTCTTCGTCTGTGGTGCGTGTAAATCCATAATTTCCTTTTAAATTATACTTTAAAATTCCTAAATCTCCTTTCAGGTTCAGGTTTAATTCTGTTCCCCTGGTAAAAACATGTTTAACATTGTCAGCAGTCCAGTACCTGAATTCACTCGGACGCCATAAAATCCAGTTGTTAATCCAACCGGCATATCCGGTAACATCCAATTGAAAATTCATATCATTGATTATTCCATTATACTGAAGACCAGCATCTGCCTGATAGCCGTCCTCAGGTTTCAGGTTCGGGTTTCCACCGGGAGTAAAATACATGTCGTCCAGATTGGGTACATGAAAATTCCTGCCCAAATTTGTCCTCAATGTCAGGGCCTTATCAATCTGACACTCGAATCCTGCGGCAGCAATAAAAGGCATTAGCTCTCCATTCAGAAGTTTTTGCTGAGCAAGTGCATAAGCTGAAAAAAACTGAGAGAAAACATGATGCAATGAACTATTTAGCTTAAAATCGTTCCTGTTTACATCAAAGCCGGTATTTTCAATTAAATCGAAGTAACTTGCCCGGGTGTAAATGGCTTCCAGTGAAGATTTTATTATGGTTTTATCTGAAAAATTATACTGAAAATTAAGATTATTTGAAAATACATGGCTAAGAGCTTCAGTATTATAAATTGTCCAGGTACTATCGGGAACGGTATTGGAAAGAATATACCGCAAAGAATTTCTGCTAAAGCCTGAGTTAAAAGCCCAGTTGGTTTTTGAACCATAATACTTCCATTCTCCTATTAAATTCAAAATATTATCCTTCTGGTTTTCGTACCTGTTAGCCCCTTTGAAACTCATAATAGGAGGCAAATTGCGGTCGCTCCACATACTCATCAGTTTAATGCCTGCAAACTGCCGGTTATTTAGTTTGAAGTAAAACTCCTGCAATGCACCATCCTTTTTATAATCGGCATTTTCCTGGCGGGTGTAATCAAACCGTCCGGTCGCATTATCGAAATATCGAAAGTCATTTTCCGATTGTTCATGAAACAACCGTGTATTGCTTATGAATTTCTTACTGCTAAAACCGACCTTCAACTGTAAAAGATTATAACCAAAACTTCCCAAAGTTTGGGCTAATGTAACTTGCGTTCCTAAGTTCCAATGGGGAGTATTATTTAAACTTATACATCCGCCTAGTCCGCCTGAAGATTTTATAATAGAGCTGCTTCCATAGTATATGGACACTTCATCACTAAAAAAAGTGGGCAATAACGATAAATCAGCTGATCCCCATAAAGGTGAATTTATATTTAAGCCATTCCAGAGTACTAAGGTATGCGATGCAGAAGTTCCTCTGAAGGAAGCAGTTGCCAAACCACCTATGCCATATGATTTGATATAAATGGATGAATTTTTCTGCAGAAGGTCAGAAAGATCAGATTGTACTGAATTTACCAGCACTATTGAATCAATACTATTTATGTAAAGTGCCCTTTCTGTTAACTGTCTTTTTGTACTAACTATAACTACCGGCAACATCACTGTATCTTTCAGTGATTGTGCAGCAGTACTGGTAGAAATTAAACAGATTATCAGAATGGGGATTTTTTTAATCATTCTACCATTAGTTTAATGGTTTTGAATTCATTATCAGTACGAAATGATAAAAAATAACATCCACTGCTTATATCAGGTATTTTAAAAGCTGAATTGTCTGGCTGCCATTCTCCTATTTTTTTGCCAGTTTGTGACCAAAGCTCAATTTTGGTTTTTTCAATTCCTTCAATATAAATATATCCACCTGCTTTTACTGGATTAGGGTACAATTTAAAGGCTGAACTTTCCGACTGTTTGGTTATACCGGTAATTCCATTTAAATGAATTACTCCCACAGCATCGAGGTCGAAACCTCCCGACCAGAATTCAGTAGGAAAAGGATCGTTAATAATATTCCCTTTTGAATCGTAACTTGCGTATTTAGAATCGATGATTCCACCTACATCAATAAGTCGCACAAAATTAATACTGTCGGTGTTAATTCCGACACTGTCGCGTAATTCGTCCAGATCGAATGGTGTACCATAATTCGCAATATATTTCCCGGCTAAATTGTTAATTTGTTCAGGGCTTATCTGACCAAAGCTTTCTATTTGCTGTTGAACCTGAGTATTTGATATAGCAGGAAAACGAACATATTTCTTACCATCGGTGCTCACTTCCACAAAAGCCAGTTCCAAAAAATATTGATAGGGAGGTTCCGGCATTTTTATCCCATTTTCGAAAACTGCAAAATCATAACCTTCACCATTTCGAATTGGAAAATCGAATGTTAAAATTGCGGTACCTCCATCACCCAAACTGATACAATCAAGCGCTCCCCCGGCTTTTCCCGTTACCATTGACTCGCTGCCAAAAAATGCACGGCTCGAAGTAATTTTGTCCTGGGTAAATGTAATGGTAGTGTCTGAAATATTGATAAATCCCCTGGTGACCTTACATGTTTTAGCCCATCCAACAAACGATAAATCGTCTTTGTATATCGCAGTTGATCCTGTTTCGCCGGCAGATGGGGCAAACTGCGCATTAATCCGGGCAAAAAGCAAAATCAATACAAATAATATCAGTAAATTCTTCATGGTAAATTCAACTTTATAACCCATCCGGTGGATGAAACCGGACAGGTATTTTTAAAAAGGTGGTCGGATTATCTTATTCTGTTGTTTTAACAGGTTTATATTCGAGATCGTCCAGACAGAAGTAACCAGGAGTATTCATTCCATAAATTCCATTATCGGAAGAAGAAAGTAAAAATTTGAGCTTTTTAACTTCTCCAAGTTTTAGCAAGTCAACGGATAACCAACTATTTAAAATGTAATCCATTTTTTTACTCGAGTAACGGAAATCGGCTAGGTACACATTTGCAGTATCAGTTACAACTCCACTTTTATCAATGCCAATAATCTGAAGTTTGAACCAGTCGTTTTCTGTAGAATCAGCGCCACCGAATTTTTTGCCAGTTCCATCGCCATATTTCATTGAAAGTGCAGCATAGGTTGAATTTGTCACTTTTATTTCAACATCAGTTACTGGATTGTCGAATATCAATTCGTTGGGTTCATCGTAAGGATAGAAAACAACAAAAGTGTTATTGCTATTAGAATCTTTTAATGCATAACTCGAATACTGATTGCCATATCCGGGAGTTTTGATATCGTGCATATTTGAATAAGCATAACCATTCCATGAAGACCATTCTGAGTTATAATAATTTGGGAAAGTTACACCACCCTCATGAAAACTACCTTTTTTATCGGAGCCGTTCCAAAAACTATTGGGTGAAAGATTTAAAGAATCGAAACGGACAACAATTGAATTTTCATCTTCGCTTTCGCTACACGATGACAAAAACAGGCTAAAGCCAATTAACAATGCAAGTGAAATTTTTAGGAGAGATTTCATTCTGAATACCATTTTAAAGATTAATAAATGGCTTCAGGGAAAACAGGGGGATTGACATACGTTTCAATTCCTCGCTTTTATTCCCGAAAGCGTTGATATTTATTGTTTCTCTGGCAGGTCTTCTGACTTATCCCTCTCTGATCTGCCTTCCCATCCTCGTCAGGACAGTGGCTTTTGATGACCAGAGCGATTGATCTGCTTTCGCAGACCGGGATTCACAGCAGCGGGTACTGTTGCCGTTTTTCACGGCATTCCCTTTTTAATCGCCGGGAGTAAAACTCCCATACGAACCAAAAATTCGTTGCAAATATATGAATTAAATAAAATTCAAACTATCTTTTGGAATAGTTTTATGAACAAACAGTTGTTGGAAACTATTCCATTAACTGTTGCTCAGTGTAGAACCCATCGGCAATGATGGTATTTTTTATGTTGGATAAATCGACTCCCTGAGGAACTAACAATATACTTGGAACCTGAATACTTCCATTATCAACAAACGATTTAGCTTCAGTAATCTTTTCTCCTTTGATTGCTTTATAAGCAAGTTCGGCAGCCATTTCACCCTGCACTTTAAACGATTTATATACAGTCATCGATTGTTTACCATTCATGATCCGTTTACATGCATTAATATCAGCATCCAACCCTGTAGTATAAACAGAATAACCTGGCTGAAGTTCGTCGCAGGCTTTGATGACACCTCCAGCCATTCCATCGTTTGCTGTTAGTATTACATCAATTTTTTCGTTATAAAGGTTAATAACCTTACTAATTTCCATGTAGGCATTTTCGTCCGACCAATCTTCGATATACGATTTATAAACGAGTTTAACAGAACTGATACCGGATTTTTCCAAAGTTTCGAGCTGACCTTTCATGATAAGCTCTGCATTATTATCTCTTTTGTCGCCGCAAATTATAACGTAATTTCCTGAAGGCTTATTCTTTAAAGCATATTGCGCCTGTATTTTTCCAGCTTCAAGGTGATCGAATGTTATATAGTAATCAACTTCAGCATTCCGGATGAGCCTTTCATAAGCAATCACTTTAACACCTTTACTTTTGGCCATTCGAACTATGGAAGCTGCTGTATTTTGGTTGACGGATGTAATCACCAATACCTTCGCTCCGTTTTTTATCATCTCAGCAGCCTGATCTTCCTGTTTTTGGGCATCATTATCGGCGTTGCCAACTTCGACTACTCCTCCCAATGATTTAAATTTTTCTGAAAAGAAATCCCTGTCTTTTAGATATCGGGCATCACTGAAATTGGGCAATAAAAAGCCAACTTTTAGCTCTGAGTTATTGTTACATGAAATAAACAAACAAATAAAAGCAAAAAACAAAATAATGTTTTTCATATGTGAGTTTTTAGATAGTTATAGCCTTATTCGAAATCTTTAGCATTTTGTTGCTCTTTATCTATCATTTTTAGTGTTAATTAATGTTAATAAGTTATCAGGTTTTTATAAACATCAAATTATTATTTAACCAGTATGTTTTATATTTAGCCAATAAATTAAAGAAATGACAAAAGAAGAAGTCTTTAATAGAATAGAATTTCTCCGTAAAGAACTAAATCATCATAATTATCAGTATTATGTATTGGCCAATCCATTGATTAGTGATTATGAATTTGATATTCTTTTAAAGGAACTTCAAGACCTTGAAAAATCCAATCCTGCGTTTTTTGATCCAAATAGTCCTACCCAACGGGTAGGTAATGACATAAACCTTGAATTTGCTCAAAGAGAACATAAATATCCGATGGTTTCTCTTGGTAATACTTATAATGAAGAGGAATTACGAGATTTCGACGCACGAGTAAAACGCCAGCTTAAAGAACCTTATCAATATGTTTGTGAACTGAAGTACGACGGAGTATCAATAAGTCTTACCTATGTGAATGGGAAAATGAAACATGCTGTTACACGCGGCGATGGAACAAAAGGGGATGATGTTACAGCAAATGTAAGGACTATTAGAAGCATTCCACTTATCTTGTCAGGAAACGATTATCCTCAGGAATTTGAAATAAGGGGTGAAATTTTTCTTCCGCGAAAAGCCTTTAACGAACTCAATGAAGAAAAAATCAGTGCCGGTGAAGTACCATTTGCCAATCCAAGAAATACAGCAGCAGGTACACTTAAACTTCAAAATTCGTCGATAGTTGCCAAGAGGAAGCTCGATTGTTTTATGTACTATATTCCTGCAGAAGTTTCCATTACAAAATCGCATTTTCAAAATCTGATGAAAGCCAGATCGTGGGGATTTAAAGTTCCCGATTTTATGGCGTTGTATGGTAGTATTGATGGTGCACTGGAATTTATTCATGAATGGGACCAAAAACGAAAAGCTCTTCCATTTGATACGGATGGTATTGTTATCAAAGTAGATTCGATACCTCAGCAATTATTTCTGGGATTCACTGCCAAAGAGCCCCGATGGGCTATCGCTTATAAGTACAAAGCTGAGCGGGCCGAAACAAAACTTCTTTCAATTAATTATCAGGTTGGACGAACAGGAGCTGTTACACCTGTGGCTAATTTAAGTCCTGTTTTACTGGGAGGTACTACCGTTAAAAGGGCGTCGTTGCATAATGCGGATCAAATGGCTCTTTTGGATATCCGGCCAGGCGATTATGTGTATGTTGAAAAAGGCGGTGAAATTATTCCTAAAATTATCAGCGTAAATCTCCAAAAGCGCGAAGAAATGGTGAGTCCATTAAATTTTATTACCCATTGCCCGGAGTGCGGTTCGGAATTAATTCGAAGCGAAGGAGAAGCCGCTCATTATTGTCCCAATGAGGATGAATGCCCACCTCAAATTAAAGGTAAACTGGAACATTTTGTTGGCAGGGCAGCCATGGATATCAATTGTGCTGAAGCTACCATTGATCTTTTATACCGAAAAGGATTACTGAGAAAAGTAAGTGATTTTTATAAACTAAAAAAAGAACAGATATTACAGCTCGATCGATTTGCTGAAAAATCGGCCGATAATCTCATTAAAAGTATTGAAGCTTCTAAACAGGTGCCTTTTCCAAATGTTCTTTATGCAATAGGTATTCGTTTTGTTGGATACACTGTGGCAAAAAAGCTCGCCCTTCATTTCAAAAATATGAAGAACCTTTCGAATGCCGATGTGGAACATTTGTTAATGGTTGAAGAAATAGGAGAAAGAATAGCAAGGAGTGTGATGGATTATTTCATGAATCCAAGGCATCAGACAATTCTGTCGGAAATGGAAGAAGCCGGAGTAAAACTTCGGTTGAATGATCAGGAAACACAGTTGATTTCAGAAAAACTGTCGGGCAGTACCATTGTAGTTTCAGGTACCTATTCCAATTTTTCGAGAGATGAGATGAAAACACTTATCGAAAAGCATGGAGGTAAAAACTCTTCAGGTGTATCGGCCAAAACTACTTATCTTTTGGCAGGCGAAAAACCTGGACCTGACAAGGTTCAAAAGGCTCAAAAGCTTGGTGTAAGAATACTTTCGGAAGATGAATTTTTGAAATTAATAGAATAATTCCTAACCTTTACACAAAATTTAGACCGTGGAATTCACTAAAAACCTTAAACGCAAAGCAGGAAATTATTTTCTTTCCAAAAAGCTCAAGCAATTTAATCGTGTACGTCAAATGCATACACTTAAAACTGCCCAGACTGCCGGCGTTATTATCACCCCAACGAACCAGGAAAGTTTCGAACAAATCAAAAAATTTCTTAATTATCTAACCGGAAAAGGCGTAAAGGTTTTCATTCTTGGATATGTTGATGACAAAAAAATTCCTGATTCATTTCTCTTTTGGAAAGGCATCAATCTTTTTTCCCGTAACGATTTAAATTGGGCAGGAATTCCTGAAACTGCTTCTGTTAACGATTTCATAGAACAGCAATTCGATATGCTTATCGATTTAAGTCTCCCTGATTATTTTCCGGTTCAGTATGTTTCGACACTATCCAAATCGAGTTTCAAAATCGGTAAATATGAAAATGATAAAAGTGTTTACGACTTAATGTTCGAATTGCATGAAGAATCAACGCTCGACGAATACATTGAACATCTAACTAACTACCTTAATTTGCTTAGTAATCCAAATTAATTCAAATTAATTTGGTAGAAAGAAAATTTAGCTATTTTTACCATGCTAAAAAACATATTTCAAACCCATGTCGGACTCGAGATTTACTGGAACTGGAGTAGCTATCGTAACTCCATTTAACAACGATTTAAGTGTTGATTATCCTGCACTTGAAAAAATAACGGATAATTGCATCACAAATGGTGTAAGCTATATTGTAGTATTAGGTACCACTGGTGAATCAGCAACACTCACAAAAGAAGAAAAGAAGCAGGTTGTAAAAACCGTCATAAGTGCCACTGCAGGTCGTGTACCCATTGTAATTGGCATAGGCGGAAATTTTACACAGGAAGTTGTCGACACAATTAAAAATACCGATCTTGAAGGCATTCATGCCATACTTTCAGTTTCTCCTTATTATAACAAACCAAATCAAACGGGAATTTACGAGCATTATAAAGCAATTGCCAATATAAGTCCGCTACCCATTATATTATACAATGTTCCGGGACGCACAGCCATGAATATGGCCCCACAAACCATTGTTAAACTGGCATGCGATTTCAAAAACATAATAGCCGTTAAGGAAGCTTGTGGTAACCTTTTACAGGCTATGGAAATAATCAGAGACAAACCTGCTGATTTTTTAGTGATTTCTGGAGATGATGCATTGACTTTGCCAATGATTTCCATTGGTGCTGTTGGTGTTATTTCGGTAGTTGCCAATTCGCACCCCAAAGAATTTTCGATGATGGTTGACGAGGCAATCGGAGGAAACTATATGCTTGCCCGTAAAATTCATCTCAATTTACTGGAAACTATTCATCTATTGTTTGCAGATGGCAGTCCGGCAGGCGTTAAAGCTGTACTTGAAATGAAACAGCTTTGCAAAAATGTAGTTCGACTTCCATTAACTCCTGTGTCGGAAAATATATATGCGAAACTAAGGGAAGCAGTATTTCCTGCATAATTCAAAAGCGCTTAGCTTAACCAACTTTTTTGATGCTTTGTTTTAGTATTTATATATCAATGTCGTTTAGTTTAGGAATTGAATAATTCTCTTCGACTCCGCTCAGTGTGATAATAATACCAGTTTGTCAGGCTGAGCGGTTAATAGGCTTATGGATGAACGCTGTTCTTTTTCGACTCCAATTTCATAAAAAGTTGGTGTGGGATCCAACAATAAAGCAATACCAACATCCTCACCATCTTGCTTTGAAGAGCACCAATATTTCTTAAATTCTTCGATTGTGTAATTAATTAAACCATGTGCCGGATCAGAAATATAAATTTTTCCTTTTGCAAATTTATAGACTACCACAAAATGATCTTGTTTCCAATGAGCAATAAAAGGCAACGGGTGTTCTTATTTTAAGGCATAATCCACTGGGGAAAGTTAACTCTATTTGAAGTTTCCCATTTTCAGGCAAACTTTCTTTGGTGGTGGTTTCGGTGTGCATCTGACTAGGACTTATTTCGAAAAAAGCAGGAAGTTGCCGATTTTGATCCTTTTCCGGAGTAAGTTTTCGGATCCAATATTGCAATTTAGTTTTTGTAATTTTTTTCTTTTGAGCAAAGTCTTTAATGACAAGTCCGCTTTCCTTCCATTCATTAATTATTCCTTCCTTGGTAGTTTGTGAATCCCTTTTCATAATTTATATTTTCTCCAAAAAAGAAGATTTCTTGGGAATTTATAAATATGGATTTGCTAGTCTGCATACTTTTGAGCACATATTCATAATTTGAAATAGGTGGGCATAATGATGTGTATAAACAGTTTTTACAAGGCTCAATATTGTTTCTTGTTTTCATCCAATTTACACCATGTTGTATTTCAAAAAAGATACCTGCATGTATCGATTTATAGCCTAAATCAAATAATTTTTCGGAGTTAACATTTGAATAAACGCTCCCATTGCTCATAATCGTTAATTTTCCAAAGTTTATGCGATTAATTATTGTTTTGGAAAATAGTTCCTTAATATCATGTTTCGTATTTTCGATATCTTCTTCCTTAATAAATACGTTTTCTTCAAAGAAACTTAAATTAAGTTTCGAAAAGTATGGTATTATAGAATAGTTTTGAATATTTAATTCCTGAACCAAATATTCAATGTTTTGCAAGTCATCATCCGACTCAACAATAAAAATAAATTCAAATTTAGTAATATATTCTATTAAGCTCTGGTTAATAGAATTGAATTTAATAAAAACTGCTTATCCACTTCGGGCAAGTGTTGTTATTAATAAAGATTTCTCACTCTGCCTGCCTGCTGCAGGCAGGTTCGAAATGACAATAAAAAACTTGTTATATGGGTGGGGAGAGAGGCTGGGGGAGCCCGCCACACACCCCCCCCCATCAACAGACAAAATTCTGTCATTACGAAAGTAAAGAGGAATAATATATTATTTAGAACACAGGTTAAAAT
>JBBQEI010000081.1:0-19171 GCA_038320545.1 Bacteroidales bacterium
TGCCTTGAGGGTGTTGGCATTTAGATCGGTACGACGGGATATCGCGATGTTGATAAGGTCGTCTTCGGTAACCGATTTTTTAATTACAATGCGACCAAAACGATCGTCTTTGCGTGGGGTTAATGCTAAATCGTAAAGTTCTACGATTACGCTTCCATTAGGTGTTTCCATAGGTAGTTGATTTAATTGGGTAATTACTAGAGGTTGTTGGATTAAGTATTGATCCGGCAACAAGATAAACCCGATAATAATTATACACAATCACCCCGAGGGATGATTTTATGCACTTATATCCCCCCGAGGGGGGATATAAGTGGACCACGAACTCCTGGGAAAGAATGCCGGCATCTCTTACCTACTGATGATCTTGTTCGAAATAGCCCAGGTTAACAGGCCGTATGGTTTGCAGGTTCCTGTTTTGAAAAAAATCTTCCTGCGGTGACTTCTAACAGTATGAATACTTAAGTGCAATTTGCAGGCGATTTCTTTATTCGATAAACTTTGTAGCATATACTTAATTATTACGGTTTCGCGGGTGGTAAGTGGCTCCTTTTCGGTGGGCGGGATAACTTCGTCAAGTCTCGATGTAAGTGCCTCGATAGTGCTTGTTATAAAATCTAAAGAGTCGTTAATCTGAATGGTACCGTCGAGCATCGATAATACCTCACGGTCGCAGATAGAGTGAAGTATTCCGCACCATTTCAATGAAGTGTTGTTTTTCCTGGTATTTTCAAATACTTTCATGTTATTCCGAATAACCGAAGGGTCGAGAATCACCAGAAGAGGCTTGAAAGTACAAAGGTTTTGTAAAAACATATCGAAGTTAGGGTATAAACAAAACCTGTAGTTTTTTCCTGTTTGTTGCAACATACCGGAAAGCCCTATGAAGATCATAGAAGATGTATCAATAAAAGCGATATTTATTTTGGAACTATCCAATCAATCAAGTTTTGTAGAGTAAAAAATAAAAACTCTCAATAATATCAGGCTATTCGGTATTATAAAAATGCGAGATGACTGATTGAGGCAAGTCTCTATTAATCCAGGTTTAGGGAAAAAGTAATCACCTGAAAGAGAAAAATAATTTCCTTTTTTGCTATTTATAGTGGATCTAAATTATAGGGTGAGGTAATTAAGGTGCTAAGCTTTCTGGAAACAAATTAAAAGTTAACCAGAGTTCGACATAAGATAAGATTCCTCATTTCATTCGGAATGACAGACTTTGGTCAGTTGAAGCGGTGGGGAGAGAGGCTGGCTTCGCCAGCCTCTCTCATCACCCATATAACAAGGTTTTTATTGTCATTCCGAACCTGCCTGCAGCAGGCAGGCAGAGTGAGGAATCTTTATTAATAACAACACTTGCCCGAAGTGGATAAGCAGTTAAATGGATTCGGTATTAGAAATAACCATTTTACCAAAGGATAGGGAAAACATATAATATGGCCAGAGGCCGGTTAAATGCGACGTCGCGGGACACTGCGCCGAGCGGGGGATAATGCTATTTAATCAAATGTTCATTTATAACGAACAAGAGTTCTTGAGAATCCAATGGCTTAGTGATTATATCGCAACATCCGGAAGAAAAGGCATTTGTTTTATCAGTTTCGGTTCCATAAGCAGTTTGAGCTATTACGGGCAAATTGGGTCTTATTGCCAAAATCCCCCTTGTTGCATCATAGCCATTCATTAAGGGCATTTTAATGTCCATCAATACCATTTCAATATTTGGATTTGATTCACATTTTTCAATGGCTTCTATGCCATTTAAAGCACGTATAATTTTAAAATTAGCAGGGGTAAGAATTTCACACATCAATAAAAAACTTAAGTCGTCATCTTCAGCAATGAGTAGAGTTTTTCCACCTTCCTTATCAAAATTCGTGACAAGTTTTGCGATATTTGAATCAGGCTGTTTTGAGGGCTTGTAGGGAATAGTAAAGTAAAAAACCGATCCTTTCTCTGGCTCAGACGACAGCCATATTTTACCACCGAGCATCTCCACGTATGCTTTTGAGATGGATAATCCCAACCCAGACCCTCCAGGATGAAGAATGCCACTGAATTCTACCTGTCGGAATCTTTTAAATATTTCTGTTTGCATTTCAATTGGAATACCTATGCCCGTGTCCTTTATATAAAACTCCAGATTACTATCAATTAACTGATAGCCAATTTCTATACTACCAAAATTGGTGAATTTAAAAGCATTTACCAGAATATTTGAAATTATCTGATCAAGTTTTGTCTCATCTGTTATAATCCAGGCTTCATTATCGGGTAATCCGTTGGTATGTGAAAATGAAAGCTTTTGTTTTAAAGCCTTTATATCAAATTGACTATAAATACAATTGAGTGTCGAGTTTAGATTTATTTCTAACTCATTAACTTTTTCCTGACCAGCTTCAATCGATGAAATGTTAACTAAATCATTAATAATAGAAAGCAACTGATGACTACTGTGTATTATAATATCAACGAACTCATAACGTTTTTCGAAAGATAAATTCGTATCCTTAAGAAATCCTGCAAAGCCAACAATAGCATTCATCGGCGTTCGTATTTCATGCGAAATATTATGAAGGAATACAGTTTTTAAATGATCACTTTCTTCTGCTTTTGCTTTAACAATTATTAATTCTTTTTCAGCTTTTTTTCGTTCAGTAATATCACGTATATTACACTGTATAACCTTATTTTTATCTTCCAAATATACATTGCTTACAAATTCGACTTCAACCAATTTACCATTTTTTGTTTCCATAGGCATATTTTCGTAGCGGATGTATTCCTTTTCCTGTAATTCAATAAATGAATCCTTTGAAGCAATAATATTTCTGAAGACACCTATTTCCCATAATTCTTTTCCTAACAATTCCTCCTTTGAATAGTCAAGTAAATTAATTAAGAATGGATTAACATCAATAATTTTACCGTTATATGCATCCAAAATTAGTATGCCATCTTTAGCAGATTCAAAAAGCCGGCGATACCTTATTTCGGAAGTATGCTTTTTACTTAAGGCTGTATTTGTTTTATGGACTTTCCACCGATCATGAAAGGAATTTTTATCTGCTTGTTTGGATGTTTTCTTTTCTGAACCGGAACTTTTTCCGGTCTCTTTTGAATTTGCCAATAGGTTATTGTATTATATTGAGTATAGTTTTAGTCATTTAAAAAATTATGCCAATTTTTATTTTATTAACAGTCATACACATACAAACCATTCGTGGCTATAATGTGTGGTTATATTGCGCCATTATGTGGATTAAAATCCCTTTAAAATAGAACCAAGAGCCAATCCCGATTGTCCCGATAGCCCCGTAGTCCCGATAGCTATCCATATTTAGGCTAATAGTTGTTACCGGTTGATTATCAATAGCCCAGTTCCGATAGCTATCGGAATTCAGGCCTAGGTAGTAAAGCAAGGATTAAAGAGAGGCGCACGATACCATTTATAAACTCAGTATCGTTCATTGCGCCGCATTTAACATCTCAAAAACTCCGACGATGATAACATTAGAGCTCATTTTAATATTATTTCACGTTGGAATAATCATAGCTATCGGGATCGGGATCGGGATCAAGAGCCAAGAGCTAGCTGGGAATTAGTAAATTTGAATCATTGTCTTTTAATTCAATTACTTCCATTCCCGCTTTTAAACATCGTATGTGGTAGATGAAGTATCTCCACCCCTTCCGGTCCAGTTGGTATGGAAAAACTCACCCCGGGGTTTGTCAATCCGCTCATAAGTATGGGCGCCGAAATAATCGCGTTGAGCTTGTAATAAATTTGCAGGTAGACGTTCGCTCCTGTAACCATCGAAATAATTAAGAGCAGCGCTCATTGCAGGAACCGGAATTCCGTTTGTAATTGCCGATGATATAATCCTTCTCCAGCTTTCCTGGGTCGATAACATTTTATTTTTAAAGAAAGGATCGAGTATAAGGTTTGATAATTTAGGATTCTTATCAAAAGCATCTTTTATTTTTCCCAAAAATGCAGAACGTATAATGCATCCACCGCGCCACATTAAAGCTATACCACCATAATTCAGGTTCCAGCCATATTCTTTAGCCGCAGCGCTCATTAACTGGTAGCCCTGGGTATATGAAATTATTTTTGAGGCATAAAGTGCATTTTCAAGATCTTTGATAAACGCCTTTTTATCACCGCTAAAGGAAGGTTTTGGGCCTGTAAGTACTTTTGAGGCTTCAACTCTTTCTTCTTTAATTGCCGAAAGACATCTCGAAAAAACAGCTTCGCCAATTAAGGTTAATGGTATTCCAAGTTCAAGGGCCACAATGCCTGTCCACTTTCCGGTGCCTTTCTGTCCGGCTGTATCCAGTATCTTGTCTACCATCGCAATTCCATCGGTATCTTTGAATGCAAGGATATCTCTGGTAATTTCAATCAGGTAACTATCCAGTTCACCGGTATTCCATTCCTTAAAAACAAGATGCATATCATCAGCCGACATTCCCAAAATATCTTTCATAATATGATATGCTTCGTTAATAAGCTGCATGTCGCCATATTCAATGCCATTGTGAACCATTTTCACAAAATGACCTGCACCGTTCTCTCCTACCCAATCGCAACATGGAACATCATTATCAACTTTGGCTGCTATTGCCTGAAATATAGGTTTTACTAAAGGCCATGCTGCCGGTGATCCTCCAGGCATAATAGAAGGCCCTAATAAAGCGCCCTCTTCTCCGCCAGAGACGCCAGTTCCGATATATAACAATCCTTTGTTTTCAACATATTTAGTTCTCCGGTTGGTATCTGGAAAATAGGTATTACCCCCATCTATAATGACATCGCCTGGTTCGAGAAGTGGAATGAGCAATTCAATGAAATCGTCGACAGGCTTGCCGGCTTTGACCATCAGCATGACTTTTCGTGGCCTTTTTAAAGAAGAGACAAAATCTTCCAATGACTTGGCACCATAAATATTTTTGCCCTTGGCCCGGCCATTCACAAAACTTTCAACTTTTTCGACGGTACGGTTATAAGCTGATACATGAAAACCTTTACTTTCCATGTTTAAGATCAGGTTTTCACCCATCACAGCGATTCCAATTACTCCAATATCGGATACTTCTTTCATGATAATTATTTGTAAAATTATATTTTAATTTGTTTAATTCACTTTAAAACCTAAACCCCTAAGCTTTCGGCTTGCTTCAATTTTTGCATTTTTTAATGTAACAGTATAAGCCGAAAATTCCCGTCGTGGCGGATAATCCCCCCGTTGTTTCTCGAAGGTAACTACTGATGCACGTAATCGTTGATCGTCGCTCATAATTTTGTAGGTATGAAGAATTGCTTCCGTAAAAACCTGTTGTTCCGATTTTCCTTCTGCATCAATAATAATCTCAGGCGTTTTAGGTTCCGGCAAGTTATCAGCCTGCCATTCGTTTAAAGGAAGTCCGAGCTTTTTGCTTAATGCCTGAACTGACATGGAAGTTCCATTCGCTTTGCCATCGAGCGAATATCCTGCAATGTGTGGAGTTGCAATATCGAGTAACGAAAGTAGTTCTTCGTCGATGACTGGTTCGTTTTCCCATACATCCAAAACTGCTGCCCGGATCCATTTTTCGTGCAATGCTTTTTTCAGGGCTTTATTATCAATTACTTCACCCCTTGAACTATTGATAAGAATGGTGTGAGGATTTAATTTTTTAAGAAAAGCTTCATCCACCATATGATAAGTTTTATCAGGTCCGTCCATAATCAATGGCACATGCAAAGTAATGATGTTGCTTTCGCGGATAATCCCATCCAGAGATATAAAACCACATGTTCCAAGTTCGTTTTGCCTGGGAGGATCGTTCAGGTAAACCTGAGCACCGAGAAGTTCGCCCAACCGTACAACTTTCTTCCCGACATTGCCCACGCCAATAACGCCCATAGCTATATCGTGGAAGTTCAGATCGTATTTTTTTGCCAATGTGCAGATTGCTGAACCGATATATTGATAAACCGAACCGGAATTGCAGCCGGGAGCATTGGTCCATGTAATGCCATGACTTGCGCAATAATCGGTGTCAATATGGTCGTAACCTATTGTAGCCGTAGTAATTATCTTAACATCCGTGTTTTTTAATAAATTTTCGTTACATCGGGTTCGGGTTCTTGTAATAAGTGCCTGGGCATTTATAAGATCAGCATTGCTAATCAGGTGACCAGGTTTATATTCAACATCAATAAATGGTTCGAGAACCCCTTTTAAGAAAGGTATTTTATCGTCGGCAATAACTTTCATTCAAATTAATTATTAAATCTATCCTTGTAAGCCCAAAGCCCTAAAGCCGGGTTTGAAATGTAGAAAAATTCTTCCCCATCTGCAAAATTCCATCCATCTTTTAAATTATTTGGATTGTATTTTTGCATCATAACTGCAAGATCGGCATGATTGAAATTGACTGATTCCATTTCATCTCCCGATATTTTATCAGTGCAATAAGTTATTTTAAACCTGTTTTCTGACGATCCATGAATTAGATGGGCGGCAGCACTTAAATTAGCCTGTAGATCGCTGTTATTTTTTGTTAATTCAAGAACTTTTTCTGAACCTACATAACCATATTTCCGAATGAGTTTGTCAATTTCAGGATCTTCACCAAACTCCTTTAATCCCGGAGCCAGCACAATCAACTCACCATTGTCGGCAATAGCCATCCGGGTACGGTAAATACTCTTGTTGCCAAGCCAGGTACTTTTAAATTCAGATGGATCAAGATATACCACGACCTTTTTCATTGGACGGTCGAGTAACTGAAAATTAACCTTTAACGAAAGTGAAGCAGCCATATTAAAGCATTCTTCATCGTCTCCTATATATAATCCCCGAATTACAAAACATCCGTTTTGATCCTTGCCTATCACTGTAAGAATGTACAAAACAGGATAATCTTTTAGAAAGTGATTGCAGGCATAATTTAAAACCTTACGAACGGGGGTATCTGCCCGTCCCATCATTCGCTCCATGCCATATACCGCACCTAAAAAATGGCTTTTATTAATTCCTTCTTTTCCGCCGGTGCCTACAAAAATATTTTTGGCATGGTTGGCCATTCCCACAACCTCATGAGGAACCACCTGTCCAATGGAAAGGATAAGATCGTGGCCACCATCGCGAATTAATTTATTTATTTGAGCTTGCCAGTCGTATTCAACTTTGCCTTCCGAAACTTCTTTTATATAATCCGAAGGAACAGTACCGATAGTAACAACATCGTTTCGCCAGTTATGGACTCTGAATAGACTATGGGGAACATCGCCAAACATTTCAGTAATTTCTTTTTCGCTCATGGGTGCATGAGTTCCCAGAGCCGGAAGAATATCCGACATAGAATCCCTATAATATTGGAATGATAAATTTGTTATTTCCCCTGCCCTGGAATGAAATCGTGTAAAATCAGGTGGCAGGGCAAGAACTTTCTTCCGCTTTCCAAGTTTTTCAAATACCCCATATATAGCTTCTTTCAGATCCTTTTTTGAAATATCGTCTGTTTGTGAACCCCGGGAGAAATGTATCATAATTTAATATTTGTTAATAAGAACAAAGTTTAGGAAATAGATTTTTACCTTTTAACCCTGGCATTACCTTCCCAAATACTCCACACCTGCTCTTCGTCGGCAGGCTGTGCATAATCAGTCAAAAATGTAGTAGCTAGAATTCCACTGGACCAGCCAAAACGCACCCATTTTTCAGGACTCCAGTTTTTCAGAATTCCATATAACAAACCACTTACAAATCCGTCTCCACCTCCAATTCGATCTAAAACATGAATTTCACGGGGCTCAATTACATGCCAGTTTTCACCTTCGAGCATAATAGCTCCCCATAAATGAGTGTTAACATTTACAACTTCACGCAATGTGGTTGCAAAACACGATGCATTTGGGAAAGCCTTTTTTACGCGGGAAATCATTTCCTTGAAATTATCGATTTCAGCAGCCAGACTTTTACCTCCTGCATCAGGACCTTTAATCCCTAAGCAAAGCTGAAAATCTTCTTCGTTTCCAATTAAAATATCAGAAATGCCAGCTATTTCTGTAAATATATCCCGTAATTCCTTTTCACGACCTTTCCAAAACGAAGCGCGGTAATTAAGATCGAAAGATATGCGAGTTCCATTCTTTTTTGCATAACGTGCCAATTCGAGACAGAACTGACTGGTTTGGGCAGATAAAGCACCGATCAAACCTGATAAATGAAGTACCTGAACACCATCGACGGCAAACAGCCTTTCCAGATCAAAGTCCTTTACATTTAATGTACAGCCAATTTCACCGGCCCTGTCGTTATGTACCCTGGGGCCTCGTGAACCATATCCGCTGTCGGCTATGTTAAACTGATGGCGGTAACCCCAGGGACCACCCTGAGGAACTTCAGGCCCTTCATACATCATATGACGGGCAGCCAGATTATTTTTAATAAATTGGGCAATTGGGCTGTCTTTCACAAAAGTAGTGAGCACTTTTACAGGTAATCCCAGATAAGCAGGGATGCTGGCCACATTGGTTTCAGCACTTGTGGCCTGCATAAAAAAGGTATCGCTGGAATGTACAGGTTGCCCATTGGCAGGTGTAATCCTGATTCCCATGCTTGTTGGCACTATAAGTGCATATCTAAAAGTTTTTTTTAATTCCATTGGAAATAGTATTTAGTATTTAGTACAAAGTAATTTTTAATATTTGCATTGAGATAAAATTAACATAAAACACATATTAACATCATTACAATAAAACAAATATCCTTAATGAGTAGAAGAAACCGGCAACCATTGATTAACTTCAAATCCGCAACCTCACACAACCATTGACAAACACTGATATAATCTGGAACCACTGTCAGGGTTTTCCAATCACAAACCGTAACCCGTAACCCGCTCCCGATAGCTATCGGGACCGCAACCCGTAACCCTAAACCCCTCCATAAGCACTGAATCCACCATCTACCGGAACAACGATACCTGTAACAAAGTCAGCCATATCGGATAAAAGAAATAACATTGTTCCATTTAAGTCTTCAGGTTTTCCAAATTTTCCCATGGGAGTGCTTGCAATAATTTTTTTCCCTCTCGGAGAAAGTTCACTTGTTTTTTCGTCAGTTAAAAGAAAGCGGTTTTGGTTGGTAAGAAAAAAACCTGGAGCAATGCAATTTACCCGAATCCCTGTTTGAGCTAAATGCACTGCTAACCATTGGGTAAAATTATTAATGGCAGCTTTTGCGGCTGAATAAGCAGGAATTTTTGTCAAAGGCCTGAAAGAATTCATGGATGAGATATTCAACACCACACCTTTACCGGTTTCAAGCATATCAGTAGTAAAAACCATTGTAGGTAAAAGGGTTCCTTTAAAATTGAGACTAAAAACATGATCGAAAGCTTCAGTCTGTAATCCATAAAAAGTTTTTTCGAGTTCATGCAAACCTGAGGAAGTAATTTGCTCAACCTGAGTAGTTGCAGCAGGAGCATTTCCACCGGCACCATTTACCAAGATATCAATATTACCCCATTTTTCGTTTACTCTTTTTTTGGCTGAAATCAACGACTCTTTGTTTAAAACATCTCCTTCAACTCCGATAACTTCGTGACCGGTGATTTTTGAAATTTTTTGAGCCAGTTCATTGACATTGTTGATATTCCGACCCAGAATAGCCACCCTGACACCTTGCTGCGACAGGCATTCTGCCATGGATGATCCTAAAACACCAGTGCCCCCGGTAAAAAGACAAACTTTATCTTTGAGATTGTCAAATGAATATTTTTCCATTTTTATATATAATTGAGGTAATAATCAATGTTTTCGCTCGTGAGAATATCAATTGGCAAATAGTTATATTTTTCAATTTTGGTTTTTAAAACTATATGGTCAAATAAAGATAATATTCCTTTGTAGCCCTGATATTCAGGACGCTGAGCTATTAAAAAAGAGATTACTCCTTTTTTAAGAAACTCAATATTGGCAGGAAGAAGATCGTATCCAATCAGAGTAATTCCTTCAATTTTTGATCTTTCAAAAAATTCAGCCATATCAAAAGCTTTGGAATTTGTTATGATTACACCTTTATATTTTTCGAGACCAAACTGTTCTTCAATGCTTTTAGCGCTATCATTCTTTTCAGGATCTACATCGAGATGTATAATTCTATGGTGGCCGTAACTATCAAAGAAACTGTTGATCCCATTTTTACGATGAACGGACTGATTGGATATTTCTGACCCTCCGGTTCTTAAAATCAAAATTGAAGATTTTTCAGGTACTGAATAATTCATTAACCTGGCAGCCAGATATCCACTTTGGAAAGAATTCTGGCCTAAATACGATAGATTGTTTAAATTATCGATGTTAGAATCAATAAATATATAAGGAACTTGTCGTTTATCCAGTTCTTCAACAAAATCAATGGTTTCGTTTCTAAAAACAGGAGAAAGCAAAACGCCATCAGGTTTAATGCTAAGAATATAGGTCAATTGATTTATAAAAGACTTTACCGAAAATTGATCAAAGTAGAATTTCTTAACGGTAATATTATAATCGTTAATTTCTCTTGCTGCCTTTTCAATTCCGGTATCCGGAGCTTTCCAGTAATCGTTGTCCGAATGAAATTCAGGACAAAGTGATACAAATAAGTAGTTCTTTTTATTGGCAAGAGATCGGGCTATTAAATTAGGCTTATAATCAAGTTCTTCAATGATCTTCAAAATTTTCAGTCTGTTCTCTTCAGTAACCTGGCCCCGGTTGTGAATTACCCGGTCCACAGTTCCAGGAGAAACTCCAGCTAAACCAGCAACATCTTTAATTCGTATCTTTTTGCCCAAAGCACTCATAATCCAGCTTATTTTAAACACTTCGTGTTCGTACACGTAAATTATTTGCGAATATATTAAAAATGTTTTTACAAAAAGAAATATTTATACTATTTTCGTGTGCGAACACGTGAAAAAAAATAAGCTATGAAAATCAGTAAATATTCAATAGGTATAGGCGACAGATTTGCCCACGAAGCAGGTGCTCAACTAAAAGCATTGTTAAAAGCCAAAAATGAACTTAACATCGATATTATTCCTGTCTGGAACAAGTCGAACCGCGAACACAACTTAATTGGTTCAAATCCTTCCGACACAAGAAATGTTATTCAAAAAGTAATTAAAGATGCTAAATGGCAAGGACAATATTTTCTGGATGCCGATCATATTAATTTTTCGAATGTTGACAGGTTTTTAACTCCCTGCGATTTTTTCACACTCGATGTTGCTGATTATATAGGTAAAGAAGCTACCCGGCAAGAAATTGACTCATTTGTTGCCAAAAACGAAAAATATATAGGCAAACTAATTATTGACGGCATTGAACCTTTGTCAATTTCCAGAGAGTTTTTACTTCATTTTGCAAAAACTTATTTATATGCTACCAACGAAGCTGCTAAACTCTATCAGTATATTGAAAGCAAAAAAGGAAAAGACAACTTCGTTACTGAAGTGTCGATGGATGAAGTGAATGAACCACAAAAACCTTTGGAGCTGTTTTTTATCCTGAAAAACCTTGCTGACTTAAATGTTCCGGTTCAAACAATTGCTCCGCGGTTCACCGGAAAATTTAATAAGGGTGTAGATTATGAAGGTGACGTTAATGCTTTCGAAAAAGAATTCGAGGCTGATCTTCTGGTAATTGATTATGCCATAAAAAACTTTGGTTTACCTGAGGAACTTAAATTGAGTATTCATTCAGGAAGCGATAAATTTTCCATTTACCCGATAATGGGGAAACTCATCAGAAAGTACGACAAAGGAATCCACTTAAAGACTGCAGGAACCACCTGGCTCGAAGAAGTTATAGGCCTTTCGCTGGGAACAGATGAAGGTCTTGATCTTGCCAAAGCTATTTATTCTATCGCCTATCGTCGTAAAGATGAACTTTGTGCACCGTATGCAACAGTAATTGATATCAAAATCGAAGAACTTCCTGATCCTATTGAATTATTAAAATGGACCGGGGCAGAATTTTCAGAGGCGTTAATTCATAATCAGCATAATCCGCGGTATAACAGTAGTTTCAGGCAATTAATACATGTAGCTTTTAAAGTTGCCGCTGAATATGGCCCTGTATTTATTGAAGCATTGGAAGAAAACCGTAGTATTATTGAGTCATGTGTAACAGATAATTTATACAACCGTCATATTAAAAGACTATTTATTGAGGAAGAAGGTCGTTACAAACAACTGTTAAATTAGGCACGGATTGCAAAACCGCGCCATCGGGTTTTTGATGTCGATTATTTCCATTTGTTGGAAATATTTTTACTAAACTATTTTGTTTACAACCATACTTATTAGTCTCTTGTATAAACAATACTTATTGATTTATTTTATCAACACGTATTAACTCATTCCGGGAATTGGCGTACACTGATTAAATAGAAATGGCTTTCGTTCTTCGTCATCCATCCTTAAAATATCTCTAATTCCGTGATCTATTATTCCAATCATTAATAAATGCGTTTTATGAGATAATTAATTGTTTTTAAATCCGATTTTTGGTCGGATCTTCTGTTCCAGCTCTTCCCTCTTTGATTTTTCAAATTGCTTGATATACTCAAAAATGAGCATTATTTTTTTATCCTACTCGATATCCTTTTTTTCAAGCTGTTCACGCTTCCGTAAAATGTCTTTATGGGTGGTAAGTAATTCACGCATTTTTGTAAATACACGAATAATTACAATACTTACTTTAATAGCCCTGTCACTTTTTAAAACGTTTGAAAGCATCAAAACGCCATGCTCTGTAAATGCAAAAGGCAGTTTACGATGACCTCCCCAACTTGATGTCACAATTTGTGATATCAAGTTTTTTAATTCCTGTTCATCCAATTGGAACATAAAATCACTTGGAAATCTACTTTCATTACGTTTAACAGCCTGATTTAAAACCCTTGTTTCAACTCCGTATAGTTCTGCTAAATCCCTATCAAGCATAACCTTTTGGTTACGGATAAGGTAAATCTTACTTATAACGGCTTCATCAGGAAGTATAGGTTGCAATTCGTTTATAGCTTGAATTTAACAACAAAATAATTTTATTACAAAGCCAAATTCTTATTATTGCGTTTCCTTCTTGTTTTTCCAGAGTTTTCCGCCGAAGTCTTTGTCTTTGCGAATTCCAGGTAACGATAATAAGTGGCCCTACTAATTTTTAGAATTTTAATAATATCGCTTATAGAATATTTTTGTTCGTTTGGCCTTTTTCTATTTTCCTCAGTTAGGTGCAGTGCGGCATAAGCAATTTTTTTTGCTTCATTGGAAAGTCCTCTTGTTCTCCCCCCGATACGACCATTCTCCCTCGCTCGTTTTAACCCTGCCATGGTTCGCTCCCGGATCAGTTCCCTTTCGAATTCCGCAAATGAGGCAAAAAGATTAAAAATAAGTCGTCCCTGAATGGTTGTTGTGTCAATATTATCATTGAGACTGATAAATTCTATTCCTTTTGTCTTAAAAAGTTCCATAAGGTCTACCAGATGTCTTAATGAACGGCCTAATCTATCAAGCTTCCAAACTACAACTACATCGCCAGTTCTGAGAATACTCAACATCTTATCGAGTTCCGGACGATCTTTAACTGCACTTTGTTTCTCCTGGAACAATTGTTCACAGCCAAATTTTTGTAATGCCTCAGTTTGAAGTTCTAAATTCTGATCTCGTGTTGAAACTCTGGCATAACCTATCTTCATATTCGTACTAAAATAACGGTAGTTTTAAAATACATAATATGTGAATTTTTGATGCCTTATTTCAGCAACTTCTTAAAATAACCGCCCATCCCAGAAATAATTCTCGGTATTAACAAGGCTGATTTTACTAATAAAATCAGGATGCTTAAAATTAAAGATATAATTATGTTCCCAAGGAATGACGGCAGAGGGTACTTTTAATATGAGTGATTCCTGGTTGTTATACCAGGTTGATCCAATATCTTGTAAAACTCGATAAGCGCTCATGGTCCGCCAATTTATAGGCAAATCCCTAAGATAAATTTGCTTGACTAAACTGTCATCATCAGGAAAATGGATGACCATTACTTTATAATTCAGCGAAGGAATAATGGATTTTCTATGGACTACTAATTCTAACGAGGAAAGGGACCTTTGCCATCCGGTATAGATTACAAATTGTCCTCTCTTATTCCACCGGTTTTCACTTCCTGAGGATGTTAGGCGATGGGAATATTGTTCTGAACTTATTCGAAAAACTTCCATGTTTTACACGTTATCGCCATATTCCATAGCAGTCAAACGATCATCGATGAATCTAATACCTGTGATGGTATTTAAGAAACTGACAGGTTTTTTCCCGTCGAAAAAAAAGTTTTCTGAGTTAAGCCAATTGTCAAACTCTTTTTTGGTTTCAAACACTTTGATGCCATGCTTTAATAAATATAAGAGATACATAATCGGTTCTTTTAAATTCGTCTTAAATAAGGTATCCTTTTGCATATAAGAGTGTAATGTCCGAACGCTAATATTGAGATATTCCGACAAATTATTATCACTAAAGGAAGATAACTCCTTGATCTTATGAAGGTAGGCGTTATTAATATTGGAAGAATACAGTTTTGAAAGTATTTCGCTCTCCGATAGAGACATAGGAATGTCAACATTTATGATATTAGTTGTACTTTTCATTTTAGTATAATTTAATGACAGTACAAATATATGCAAATATGCAGTACACAGTGCGCATATTTGCATATATTTGTACTTAGGTTCATTTTTAAGTAAAAATGAATGGTCTCCCAAACGGTTGTTTCATTAAACGTTCGTTTTTCCGTACTGGTTTTTAAACATTCGGGGGAAACATTGTACACTTTATCAGTTGACAGCCAGGCAGGCAATCGTTACGAGTTTTTTGCCAGTGTAGCCTAAAAAAGGTTAAGAGCAAATTGCAGCTATCTTCATAGCAACATCGCTTCAGGAAAAAGAATACGCCAAACGTTTCTTTAAATCCCTGGAAGGTGGCTGTGTGGAAATTACAATTTCCCGAAATTGCATCAGCATTAAATGATTGCTAAGGTAGAAGCCGAACACGAACGCCGTTATTTAAAGCTGTTGCAAAATATTTCAGAGATAAAGTATTAATGAAAGACGGCAAAGTATGGTGGAAGTGCCTTAATTGTGGCTTTGTATTACGAATCGGAAAAGGCACTGGAAAATTGTCCGGCCTGCCTGCACCCAGGACAGTCTCTTTTCCTCTCCCCTCTGATGATTTGCCTTCATCTTCTCTCATTATCTTTTTATGACTCCCCCTTCTAAAATTCATTACATATAGGGATTTCACAACTTAATAAACAGACACACTTTTGTAATGTCAATTAAAACCATTACAAAATGAAAAATATAGTATTTGCATTTATCTTATCATTAAGCTTTCTATCTCAATTACCCTGTTCTGCACAGGAAACAACAAGCACTCCCAATATACCTTTAACCTTCGAAGCTTATTACATTGGCGATATTGTAAATAACCTTTCGGGTGGAATAAAAACTGGTTCGTGCTATTTGGGCATGGCAAACTTCAGGTTGAATTTTGATTTCCAAAAGGCTGGTTTATGGAACGGTGGTCAGTTATATATTAACGCTGCCAATACACACGGGGATTCTCCTTCATCAGAACTGCTGGGCGATATGCAGGTGGCTTCGAATATTGATGCGGGAAATCACACCTATTTACAGGAAGTCTGGTTCAGACAGGCGTTGGGTAAAGTTGAATTTACGATAGGCTTGCAGGATCTGAATGTAGAGTTTGCCAATTCCGAAAACGCAGCACTTTACCTGAACAGCTCTTTTGGTATATTGCCTGTTATTTCGAATAATTTTGCTGCTTCCATTTTCCCGTTAACTACTTTAGGTTTGACTTCTAAATGGAATATATCTGAAAAATTATCCTGGATTAATGCCTTGTACGATGGCAGCCCCACCGATTTCGACTACAATCCTTATAACGTAAAATGGCAATTTATTTCAGGCGACGGTCTGTTGGCAATTTCCGAATACCAATACCACACCGCTATTAAGGATTTGTCTGGCACCTACAAGATAGGCATATATTCGCACAGCCATATTGTAGAAAGGAGTTTTGATAAAAGTCTTCCCGATTCTCTCAAACATAATTTATTGGGATTTTACACCTATGCCGACCAAAACATTTGGCATCAAAACAATAAAAGCATTGGAATATTTGCACAACTGGGTTATAGTCCAACAAAGACATGCACCAACAATTTCTATCTGGGTTTAGGGATGAACTATTGTGGCTTACTAAGCAGGCAGGGAAAAGATATTCTGGGTGTGGCTATTGCTCACGAGCAATTTAAAGACAATATTAACTGTGAAACAACTCTGGAATTAACCTATCAATATCAAATAACAGAAAACCTATTTGTACAACCCGATTTTCAATACATTATTAATCCGGCAGGTACAGGCAAAAAGCTAAATAACAGTTTAGCAGGAAATTTACGATTCGGAATTAACTTCTAAACCAGCAATACGGTATATAGCGGATTGACAAATTTATTAGTCAGTGTTCCGCCAATTACACACAGGATTGTTACATTCTGAAACTCGATTTAAAAGGCTTTTTTATGAGCATTGGGGTACGATGGGAGAAAAAGATGTCAGTGCGAGCGGCGCAAAGATGGTTGAGAGAGAAATATAGGGCAAAGCTCGGATTATTCTCTCACTGGGATATGGTACATCATGATATTTATATCTTTGTGATTGAACAAGACATGCGTGACTCGACTGTGGGTCATGAAAACGAGATAATTGATTTACAATGAGTAATATATTGCTAATTGGCGTTTTTGAAGGATTGTTTTTGGCAATGCTTTTATTTACAAAAAAGAAAAAAACGATTTCTGATGGGATACTGTTCCTTTATTTCGTGGTTTTTTCTATAAATATTGGACTCTCTTACATAGAGGTTTACAACCGAAATCATGGTTTTCCTTATCCGATCTTTATTTTTACTGCTACACCTTTATTACTTCTGCACGGACCGCTCTTGTGGTTATACATTAAATCATATACCGATCAGTACTTTAAATTAAAGTTTTTATATCTGCTTAATTTAATACCATTTATAGCAATGGTGATTCAGCATACCTTTGCTTTTTATATTTTACCGGTTACTGAAAAAGTTCAGATTGTTCAGACGGAAAGTTTTAAACATTATTTTTCCTATTATTTTTTTGTCTCGGTAATTTCCGCATCTCCCATTTTCTATTTTTACTTTGGTTTACAATCAATTAATCGGTACAAACTAAAAATTGAAGGCTACTATTCGCAAAAAACCGGAATTGATTTAAAATGGCTTAAAATAATCATTGGATCCTGGCTTTTTTTGCATTGCATTGTTAACGCGTTCTTTATAGTCGATTTATTTATCCCTGTTGCTTCATTTGGCTTAATGCAATTCTTTAGTTTTTTACTGGGTTCGATTTATATTATTTTCATTGGCTTCTTCGGATTAAAACAGGAAAATATATTCTTAACACAAGCCATACAACTTGATTTGGAGAAAACGTATAGGAATCAGTTGCAAGTTAATTACGAAAAATTATTAACTCCAACCGAAAATGAGTTCATCAAACGGCTTCTAAATCACATGGGTGAACACAAGCCTTTTCTCGAACCAGAAATATCGATAAAGATATTGAGCGACCAGTTAAAAGTTAGTCCTGAATACCTTTCAGAAATAATCAATACGAATTTGAATAAAAATTATTTTGATTTTATCAATCATTATCGGATAGAAGAATTTAAAAGCCAAAGTAAAAACGATAAAAACAAACACCTTAACATAATTGGATTAGCTTTTAACTGCGGTTTTAATTCTAAAGCAACCTTTAACCGAGTGTTTAAAAAGGCTACCGGACTTACTCCCAGCGATTATATTAACAAGTCTCAATAAGTTGGGGCTTCTTTTTTCGTATTTTCCTTATTGTTGAGACCCCGAAAATTAAAAGTAAGACCTCCACGTTTTCTTTTATTATTTCATTTGCATCATAATTCGAAAGCAGATGAAAAGAATAATATTTGGTTTATCAACTCTTATCCTAACAGGGTGTAATATAAGTAAGCAAGGTGGCGTCTGGCAACCGTACTATAGGTTGCAGGTGGGTATAAATAAAGGTGGTATAACGGAAAATAATGATTTTACTAAAACCGCCAATATACAGCCCGATGCATTCACCGGAGCTACTAAAACGGGGTTCAATGCAAGTGGGCACATAGTTCTTCCTCTTAAGCGAAATGCTGTTGAGACCGGTATTGATTTCATGCACAATACTCAGGCTTTCACTTTCAAGGATGTAGCTTTTGGATATAGAGGTAGTCGTAAGATTGGTACTTCACAATTCATGGTTCCACTAACATACAATTTCAAACTTTTCAAAAGGAATAATCCACTCGGAACTCTGCATGTAAAGGTTGGTTACCTAATGCAACTCAACATTTTTTCGGTAACGGACAATGGTACACCATTAACAGAATATAGTACCAAAGGATTTTCGAACGGTATCTCGGTTGGCTTATCGGTAACTCCATTCAAGATGAGTAATGGCAATAGAATAGGCTTCTACTTAGATGGGTATAGGGGTTCAAAGATTTACAGTGATTTTTATAATAGAAGTATATATGAAATGCCTGGTTCAAGTTTTATGAAGTTTGGAATTATTTATCAGTTTGGTAAAATCAAAATATAGAGAGTCATGAAAAAAACCTTACTTATTCTAATCCTTCTAATCGGAATCTCGTGTAATCCAAAATCACAGGAAACAGTTATTAAAAACAAAAACATGAAAACAGTAATTGTTTATGCTTCAAGCCATGGAACAACTCAAAAAGTAGCGAATATCATTCGTGAAAAGCTTGATAGCACTACCGTTGAAACCTTCAACCTGAAGAGCAAACAAAGTATAGATCTGTCTAACTACGAAACGGTGATAATTGGTGGTTCCATTCATGCTGGCAGCATTCAAAGCGAGGTTAAAAAGTTCATCAAAGAGAACACAATTGCTCTGATGCATAAAAAGGTAGCTCTTTACCTTTGCTGCATGAATGAGGCCGAAGAGCAAAAAGAGTTTGATACCAACTACCCG
>JBBQEI010000082.1:0-19050 GCA_038320545.1 Bacteroidales bacterium
AGCAAAAATTGCCAGTCATTTTCATAACATTTAGTTTCAAACGTAACCCCAATCTTATCCATTACACAGCATCTAAACAATAAATAGCAATAATTTAAGGCAGCAAAAGTAAACAAATTCTGAATTTGACAGTGAATTGAATGCAGTTTTTAAATACTGTCAACATCAATGTAAATACATTTTTCGGTATTTCAAATGGCTGTTTTCATTTCATTTTAATGAAAAACCCTGCCAGTGTTCAATACTCTGGCAGGGTTCCATATAATCAGAATATTTACTACTATTTTATCATCTCAACGCTTCTGCGAATAAATTTGGTTAAATCTTCGCCTTTGAGCATGTTGTTCGAAAGTAATGCCAGATCAATTAATTGTTTTACCATTTCATTGCTTTTCCCATAACCTGTTAGAATTTCTTCTTTTTGTTTACGTGTTTCTTCAATTTTCTTTTCGATATCACTCTGTTTGTCTTTGGTAGCCTGGTCTATTTCTTCGTCCTTTTTACCTTTTACAGTTTTTTCGACTTCCTCGAGTTCTTTTTCGAGCAATTCTATCTGCGATTTAAAAGGTTTAACTTTTTCTCCAACAGCAGCATCCTTACTTTCGATTACTTTTTTAACGAGCGGGTGATTGGCATTTACCACGAGACTGTAACTATCGGGTAGTTCGCCATAAAAACCCATTCCACCACCACCCATGGCCGACATATCTTTCATACGGCGCATAAACTCCGATTGGGTAATCATCATCGGTTGGGCTGTCTCCGAAAGATTTTCGAATACAACATAAAAATTATCACCGTTCTTTAGTTGGCTCTTAATAATAGGGCGAAGTTCATCCTGTTGTTCGGCAGAGAGTTTTACTTCTTCAATATCTTCTTTCTGGATAAGTTTTTCGACAATGTCAGAGTCAACACGGGTAAAACGCGATTCTTTAAATTTCGATTCAGCCTGGTTGATGAAATGCATATCCAACTGACCGTCCATTATCAAAACATCGTATCCATGATTGGTAGCAGCATCAATAAATGTATGCTGGTCAACCGGATTGGAAGTATATAAATAGATTAATGTTTTGTTTTTATCGGTTTGATTGCCTTTGATAAGCTCTTTATATTCGTCGAATGTAAAATATTTCCCTTCGGTGTTTTTAAAGAGATAAAATTTTTCGGCCCGTTCATAAAATTTTTCATCGGTAATCATTCCATATTCAATGAATAACTTGAGACCATCCCATTTTTTCTCGAATTCAGCCCTGTCGTTTTTGAAAATTTCTTCTAACCTGTCGGCAACTTTCTTTGTAATATGACTTGAAATTTTCTTAACGTTGGAATCGCTTTGCAGGTAACTTCTCGAAACGTTGAGCGGAATATCGGGAGAATCCAACACTCCGTGAAGCAGGGTTAAAAAATCGGGCACTATTCCTTCTACCGAATCGGTCACATAAACTTGGTTGCTGTATAGCTGAATTTTGTTTTTCTGAATCTCTATATTATTCTTGATTTTCGGGAAATACAAAATGCCTGTCAGGTTGAAAGGATAATCCACATTCAGGTGGATATTAAACATTGGTTCTTCCTGAGTAGGATAGAGGTCGTGGTAAAATTTATTATAGTCTTCGTCTTTTAAATCAGCAGGTTTTCTGGTCCAGAGTGGTTTGGTGTCATTAATAATGTTATCCTTATCGGTTTCCACTTCTTTGCCATCTTTCCATTCTTTTACTTTTCCAAAAGCTATTTCGTTAGGCAGAAAACGGCAATATTTCTTAAGCAATTCGTTGATTTTACTTTCCTGTGCAAAATCTTCATTTTCTTTGTCAATAAAGAGTTTGATTTCAGTTCCACGGGATGCTTTATTCGAGTCTTCGAGCGTATATTCAGGACTTCCGTCGCAGGTCCATTTAACAGCTTTGGCTCCTTCTTTGTACGATAAAGTATTTATCTCAACTTTTTCGGAAACCATAAACGACGAATAAAAGCCTAAACCAAAATGTCCTATAATGTTTACCTGGTTTTTATATTTATCCAAAAATTCTTCAGCTGACGAAAAGGCAATCTGATTAATGTATTTTTCAACTTCTTCGGCAGTCATTCCAATTCCGCTATCGGTAATTGTCAGAATCTTTTTTTTAGAATCGAGCGAGACTTTGATTGTGAGGTCGCCCAATTCACCATGGTATTCACCTGTGGATGCAATAGCTTTTAGTTTTTGGGAAGCATCAATAGCATTCGAAATGAGCTCCCTTAAAAAGATTTCGTGATCGGAATATAAAAATTTCTTGATAATTGGGAATATATTCTCTGTAGTTACTCCAATTGTACCTTTTTGCATCGTTCTAATAATTTAAAAGTTCAACATCATTTTTTGACGAAGCTCTTTTTCAAACTACATGCCACAGGTTGAATGCTGACAATTAGTCAGGAGAAGGAGAGAAGGAGAGAAGTTGGGAAGGTGTGAAGAAACTTCAATAACTTCAATAATAAATCACTTCCTTTTTGGCCTGTTAGGTTTAACATCATCCACAAAGAGCCATTTATTTTTTGAAAGCAAGAGACCATCAAATGAAAAATCGGGGCCATAAAATTCATATTGACCGGTATACCTTGAATCGCTTGGCGAAAGATGATCAAAAACGATGGTTTTTAATTTTTCATCATAATTTAACATCATGGTTATTCTGGATGAAAAAGAGAATACCATTCTGCTCATTAATTTACCCGATTTCTCAAATATTGGTGCACCTAAAAAAAGACCTTCTTTTTCAAATCTAAGCACGTCAATAACTTTTTTGGAAACATAAGGGGAGAAACTATCGAGGCCGAGTAAGGTATAAAATGTATTTCCGTTAATTTTTACAGGGATAATTTTATAATATAAAGCACCGTACCAAGTTTCGGGTAATATTTTTTTATTTGCAGCTTCATCTATTTCAGTGTTGTCAATAAACTTTATAACCTTGCAGTTTTGATCTTTTTCCGGTTTTATCTGAACGATTGCAAAATTTCTGTAGGTATTGTTGTTCAGGTAAATATTCCAACTGAATAATCTGAAAGTATTGTCGGGTGAGGTAATTTTACCTATATTTTTTAAAGAATCGAAAGCGAAAATAAAAGAAGCGGGATTTTTTAGAACCTCGGAAAGCTCAGTTTGAATGATATCCATCATTTCAATTTTGGCCGAATCGGAAGTTAATTGAGCCATAGAATCTAACTCAACTTTTATTGACTTTTCAAAGCTTTGAATACCTAATGAATTTTCCTGACTTTTTAGAGCCGAAAAATTGTAAAGGCATATCAGAATTAATAATAACCAGGTTTTCATATATAATATGTTCTATGAAATCAAATTTAGCCCGAAAACAAAAAAAGCCGCTCTTAAGGAACGGCTTTTTCATGAAAAATATTTTTTTATTTAATGATGACGTTAATATCGCCCATTAATTTGTCTTTGTACGATTTGCCAATAGGAATAGACTTCATTCCATCATGGGTTTTGATCAATATTGAATTGTCTTCAATGATGTTGATACTGCTTGTATTTACTATGAATGAGCGATGCACCCGGGTAAATTTAACAGTAGGCAATTTTTGCTCAATTGCTTTCATGGTAAAGTGGATTGTATATCTTTCATGAAAGGTATTGATAATCACATAATTTTCCAGTGCTTCAACCCAGAGAATATCTTCATATTTTAACCTTACCAGGGAGGAATTGTGTTTAATAAAAATTTCATCCCCTTTGGTGTCGATTTTATTTTTATTAAAACGATTTTGTGCTTTATCCACAGCTTTATAGAACCTACCGTATGAAACAGGTTTTAAAAGATAATCTGTAACATCGTATTCAAAAGCATTGAGGGCATATTTCTCTTTAGAAGAAATTATTATAATCTGTGGTGTTGTGTTAAGAGAATCAAGGAAATCGATGCCGCTCATTTCAGGCATTTCAATATCAAGAAATATAAGATCCACATCATCCGCCGAATTTTTTATAGCATTAATTGCATCGACGGCATTTGAAAATGTATTTAACAGAACCAGATTTTCAGTCCGGGCAATAAACTCTTCTATTACTCTGCACGAAAGCTTGTCGTCATCAATAATTATGCAATTCATCTCAATAAAAGTTTAATTAATAACCAGTTATGTATGGTCAGCATTTGCAAAAATTGATCTTTCAATTGTTGTCGTTTATCAAACCAATATTATGGTTTGTCAAATATAAAACAAATTATTAAAAAACTAATATTTTATATTAATTACATTTGACCGTTACCATCAGAATATTTTTTATGATAATTTTCAATTAATAAATCCGACCTCGGAACCATTGCCATAGCCCATTTTAATTTAATGTTTTCACTGTTGGTATTATCTAACTGCCAGGGTAATTCAGAGTTCCTTAATCTATTCATAAGAGTATACATAACTATTGCTGCCGAAACCGACAAATTAAGGCTTTCGGTGTATCCATACATTGGAATCCGGATGTGCTCATCTGCTTCCTTCAGTATTATATCCGACAATCCCTTCCATTCTGTGCCAAAAGCAACAACAAATTTCCCTTTTTCAATGTCAAATTCTTCAGGCGAAGAACCATTTATATTCGGACTTGTGGCAATTAAACGGTAGCCATTATCCTTTAATTTTCTAATTGCGTTTAAGCTATTGTTTGCTTCGGTGTTGTATCTTGTTAGTGTAAGCCATTTATCGGCGCCACGGGTAACATAAGGATTATATTCGAAGCGGTTTTGGTTTTCGATGATATGAATGTTTTGAATTCCCATACATTCTGCTGTTCGAAGCACAGCGCTGATGTTTTTCGACTGGTAAACATCTTCCAGTAAAATGCTCAGATATTGAGTTCTGAATAAAATTTTCTCCTCTAACATTTGTAAACGCCTGTCGTTAAGGAATTGTGTTAAAAAAGTATATAGTTTTGGAATATCCATATAAAAAAAAAGGGGCAGAAGCCCCTTAATTTTTTTAAATTTAACCGATTTACTTTACCGAATCAGATAATTCGCTACCAGCTTTGAATTTGCATACATTCTTAGCTTTGATGTTGATTGGATTTCCAGTTTGAGGGTTGCGACCAGTTCTGGCGCTTCTTTTAGCAACTGAGAAAGAACCAAAACCTACGAGAGCAACTCTGTCGCCTTTTTTCAAAGCACCAGTGGTAGCTTTAACGAAAGCATCAAGAGCTTTTTTTGAGTCTGCTTTTGTAAGTTTAGCTTCTGCGGCAATAGCATCGATTAATTCAGCCTTGTTCATAATTTAAAATTTAGGGTTAGTAAAAATATTAGTTTTGTTGAATATGTATACAAATATATAGTAATAATTAAGTATAGCAAGCCTTGCAGGCAAAAATTGTGACAAAATGTTTAAAAAAGTGTTGATAATTACCACTTTCGGTGACCAACGTTTTCTGGAAGTCCCATTTTATGGCCTTTTCAGAAAAATGAATAAAAATTTTGCTTGTTAAAAAAAAAGTATACTTTTGTGCCCGGAGAAATGGCAGAGCGGTCTAATGCGGCGGTCTTGAAAACCGTTGTACCGCAAGGTACCGGGGGTTCGAATCCCTCTTTCTCCGCAAAATGTTGAATAGTAGTAAAATGCCCTGTGTCCAAAATGGATTCAGGGTATTTTTTTAACCGGATTTTCAGGAATAAGAATAAACTTTCTAATTATTATATAGCAGGTGAACTGGTTTCGAAAGGGAATTAATTTAAACATTTCTGGAAAATTGAATACCTTAGAACATTATTATTAATTAACCGATGTAGTTTCTGAAATAAGCTGCAAGGCATTTAACATTGACAAACCTTTGATATTACCGATAAAATTAAGCAAATTATCATAATAGCAGAGCTTTAATGAATTGTATCAGAATCATAAGAAAAGAAAGTGAAGTAGTAAATCACTTCTCGAAAATGGAATTTTAAAAAATTGACATAGCACGAATGAATTAGAATTGAAGTTATAATCATCTGAAAAAATAGATAACAGCCACCAATAATCCAATCGATACCACAGTCCATCTTAAAATTTCAGGTTTTAGTTTTCCGGCCAAACGGCCACCAATTAAACCACCTGTAATGGCTCCGGCTGCCATAACTAGGGCAACTGTCCAGATTACCTGCCCTGAAAAGGCAAAATATATGGCCGCAGCAAGATTGATGCAAAAAGAAATAGCTTGTTTTAATACATTCAAACTGGTAAGGGAATCATCAATGACCAGCCCCAAAACTGCCATTAAAATAATACCGAGCCCTGCACCAAAATAACCTCCATAAATAGCAGCCAGAAAGATAAGAATGTACAAAGTTACCGGATTATGTTTTTTATTTTCATGCCGTGCCAGCCGGGCAGCAATCCAGTTTTTAACCGGTACTTGCAAAGCAAGCAGGATAGTCGCCAAAAGGATTAGATATGGTATTAATGCATTAAATGAACTTTCCTTGGTATTCAATAGAATCAAACCTCCTGCAATACCACCTGCAACTCCCATCGGCAAAATCTTCCATAACCTTTTTTTCTGTGCCTTGAAATCTTTTCGCTGGGCATAAGTTCCTGAAAGCAGACCTGTACAAAGTGCCACTGTATTTGTAACATTTGCCACCACTGGTGCAATTCCAATAGCAGTGAGCACAGGAAAGGTCACCAGTGTTCCCCCGCCTGCAATAGCGTTAATAATCCCTGCGGCAATGGCTGCTAAAAAGGCAAATAAAAAATCGGTAATTGGCATAATACAATGAATAAGCTGGCAAAGATAAAGCTTGTATTGTAACATAAAAATTTCAATTTAATTCTGTTATTCCTTTACAATGGAAACAGAATTCTTCTACTTTAAAAGAGATATATGTATTCAGAAAAGAAGGTTTAACCCCAAAAAAGGAACTTTATAAAATAGGGGCTATATTAAAGAACTGGGTCAGAGTATTACCAAATCATTTTTTTAAGTGATCTGTTATTAACTTGCAATAAAAACATTGTCAATTTTAAATGAGTATTCTTGAACAATACTTATATTTGTAAACATTGAACAAACCATTAAAAGTTTTAATTATGAAAATAAAAAAACAATTATTTAATACGCTTTTTCTTTTAACACTAGCAGTTGTATTTACATTGGCTTCCTGTAAAAGTGGAAATACAGGTACCGATCAGGATACTACAAGTATAGATACTGTTAGCAAAACCGAACTTTCGCAGGAAGTTAAAGATGTTGTGTATCCTTTGCCAACACCTTTTGAAGTTACAAATATGTTGAACCAGATAGGAGCAAAATACAAATCATCTGTATTGAACCCAACCAAAAATGCTGAAAAATATTTTACCGAATCGAGCAAGGCTGTTAACCTTGGCGTTTATGGTGCCGATTTAGCTTATGCTGCCACTTACGATCAGAAACAAGATATGAAACTATATTCAGGAGCATTAAAAAAACTTGTTGATGAACTTGGCATAAATATCGATTATAATAAGCTTTTGTCCGACGAGAACAAAGAAAAATTCAACAATAAGGATACGCTCGTAAATTATGTTACAAATACTTTTTTTGATGCTTATCAATACCTGAATAAAAAAAGCAATCCGGATCTGGCTATTATGATGGCTTCGGGAACTTGGGTTGAACTGATGTATATTGCTACTAATATTTCAGAAGCAACATATAATTCTACAGGAATTGTAAAGTTAATTACTGACCAAAAAGGCTCCTATATTAAATTAATGGAAGTTTTGGCTGAAAGAAATTCAAATTCAGAAGTTAAAAATCTTGAAACAAAATTGTTAGTTCTTAAACCTGTATTTGATAAAATTGACGCTGGTCTTTCGGAAAGCGATTATCAGGTAATTTTAAAAACTATTCAGGACGTTAGAAAATCATTTGTATCATAAAATGCTATAAACAAAATTCTAAACTTACAGCCCATTGCAAAATGTTTTTAGCAGTGGGCTGTTTTTTATTTTTCTTTTTACATGAATGAGTCCATTTTAAAAGCCTTAATGCGTTTGTTTGCTATCGTTGCCGATGTCAATAAAGAAGGGCATTCCGATAACGAACGAAGTATTGTGATGGACTATCTCGACCGGCAATACAGTCACGAAATTGCTCAAAAATACCTGGAATATTTTGACGAGCAGGTGAAATATTTTCATCCTGAAATGATGCATTTTAACGATGAGGAAGGCAGGAAACAACAACTTTCGAATGAAGGCAACATTCTTGATTTACTAAATCAAATAAATGAAGAGTTAGATCTGGAACAAAGGCTGGTTGTAATAATATATTTGCTCGATTTTATAAATCGCGATATCACTACAAAAAATGAATTAAATTTTGTTACCAGTATCGCTAACCAGCTTATAATAAGGGATGATGAGTTTAACGACATAAAGTCGTTTACATTTGGAGATCTTGATGAAGTGGTAAACAAAAATTGGTTGCTTTTCATCGATGCTGAAGAATCAACGCCGTATCCTGAAATTAAACACATGCCAAGCGAAAAGCTGGAAGGCCGCATAGTAGTATTGCATATTCCCAGCGTAAACCTTCACGTTTTCAGGTATCACGGAAAGCTTAACTTATTTATTAACGGACACAATATCAAACCTAATCGTTCGTATATCTGGTCGGCAGGTTCAGTTATTAAAAATCCAAAAATAGGTTCTCTTTATTTTAGCCGGGTTGCTGGTAAATTTATCCAGGCCAACATTCAAAATAAATTTGTATTCGAAGCAGAGAACATTGAATATTTCTATAGAAATAGCAGTAATGGCTTAAAAAGATTCAACCTGACCGAGGAATCAGGGCGATTAATTGGAATTATTGGCGGCAGCGGCTCCGGAAAATCAACTTTAATTAATGTTTTAAACGGAAATATAAAACCACGGAGTGGATCAATTACCATCAATGGTTTCGATATACATGAATATAAAGATTCTCTGGAAGGCATTATTGGTTATGTTCCTCAGGATGATTTACTCATTAAAGAATTAACAGTATTTCAAAACCTTTACTACAATGCTAAACTTTGCTTTAATAACTCTACTGAAGATAGAATTAAGCAGATTGTTGAATTAGCATTGGTCGATTTTGATCTTGTTGAAGCCCGTGATTTATTTGTTGGCGATGCCTTTAACACCATATTAAGCGGAGGTCAGCGGAAACGACTGAATATTGCACTTGAACTTATCAGGGAACCATCTATTTTATTTGTTGACGAACCAACTTCCGGCTTATCGTCGGCCGATTCTGAAAAAGTAATTATACTGCTAAAAAGACAGGCATTAAAAGGTAAACTTGTAATAACAAATATACATCAGCCATCGTCGGATGTTTTTAAAATGCTCGATAAGCTTCTGGTTATGGATCAGGGCGGACGGGTAATTTTTTATGGGAATCCGGTATCGGCTATTACATATTTTAAAAGGGCATCCCGATATGCTGATGCCGAAGAAAGCGAGTGCCTGAGCTGTGGTAACATCAATGCCGAACAGATTTTGCGCATAGTTGAAGCCCGCGTGGTGGATGCAAAGGGTAAATTAACCCGTAAACGGAAAACCTCACCTGAAGAATGGTACCAGAGATATCTGAAAGAAATAGACGTTCAAGTTCAGAAAACAGAACGCGAACATGGTGACTTCATACCAAAAACAAATTTTGGCATTCCCAGTCATTTTAAACAATTTAAGATTTTTCTCAGCAGGGATTTACTGGCTAAATCACATAATAAACAATATTTGTTTATCAATGCATTAGAAGCGCCCTTATTGGCATTTATCCTGGGTTTTTTCACTAAAAATTTTACTTATATTGAAGGAATTCCAAGATATATTTTTGGAGAAAATCCGAATATGCCTGCCTTTTTATTTATGGCAGTTATTGTGGCGCTTTTTCTGGGTTTAATAATAAGTGCCGAAGAAATATTTAAAGACCGAAAAATTCTGAAAAGAGAAAAGTTTTTGAATTTGAGCCGATCCAGTTATCTCTTCTCCAAGATCATAATTCTATTCTCTATTTCTGCACTTCAATCGTTAATTTTTGTTTTGATTACGCACAGAATGCTCGAAATCAGAGGAATGCTTTTCCAATATTGGGTTATCTTGTTCACTGCATCGTGCTGGGCCAATTTAGTGGGATTGATAATTTCGTCGGGTTTGAATTCTGTGGTAACTATATATATTCTTGTTCCGATCATTTTGGTTCCTGAGCTCTTATTTAGCGGTGTAGTGGTCGATTTTAACAAAATGCACAATAAGATTGCATCCGAGAAATATGTACCTGTAATTGGGGATGTTATGACTTCCCGATGGGCTTACGAAGCCCTTATGGTTACTCAGTTTAAAGACAACCGTTTCGAAAAGCATTTTTATAATTCGGAAAAGAAAATTAAAACTGCCGTATTTTACAAATCTTATTCAATACCTCAGTTAAGAAGTTTATTATACGAATGCCAAAATTTATATAAACAGCATAACGATACGGGTAAAATTTCGGAAAAGCTTTCAATCATCAAAAATGAAATCCCTGAAATTGCAAATGAATTAGGTTGGAAAGAAAATGGTCTGGCGAATATACTTTATGCGAAATATTATGGTGATACCGTATTTACCAGAATAGACAATTTTCTTAATAATGCTGAAACACGGTTTATCAGAATATATAATAAAGCAGTATCGGAGAGAGATAAGAAATACGAAGAGTTATCGCATCAACTTGGAGGAAAGGATCAGTTTCAGATTTTTAAACAAAAATATTTTAATAAGCAGGTTGCTTTTGTAATCACCAACGAAAAAGAATTGAATGAATTTGTGATTCAAAGTAATGAAATTGTGAGGGTTCGTGATGCTGTTTTCCGTGCACCTGAATCATCAAATGGTCGTGCCCATTTTTATTCACCTGTAAAAAGAATATTTAATTTTTCAGTAAGTACATTAGTGTTTAATCTTTTGTTTATCTGGTTTTTCAGTGCAGTCTTATTTGTTATTCTTTATTACGATATACTTCGAAAGATAATCGCATACTTCGAATCACTATTAATTATCCGCCGGACAAGAAGAAGATTTTTGAGATTATTATTGCTTGAACAACAAAATGTAAAGCAAACACTTAAAGACTCATGGGCAAATAGCAACCACTAATACATCCGAAACTATATCACGTACTCAACTTAGCGAAACCAATTTTGGAGGAACCGTATGCGGGAAATCTCCTCGTACGGGTCTGTGGGGGTGCGGGAAGGTAACAACCCGCAATACACGGAATTTCGATAGCTATCGGAACCCCTACAAAACTTATATGTAAGGATAAATCACCAACATTTCGCCCATAAATGCAATGATACATTCCCGGAAAAAGAAAAATCAAGAAAAGCTTCTTGAAGAATTTGGTACCCTAAAGGACGATACTTTTGATTTTGAGATGATAGAATGTTATTTCCGGAAAAAAGACAATTCTGATGCTTTCCAAACAATATCCGATAAAACGTGTAACGATTTGGATTTTCAGGAATTATTTATGTTTATCGACCGGACAAGTTCAAAAGTCGGACAACAATATCTTTACAACAAACTTCGGACGATCTCATCCGATTCGCAAGAAAATACCAGTCAGGAGCCGTTGATAGGTGATTTCGTCAACAACCCTGAATTTCGGGTATCTATTCAAACCAAACTATCAAAATTAAACGAGAGCGAAGCTTTCTATATTGCATCTCTGTTTCAGGATGAACTACTAAAGCCGCCAAAATGGTATTTTGTAGTTCCCATTCTATCTTTTACATGCGCACTTTCCCTGATAATAGCTTTTTTTAATCCCATCATGTTTTTCGTTTTATTGGGAGTCTTTATGATCAACCTAGTTATTCATTACTGGAATAAGAAAAACCTCTATCATTATTTAAGTTCCGTTCCCCAATTACTAAAATTAAACAGTGTTGCTCTGGAATTGTATAAAAGTGCGAAATTACAGGCCGTTGAACCTAACCTGACTAACTCCTTAAATGTGATTGCGAAAGTTAGAAATCACATGTCGTTTTTTAACATGGAAGTTAAGTTGCAGGCCGATACACAAGCCCTTTTATGGGCAATTTTTGAACTTTTCAAAACTCTTTTTCTGCTCGAACCATTATTATTATTTGGGGCTCTTAAACAACTGGACACGAAAAGAAACGAAATTGAACATGTATTTAAGTTTGTCGGAAAAATTGATTCGGCAATATCCATCGCATCCCTTCGAAAAGGGTTGAGCAATTATTGTCTCCCACAGATTATTAAGGAACAAAATATTCTTGCCAATGAAGCTTATCATCCCTTAATTTTCGGGTGTATAAAAAACACCATACATGTCGGTAATAAATCTATACTCCTTACAGGTTCGAATATGTCGGGTAAAACTTCATTTATAAGGACTATTGGCATAAATGTATTAACCGGATTAACCATAAATACCTGTTTCGCTGATCAATTTTCGATGCCCAGGATGAATTTGTATTCCGCCATAAGGATTAGCGATGATTTAATGAACGATAAAAGCTACTATTTCGAGGAAGTATTAACCATTAAAGAAATGATTGACCGGAGCGGCAATGAAAATCCGAATTTATTTCTGCTCGACGAGATATTTAAAGGAACCAATACGATTGAACGGATTTCGGCCGGGAAAGCAGTTTTATCCCACCTGGCAAAAACAGAGAATATAGTTTTTGTATCCACCCACGATATTGAACTGGCCGATTTGTTAAAAGATGAATATGAATTATACCATTTCAGTGAGAAGGTCGATCATAAAACAGTCGATTTTGATTACAAACTTAAGGATGGTAAATTAAAAAACAGAAATGCCATCAGAATACTTGAGATTAATGATTATCCTGAAAGTATAATAAAGGAAGCAAATGAAATATCGAAAGGGCTGGATAAAATCGAAAGTTAAATTCGTTATCCAATCAAAAACCAGGGAATGGGAAATTATAATATGCACCATTGATTTCATATTTAATCAAACACTAGTGTCAGGTAAACTAATGGTTAAGATTTCTCACTTCGTTCGAAATGACAATCAGTATTTTGGGTTTTTGGTGGGTCTTGGTTGGCGGCAAAGCCGCCAACCAAGACAACTTTGCCCATAGATAAATAAAAGCCTGTCATTCAGAGCCTGCCTGGCAGCAGACAGGCGATGCGAAGAGCTTAGCGAAGCGGTCTCACCGAAGATAATCTAACTTTTTTCCGGACAACCATATTTATCAAATGTTTCTATCATCAAAATAAATAGATTTATATAATAAATAATCAATTTCGTCAAAAATAATTATTGATATGATATTTGATATATTATTTTTAAAATAAATCAATAGTTAATTTTTATCGTTGAAATAGTAATTGCTAACTAATAATATACAACTCTAACTTATAAAATAGACTGAACAAGTTGAAATAATTTAATTCCCGGGCTATTAACCAAGTTCATCGTGATTGAAATTTCTGGAAATATAAATAATTATTTAAATTCTTTTTTTCATTGCAAGAGAAAAGAAATAAGTACCAAAATATTGATACTTATTGTGTATTGTATAATGTTGATCATGATAACAGTATGGGTAAGGAATAGATTGTCCTTCTGTCATCAATTCTCAAATGAAAATTTAATGATCCAAACAGTGCTCGTTTATCAAAATGAGTTTATCATGCTGCCTTATTTACCCCTTGAAATAATTAGTCAACCGTTAGATCAAACCGATTGTTATGGGAATGAAGTCAAATTTTCTGTCATTATCAGCGGAGGAACAGGAAATTTAAACTACCAATGGCAAAGAAAATCACCCAATGAAGATTTTGAAAATATTTTGGGAGCTGAGCAGTCCTCGCTTTCCATTGAAAAAATAGGGATGTACGATGAAAATATTGATGGGAGTGAATACAGGGTATTAATCTCCGACGATCTGGGATCAATTATATCCGATCCTGCCATATTGCATATTAATTCAATTATCGATGTGACGCCAGATGATGTTAATTCGGCAATTTGCAATGGAGAAAGTATGTCATATTCCATGTCGGCATTTGGTGATGCATTAAGTTACCAATGGTCGCAAAAGAGCGAATCAATTTGGGTAAAAATATACGACGATGGAAATTATTCCGGAACCATTACACCAACTTTATTTATTTCAAATGCTAATACTAATCAAAGTGGGTCGTACAGGGTTTCGGTGACATTTAAAACTCTTAATCAAACCGATGGTTATCCTACTTGTGTCGAAACAAGTGCCAGCCGGGAAAGGAATCTGATAGTTAAAGCACCTTTAAAAGCGCCTGTTGTCTCTCCAAATCAGGATATTTGCGTAAATACAACTCCTGCTGAACTAGCCTTAACCGTTGCAACAGGAGGTTTTGGCCCTTATCTGTATCAATGGAAAAATAGTTTGGATGGTCTGGTATGGACAAATATTAATAATGCCACCAATATTAATTATTCGCCTTCTCTGCTTTCAACAACAATTTATTATATGCTTGAAGCCAAAGATGGAGGAACACCATCCTGTGGCCTAGTTAACAGTGAAACCATAAAAATTGCGGTGAATCCATATCCTGATCCAAATCCGATAAATCCGGATTAATAATAGTCAAAATCAAAATAAATGTTAATCAATACTACTATTTGTATCACAAAAACTAACTCAAAAATGAAAACAATGAAAGCACAATTCGGAATTATGGCATTATTAATCATTACTGCCATTGGAGTTAACGCTCAAGATCAAACCGTAACTCAAGGATCAACTAAACATTATCATGTAACCAACCATACTGCTTTAGGTTACACGTATTTATGGAGCTTGGCTGCACCTGCGGCAGGAAATACAATTGAAACTCCAACCGATGCTGCAACAAACATTTTATGGGGTACTCCTGGTACTTATACTATAACTTTAACAGAAACCAACAGCCTTGGAAGTTGTCCTACTCCTAACATTTTCACGGTATTGGTATTAGGTGCTGCTCACTTAAAGTTTACCTCAGCTACATCTAATAGTTGCGCCGACCTGGCTCAGGTCATTCCATTAACTTTCACCGATGCTAGTGGTGTTGCATTAACAGTCGATTCCTATCCATTAGCAATTAACTATACTGTTAATGGTACCCCAAGAAATTTAACGCTCAATTTCGGAGATGCTCTTGTTATTCCGTTAACAGATGTTGACCGTGCCGATCAGGTTGCATTTGCCAATTACACCATTCCTGTTGTAATTACCAGTGCAACTTCCAATGGTGGTGAAGTAATATTGGATGCTCCATCAACTCATACAAACACTGTTTACGATATCCCAGAACTCAACCCAATTGTTGCTGACTAACATGTAATTAATTTAAAACAACATAGATATGAAAAAATTATTATTCATTATTTTCCTAACTACTCTTATGATGTTTGCCGGCTTGAACAAAGCCATTGCCCAAGCACCCATTACTGTAATTCAGGGGATCGCTCATTCCTACACGGTTACCCCTTTACCCAACGGAGCTACCTATGAATATCACTGGTCCGTTACAGGTGGAACCAGTACCGCTATTACGTCAACCACCAATAACTCGGGTAATATATTATGGGATGGACCTACGGGACAATATACTTTAAAAGTATATGCCGTTAACCCTATAACCGGTTGCGCCGGGAATAACCAAACCTTAGTGATTAATGTTGTTGCAATGGGTGGTTTTACCCTAACCGGACCTGCTGATGTTTGTCCGCATACGCATAACCAAACAGGAGATTTCTCGGTTAACGTAGCTTATACCGGAACCGGAGCATGGAGTTTTACACTTAACGACGGTGTAGTTGATAAGGTTTACAACGTAGATTCGGGTGCATCAACTTATGAAGTACTTGTACCAGGCTATGCTAATTTATCAAATACAACAGTGGATACACATGTATTCAAAATTGTATCTGTTGAAACTCCTGAAGGTACTGTTACATACGATGGAACTGAAGCTAACGCAGCCAGCCATACTATTTCGGTTAATGTTCAACCTACCCCTGCAACTTCTGGTATTATTCAGAACTAACAGGATAATTAGTATTTAGTTAATATTTGTTTCCGGTTTCTTTCAGATTTTGAAAGGACCGGAAACTTATATAAATTTTTAAAATAATAATTGAAGAGTAATTACTAAATGTTCAGACAACTATATATAATTGGCATTCTGCTGACATTGGTATTATGGAGTACCTGCAGTGTTGAAGCCCAGGAGATGGTTCTCAGGGGTTCAACGCACCGGTATTCCATAACACCGGTCGGCAAGAATGTTGATTATAAATATTCCTGGTCTGCATCGGGTGGTACTTCATCTGTTTTCGGAAATGGTTCAACTTCCGATCCGGTTTTATGGGACGGACAAGCGGGAATATATACCGTGTCTATGTTCCCCACCGACAAAAAAAATGGTTGTGCCGGAAATGTACAAACGTTTCAGGTACAAGTCGTCGATTTTCCTATACATTGGCAAGGTACTGCTACCACTATATGCTCATCGTATGGGAATGAATACCGCGATTTCTCTTTGGTAATCGAATTCCCTGCTACAACAGGCACCTGGAGCTTCGAATACCAGATTGATAACACCCCGGTTGTTAAAGTTACGGTTACAGGTGGAACTGTCAAAATTTTAAATATTGCAGGATTTATCAATCACTCCAATCAAGGAGTGGAAGTGCACAAAGTCCGCATTACAAAAATCACGATGCCCGATGGTCAAAAGTTTACTTTCGACGGTACTGAATTGGATGCAGCTAAACATATTCATATGATTACTGTGAATCCGTTGCCACCGGCAGGAAAAATAGAATTTGTAAGAGATTTGGATTGAAAATAACATTTTAAAAAACTGATATTGAGCTTTAGGCGAAACATATGGCTATTAATTACGGGAATACTCTTCCTTTCTGACATGATGGTGGCACAGGAAATGCCATCGGCATGCGGGAACGGCAAAGTACGCTACCGTATGCATGGCCAGCCAGGATCGTCCTTTGTCTGGAATATTCAGGGAGGTACACAAATTAATATCTATGCCTCAGGCGATTCGGTGGATGTGATGTGGAATAACCTAAACGGAGAACACTCTCTCAGTTGTCAGGAATTTCCTGCAACAGGTTGCGCAGGCTCCCCAATCATTCAAAATGTCAAAGTAGATGTTCTTTCTGTAGAAATTGGGGACATCGAATATTTATGCGAAGGAGCAAAAATGGAACTAAATGCAGGGAAAGGGTTTACCAGTTACCTTTGGCAGGATGGTTCAGGCGACCGTATTTTAAATGCTTTCAATCCGGGAATTTACTGGGTTGAAGTACGCAAAGGAAAATGCGTTGCACGCGATTCAATGGAAATTGTAAGGGCTGAAAGCCCGGTTGTTTATCTCGGTAAAGATACCATTATAGTTTCTCCTAATCGTTTGTTATTGGATGCCCAAAATATGGGCAAGTTCTACGAATGGAGCACTGGAAGCCACTCCCAGACCATTTGGGCCAATGAAGATGATGGTGAAATATGGGTGAGGGTAATCTCAGAAAAGGATTGTATGGCTTCGGATACCATCAGGATCATACCCGAAAATACCAACGAGTTTATTATCCCTAATGTATTCACTCCTAATGGTGATGGTGTAAACGATACCTGGAGAATAGGTGGGCTATTGCTGCACCCAAATACAAATGTTAAATTGTTCGATCGCTGGGGTCGGCTCATATTTAACTCAGAACCAGGTTATCCAAAACCATGGAATGGGGAAAGAGATGGAAAACTGTTGCCTATGGATGCTTATTATTATGTTATTGATCTTAAGGATGGAATAGAACCTCTTCGTGGAAGTGTCACCCTTATACCATAAATGAAATTATGAAAAAATTAAAACTTATATATATCTTTTCACTTTCCATCAGTTTTCTTTTGATGGCAGGGGAATCCTTGGCACAACAGGTTCCGGTTTACAGTCAATATATGTTTAATAAGTTTATTCTTAATCCTGCTATTGCCGGAAGTGAAGGGTATACAGCCTATAACATTACTTCCCGTGTTCAATGGATGGGATTCAAGGATGCGCCCATTACTAATTCTATAAGCGCTCAGACACGACTTCTTAAAAGTAAATTATTGATACGTTTCAATAAAAAGAGAATAAAGTACCTGGCCCCGGAGCATGGAACAGTTGGACTGGGATTTCATCTATACAACGATCTCCGTGGTGTACTCAATCAAACCAGTATGCAGTTTACGTATGCATATCATGAGAAAACCGACCTTAAATCTCAATTATCTTTTGGACTCACCATGAGTTTAACTCAGTTTAAAGTGAATTCGGATAGACTTGTTCCTTACCAACCCGATAATTATCTTAACTCTACCAAATTAGCTGTGCTTATTCCCGATTTCAATTTAGGCATGTACTACACTACCCAATATGGTTATTTAGGAATTGCCATAGCCCACTTACTTCAATCGGCCAGTTACCTTGGCGGTTACGATGAAAATAAGTTCAAACTTGAACGAAATTACAACATAATGGGAGGGTACAGGATACCTTTCAATCCAAAATTAGCCATGGAGCCAAGTTTTCAATATAAGACTACTGAACAGTTTTTTTACCAACTTGATATGGGATGTCGTTTATATTACCTAAAAGATTTATGGGGTGGAATGTTTTACCGGACAGGAAGTGCAATGGTGATAACGTTTGGGGCAAGATATAAAAATTTATATTTTGGGTATGCCTACGATTATTCGTTTAATAGCCTGCAAACCTATTCGTTTGGAACCAATGAACTGACGATGTCGTTAAAATTTGCCCAATATGAGCGGAAATATAAATGGATTGAAAGGTTTTAGTAACCGGTGGAATTTGAAGATTGGTTATGAAGTGCGAGTTTTAAAGTAACGGTTTAAGGGTAAGTCGTTATCCCCAAAAATTTAACCACAGAGTTAAAGAGTCAATATGGGGAGTTTCACCGAGGAATACAATCTTACTCCGTGCAACTTTATAGTTCAAAAT
>JBBQEI010000083.1:0-18666 GCA_038320545.1 Bacteroidales bacterium
GGTTCCTTTGGGAGTTGTGCCATAACCGTCTTCACCCATGGGAATTACATTAAATGCAATCTGCACATTGTCGGTGGCAAAGCCCATTCCGGCGCTGTTATCGGGCAAAACAGGGTCTTTCCGGTACGAAAAATGGCGAACACCTTCAGGCCATTTCAATGGGGTAAGCACATTATTGTCGGTGGCTTTGGCTGAAATTGCTGCTGGAAAATTTGGTTTGCTGCCAAAAACCCACGCGCCATCCTTGCCATAAACGCCTTTCCAGTTTCCTTTGGTATCAAAATCCTCTTTCACCGGGAAAGCTGAAACGCCACTGGCATCGGTCGTGGTTTTATCGAAGAAAACCCCTGCTAATTTCACATTGTACCACCAGTTCCCTTTAAAAGTCACCCTGATGCTGCCCGAAAGCTCGTAAACCAGGTAGCATCCGTCCCAAAGTTTATCGCATGTTTTTGAAGTTAGCAACGCATTGGTATTCAAATCCCAGAATTCAACTTCGGTTCTGCCGGTATCAAAGTTTGGAAGATAAAACGCAACTTCGGTAGTTTTATCCGAAGGCAAATTCAAATCAATTCCAAAACCTATCTCATTATCATCGGGTTGCTAACAGTGCATCAAACGGCTTGTCCCTAAAGGATTTTGAAAAGCAGACTGATCATTTTCGTCAGCATTACTTTTACCATCTTTTTTCCTGAACAACAGGTTCGCTTCAGGTTTATATCCCAAATCGGGATAGAAAAATTCATCGTCGTTCCGGGTTTTGAAACGATAGACTCCCCTATGTGAATCCATTTATTATTTTACAATTAATTTCATCTCTTTTACAAACAAATTGCTTCTAAGATTAACAAGATACAAGCCGGAATTTAATCTTAAATTTTTAATCTTAAATTCAGTGCCATAGAAATCGTATGAATAAATCTGCCGCCCTGACAATTCCCTGATTTCAATCTTCCAGTTACTAATTGTATTTAGTTTAATTGTAAGCAAACCACCTAAGTAAGGATTTGGATATATAATTACGTCAGAAAATGTATTTGTTAAAATAGAATTGATCCCATTTGGGGTTGTAACACTTACAAGTGTTGAAGCTGGAGCATTACAAATACTATTAAAAGCTACTATTTTATAAGAATACTTAGTAGAGGCAGTTACAGTACTATCGGTATATGTTATTACACTGCCATTTTCAATTATAGTTAGCTCCGACCAGGTGCCAGTTAAACCAGTTTTTCGCCAAATAGAATAACCTAAGACATTAGTAGCTTTATTCCAATCTAAAACAACCTGATTGGCATTTAATGCCTTTACCATAATTCCAGTTACAATGTCGGGGTTAATTATAGTAATAGGTATAGAATAGTATATCATTGATTCAGAAATTTGCGGTGTCCAACTAAATGTAGTGCCAGAACCGATTTCAATTTTTAAATAATTTGTACCTGACGGAATAGCACTTGCAGGGGTGTAATAAGATTTATACCATATACCGTTAGTTACATCAGGAGTTTTATCTGAATATAACTGACTTTGAGGAATTATTGTTTTATTTGTACTGGGGCTTGACCATGACAATTGTGCAGTTGCAAAGCCTTTATTCTCATAATATTCCAATGTAATGGAATATTTCTGACCTGCGGTTAAGCTTATGGTTCCTTTTTTTTCTGCCAGTCGGTCAACCCAATCATTAACAAGCTGTATTCCATTAACCCATAATCTAACGCCATCGTCGGTATTTACATAAAATGTATATGTTTCGCTATATTGTGCCTGAACTTGTCCAGTCCAACGTACAGAAAAACCATCAGTGTTATGACCGGAAGCATAAGTGCCTGAACCCCAATCGAAGTTCACTGTTGGGTCTATACGTCTGACAGATGCTGAACCAGTCAATGTTAAATTATTGAAATAGTTTCCAGATAATCCATTAGTGATAGCAAGAGGAGTCGTATTCGAGGTGCTAATTAAATTATACGTAATATCATCGGGTGATGTATAGACTTTTACTTTACCTAAATTAGCCTTTTCGTGATCAAAAACTTTTAGATTAAAGTCAGTTATTCCCCCGTAGTTATAAATAATATTTTCGGTAGTATTTGAACCTCTCGATACTCGGTCTGAATCAATCACAATATTTGCGCTTTTATAATAAATTTTTCTCCATTTATTATAATAATCAGTAACAATTAAGCTTGTAACTGAAATGGCGTAATTAGCAGTTTTCCCTCCATCCTGAGTGGTTACTGTAATAGTAGCATTACCAATTGTTTTGCCGGTTACAACACCGCTTGCACTTACAGTTGCTACTTCAGGATTGCTCGAACTCCAGGAAACAGTTTTATTTGTTGCATCTAATGGAATAATACTATAGTTCAGACGTAGGGAATCATTTAATATTATTTTGTCTAGTGTAGATATTAGATTCACTGATTCAACGGGGATTTCTTCAACTTTTATGGAAAGGCTGGCCTCGAAATTCCCATCATAGGTTTTTGCGAATATTGTTGCGTTGCCAGCCGACTGTCCCATGACTATGCCATCATATCCAACCGAGGCTATTGAGAGATCACTGCTACTCCAATTAATCCTTTTTATACTTGCATTTTCTGGTAAAATATTGGCGGTCAATGTCAAACTACGTCCCACCTTTACGGTCGATAAGTCGGAAATGATTTGCACGTCCGTAATAGGAATTGTAGCAGGTTTTGAAATAATTTCAATAACAAGGGGATGGTCGGGGATGGCTGTGCCCAGTGTTGAATTTAAACTCACCGAACCACCAATTACAACTGTACCATAGTCCTTAACAATAGATGTACCATTGGTTACAGGCAAATAAACCCTTACGTTTTGCGCACCATCCGGCAAATTAAGGGTTGCGTTCTGGCTCCAGCCATCTTCGCCTTTATGACTATCGTAATCGCAAAATAATATAAGATAAAATGTAGAATCGCTTTTTTGTAACAAGGTGTGGTGAATTTCGTCATTTAACATGTTGTGATCATCAGTAAATGACAAAGCAGGATGACCACTAACGCCCGATAAGTTGCTAAGGCTATAATTAAGATTGGTAGTAACAAAATTAGCTTTACCAGGTTCTTCTAACAAAGTAATTATATTGGCCACTGCCTGACCGTGTGCACGTAAGCTTCCATCTTTACTATTGGCCAACCCATAATCGGCACCAGCACCTCCATATTCGGTCAAACTGAATATATATCCGCGGTGCATGCCTGAATTGAAATTTTCAAAAAGGTTACGTGGCAGATATTTTTTTACATATTTAACATCAACAGGATATTCACTCGATTGTAAGTCAATACACCAACCAAACTCGGTTGTTACAAAAGGTTTGCTTTGGTCACCAATTTTATTACGTGCTGCTGCAATCAAGCCCGGACCACCCTCGCAGTTCTGCCATAGCCCGTTCATTTTGGTTGCCCATCTTTTGCTGGGATCGGTGTACCAGTGGTAAGGATGAAAATTTACATAATGGCTGTTTTGTCCGGTTGCAGAGGTATAACCCCCGGTAATTGACCATGCGGGGCCACCTGTGCACCATGAATACACTTCTAACAAATGTGAATTACCGTAACTGTAAATTGACTGTTGTAATTGATCGGCATTGGTCCAGTTTGATGAATTCGAACCAGAAAATTCATTCTGCCCTTCTACAGCATTTAAAGCAGTTCCCCAACGGTCAAGCCAGGTCGATAAATTGCTCCATGAATTCCATGTATCTGCTGTAGCGCAAACTTTTGCGCCAGAGGCCGAAGCCATGTTTTTAACGGCATCAATATATGTGTTCGGATTGCCACCTTCGGAAGAAATTCCTGTACGTATATACCTTATTTTAAGGCTTTTGAGTGCTTTTTGGGCTTGAGGTAAACGCCCACTATTGTTTAACCAATCAAAACGGTCGCCAACACCAATGGTTTCTACAAACGAATCGGCAGGTTTTGCCTTTTCCTGCGCATTGGAAATAAATACAAGAAATAAAAAAATAGTTGACAAGAGTAACCGGCTAAAAAACAACTTAATGTTGAAAATTGCCTGCAGTCCTGAAATCAACAGGGATAAAAATCGATTATTCTTCATAATTTCATAATTTATATTAATATTTCATTTTGTTCAATTAAATATGCACTCTACATATGCACACTACATATGGCTTAAGGTATAACTAAATTAATTTTGCATAGTCTTTTTTGTTGATTTGTTTCTGATGTTTGCAAACGAAATGTTCAATCCCAAATTTTCAATAAAATTGGGGTAAATAATAAAAGTTTCATTGGCAGGAATCATATACAAGTCTATACAGTATTATTAGTGATTATTGAAGTGAATATCGTATATAGTCTATTCCCACTTCATTATCGCCAAGCGCAATAAATTTAATCGTGTGAAAGGAATTGGTCAGTCCACTTATACTTGCAAATTTTACAGCTCCGCTGTATGGCAAAATACTTTGCGAAAACAAACCTTTTAAGACATCGTCTATATAAATATCAATATGTCCGGCTCCATTCCACGTTTCGCAAAAAGCCTCAATGTCGGTTCCCTTAAAATTGATCGAGGCGGAACTATTTGCCAATCTGGTAGTATGATTAAAATATCTGTAACAAGTAGGGCAGTCATCATTATCAAACCCTTTCCATGCCCAACTTGTATTTCTATCGTCTAAGATAGTCCATAAAAGTTTCTTTTTAATTGTAATTTTGCTTGTTGCCGTTTTGCTGCCATCATTGGTAGTAACTGTTATATCAACAATACCAACTGCTTTACCTAGAACCAAGCCATTACTGTTTACCGTCGCAATAGATGTGTCGCTGGAAGCCCAACGAATAGATAAATTTGTTGCATTGTATGGAATAATACTATTGGTCAGTTGAAACGTTTCCTCCACCTCAATAGAAGCGTTGAGTGGACCTAGGTTCACTGCTTCAACGGGAATAGCTTCAACTTTTAGAGTAAGGCTGCCCTTGAATTTACCATCATAGGTTTTTGCGAATATAGTTGCATTACCAGCCGAAATGCCTGTAGCTATGCCATTATAGCCAACCGTAGCTATTAAAGGATTGCTGCTAATCCATTCAATCCTTTTTGAACTTGCATTGTTGGGTAAAATCTTAGTGGTCAATGGCAAAAGTCCCCCCACTTTTATGGTTGAAGAGCTGGAAAGGATTTTCACACCCGTAGCAGGAATTTTAGCAGGTTTTGTAACAATTTCAATAACAAAAGGATGGTCGGGCACATTCACGCTTATCGATGACACGTTCGAGGTGTTAACAACAGGATTTGAATTGTCGGTTGTAGCTGGTAAATAAGCCTTTATAAAATTAACAGTGTGGCCAAAATTTACGGTTACATCGACCGGAGGCACGTTAATCTCCTCGCCATTAACGTTTGTGCTTACAGCCTCTTGCCACAAAACCAGATAAAAAGTACTGTCGGATTTCTGCAACAAGGTATGGTGAATTTCATTGGTAGTTGCATTTTTATCGTCTACAAATCCAAGGCCTCCGCCTCCGCTAAAAGTATAGTTCAGCTTACCAGTTTCAATTTTCGAATTTCCATAGTCTCCGAAAAGTTCAATCAAACGCTTTAATGCCAGCCCGTTAGGTTTTAAACTTCCATTGCTGTATGCCAAACCAAAATTTCCTTCTGCTTCGTCAAGGTTTTCATCTCTATTTAATAATTCATAAACACAGGAATATACAATACCTGCGTTAAAATGCTCAAGAAAGCCGCGCAATAGATATTTAGGAGCAGTGGCATTATCAACAGCCCAGGGTTGATCCTTAACTATGGGAGAAGGATAACCCCATTCGGTAAATATCATGGGTTGGTCAGGCCTTATTCTCTGATGTCGGGTAGCTTCAATATAACCTACAGTTCCCCCATCGCTGTCGGGCGCTGTCCATAATGCAATGGTGGGTGGGGCAGGCGTACTGTTGAAATCACAATGCAAGTTCTTATTCCAGGGTTTAAAAGGAGGCCAGAAATGGTATGGGTGGGCATTGCCAAAATCCACATTATCGCCAATGTACTCTGCATCCATAATTCTGCAGGCGGCTGTAGGGCCTGTATTACTGGCAATTTTTAAATTTGGTATACTAGGTAAAATATTATTCCACCAGTTACGTATTTGACTATAAGCCTGTGCATCTCCGTTAACACCCATGTTTTCGTTTGCTCCTTCCAGTACAATTACTTTATCTCCTAATGGAATAAGGTATTCGTCCATCAATTTTTTCCAGTCGTCGGAATTATCGGTAATAATCCATGTAAAGCCATTTGGAATTCCTGCATCCATACCTGCTTTCGAAATAGCAATATAACGTTCCAGAGTTCCACGCTTATCCATATCAACACATTCTTGTCCGCTTGTCCAACCATACACCCCGCCTCTTAAATGCCTGATTCCCATGTTTATGGCAGCGTTTACTGCGTTTTTTTCAGCATGCGGCTTAGTGGGACTATTGGTGTAATTAGTTCTATCCCTTGCAAAGTGCGTATTAACTCCAATCATATCCACAAATCGATCGGCAGGTCTTGCCTGTTCCTGAGCGTTAGTAATAAATTCAGGGAATAAAAAAATAATAGACAGGAGTAACCTGCTAAAAAATAATTTATTGTAGAAAATGGCAAGCAGCACTGAAATTATTATGGATAAAAGTCGATTGTATTTCATAGTTTACTCAGTTGCTTTTAATAGAAATATTAGGATTGCTGCTGTCGCGTTTTATAAAAAAAAATGTAAAAGAAGTTATCGTAAAAATTAATTTCTCTACAGACTGAAATCTAAGTATCGATAAAATATTTAAATATATTGTACCCTTTTTCAAATCGGAATCCTTTACAGAGTTGTAAAAGAACACTGTAGCTTGAGGAATGGTCAGGGTCATAGTGAAAAGAAACTTAATTTTCATTTTTTAATGTCACATTGATCATGGTCTATTAAGCTAAAATGGATTGTTCGAAAACAAATCCTGACACAAATAAGTGGTTCTCAATGTCTAATTATAAAACGATGTATAACAATGAATTACTACTGAATCAATTTATTCAAAGGTTCGGCACAAACCCTAACACGACGTAAAATATAAATAGCTTCTCAGAACTCAGCAAATAAAAAATAGGGCAAAATAGCCATTTAACAATATATTTATTAAAAGAACTATTATAGACAAAGAACATTTTCTAATTGTTTGATTTATAAAAGAAGTTACTAAAGAGTAACTAGGACGGTCTCAGAGGAGACCGTCCTAGTTACTTTAAACTAAGATAAATAACTAATCAACAATTAGCTTTTTAGTATATTGTTCGGTTCCTTTTCTAATTGTAACGATATAAACACCTTTTGTGAAGGAACTTGTATTAATTTGAGATTTATATCCATTAACTAAAACAGAATTATACACTTTTTTACCCAACAGGTCTGTTATTGTAACATGGGCTTGCTCATTATTTAGACCATTATTAATATTTATGGTTATAAAATCGCTGGCTGGGTTAGGATAGAACAACATTGAAGGGTCAGTTCCAGCTGGTTCAAGGTCGGTTGTACCTCCAGATAAACCTGTCTTTTCAAAAAGAAGAGTAGAACTTGTCTTAGAAGTATTAAAACTTATAAGTATCTGATAAACGCCATCAATCCAAATTCTGCCTTCTCCACCCATATTTGAAATGGCGCCATTCATTCTGATTCCGGTACCTGTAAACGTCAATTGAGCCAGAGAACCAGGAACATCAGATTCGTGCTTTCCGTTCTTTAAATTAAAACCGCTGTAAATTATTGTTGCGTCATTATCATCTATTGTAGTCCATGTTTCGCCGTTAAAATATTCAAATGAATCGAGCCAGTTCCAGTATTGTTTTACTTCAAGTTTAATGGTGTGAACATTCGGATTTGCAACAACTGTAATTAAACTTGTTCCTGTTTTTGCACCTTCTTGGGATGTTGCAGTTATTGTAGCGTTACCTGCTGCAACACCAGTTACTAAGCCCTTTTCATCTACGGTTGCAATGGCTATATTGCTTGAACTCCAGCTTATGGCAGGATTGGATGCAATTGATGGTAAAACGGTAGCTGTTAATTTAGTAGATTCATAAACATTGATACTTTTTGTTGTCGGAGAAACTTCTACACTTGAAACAGCAACATCAAAATATAATTCATAAACAGTTTTATCGCTAGTTTTAAAAGTTATGGTTTTCTTATAAACGCCATCAATATAAATTTTGCCTGTTCCACCGTAGGTTGCGTAGGTGCCAAGACTATTCAGTCTGATTGCGGTACCTGTAAACGTGAATTGAGCCCAAGAACCAGTAACACTACTTTCGTGCGCAACGGTTTTGTAAGCAAAACCGCTGTAAGATATTGATGCGTCATTATGATCTATTATAGTCCATGTTGTACCGTCATAATATTCAAATGATTTGACATAACTCCAGTTGTTGCCAATTACTTCAAGTTTAATGGTATGCAACGATCCATCGTTTGCATTACCGTTAGTTGCAAAAACTGAAAATCCACAATGGAGAAAAAATGCTAAAGAGAATAAAAGTTTTTTCATGATTTTAATTTTAAATGTTATTAATTAAATTGTTAATATAATATTTCACTCGTCTAAATCGTGATGATTGTTGCTAAAAATTATCAAATTGCTTTTCATGCATATATCCTTGAAGAAACGTAATTCTATTTTCGTTTATTATCTATACAAAATATAAATGTCGTAAATTAACAGATACTTTTTGGAAGACCTTTCCTGAAATTATATTAGTATTGAGAGAGATATTAGAAAATCTGGACAGTTTTAAACGATCTAATTTTATTTATTTATTTATTTATGCTTAAAGAGGTGATTCCATGCAACTCCAATTAAATTAATCTTTACGTAGAACTCATGTTTAATTGGTCAATTATTTATGGTGGGTTTTAAAAATTCATTTTTTTTTGTGTCAATTCAAAAAAAGATTGATTTAACCAACTGACTTTTTTCGAAAATAAAAATCAATAAGACATAACCTTGCTTTCTTGACTTAAAAATTACTTTTTAACTCTTATTTTGTTTTTAAATACTCAAATATATGATTTTTGTTCAGATAATTCTTATTAAACTAACACCATCTTTTAAATTGAATTTTATACAATATCCTGTTAATATTTATAGAGTAAAGTTTAACCTTATTCTTTATTTTTCGAATTCAACAAAGTTTCTCCTTCGTTATATGTTTGTATATTCGATAATTTTGAGTTTCCAACACCAACTTTCATCAATTTTATCAATTCGGGGAAATAATGTTGATACAGTCCACATGGATCAATTTTATCTTTTTTGCAGATTGAAGCAGCCATTCCAATCACTTCGCCCATCATCCCCGTAGTGCGCATTACACGAACGGTTCCCAACGCCGAGTGAGTTACGCTTATATTGCGTCCGGCCATCATTAAATTAGGCACATTAACAGAATACAAACAACGAAATGGAATAGGATAAGGATAAATTGATGTGTGTTTGGCTATTGACTTATATTCAGAGCCAGGAAAAAGAAGACTGTTGTTTGGATCTGGATAGTGCAAATCAATGGTCCATGAAGTGGATGCAGTACCATCAGGATAAACCTTAGTTTCTGTTAAATCGGATTCGCGAAGTATATAATCACCCACTAAGCGTTTTGACTCACGTTTTCCAGCCACGTACGCCACCCATTTTAATTGCTTATTGGCATATTCAGCCTTTTCTTGCGAATGGTTTTTAAGGTACGACCAGTTTGAATAAATCACCAATAATCCATAATCTCTTATGCGCTCAATCTCGTCAATCTGATTTATTCCCATTCCTGTTTCCCAGTCCCAATCTCCACGCAACCCCTTTTGAAGTTTATTTTCACTCCAATCAAGACCCCATTTAATATCAGGGAAAACATCATCTTTATTTACTGGTAATGCAAACCATTGAACGGATGAACCCATGGTCATTAAATCGGATTTTTCGGGAGCTCTACCTTCGCCATATTCTTTAGAACTTTCTCTGCCGAGCATGTATTTTGCTCCCGCCAATGCTCCGATAGTTGCATCGCCAGTACAATCGGCAAAAAGTGCAGCTGTAAACTCACGTTTTTCCCCGGTTACTATATCAGTGGCTTGTACACTTTTGATACGACCGTTAACCATAACCACTTTATTGGCGTGATGATTCATAAATAAGCTTATATTCTTTTCATTCTGAACGGCTTTCAACTTTTTATCGTCTTCGTAGTAGGCAAAAGGTTGTGCGTTACCTTTCTTTTTAGGCCCAATTTCGTTTACCAAATTACCTAAATTTGGATACGGTTCCAACTTGATACGACCACCCAGGTGCACACGAACTTCGGAGCTATTATTCCCACCCAACACAGGGCGATCTTGAATCAGAGCCACTTTCACCCCAAGACGAGCCGCAGAAATAGCCGCACAAGTTCCAGCTATTCCTCCTCCTACAACTACAAAATCAAATTTACCGGCATTTTTAGTTTTTACAATTTTTGAGTTTAATTCAGCCCGCAAAGTTTCAATTTCTTTTACACCCGCTGGCGGAACAAAACTCAGATCTGAAGTAAAAATAATGGCATCACATCGACCATTGAAACCGGTTAAGTCTTTCAATGTAAGTGAATTTATTTTGGATTTTATTTCAACACTTCCTCCTTTTTGCCACTTCCATTCATTTGTTTCTGTTCCAAAAACGGGTTCAAGCATGGAATTATTGACTTTTATTTTGAATTTCCCTGGTGCATCAATGGTATTCCAACGTGCACCCCAATTGCGAGTTCTTACAAAAACATGATACGTTCCTATTTTAGGAAACTGCACTGTAGTTGTAGCATCTTGAATGGGAATGCCCATTCCGTGGGCCATTAGGTAAGGTGAGCCCATCACATCCATACTTTGTTGATCAACAACCCAGCCACCCTTTTGAGCAAAACTTTCAGCTTCAATCAATACAGTATTACTATTTCCAGCTTTAGCAAGACAAAAGCTGGAAACAATAAAAATAATTAGCAATAATCTGTTCATAAGTTATTTTTAATTAAGTAAGTGTAAGTGAATGATGTCGCATTTTTATAATCGCCCTAAATCCCCTGAAAGACCATAGTCGTCAAGCTAACTTGAGTAAGTTGTTTGTTTTCAGATTTATATTTATTTTCGAGACAATAAAATAAACTTTTTTTAACCCTCTTTCGAAGGCTATTGAATTTATTTTTCATGACATCAAAGAATTTAATTGTCAACTTTTAGTACTTGTTGTTATTTCATCCTATGTAGAAACACAAAACGAAGTTATTACACAAGTTTATCAACAACTAAATACCTTTTTTTATAGCATTTTCTCAAATTAGAAAACCTATTTTCTGTTACCTTTGTTGCTCCGCTGTACAAAAAAGATGTGTATACAGAGTTGGAATATAAATAACGGTAAGGAATCAAAAAGTACCGTTAACGTCTTCAACTTTAATTTCACTTCGCCATACACCCAATGGATTTAAGTTGTGTTTTTCTTCACAAATGCTATATGCTGCATAAACAACCATCTGAAAATCTCTCTAGTAATCTTTGAGCATCTTCAGAAACACATTTTGCGAACGTGAGATCTTGTCGCATTGGAAGAATATTCCGGGAAACATTACCGAACCACCAAGATGTAAGTCATGCATGTAGATCCAGAGTGTTCGGTTACCCAGTGGCTTGTTTCATCTACTTTTTAACACATAATACACATGAGGTAGAATACAATCTTTACTTAATCAATTCAGTAAAAAAAGGGAGGTAACAGCCCTTCTTTCCTGTTGTAATCACTATTAATAAACCACAACCTTTTGTACACCTAAGTTATTCCCTCCTTGATCTCTTGCTTGTATCATATAAACACCTTGTTTCAAATTAGAAACTGATATTTTTGAATTATCATACACGGTTGACATAACTTGTCCTGCTACATTATACACTACTACTGAAAAAACCAAAGAACTAGATGTAATTTCAATTTCTTTGCTTGCAGCGTTGTAGATAGCACTGAATTTTGCATCCTTTGGTGAATTAATGCCTGATGCTTGATCAACCATTTTAAAGTAACCGTAATAATTGGAATTGGCAAATTCCTGACTAGAGTTACCCAACAATGCTAATGTACCTTCGCGAACATACAAGGCAGGTGTTTTGGTGTTTTGTTTTTGACCAGCAATATCCAGATTGATGTCACCCGCAAACAACTTATTCAAGCCATAATTAGTTGAACTATTCCCGTTTGTTACAATGTCCTTATCCATATATACCTCCATATTGTAACCAACTGCTGTTTTTTTGATAGCCCATTGAAAAGTACTTATGTCCCAGTTGTCATTGTCATAGCCAAAAACCTTATAATCAGGATTTGAACCCACTCCCGAACCAGTTTCAAAATTAAGTGCCGCTGGGTACGAAGGATTTGTTGTTCCCACCATAGCAGGAATAGCAATCTGAATTCTTCCATCGCCTACTGCTTTGCTAAAAAAAAACTCAACAGCATCATTTTCCCATTGAGAACTAGTATTTTGATAACGAATAGCATTGTCCTTTACGATAATATACATGTAAACACCGTTTTCTGTCCATAATGCCTTAAAAGTAGCATGTCCATATTCTTCAGTTTGTGGGTATACACTCAAATCCAAAACTTCACGTGCTCTCAAGTTATTAGCAATTTTTTTAATCGCCATTGGAACCGCAGCAGAAAAAGCTGCATCTTCATCTCCATCAACTACGATTGCAGCAGTTGTTTTGTTGATAGAATAAATAGAATCAACCTGATGAGAGTTGTGATTGTTCCAGGTAAGGTAGCTTGCACAACTACCGGTGGTCGTAAATAAAAGATCCTGTGCTTTTACAGAAACTGTGGCTAATATTAAAGCCATTGAAAAATAAAGAGTTTTGTTTTTCATACTTTTAAATTTTTAAAATGCAATATTTAGATAATAAATTTGTTATTAAAATCAAACGATTTAAAACTTAAGTTATACTAATTGAATTTAGGATATTGAATTTATTTGCTTGACAAAACTAAAAGATTAAATTTCATTAGTGCATCTATTCTACATAACAAATGCACTTATAAATTGCATTAATAACCTAGATTTTGGGTTTTTATACCTGTATTTGAATCAAATTCAGAGTGTGGAATTGGCAAACATTCACTTTTGTTTTCTACATAACCATATTTAGTCCATTCCTGATGAGCAATATTCCAACGACGATAGTGAAACCATATTTTTCCTTCTAAACAAGTTTCAAGATAGGATTGAAGTATAATATTCTTCATAACATTCGATGGAGATAAATCTATTGAAGAAGGTACGTTGGCAGGCATCCCATTTGCTCTTCTTACCAACTTATTCAAATATTCTATAGCAGTATTATCATGACCCAACTGATGCATCACCTCAGCATAGTAAAGATATACATCGTCGAGGCGCATAATTCTGAAATTCTGGCTTATTTGTCCCATATTACCCATTCCTGCAGCTGGAGCATTTTCAACAGTAACACTATCAGGGATATATTTTCTAATTCCATAATTACTATAATCAAATAACTTTTTCTCCCACCTATTTGATTCTGGATTGTACACCGAAATTGAATCTTCTTTAGGTGTAAAAACAGTAGTTGCCAAACGTGGATCCTTTGGAGATACTGCATTCATAAATATTCTTACTCCGCTTTCTAATGTAACTCCATCAGTTTTATAAAAGGGAATACTTGTTAAAGGTCGTATATAATCCAGAAATGTCTGTTTGTTCTCAAAAGACTGTCCTATAAGTGAATTGCTAATGCTGATTAATTTATCTACATATCCTTTTTGTACACTACCAAAAGCTAAATTTCTTGCTACTAAAGCTGCAGCCAAGGTCTGAGCATTAATTATAACAGATGAACTGAATTTATCAACTGTTTCAGGTCTAACTATAGAAGTACCCCAGGATTGCAAAGCCAAGAGACGGTATATATAAGTTCCAATGTATCCAAAAGTCAAATTATTAAAACCTACTTCAAATAAAGACTCTGAATTATTTATATGTTTATAATCGAAATTATAATTAAAATTAGGAACTAAACTATACTGTGAATTCGCTAATATTTTATCAAAAGCTATTTTAGCACTATCCCATTTTTGCAAATACACATATGTTTCACCAAGATAAGCTTGGGCAGAACCTTTTGTCGCTTTTCCTACCTCAATAGCACTCCATGATGTTGGAAGTAAACTTTCCGCTTTTTTAAAGTCATTTACAACATAATTATATACTTCACCACATGTATTACGTTCTTTATTCATTTGTTCTCTTGTAGTAACAATGGAATCAGATAGTATCACACCAGGCGAATTTGGAGTATAATCAGGATTACTTGGCATCCGTTGACCAAAGGAACGAACTAAATTTGAATAGGCTACACCTCGTAAGAAATAACATTGACCCAACATATAACTTATCTGTGTCAAATCTTTGCCTTCATAATTACCACTCTTTTCCATTTTCCTTAATCCTTGTATTACATTATTGGCGCGTGTAACAATATTATACCAACACTGATAATAACCGGCAATCAATGTATTAGTAGAGTTATAATTGTAGTTATTAAAGTCTGTATAACGGGATTCAGGATGTACATACTCTGCCTCACCGGTAGAGTACATAAGAATATAATAAATTTCACCGAAATATGATTGTTCACTGGAATTAAAACCAGCGTAAACTCCGGTTAGGGCATTCTGAGCATTGCTTATGGAGCTATAAAATGTTGATGAAATTGGCTTATTTGGATCACTAATCTCTAAAAATTCATCTGAACAAGCAGTCGAAAAAAGAAGTATCAGTGCAACTAATATTTGTTTAATAATTTTGTTCATATCTTGTTATTTGTATTATTAATTAATAGGAAGTATCGTAAATTAGAATTCAACTTGCAACCCCATCATGTAAACTTTTGATTGGGGATATGATCCTTTATCAACACCAGAACTTATGGCAGTACCAATTCCAAATTCAGGATCAAATCCGGTGTATTTCGTAAATGTGATTAAATTTTGTCCTGATGCATATAAGCGTAAGCGACTTATGCCAACCTTATTTGTCCAAACTTTGGGGATGGTATATCCTAATTCTAAATTTTTAATTCTGAAAAATGATCCATCTTCAATATACCAGCTGGATGGATTTGACATATTTTTATTGGGGTCTTCTCCATTTATCCTGTAATTCGTGGTTGAATGATTTTCTGGAGTCCAACGTGTAAGAGCCATTGTAGTAGTTGAATAATCAGAATTTGCAAATTGATAGGTAGTGGCTTTACTTGCGTTAAATACATCCCGCTTATAAACACCAGCCGAACTAATCAATAAGTCAAACCCTTTAAAATCCGCTGTAACCTGAAGTCCGTAAGTTGCAGCAGGCCAAGGATTTCCTATTTTTTCCCGATCGTCTAAAGTAATGATGCCATCGTTATTTAAATCACGGTAAATAAGATCGCCCGGAGCTGTGTTCACACTATAATAATAGATATCAGCCAACCTGGCGGGAGTAATATTCGGGTTTAGTTCTTGTGCACGAGTACGGGCTTTATTGTTATATTCATCAACTTGTGCTGGGGTTTGGAATATACCATCGCATTGATAACCAAAGAAATAGGCTGAACTCTGACCTACAGTAGTTTTTGATACCTTACTACCAGATGCTAATACTCCAGAACCCCATAATGGGCTATTGTTAGCCAATTTATCAACTTTATAGTTGAATGTTGAGATGTTTCCCCCAATAGAATAGTGGAAATCACCAGCATTCCCTTTATAAGTTACAGAAATATCCACTCCTCTATTTGTGATAAGACCGGCGTTGATTACCTGTGTCGGATTATAATTACCTAAATCAGCAAGTCCTGAGCTTAGTGCCATTGGTTGAGAGAAGAGCATTTGATCAGATGATTTTTGATAGGGTTCGATATTAATAAACAAAGCATTTTTAAACAACCCCAATTCTAATCCTGCATCAAATTGTCTTGAGCGTTCCCACACTATGGAAGGGTTTGCCATTTTTGAAGAGACAATCACACCTTGATTCTCAATTACATTACTAAATGTTCCAAAAGGATATCCTTGAGAATTAGACATATAAGATGCATATCTGAATTGTCCAATGTTATCATTCCCATTTATACCATAACCACCTCTAAGTTTAAAAAAAGAAATCACAGGTATGTTTTTAATGAAATTTTCTTCGCTTAGTTTCCATGCAAATGATAATGAAGGAAATATACCATATCTGTTCTGTGGTCCGAATTTATCACTTCCATCCCGTCGTACAACTACCTGTGCCACATATTTACTTGCATATTGGTAAGTAAACCTACCAAACTGAGATATGGATCTTCCAAGATTTTCACCCCCATAGGTAGTACGACCTGTAACGTTAGTTTGATTCAATACTAAAAGACCATATTTTGCGTTTATACCGTTACCTGATAAATCATTACCCCCATACTGACTTGCTTCATATCCCGCAGTCAAATTGATATTATGTAAACCAAAATCTTTAATATAATTTGCATAAGCATTGAAAAGCATACGCCAATCCATTCCAAACTTTAAATTTATATCCGTAGTTGCAAAATTCTTAGGATCTGATAATTTGTAGGGCAAGGTAACTGTTTTATTATTATCAAAACCAATGTTGCCTGCAAAGGTTCCTGTAACAGTCAACCCGGGAATTATATATAGAGTAGTATAAACATTCCCACTTATATTATAGTTTTTATTCAATGTCTTGTTGGTAAGTTGTGAGGCCATTGGGTTTCCACCATCAAATTGTCCAATATTCTGGTAATTGACATAACCATATCCACCCGGTTGGTTATTTGAATCATAAACAGGCATCATAGGGGGCGTCCTGAATATTGAACTAATATATGTGTAACCATCTGCAACAGGATTAATCTTTGTATTTAACACACTTAATGACTCGCCTATTTTTATCCATTTTGCAATTTTGTAGTCTGAGTTAATTCGAAACGAATACCTTTCAATAGAATTATCAACAAACGAGGGGTCATTTCTAAAATAAGTACCACCAATATAATAATTGGAGGATTCAGTTGATCCTGAAATATTTAAATCATAATTTTGAACTTTCCCCAGCTTAAACATCTCTTTCATCCAATTGGTGGTCGGATATTTTCCAATGGAATCCATATTTAAACCAACAGGCACTCCAATGGTTGCCCATTGCTCGTTTTTTAACGTAATGTATTGATCGGAATTTACCATTTCAGGCAAACGCCAGGCACTACTTGATCCTGCATACGTATTAAAACTTATTTTTGCCTTCTTTTGTCCAAGTCCACGCTTTGTGGTTACTAAAATTACCCCTGCAGCTGCTTTCACACCGTAAATAGCAGCAGCTGTTCCATCTTTAATAATATCGATATTTTCAACATCATTCATGTTTACAGTATTTGCATCTCCGGGTACTCCATCTATAATCCACAAGGGAGATACATCATTCAAAGAAGTTACACCTCTGATACGAATATCAACTCCCGATCCTGCCTCACCACCTTTATTCATGATATAGACTCCCGAAACTTTACCTTGCAGAGAGGATGCAATATTTATAGATGCTGTATTTTCAATTTGACTCGATTTAACTTGAGCAATAGACCCGGTGACATCACTCTTTTTTTGAAGGCCGTATCCAACAACAACGACCTCTTCTAAAGCCTTTATAGATGGACTTAAAGAGATATTGAATGTTGATTTCCCTTTAACGTCAACAAATTTACTTTCATAACCAATATAGGATACTTTCAATTGAGCACCTTCAGGAGCGTCAATTGAAAAAAAACCTTTAATATCAGTTATAGTTCCAGAATTACTTCCAGCTATCAGTACATTTGCTCCAATTACGGTTTGGTTCTTTTCATCAGTTATAACTCCAGTTATTCGGTTGCTTTTTTTTTCAGGTATAGGTTTTTCAACAGTTTTAGTTGTTTTTTTAAACACATAAACCTGTCTTCCATCAATCTTTAAATCCACATCTAATTTATCAAATAAAATGCCTAAAACATTATCGATGCTCGCATCCTTCACGGAAATACTTTTTTTCAAATTAGAATTTATAACATCTCCGTTGTAGATAAAAATATAATCTGTCTGTTTTTCAATTGAATTTAAGATACTTTTTATCGTAACATTTTCTAACTGAAGATTAATTTTCGTTCTAGAAATTTTATCTTGTGCATTGATGGATGATAAACCAACAAAAATAAATAAAATTAAAAATATAATCTGCACTTTGGACCAATGTGATTTAATTGATAGACCAACGTGATTTTTTGGATTGTTTCCCATGATTTAACGTAATTTTTTATTTGCATTAATAAATTAGACAATATTAAAAAAAACACTCTTTATACTTTACCTTCTATTGATAAAACTCATATTTATTCCCTATCTTTTTGTACTTGGTATTTGAGATAAATGAAATTCCATCTAATACTTTTTCAATATTATCTTTTAAATCTAACTTCCCATATATTTTATCCACCTTTTTAATTGTAGAAATATCAACATCAACATTATAATATCGCGAAAC
>JBBQEI010000084.1:0-18611 GCA_038320545.1 Bacteroidales bacterium
TTCTAAAAGTTCTGATAAATTTTACATTGGTCAGACATCTAATCTGGATTTAAGGCTCGATTGGCACAATTTCGCTGTTTTTAAAAACGCTTATACTACTCAGGCAAAAGATTGGGAGGTGTTTCTTACAGATTTTAAGAACCTTTTCGTTTTTTGTATGTTTTATTTTCATACTTCTACATGTTAGATAAATAAAATTACAAATGAAAAATATTTTGATTTCTCTATTTTTATTGGTTTTCATATACAATCCATTAATCTGGTCGCAATCTTCAGAAACAAGTGAAAGATCAACACAACAAAAAGAGAATTCGAAGAATTTATTTTTAGAAAATGAAAGTAAATACGACTTTGATGAGACAGTTGAAAAACTGAAAACTGAAGCTGAAAAAAAGACTTGGAAAATTATCGCAACGCATGATCTGCAGGAATCCTTAAAGAAAAATGGAAAAGAAGTTTTACCTGTAATGGTATTGGCTTTGTGTCACCCGAAACACTCAGGTAAAATACTGGAAAAAGATAACGAACGGCTGGTTTCTTCCATGATGCCTTGTCGGGTAAGCGTTTACCAGAAGAGTAATGGAAAAACTTATATCTCCCGGATGAACTCCGCAGCCATGGCATATAACTTTGATGGGGTAATCCGTCAGGTAATGACTGAATCGACAGCAGAAATTGAGGAAATTATAAAAAGTCTAATACAATAAAAAACAACCGTCATTTGTCTGATAAGTTGGAGTCATATTCATTTTCTCAAGTATGATCAAGACTTTTCCGGGCAGATTAGTATCGTAAACAGCTCATAGACGTGGCTGCCTAAAGTTTTCAAATGGAAAGAGGCCGTCTGTCAAAAATGAGAAAAGACTTCGACGCTTAGTATGACCAACATAAGTCAATTAATTGTCACATTGAGCGGAGTCGAAATGCTATAATTAATTGACTTCTTAAACAGCCTCTTTTCATTATCCATAATTAATTTATTCCTTTATAAACCCTTTTGCCGCCAGTAATTCAGCCATTAAAACGGCACCTCCTGCGGCCCCACGTATAGTGTTATGACTCAACCCAACAAACCGGTAATCGAAAATATTACATGGACGTAAACGACCTACACTAATGGTCATTCCATTGCCTGAATCCCTGTCTTTTCTTGGTTGGGGCCGATCGGGCTCATCTTTATAAATAATAGCTTTTTCGGGAGCTGATGGAAGTTTTAATTCCTGCGGGACTGAAGAGTAATTTCTCCAGCAATCTAAAATTTCTGATTCAGTGGGTTTTTTGCCATCAAATTCCACACTAACACAAGCTGTATGACCATCGATTACCGGAACGCGTGTGCAGTGCGCCGAAATTTTGAAAGAAGTATCGTGAACTATTTTACCATCCTGTAGCGACCCAAAAATCTTTTGAGGTTCAATTTCAGATTTTTCTTCTTCACCTCCAATCAGGGGAACAATATTGTCAACCATATCGAAAGCTGCCAAACCAGGGTAACCGGCACCCGACATTCCTTGGAGTGTAGTTACAAACATGCGTTTGATTTTAAAACCTTTTAACATCAGGGCGTGCAGCGGAATCATATAGCTCTGTACACTACAATTAGGTTTTACGGTGATAAAACCTTTGTCCCAGCCATTATTTTTTTGTTGGTCGGGAATTACATTGATGTGATCGAAGTTTATTTCGGGAATCAGTGTTGGCACATCGGGTGTTAATCGGTAAGCTGAATTGGCCGAAACTACAGCAAATCCCCTGGAGGCATATTCAGCTTCAAGCACCTTAACTTCTTCTTTTTTCATGCTAACGGCTGTGAAAAGCAGGGTACATTTTCCAATAGCATTATCGTACTTACTGGCATCTTCCACTACAATGTCCCTGACGGCTGAAGGTATTTCACTGTTCATTAACCAGCGGGTTTGAACAGCATCGCTGTATTTTTTCCCTGCTGACGATGGCGAAGCTGCCAGATAAGTTACTTCGAACCATGGATGGTTTTCAAGCAAGCTGATAAACCTCTGCCCTACCATACCTGTTGCACCGATAATTCCTGTTTTAATTTTATTCATGTCCTTTATATACTATATTTTAAACTATTATTCTATTATTGATCTGAAAACACTGTGGTTTATTTTAAAACTCCGTTATACAATTTTTTTCCTTTTCTATTTCCGCCTTCTTCCCTTCTATCTATCAGACTAATGATGTGTCAACCATGCTTCGACTCCGCTCAGCATGACTAACGCACTGTCAGTCTGAGTGGAATCGAAGACAGATTACGAATGACATAACACTAATTTACCGAATTTGCCATGATCTTTTCAGGTTTAGCTCCCTGCGGTTGAAAGCCCAAAGCCTGATTAACCTCCATTTTAAGATTTCCTGATATCTCGACAAGAGGTAAGCGAAGTTCACCCGATTGGATAAGCTTTTGTCGATTCAATATATATTTTAACGGAGCAGGATTTGGTTCCTTGAACAGCAAAGGTATTATTCGTGATAGTTGATTCCAGATTGGCAATGCTGCCTGATGGTTATTTTCTTTCATCAACCGGTATATTTCTATAAATTTTTCAGTATAAACATGCGAAGAGGCCAGTATCCCGCCATCAGCTCCATGCACAAGACTGGTAAGAAAAAGATTATCTTCACCGGTAAGTATAGAAAAATTATCGGGTCGGTTTAATAGAAGTTCCAAAGACTGGTTTACATTTCCACTTGCATCTTTGATCCCTACAATATTTTTAAATTCTGAAAGTCTCAAAATCGTTTCATTTTCCATATTTCTCCCCGTACGGTAAGGAATATTATATAAGATGATAGGCAGACTGGTAGATTCAGACAACATTTTAAAATGCTCAAAAATTCCCCGCTGGTCAGGGCGATTATAATAAGGACTGACGGAAAGAATCCCTTCAACTCCTGCTTTTTCAGCTATTTTTAGCTTATGAACAACTTCTTTTGTATAATTTCCACCTACACCAAAATATACCGGTACTCTATTATTAACAAACTCTACTGTTTTGCTGGCCAGTGCTTCAAATTCATTTTCCGATAAAACCGGGCTTTCGCCAGTGGTTCCATTGGCTATAATTCCTGTTATTCCTTTGGGAATATAATATTCAATGAGCTTTTGATAAGAATTGAAATCAATCTCATCGTTTAAAAATGGTGTAATTATCGGCAACCAAACTCCTTCGACTTTCATTTTGTATTGAATTAATTATGGACAATATTAATTCCGCAAAAGGATTTTATAAAATTTTTTAGAATAATTTACTTTTTTTTAACTTTGTGTTAAATTTTTAACAACTTAGAAATACAGATTAAAATCATATCACTGGTTGTTGATCGAAACTAAACAATATTTATGATTACAATTTCCCAGATAATAGAAAACCAAATCAAGCAAAAACCATTTATAGAAAGTGCTCTAGTAGAAGGATTGGTAAATATTTCGGCATTGTCCCGACAAATTAAACCTGAGATAGAAAAAATATTGAAAAAAGAAGTGACGGATGCATCTGTTATCATGGCATTGAAAAGATTTGTAGAGCAAATGGATGTAAGTATGCACCGTAAAATTGAAAAAGCCACCAGAGGATTTGGAGACATCATTGTACGTTCGAATCTCTGTGACTTCACTTACAAACATTCCGATACGCTCATTGGCAAGCAGAGCAAATTAATAAATAGGCTTACTACTGAAAAAGACATATTTTACACTATCTCAAGTGGAGTATTTGAAACAACTATTGTAATTAGCAGTAAATTATCGGAAGAAGTCAGACAGATTTTTAACGATGAGCAGCTCATCGCATCTTCTAAATCCATATCATCCATAACTTTGCGTTTACCAAAAGATAATATCATTATACCAGGCTTGTATTACCATATTTTCAAACAAATAGCCTGGGAAGGAATTAGTATACTGGAAGCAATTTCCACTACCAATGAACTTTCTATTATTCTGAATGACAGTGATGTTGACAGTGCCTTTTCAGTATTAAAGAAATCGTATGCATAATGATTCAGTAATTTCCATACGGTTTTTTCTCAATCATACTTACATTGAATGTTGGTTAAGGCTACCTTTTTAGAAAAGCAGATACCTGAATGCTGTATGTTCCCCTTTTCTTCGCGGATAACTTCTATGTAACGAAGCTCCGGGATATGTCGCAAAGCTGCAGGGTAAAGAATGTGTAGTTTGGAATTAAATTTAATTCTCGTAAAAAATCCCCTAAAAAAGGGATACAGCAAACCTTATTTTGGGTTATGTTTGATCCAATGTCTGCTGTTTTTATCGGCTTATAATTCTCCGTCAGGTATTGCTTTTTAATAAACATCCGGCACAAGGAAATTACATTCTGCTAATTATTATTACGATGAAGGGTTTGAAAACGGTTCTTATTTTTTGGTTTTTGTGGTTTTCTTCAGATGGTTATCCTCAAGTTCCGGATAGTGAATATCCGAATTCAATGTTTAACCCAAAGGAAGTTAAAAATGATACCGGACTCCGTTTGACCGCAGAAAATGCCTCAGAAGAAGGTTTATCCTGGGTCGATCTTCAATGGCCCGGGTCAGCCAGTATTGCCGAAGGAGGGAGTGTAGATATTTATGCACAGTGTTACAAACAGGGTGTAAAACCGCAGGTCCCGGAGCAGGTATTTTCGGCGTTTGTCGGCTATAATACGGTCAACTCAAATCCGAATACCTGGACAATTTGGATTCCAGCCTCCTTTGCGAATCAATATGGAACTAATGATGAATATAAAATAGCACTGGGAAACGGACTTGCTCCGGGAATTTATTATTATGCCAGCCGATTTCAGTATAATGGGGGTACTTACCAATATGGAGGCTTTAATATCAATGGATGCAATGCCTGGGATGGTATTCATTTCGTTTCGGGAGTGCTGGCCGTCGGGAAGAAGCTTGCTACCGTGAGTATCAGCAATCTTTTGCAACAATACGATGGTACTGCTAAAGGAGTTAACTGTATTACCAATCCTGCCGGGTTGCCTTTATATATTACCTATAATGGTTCGGCCAACAAGCCCGTTAACCCCGGAAATTATAATGTAGTGGCCACCATAAACGATTTAAATTACCAGGGATCTCAGACCTCAAAGCTTTCTATATGGACCATATCAACCGATTCAATAGCAACATCTCTGCGAAAAAAATTTATCTGGGTGATGTACGATCAGGTGCGCAATCAGACCGATCTCGATATGGCTCTATCCTATACTCCCGATGTGATTGAAAGAGCCTGGTTCAAATCTTGTTATAGCCGATTATGCTGGAAATGTTCCCCAAGTAATTACTTTTAATGAAATCACTGAACATACATATGGAGATGCCGACATCAGTCCGGGAGCCGTTTCTGGATCAGAATTGCCCGTAACATTTACAAGCAGCAATACAAATATTGCTGCGATTGTCAATGGTAAAATACAAATAAAAGCAGCAGGCAATTGCAAAATAACTGCATCGCAAATGGGAAATGAAAGTTTTGAGGCCGCAATTCCCATTGAGCGGACACTCACCATAAAAAGAGCAACCCTAACCTGCACAGCTATTGATACCAGCCGTAAGACAGGTGCTGTTAATCCAACATTTAGGTTATCAATAACAGGATTTGTAAAAAATGAAGGTTTGCAGTCGATTAAAGTCATGCCAACAGCAATCTGCACCGCCAATGTATTAAGTCCTGCCGGAATATACGACATCACCCCTTCCGGTGGAAATGCTGATAATTACAATTTTACTTATGTGAAAGGAAAACTTCATGTAGACGCCTCCACTGGTATTGATAACTTAAAAAATTCCGGATTGTTTCTGTATCCCAATCCATGCCTGGATAAACTGGAGATCGCAGGACTTACTGATCAAAACCTTAAGATATACATTTACGATTGCATTGGTAAACTGTTAATTACACAATTAGCAAAAAACAATAAAATTAATGTATCCTTTCTCTCTCCGGGGATTTATTTTCTTAAAGTCGGGAGCGAAACACTTCGGTTTATAAAAAACTAGTTTAGTATATCTCTCAAAATACCATAAAAATAACACATCTATAAGATTTACCTTTATTGCTGAAAGTTTAGAGATAGTTTTTAGGGGTATTGAATGTATCTGAGTAATTTCATAATATCTCTATGGTTAATAATAAAAACATTCTACCTTTAAGCTCCTATTGAAAACAAACTATGAACTCAAGTAATCTTAACCGCCGTAATTTTATTAAAAAAGGAGCTATTGCAGCAGCAACCTTGGGATTAGCTGGGCAAACTGTTCTTGCTTCCGCAACAAAATCACCAAAAAAGAATACCATTCCCCGCTGGAAAGGTTTTAACCTTCTCGATTATTTCTCGTCTAACGCCCCCATAGGTGAAAACAGGAGCAAAACCACCAACGACGATTTTAAATGGATGGTCGATTGGGGATTCGATTTTGTGCGCATACCCATGGCTTATCCCCGGTATATCGAGTTCGATCCTTCCAAAAACATCACCAAAGACGATTTCTACAAGTTTAACAACAAAGTGCTCGACGAAATAGATACACTGGTATATTCGGCAAACAAACATGGCTTGCATGTAAGTTTGAACCTTCATCGGGCTCCGGGCTATTGTATCAATGCAGGCTTTTACGAACCTTACAATTTATGGAAGGACAAAGAAGCACAGGAAGCTTTTTATTTTCATTGGGGAATGTGGGCTAAACGTTATAAAGATATATCAAAAGATAAATTAAGTTTCGACCTCTTGAATGAACCAGCTTACCGGGAAAATCTGAACGATCAATTCTCAAAAAGCAGCGCTGTTCCGGGCGACCTTTACCGGAAAATAGCCATGGAATCGGCCAGAGTAATCCGTGAAGCAAATCCAGACCGTTTAATTGTAGCCGATGGAAACAATGTTGGCAACTCTGTAATTCCTGAAATTACCGATTTAAATATCGCTCAAAGCTGCCGTGGTTATTATCCTCATTATATTTCACATTATCAGGCACCATGGGTATTCAAAGACCCTTCGCTGGCTCCGGAACCAGTTTGGCCCGGCACAATCGAAGGGAAACAGTTCGGAAGGGCACAGCTCGAAGAATATTACAAACCCTGGTTTGAATTAAAGAACACAGGGGTTGGCGTTCATTGCGGTGAATGCGGATGTTGGAGAAACACTCCTCATGAAGTATTCCTGTCATGGTTCGGGGATGTTCTGGATATCTTAACAAAAGAAGGAATTGGATATGCCTTGTGGAATTTTAGGGGCGATTTCGGAATCCTCGATTCAGGCAGAAAAGATGTGAAGTACGAAGATTGGTACGGACACAAATTGGATAAGAAGTTACTGGACTTGTTGAAGAAGAACTAGTGAAGTGTCAACCATGCTTCGACTCCGCTCAGCATGACTAACGCCCTATTAGTTTGAGCGAAGTCGAAGACAGATTACGAATGACACACTAGTCGTAAGTATCAAGTCGTAAGTCGTAAGTAAAACAGCCGGTTTAATAAGGTTAAAAAACAAGAGCCATTACCAAGACAATAAAAAATTAAATTAATTTATCTCTTTCAAATACAAAGAGCCAAGACTTGAAAGTCCTGGCTCCTTTGAAAAATGTTGTATTCGTCTAATGTCTTATGACTTATGACTTAAGACTTATAACTATTTTTTCACAAACTCCGCATTATTCAAAAACTCATAGCTTTTAGCAACACTTTCGAGAGGTGTAAAATTATATTCTTCAACTTCAACAATGTAATATTTCATACCAGCTTTCTCAGCATTGTCGAAAAATGGTTTGAAATCCATTTTACCACTGGCGCCTAACTCAGCTTCATCTTTTACATGGAAAAATTCAAAACGTCCGGGATATTTGTTGAAATAAGAAACAGCATCACCCCCACCCACATGAATCCAGTATAAATCAAGTTCCATAGCAACTTTTGAAGAATCGGTATTTTGAAGCAGGTAATCGTAGATTACAACTGAATCAATTTTTTGAAATTCCTTGTCATGATTGTGATATCCGAAACGGATTCCTTTGGCATTACATTTTTCGCCAACCGCATTAAAATACTTGCAATACAGTTTTAAACCATCAAGGCTTTTATAAGCTGTATCGCCCATCCAGGGCTGAACAATATATTCGATACCAGCAGCAATATGTGCATCGATACATGTATCCCACCATGCCATTGTCGAATCCCAGGCTGCTGAATCAGGAGCTGGCATTCCGGTATGTGATCCAAGTAACTGAACACCGTTTGAATCGCATAAAGCCTTGAAAGCTGCAGGTTCCATTCCTAAAAACTGCCCTTTGCTGTAACCAATCGTCTCAACAAACTTGTAGCCAATTTTTCCAACTTGTGCAATGGTTCCACGGACATCTTTTGCAAGTGTGTCGCGAACCGACCATAATTGCAAACCAATAAACTTCTCAGGTTGTTTATTACATGAAACAACACTGCCCAACAATAAGCCACAAACTAAAAGCTTAACTGTTGTTTTTAGTAAATTTTGTTTTAACATTGTGAAATAATTAAGGTTAAATAGATTAAGTTAATACATGTGCATCTGTAAAAAGATGCTATTTTTTGTTATCACAAATATAATCACCCAATGCAGACTATATCTTCGTTTGTCATAATTTTTTTAACATAGTCATGAATTCTGCCTTTCATTGCCGTGAAAACTGTGGCGCCTGCTGCATTATCCCTTCCATTTCATCTTTTATTCCCGGAATGCCCGGAAGTAAAGCAGGTGGAGTACGATGTATTCATTTAACCGACGAAATGCGTTGCAGTATCTTTAATCACGCATCGCGACCTTCCGTTTGTAAGGGATTTAAGGCTGAAAAATTAATATGCGGAAACAATCGCAATGAAGCAGCTCAAATACTTTCTAAACTCGAGGGTATCGACTTTAATTTAAACAATTTATGAGTTAAATAATTTTTTATGTGTTTTGTCAAATAAAATGAATTTTATTATAAATTTACAAGAGTGTAATAGATTTTCAAATTTGTTGGATTCTGCAGTTAAAAAACCTTAACTTTAAAAATCTGCCATATTTCAGGAGATTATAAACATGAACATTGCGAATTGCTGAAATTGAAAATATGGATTTTTTACCTGAATATTTTTTATGAAAATTGCCACCATTGTTGGAGCCAGACCACAATTTATCAAAGCTGCTACAGTAAGCAGGATAATAAGTAAAAATCCCGGTGTTGAGGAAATAATCATTCACACAGGACAACATTACGATGAAAATATGTCGGAAGTGTTTTTTAGTGAATTGAATATTCCAAAGCCACGATACAATTTAGGAGCAGGGTCTTCTCTTCATGGAAAACAAACAGCACGGATGCTCGATGGCATAGAAGAAGTATTGATAAAAGAACGGCCCGACTGGGTAATCGTATATGGCGACACCAATTCAACGGTTGCCGGGGCACTGGCTTCGTCAAAGTTACATATTCCCATTGCTCATATTGAAGCAGGATTGCGAAGCTATAACCGCCGGATGCCCGAAGAAATTAACAGAATAGCTACTGACCATATTTCCGACTTATTATTTGCCCCTACCACAAATGCTTTAGATATTCTTAAACATGAAGGTCTTGGCGAAAGATCTGTTTTTTCAGGCGATGTAATGTACGATTCGATCCTTCATTTTAAAGAAATATCAAAACAAAAGATTAAACTATCGGATGTTACAGATGCCCACCCCGGACAATTTTATCTGGCCACCATACATCGTCAGGAAAATACAGATAATGTAAAACGTTTACAGGAAATTTTCATTGCTTTTTCAGAATTGGATTTGCCCGTGATTATACCCTTACATCCTCGTACAAAAAATATCCTCGACGAAGTATCTTTCCGGTCAAATGTCAAAATAATTGATCCTGTGGGATATCTCGAAATGGTGAGCCTGTTAAGTAACTGCATAAAAGTATTTACTGATTCAGGTGGTCTGCAAAAAGAAGCTTTCTTTCTCAAAAAACCTTGTATTACTTTAAGGGAAGAAACTGAATGGCCCGAAACACTTATTGGTAACTGGAATTTTACGGTAGGCGCCGATAAAGAAAAAATCCTGAGCAAAGTTCATCAAAATGATTTTGGTGTGCAGAAAGATTATTTTGGAGATGGAAAAGCAGCAGAGAAAATTATTGAACGACTGATAAGCAGCAGGGGTTAGATTTTAGCTTTTAGTCCCAAGAAATAAGTTTAACACAAGACGCATCGTCAAAGTTTACGATAAATAATAATCGAAGCAGATATATTCGGGAAACATTTGCTACCAAAATGAAAAGAGGTAGTTCTGTAACACCTCATTTTACAGAACTACCTTCACTTGGTTGCAATAAATATGTTTCAAATATAGTGATTGTTCAATATTTAAAACCTTTTGCCTTCCTCAAGATGTTAGAAGTTATTAACAAAAATAGTTATTAGCTGATTAGCCTTTAGGATTTTAGCATAAAACAAAAGAGCTTTAAACCCAAGCTTAAAATAGTTATTAGCTGATTAGCCTTTAGGGTTTTAGCATAAATCAGACACTGCATTTTTGGTTTAGCTTGAAAGGCTGAGACAAAAGCCGGGAAAGAAAAGGTGGGCTTGAATCCATATCGCAGAACAAAAACTAATTTACCAAATAAAAGTGTTCAACCCTTAATTCGCATATACCTAACCTCCAATGCCTAACCTCTAATATCTAAAATACCGGCAACTTCCATGGAGCCCTGTAATGGGCATTGGCTAATTCTTGGGCTTGAGGATCGTTTATAAACTTCTGATTTATACTGTCCCAATACACTTTTTTTCCCAAACGATAGGCAATATTTCCCAAATGTGCATTAATAGCAACGTTAGCGCCTGTTTCAATATCACAAATCGGCTTTTGCCTGCTTTTAATACAATCAATAAAGTTAGCGGTATGAGGATTGCGATCGTCTCCCTGTGCTTTTTGAAGTGGTACAGGAGTCATTTTATAAGCCTTCATTTCTTTGTTGTTCGGATCGTATTCTGAAATTACTTCCCAACCGCCCCTGTCCACAACCAGAGTTCCTTCGCTGCCGATAAAAGCAACACCATGACTACGGTCGTAAGGGCCCCGGCCAATGCCGATGGTATGTTCCCAACTCATCAGCACATCGTTGAATTCATAAACTGCGTTCATCATATCCGGAGTTTGCATGGCATCGTTCGGAAAAGCGTATTTTCCTCCGGCAGCAACCACCGAATTTGGACCGCCGGCCTTTGCTCCCCACAAAACTATATCGAGCATATGAACGCCCCAATCGGTCATTAATCCCCCGGCATAATCCCAAAACCATCGGAAAGTAAAATGAAATCGGTTTTTGTTAAACGGAACTTTTGGAGCAGGCCCAAGCCACATATCATAATCCACGCCGGCAGGTACCGGTTCATCAGGCAATACTGGAACTGTACCTTTCCAGTCGAGCCAGCTCCAGGCTTTTATCATTCTTAATTTTCCAAGTTTCCCCGAATGAACATACGAGATGGCATTCTGCCAATGTACGCCGCTGCGTTGCTGCTGGCCCACCTGAACAATATTATTATATCTTTTCTGGGCTTTTACCATTGTCAGGCATTCTTCAATGCTGTTTGCAAGTGGCTTTTCCACATACACATCTTTCCCGGCCTGGCAAGCATGAATCATGGGAAGTGCATGCCAATGATCGGGAGTGCAAACAAAAACGGCATCAACATCTTTCATGTCTAACATTTTCCTGTAATCGCCCACATTCACAGTCTTTTTACCAGTCATTTTTTCGAGTTCGGCCGACCGCTGGTTTAATATATTCTGATCGACGTCGCATAAAGAAACAAACTCAACTCCCGGCACTTTTAATACTGCATTCAGGTTTGCCCAACCAATACCCTTGCAACCGATTAAACCCAATTTTACTTTATCACTTGGAGCAATTTTTTCAGAAGCAAATATGTTTTGGGTAGCACCCACAGCTAAACCGGCACCAATAACCGATTTTGAAGAATACTCAATAAATTTACGACGTTCCATAAATAGTTAAATGTAGATTGTTAAAAGCAAAATAAATCGCAGAAATTTAATAAATTCATTGATAATTCCAAGCTAGTTCTATTATTTAAAGTTTTCAGCCTAAAGAATCGCTGCTGATAGCCTTAAAATTCTAATCTGATTATTACTATTCTGGAAAAAGCTACAAAGACCGTTATTGCTCCAAGGCACGGTTCAACGGTACATATCTACAATCGAAGTACGGCGAAGCCTGAAAGAAAATTCCTTGCTGGCGGCGATCCGTTCAAGTGAAGTCGATCCTGAAAGTTATCCGGTATTTTCGGGAGTAAAAAAGAAGTAAATAATAGCTAACGGGAGCGCCGGAACGCATTCCTGCCGTCAAGGGTTCTTTGCAGTACTTTCTTTCCGCAAAGAAAGTATGAGAATGGCTGTTTAATTATGAAACATAATAAAATATCAGGTGATTTCTAAGCTTAAACAAGTAAAAAATGAAATAAACTGGATGTTATCTTAATACTAGTGTCTTTATATTTGATTCTGTTTCTTAATAGAAACCGGATAACAATAAGGTTAATTTTCTCCCTTAATCGCCTTCAGGTCACCAGTTGTAAAGCGTTGTCTTATGTATTGTATGCAATTGAATACCTGATGTTTAAAAAGGGCTTTTTACTTTAAAATAATTTATAATAATTATTCATCTACATATTATTGTTCTTTGTCACCGAAATTTATCTGTTAAAAGAAAATAAGTTATATAAACAGATAATATCTAACATTTTTTGAAACTACCTGGGCTTACTCTCGTAAAATGCTGCAACGGTAAATTTAAAAATCTGGAGTGGGAATGCTTCCGGAGGTGAATATCCTGACTTTTAAGATTTATTAAAAGACTAAAAAATTGAAAAAATGAAAAAGAATCTGTTAACCATTGGTTTATCATTAATTTCTCTCCTGGTTGTGGCGCAGAAAAATGATACCGCTCTAATAAGCAGTAAGATTCAGGAGTTTAAGAACCGCTTATATTTAAGCACATCGAAAGATCCATTGGCACTAATAAAAGCCAAAACAATCAAGATGAAGGAACTTGTAGCGAACGAACTTGTAGCGAAAACAAGCCCGACAGACAGGTTAAAAACCGGCGAAGTAGAAGGTGCATACATTGACACCACGCATTCTTATCCATGGAATGTGGAAATGCAGGATTGGGATACAATTCCTACTACCAGGATCATCAAACATTTTGACGATCAGCATAATCTGGTTCAATACCTTGATTTTTTATGGAATGCTGAAACTGAAAGCTGGATGGAAAATGTACAGTTTTTTTATATATATAATGAAGCGAATCAGCCCATTGATGTAATACAGCAGGCGTGGCAATTTGACGGGTATGAAAATTATAACTGGATAAATATAGACCATGGTGTCTATGGATATAATGAATTAGGGCAGCAATCGAGTTATACTTATCAATATGTGGGTTATGAAACAAATGAGTGGGAGGATAGCTGGAAGCAGGAGTTTTTTTATGATGAAAAAGGCAATAATATTGAATTGATTGAAAGCTACTGGGATGGCGGAATGTCTGAATGGACTCCAGGACTTAGCGTATCTAATGAATATGATTCAAATAACAACATTATTGTAAATCCAATTAAATATTGGGATTATAATTCGAATAATTGGACAAATGCTTATAAGAATTTATTTGAATATGACTCAAAGGGTAATAATAACTTAGTTATAGTTCAATATTGGAATACTGACATAGGTGATTGGGAGAATTTAACTTTACAAACATTAATTTATAATGAAACAAATAGTATTGAAAGTTATGATGTTAAATTATGGGATAGTTTTCTCTCAGATTGGTTTATTTTACAGCGTGCTACCTTTCAATATGACTCCAATGGAAATAATATCTGTATCATAGGTGAGGACTATGATTCTTATAGTAATACTTGGACTACTAGTTGGACGAGTTATTATGAATATAATGACAAAAACAAATTAATCTCTGATGCCACATTATACTGGGATTCTGGCATTGGATACTGGTCGTTTGGATCAAAAACAAAGGATGCTAAAATTAACCTACTTGCATTAATAGAGCATAAACTTCAAATCATTGCTTCTTTGGAAGTTTTTCCAAACCCGGCAGTGGAATGGGTGAATATTCAGAACAGCAGCGTCATTGACCAGATTGAAGTTTATGATATATCGGGCAGTAAAATATTGAATCAGGATGGATTAGGTTTGAACAAGGTTCGGTTGGATTTAGCAAACCTTAGAGCTGGAGTTTATTTCCTGATGATTAAAGATATGAGTGGAAATTCAACAACGAAAAGACTTGTCAAACAATAATAAAAGATTTAGTATTTAATTGAAGGGCGGAAAAGTATTTTCGCCCTTTTTTATTAAACTTAATATCAAATCCTTTTATCAAAATATACCTTAAAAATTCCTTTGTCACAAACTGCAAATCTTTTTACTTTCCCTGATTTCATTAAACAAATTAAATGTTTGATCAACTAATTAAATAATTTAATCAAAAAGATCTGTGTTTTAAATTAATAGTATCATTCAAACAATTGTAAGCGATAACCATTCATGATCTGTCTCGTATAAATTGAAAATGGCTAAAAATTTAATCAAACAAACCTGACAAATAATTTGGACATGGTGAATATAGAAATCTGGCCAAACTTAATTGATAATAGAAACTTAATTAAGGTTCATATTAAAGAAATAAATGAGGTTTAAATATCACTTGATGAATCGCTTAAAGCAACATTTTGTATCTAAATGCTTGTTTGTGATATTTATTTTTTTAATTTTCACACAAAATTCATATTGCCAATTAACACTATATTCAATAGCATCAGGATCTTGGAGTTCAGAAGGAACCTGGAGAACAAACAACATACTCAGTCAAACTATTAAGACAGATTTTTTTCAATCGAACAAAGTACATGGTACCAATACTTCTTTTAATATGGATCTCCAGGTTGGCGATCGTATTTATAATAACGGTACAACGTTTATCGGTAGAATTGCAACCATTACAAGTGATACCGAATTGGAGCTAGATGCTTTTGTTCCAATTCCCTTGAGAAATTATAACAATTTCTTTAAAGTACAACGTGTACCAAGAGCAAATGATAATGTTATTATCTTAAGTCCCATGATTCCACATATCATAACTTTAGATATAACTCCAACTAATTCAATAGCAAACTTAACAATTAATAATAATGCACAACTTTTGATCGGAGACAATACACTCTCACTTTCAGGGAATTTTTTACCTGGAACTTTACTATCCGGCACAATAACTATAACAAATGGAACTCTCAATATTGCTGGCGATTTTTTAAGTAGTGGTACATTTAATTGCGGAACTGGTACTGTAAATTACAATGGTACAGCAGATCAGAAAATAAGAGGAATAACTTACTATAATCTGATTATTTCCGGATCCGGTACAAAAACTTTGCAAGGGATTGCTACAATTACAAATGATTTAACTGTAAATTCAGCAACTCTCGATTTAGGAACCATTGCAACAACATTAGACATTAATGGTAATGCATTGATCGATGCAGGTGGAACCATATTTTTTGATGCCACTAATAAAGTTGTAACGATTAATGGTAATTTAAGTGGTGATGGCATCCTGGATATGAGAAATGGTGTGCATACATTAAACCTGGCAGGAGCATCCAATGCAATTGGCACATTAACTACAGATGTAAATAACAGTACAGTTGATTATAATGGAGCTGGTGATCAAATTGTATTTGCCAGTGATAATTATAAATATTTGAATATTTCCGGAGGAGGGAATAAAACGTTAAGCGGTAATTCAACAGTAGCCAATGATTTAAACGTCGGCGGAGGCATATTTGATATAGGCGCTGCAACAACGTTTACCGTAAACGGCTCTGCCAACATTGCAACTTCTTTCAATTTTGACAATACTTCTACTCAAACTGTGAACATTAAAAGTAGTTTGAATTGTTCCGGAACGTTGGATATGAGTGGAGGAGATTTACCTCATATTTTAAATCTTAGCGGTTTAACGAACTCCGTTACAACATTTAATACGAGTGCTTCCGGTTCCAGTACTGTGAACTATAATAATTTAGGAAACCAGGGAGTTTTTGCAAGTGCAAATTACAGGAATTTAACTTTTTCTGGTTCCGGAACAAAATCTCTTGGCGGCTCTATTACTGTGGGTTTAAATTTTGATATTAATTCCGGAGTAACACTCGAAGGTTCAAATAAGATTTTAACAGTTGATGGTAATTCAAAAATCGCAGGAGTCCTGGGGTTTAATAACGCTACTGGAGTTGCAAATCTTCAGGATGTTGATTTATCTGGTGGAACAATAAGTGGTTCTCAAACAGCTACTGTAAATATCGGAGGAAATCTTTCCATGCCTACTGGCAATGGATCCATTGGTCAGGTAACCATGAATGTCACTGGAAATACTACCATAAACGATAGCAGGTCTTTAACTCTATCAAATGATTTAGGTGTTAAAACTTTTAATGGAAGTGTTAGTGTAAATTCAAATTCTATCTGGACATCCACATCTGTTACAACTTCCGGTAACCTACTTTTTCACAATGGGATTATTCATAATGGGATTTCCTTTAATGCTGGAACTGCTACTTTTATTACCAACTCTCAAACAATTTCAGGAATAGGAACATTGGCATTTGCTAATGCTGCATTAGTTTCAGGAATTACACTGGCAAACCAGACTTATGTCAGGATTAATGGTTCGTTAAACGGTATTCTAGGAAGTACATGGTTTAATGATGTGAATTCAACCCTTGATTATATTAGTGCGGCTTCTCTTGCATCGCCTATGGTTTCAGGAACACTAAAAGCTGATGGGAACAACAATACAGTAATATATAGCAGGCCTGGAAATCAGAATATTAAGAATCCTTTAAATGGCAATTATTGGAACCTAACAGTTAATAATTCTGGAACAAAGACCATTGGACCAAATGATTTAAATATTTTAGGAAACATTCTTATTGACAACAGTGCTGTTCTGGTTCCGCAAGCAGGAAAAAATATTTCTGTTACAGGCGATTGGAATGACAATAATGCATCTGGTTTTACCGAAGGAACATCAACTGTTAATTTAAATGGCTCTTCTCCTCAAAATATTCACAATGCATCAGGCAATGAGACCTTTTATAACCTAACCATAAACAACTTATACAATTCTGGCTCAAGCATTCTTGCCAATTCCAATATTACAATTACTAACCAGTTAACCTTAACAGATGGAAATATTGGAATTGGCAATAATAATTTAGTGATTGCTCCAACCGGACCAAATATATCAGGAGGTTCTGCTGCCAGTTATATTATTGCGGATGGCACGGGGGTTTTAAAACAACAGGTTTTTGCTGCAAATAAAATATTTTCAGTTGGTACTCCAATAGCTTATTTGCCAATTACCTTAAATAATATTGGAATAGCTGATAACTATTCTGTTAACCTGTTTAAAAATGTAACAGAAAATGGACAGTCTGGTGGAATTCAGGTATTTGACTATGAGAGTTATGTAAAATATTCCTGGAGGGTTATTGAAGAAACTGAGGGTGGTTGTAACTATTCGGTCACTGTACAATGGAACGAACCCGATGATATAGGAGCTATTTTTGATCATTTAAATTGCAGCATAGGATTTCATAATGGTGCAGCTTGGTCAGGGCAAGCACCTAATGCAGCTTCTGGATTAAATCCCTACTCATTTAGTAGATTAGGATTTACAGAAAGTGGAACTATTGTTGTTGGTAACAGTTGTACTAAAATTGGAGATATTACAAAACCTGCCGCAATTTGCAAAAATATCATCATCAAACTTGACGCCAATACCGGAACAGCTGTTATCATTCCATCGGATATCGATAACGGAAGCTATGATAATTGTGCAGGAATATCGTTGAGTATCGACAAGAATAGTTTTGACTGCTCCAATCTTGGTGATAATACTGTTATTTTAACTGTAACAGATGATGCAGGAAATAGTAGCACGTGTAATGCAACCGTAACTGTTCAATATGCTGTTACTCCCAATGCTCATGCCAATCCTTCCAGTGATGTTATTTGCAATAATGAGGAAACGAATATTCAATTAGTATCTGATCTTCCGGCTTCAATTACTTCCTGGACATGGACAGTATTTGCCCCGGCTCAGATTAACGGAGCAAGCGCCGACAATTCAGGTACTAAAACAGCTATTCAACAAACACTCACAAATACGGATGATGCTCCACATAAAGTAATTTATACCATTACTCCGAAATATTATGATACCTGCAACGGCTCTCCGTTTGACGTGGAAATATGGGTCGAACCTATTCCGCAGGTTACCATATCAACTACAACCCCAATTGTTTGCCCGGGTGGAAATGTTAATGTTACTATAAACAGCCCAACAACTACAACAAACTCTGCCAACCTGCGATATGATGTGGTTGTTACTTCAACCGACAATGCTAACCTTGGTGGCACTGCTTCGGTGAACTTCACAAAAACTAAAGC
>JBBQEI010000085.1:0-17997 GCA_038320545.1 Bacteroidales bacterium
AGCCGAGATACGCCGCAAGATGGACGAAATTGTTGACTTTGCCGGTATAGAGCGCTATATCGATACTCCTGTAAAACGTTACAGCAGCGGCATGACCGTGCGCCTTGGCTTTGCTATTGCCGCCCACCTCGAACCCGAAATACTTGTGGTTGACGAAGTATTAGCCGTTGGCGATGCCGAATTCCAGAAAAAAGCGATAGGGAAAATGCAGGATATAAGCAAAGGAGAAGGAAGGACGGTGTTGTTTGTGAGTCATAATATGGATTCAATAAAAAAATTATGCCGAAATGGTATTTTATTAAAAGATGGCACAATCAATTTTCATGGTGGAATAAATGAAACTGTTAATGCATATATCTCAGCAAATAAAAACAACAGTAATTTAATATTCAATAAAAAAATAACAGATTCGATTTTTTTAAAAGAAGCCTTCATTTGTGGAGAAAAAAATTTACCCATCTATGAATTGCTTATTGGGGAGAAATGGAAAATACATCTGAAGTTTCAAATTCTGAATGAAATTAAAAATACAGTATTCGGGGTCGGAATTACAACGGCATCAGATACTCCTATTAATACAACTTGGTCTGAAGCGCAAAATCTACAAGCAGCATATTATGAAATAGAATTCGAGTCGAAAGAGATATTTTTCCAAAAGGGTGTTTATAAAGTCTTACTTGGTATTTCAAGAGGGAATGAATCACTTTATTATGATGATAACTTTTTGCAATTTGAAGTTATCCTAATTTCAAAAAAAATAAATGACAATTTAATAAAAATAGATGGAACAACTGGCATTATATTAAATCAGCTTAAAACCAACATCAATAAATTATAGCTAATAGGAGCAATGGGTTTATGTTATCCTTAGAATTTATTTTTTAATCCATTTTTACACTTCCAAGCGGATTTCAAGAACCATTATTTTTACTCACAAGAGACGTTTTTGGGTAGAGATATAAACTAATAAGTGTTTTTACAAATAGAATTCAGAGAATAATGAATGGTAAATTACATATAGCGGTACATAAAAGCTATTTTTATTCAGCATATAAATACCTTAAACTAAAGCGCAACAATTATATACTGTGGAGGACGGCTGATAAAACTTTTAAAAAAGAATTTAGAGCCTTGCAAAGACTAAATACAAAATCACAAAATCGATTTATTTTTAATTGGAACGATAAATATCCTTGCCTTGGAGATAAAACAGATTATGCTTCTTATGACAGGCACTACGTCTTACACCCCGCCTGGGCTGCAAGAATTTTATACAAATTGAAGACTGAAGTACACCATGATATTTCGTCAACTTTGTATTTTGGGACAATGGTATCCTCTTTCTTGAAGTTGAAATTCTACGATTACCGGCCTGCAAAACTTACCATTTCTGATTTCGAATCGAACCACGCCGATTTATTGAACCTGCCTTTTGAATCAGGCTCAATCCAATCCATATCCTGTATGCATACTATAGAGCACATTGGATTAGGCAGATATGGAGATCCGCTTGATTATAACGGTGATTTGAAAGCCATAAAAGAACTAAAAAGGGTTGTAGGTAAAGGGGGAAACCTATTAGTAGTTGTGCCTTTAGCATCAAAACCCAGAATTAATTTTAACGCGCATCGGGTTTATTCAACTGACCAGTTTTTGTCATATTTTACAGGACTCGAGCTTATCGAGTTCTGTTTAATACCCGAAAATGAGACCGATGGAGATCTGGTTATTAATCCTTCTGAAGAACTTTTGTCAAAACAAATATATGGGTGTGGATGCTTTTGGTTTAAAAAACCTTCGGAATAAGTTGATACAAAACTGTCTCTTTCGAATTACCTCTATAAAAATATGATTGTAATCAGGCTATTGGGTGGCCTTGGTAACCAGATGTTCCAATATTCAATCGGTTTAGCAAACAGTATTGAATATAATCAGAGACTATTTATCGATGACTCACCACTGAAAAAGAACCATTTTCATGTAAACCAAATCACTCCTCGCAAACTTGAACTTAATTTATTTCCCGAAATTAAGATTAGAAGACTCCCGGCAATTCTGGATATTATTACAAATAACGCATCTCATATCTTTAGCAAGTTAGCACGCAGAGCAGGGTTGTTAAAATCTATCCGGCAGAATGAAAATGAGTTTGTTAAAATTGAAAAAATTAAACCATACGGACTAAATATCGTTGAAGGCTATTTTCAAAGCCCTAAATATTTCGAGGAATATTCTGAACGAATTCGGATAAGTTTCAGTTTCCCTGAACTTGACAGAAGAAATACAATGACTAAAAGTGCAATTGTAAATTCAAATTCAGTTTCAATTCACGTGCGAAGGGGTGATTATACCACAAATTATGATACCCTTATGTATCATGGCATTCTGCCTATAGATTATTATAGAAATGCAATTAAATATTTAAAACAAAAACAGAACGATCTAAACTATTTTATTTTTACGGATGACATTTCCTGGGTAAAGGAGAATTTCAGACTTGAAGAAGAGGCATTAGTATTTGTTGAAGGAAATACAGGTTCAGATAGCTGGAAGGATATGGCCCTGATGACATTTGCAAAGCATCATATTATTGCAAACAGCAGTTTCAGTTGGTGGGGAGCATGGCTTTCTCAGAGTTCTGGCACTAAAATAGCCCCGGTTAATTGGTTTAACCCCCATATGGCAAAATTCGATATACATACCATCGTACCAGAAAACTGGATTCTGCTTTAATCAGCTCCTATGGAACTAGTATCCATAATTATGCCGGCTTTCAATGCCGAAAGGTTTATTGCAGAAAGTATAAAAAGCGTACTTGCACAAACCCATGAAAATTGGGAACTGATTATTGTGGATGATGGGTCAACAGATGATACAGCAAAAATCGTTAAAGAATTTTCTTCAGTTGATTTTCGCATAAAATACCTGTATCAGCCGAATCAACAAATGGGGAAAGCAAGAAACAACGGTATTCAGAATAGTAGTGGGAAACTTATTGCATTTTTAGATTCAGATGATCTTTGGATAGCCAATAAACTTGAAGTACAGGTTGACTTTCTTCAAAAGGAAAAAGTTGACCTTGTTTTTTCATCTGGCTATGTTTTCAGTGATTCAATTGAAAATATTGATTATGAATATAATACTCCAGATGGCGACATTTACGGAAGCCATGACTTGCATAAATTATTGAGGCAAAACTTTATTCCTATTCCTTCTGTACTAACTTATAAAAGTGCCATAATTGAATCAGGTGGGTTTAATGAAAATATTAAAATTCATAATGTTGCAGATTATCATCTTTGGTTGAAGTTGTTGATTAAAGGGTATAAGTTTTACGGTTTAAACGATAAACTTTTTTATTACAGGAGGCACGATTCACAAAGTACACATTCCGATCCATATGCATTCGAGGCGGTTCTTACCATGTATGAATACCAATTACAATTCCCTAAACAAATGAAACTAGAAATTAGAAAGGTGAAGCTGGTTTGGGCAAGTAATTGGTATAAAGTTTCTGCAACAAACTATGAATCAGCCAAAACTGTACTGAATAGAATGAGCGGTTTTACATCCATACGGACTTATGCTAATATAATCAGGATTCTTATTCTATTTTTGGGGGTGAAATATAGCAGGAAGACTGTTAATAGGTTCAGCTTACTTTTTTTAAAAAGCTGAAATTTAAATTTATAGTTATATAAATCCTTTTATTTTTTTACAAGGTTCAAATATAATTCTTTACTCAACGCCTATCTGATTTTTACAAGACCTGATCAATTCATAATAAATTTAAAAAGCTTTTAAGCAAATGAAAATTGCAGTTTTAACTGAAAATTTTCCACCACAAGGAGTTAGTGGAGTGAATAGCGCCCATTACAATATGTACCGGCTTTTTAAGCAAAATGATCATGAGGTTAAGGTATTCACCTTTAATGATAATCAGGACGATATCAATTTGTTGAAATCTGATCCGGACGCGTTTCATTATGGAATAAGTGCAATATTGAGACAACGAATCCGTGTATTCGTCTCTAAAATGTATAAGTACCAGAGAAAATTATTTTATAAAACCGATACATATTTACTAGCATACCAATTGATAGATATTGTAATTTCAAATCTTGGCTCTCGAAAAATAAACAAAGAATTAAAAAAATTCAATCCTGATGTAATTATAATGCCGGATCATGGAGTTCCCGGGTTATCAATAAAGAAAATTAAAGACGCGCAATACATTCATGTAAGCCATCACAACCCCATCAGGTTTATAAATAATTCATTTTTTGGTTATCAATCAGAATATGATGCCCATCTGGCCGTAAAAATCGAAAAACAAGCCCTCAAAAAGGTCGACAAAGTTATTTGCCCCAGTATTTACATGAAAGAAGTGTTTGTAAGCACTTTTGGCGACAATCCGCCCGTAACCGTTATTCCCAATCTGATTGATACTGAATTTATTGAAAGCATTGAAACAGTTTCAGTGCATGAAAAATTGGCTCTTAATCCTGACTTCCCTATTATTTATATACCTTCAGGGGGTAGTTCGATCAAAGGAGAACGGTTTGTGATTGAAATCATTAGACGCCTTGCTGTTAAATATGATTTTAAAATAGGTTTCTTTATTTCCGGTGGCTTAAGTTCAATTCAAAAAGAAGAACTCGAGGAACTATCAATTTATTCAAAACTGATATTCTCACCTGGAATAATAGAAAACTCTGTAAATATAGGCTTTATAAAAAGCTGTTCAGTTTGTGTGACTCCAACATTGCTTGAAAGTTTCGGCATGGCCAACTTAGAAGCTAATTTTTGTAATGTACCGGTGGTAACATTTGATGTTGGAGGAAACAAGGAATTAATTGAAGATGGTCAGAATGGATTTATTGTACCCTATATGGATGTTGAAACACTAATTATTAAAGCTTGTGAAATATTGGATAATAAAACACATTTAAATTCTTTCAAGTATGTTAATAATAAATTCTCAGCTACAGCACTTAAAGGCAAATATTTAGGAGTTTTAAGTAATTAATAATCTACAATATAGCAAATTGCTGTTCATCTCATATATGCATTATACGAGTGTTTTATAGTTGAAAATCAGTTATGCCTGCAATTTCCTCATCCGAAATGAAATCAAATGAAATCACAGCATTTGATACACCCGTACTACTAATTATCTTTAACCGTCCTGAAACTACCAGAAGAGTCTTTGACACAATCAGGCAACAAAAGCCAAAATATTTTTTTGTTGCTGCCGATGGCCCCAGACCGGATAGAGAAGCTGATATTGAAAAGTGCAAATCTGCCCGTGAAATAATAAAAGTTGATTGGGTGTGCGAATTAAAAACACTGTATCTTGATAAAAATCTTGGATGTGGAAGAGGGCCTGCTAATGCAATTACATGGTTTTTCTCACAGGTTGAAGAAGGTATTATCTTAGAAGACGATTGTTTGCCTCATCCTGATTTTTTTATGTATTGCAGTGAGCTACTTGATCGTTTCAGAAATGCTGAGGAAATATTTTTCATCGGCGGCACCAATTTTCAGAAAGGTATTATGAGAGGAGCAGCTTCATACTATTTTTCTGCCGGTCATCATGGCACTTGGGGTTGGGCAACCTGGAAAAAATCCTGGAATAAATTTAACTATTACCTTGAAAATGTTAGCTTTGAGCAAATAAAGCCCAATTTGAAAAACTTGTTTCCCAATCGGATACAAAGAAATTATTGGATATCCATTTATAAAGAGGTGAAAAAGAATCGTTATAATGAAAGTTGCTGGGATTATCAATTTTATTTTGCCTCATGGTTATTAAATGGACTGGCAATTCTTCCAAATGTTAACCTTGTTACGAACTGTGGCTTTGGTGAGGATGCTACTCATACTAATTGTGAAGCCAATCAGCTTCTTGGTTTAAAAACAGCAAGTATACTTCCCCTTAAGCATCCTACGTTTATTTATCAGGATAAAAAAGCAGATTTCTTTTTTCATAAAAAATTCATACAATCTTATGAATATGGTTGGCCAAGGTTGAGGAGGCTACCTTTTCGCATTAATAAAAGCATCAAAGAGTTTTTAGGCGTTGAAGGAAGTTGGATAAAATAGAAGAAGTCAAATTGATAAATTTTTTAATTCCCGATTGTTCACAGCTAGATGAGATTAAAAGAACGAATTATCACTCTGTTGCGTGGCATTTTTCGCCCAATACTTATCCCCTTATTGGCTGAACCTATTATTAAGGAAGGGAAAGACTATGGTTACTATTTAAGCCGTATTCAATTAACGAATGTTGTCAAGAGAAATAATGTGATTATAAGATTCCCGTATAGTCTCAATGATGTTTCTATTGGAGATAATACATATATTTCAACAGGTTCGCAGATTTCCTTCACCGAAATTGGTAAGTTTTGCTCATTAGGCCCTAATTTATTTTGTGGATGGGGCATACATCCTACTAATGGTCTAAGTACTTCGCCAACATTTTATTCTGCTCGAATGCAGGCAGGAATAACTTTTGCAAGAAGCAATAAAATTGATGAAAGAAAAAGAATTATTATAGGCAATGACGTTTTTATAGGAGCTAATGTTACTGTAATAGACGGTGTATCAATTGGTGATGGTGCTGTAATCGGTGCTGGCGCAGTAGTCTCGAAGGATATACCGCCATACGCTATCGCTGTAGGATGCCCTATTCAAATAATAAAATACAGGTTTGATGATGAAACTATAAGCAAATTGTTACGACTCAAATGGTGGAATTTTGATGAAGTCCAACTAAAAGATGTTGAAAAATATTTTTTTGACACAGGTTCATTTCTTCAAAAGTATATGGACAAATCAGACAAACTTCCATAAGAATTTAGGTTAAACTCTGAATTCCTTAATCAGAAACATTGTAATTCTGTTAATCCAAGACACTGAAACCTTTGCAACTCTCAATTATCACCATAAATTACAATAACGCATCCGGCCTGCGCAAAACTATTCAGAGTGTGGTCTCGCAAAAGAGCCAAGACTTTGAGTATATAGTAATTGATGGAGGCTCTACTGATGGAAGTGTGGAAGTAATAAAAAAGTTTGCTGACAAAATAACTTATTGGATTAGCGAACCTGATAATGGCATTTACCACGCAATGAATAAGGGAATTCGTCTTGCCAAAGGGGAATACTGCCAGTTCCTTAATTCCGGAGACTGGCTGACTGCGCCTGACGTGATTGAAAAAATGATTGGAACATTTCCTGATTGCAGCATATTTTATGGTAATATGCTTAAACAAATGCCAAATGGTAAAATATTCCGAGACACATGTGGACAAGGGAAAGTTACCATGCTCAATTTTTATCTGGGTACACTAAACCACTCCCCGGCCTTTATTAAAAGAAGTCTGTTTGATAAATATGGATTTTACGATGAGACTCTTCGCATTGTCTCCGACTGGAAATGGTTCCTCGTTACCATAGGCATCAATAACGAATCAGTAGAATACACCAACCTGGATGTTACCTGTTTCGATATGAATGGCATTAGCAGTTCGAACTCAACTTTAGAAAAACAGGAAAGGGGTAAGGTACTGGAAGAGCTCTTACCCACAACAATACTGGCTGATTATAATGCTCAATGGCGCAATATTGATCAGTATAGCCGGATAAGCCGGTATAAATTTCCTAGGTGGTTATTTTGGTTTACAGACCGTTTGCTGTTTAAATTTGAACAATTACGAAAACATAGAATTCACTAATGAAAAAACTGTCTAAATTGCTTGTCTCGTTCGTTGGCGAATTCCCTTATTTATGTTACCTTGATTTAAGGGCTCAGTATATTCCATCTGCATCGCAGAAAAAAGCTAAAGAATCTGAAAAACTCGAATTAGAAAAAAGTGTAATTTTTTATTCGGCATTTATAAAGCCAAATGACCTTTGTCTTGACATTGGTGCAAATATGGGTAGTCGTGTAAAAACATTTCTATCTCTTGGTGCAAGGGTTGTAGCTGTTGAACCACAAAAATCCTGCGCCAGGTATTTAAAATGGAAATATGGGAACCAAATTGAAATTGTTAATAAAGGCCTTGGAGAAAAGGAAGAAGTGAAAGATTTTTTTCTTTCGCCAGCTTCAGTAACTAGTACTTTTTCAAAAGAATATATTGACATAATGAGGAAAACAACTCCTTATAAAGAGAACTTATCTTATTTATTTTTATGGAATAAAGTAGTAAAAGTTGAGATGACAACTTTAGATAAAATTATTTCACAATTTGGGAAACCAGATTTTATTAAAATAGATGTGGAAGGATTTGAATTAGAAGTCTTAAGAGGATTAAACCAGCCAGTAAAGATGTTAAGTTTTGAATGTCATATACCTGCTATGATTGAATCAGCTTTGGAATGCATAGATAGGTTTTCAATAATTAATTCTGATAGCAGATTTAATTATTCCAATGGTGAGTCAATGACATTTTATTTCAAAAAATGGTTGAACAAAATGGAAATGATTGATTCCCTAAAAAATAAAGAATTCATTAATTCTCATAAATATTTAGCAGATTTTGGTGATATATATGTTAGGTCGACAGAACAATGAATAAACCAATATTTTCTATAATCATTCCTGTTTTCAATGTAGAAAAGTACTTGTCTGAATGCCTTGATTCGATTTTTCAACAAGAGTTCACATTATATGAGGTAATTTGCATTAATGATGGCTCAACAGATAAATCTTATAATATTTTAATTGATTACCAGCATAAGTTTCCTCAACTAAAAATTTTTTCACAGGAAAATCAGGGACAATCAGTAGCTAGAAATCATGGTGTTCAAGAGAGTATTGGAGAATATATCTTATTTATCGATGGGGATGATTGGGCTGATAAGAATATTCTTTCAATCTTGTATAAGTACATTCTAGAAAACCAATATGATATAATTTGTTTTAATGCTTATCAGTATTACGAAAATACAGGCCGTATTGAAGAATTTGAGGGTTCAGAAAGGATATATAATTCAGGCATTAAGTATTTAACAGAAAATAAATCAGGAAGCCAGGGAGCATTTTTCGGATGTGTTTGGTGCAGATGCTATACAAAGGCTTTTTTAGTTCGGAATAATATATCATTTGATATTGGGGTTCCTCCACATGAAGACGAGTTGTACACTATAATGGTATGTTATTATGCAACCAACATTAGAACAATACCTGAGCCTCTTTATCATTATAGGATAAGACAAGGCTCTGATATGAGAAATGATGATAAAAAACATCAGAGACTACTTTCCTTAATCTTAATAGGGAACACTTTAGGTGATTTTTTCATTCCAAAGAATTTTGAAGGAAAAGAATTCATATATGAATATGCTTCCAGTCTTTATATAATCCCATTTCAGCTGTTAAAAGAATGGAAAATGAAGCAGTTGAAAAAAAAATTACTGAGCAAGATAAACTATAATAATTTTCGCCAGATGTATTATACACCCATTCATAGGTTTCACTATTTTCTCTTTCGGGCAGATCCTGATTTATATTTTAGTTATAAAAAATTTGCTTCAAGAGTTTTTAAAATTATTCGTTCCAAATGATACCCAAAACAATCCACTATTGCTGGTTTGGCAAAAAGCCACTTCCTGAAGTAGTGCTTTTTTGCATGGATTCATGGAAAAAGCATTTACCAGATTACAAGATCAAGAGATGGGATGAAACGAATTCTCCTATGAATATTAAGTGGGTAAAAGATGCTTGTTTTCATCAAAAGTACGCTTTTGCAGCTGATTATGTTAGGTTCTATTCATTATTTTATGAGGGCGGGATTTATCTGGATACTGATATGCATATCGTAAAATCATTAGATGAACTTTTAGTAAACAAAGCATTTTTAGGATTTGAAGATGAGTGGTTAATTAGTATGGGGATACTCGGTTGTTCAAAAGAAGATTTATTTGTTAAAGAATGCATGAATTTTTATCATAAGGAAAAGTTTAATGTTGTAAATCCGATATTGATAACTCATCTTGTCACTAATCTGTTAAGAAATAAAAACCCAGCTTTAAATGGACAAAGTAATCAAAACATTGATGGCTTGATAATATATAAACCAGAATATTTTTACCCAGTTCACTATACCCAGGAGTTTTCGCTAAAGGATTTAAAGACATACATAAAGGCAGATACATTTGCGATACATCTTTGGAATAAATCATGGTCAGATGAATTTCAATTGCTCTCTCAAAAGAAATATGATGAAGGGTTTAGAATGGCAATCGCAAGAATCAAGAGATCCCCATTTCTTCCATTAAAATACTATAAAAAACTAATTAAGTTCATTCTCTTCTTCTTACTAAAGAGGTAAAATGATTCCAAAACTCATTTGCATAACTCCTGTTCGTAACGAAGCTTGGTGCCTCGATGTATTTTTGCAGTGCACCAGCCTTTGGGCAGATCATATTATAATTGCTGATCAAAATTCTACAGATGGTTCAATGGAGATTGCAAAAAATTACTCTAAAGTAATTTTAATTGAAAATAAGAGTCCAGTCTTTAATGAACCTGAAAGGCAAAATTTATTAATTGAGGAAGCGAGGAAAATAAAAGGAGATAAAATATTATTTGCGCTTGATGCTGATGAAGTATTTTCAGCAAATTTTAAAGACACTTTAGATTGGCAAAGAATTTTGCACTCAAGTTCTCGCGATGTATTTTGGTTCCAGTGGGCACAACTTGTATGTGATCAAATTAATTGCTGGATACCTGTGAACTATTTTCCATGGATGTTTCACGACGATGGGTTTGAACCACACGGAAATTATACAAAAAGCATTCACAGTATGCGGATCCCCTATCCCATTGAAGAAAAGCAAATGTTTTACGTGAATGATTTCAAAGTATTGCACCTTGCACCTTTATATCCTAAAAGGCAACACAGTAAAGAAAGATATTACCAATGTGTCGAAAGACTTATAAATAAACATGATTCTATTACGCTATTTCGACAATACCATTCAGGTAAAGTGAAAGAATTATTGCATTATGATGAAAAATGGGTTGATGGATATAATAAATATGGCATTAATATATTTAAAGACTTGATGTTAAAAGAAGATCGGTTCTGGTTTGATGATGAAATATTAACTCTTTTCGGGAAAAATGGAATTAAGTTATTCAAGGATATTTGCATTTTTGATTCTGAATGGCTGCAAATAAATAATTTGGACGACCCTCGTAATGCTTATGATAAATTAATCCATCATTACCTGAACATAACAAAAGATTTCAGCACCAATTTGGGAGTCAGAATCACTGACAAGATTATCAAGAAATTTCTCAAATTATAACTACTACGTCTTCTATTTCATTTTCTAAATGTTATTTATCCTATTTTCAAATATATGTTAAGACTTTCGATTATAATGCCTACTTATAATGTGGAGAAGTATATTAACCGATGCATTACCTCACTTTTTAAACAAGATATCATGGAATCCGATTATGAACTAATAATAGTGAATGATTGCACTCCTGACAAAACGATGGATATAGCAAAGGAGTATAAAAATCAACATTCAAATATTGTTTTCATCAATCACGAAGTTAATAAAGGATTAGGCGCCTCAAGAAATAACGGTTTAAAAAATGCAAGTGGTAAATATGTATGGTTTGCTGATACAGATGACTTTATAGAGCTAAATTGCTTGGAAAAAATCATGAAAATAGCCGAAACAAATGAATTAGATGTACTCTCTTTCAACTTATTTACTCAGGATAAGAATTTGCATTTCAACCATGATGCGGCTAACATAGATACGGAAACAGCAGTAATGTCGGGGAAAACCTTTCTGGAATTCCACTATCAACCTTCGACATTTTCATCATGCTCAAAAATTTATAGAAGGGAGTATCTGATTGAGAACAATTTATATTTTACTGAAGGAGTCTATTGGGAGGATGCCGATTTAGTTGTTAAAGCCATTTATTATTCCTTAAAAGTTAAATTTATACCTGATCATTTATATTATTATTGCTATAATGATCAGTCTATATCAAGAACGGGAAGTGGAAAGAAATATGCCGATATGGTGAAAATGGGAGCACGTAAATTAGCATTTGCTAGATCGATTGAAGCTGAGAACCCGGATTTGGCGTTAAAAATAAAAGAGGATGCTGCATGGAATGCAACAACAGTGAAAAAAATATTATTATTGAATGCTCCTGAAAGATCAAACTTTTATAAATTGCTGGATGAACCACAATATACTGATATCAAAGCTGAAGCTAAAAATCCTTACTTCAGGTTCTTATATCATTATCCTGTTATTTCAAGCTTTATTCTATTTTTCTCTTCTCCTTTCCTAAACCTAATAAAAACAATTAAAGGTTGAAATTCGTAGCTATTTCAGGCGGTTTGGGAAACCAGATGTTCAATTATGCTTTTTGTGTAAGTTTACGTGCAAAAGGTAAAAAGGCAGCACTATTTGCCCCTTTTCTTAATCGCTCAAAAGCATATGGCCATCAAGGATATGAACTAAAAAAACTCTTTAATATAAGATCATATCAGGAATTTATATCGGTTGTTATTGTTACCCTACTTGCAATTTATAGCCATTTGTTACGCATTATTCCAGTAAAATCGCGATGGAAATTTTATAAGTTGATTGGCATTCAGGTTATAAGTGTTCCTGAAAATTTTATTTATTATCCTGAAGTTTTTCTCTTTAAACATAATAATGAACTTTTCAGAGGCACATGGCAAAGTGATAAATTCTTTTCGGGAGCAGAGGAGAAAATTCGTGAAGCATTTTCTTTTAATGAATCACTACTTTCAGAACAAACCATCAAAATAAGAAATCAACTTACTATTGAAAATAGTGTTTCTGTCCATATTCGTAGGGGTGATTACCTGAGTGATCAATACAGAAATGGATTTGCAAGTGTTTGCACACCTGGATATTATACCAATGCTATAGACTATATTAAAGATGTAATTAATAAACCTCATTTTTATATCTTCACTGATGATAAAGCCTGGGTAAGTGAAAATTTCAAATACAGTAATGCAACCGTAATTAACCACAATAATGGAAAAGATTCCTGGCAGGATATGTACTTGATGAGCCAATGCAGACATAATATCATTGCCAACAGTTCCTTTAGCTGGTGGGGAGCTTGGTTAAATGAACACCCGGACAATATAGTAATTGCTCCAAAGCGGTGGTGGAACAGTTTTGAAAAGGATGATGTGGTGCCTGAGGGTTGGATCAGATTGTAAATTTGAATTTTATCGAATGTTTTCAATAATCATTCCATTATACAACAAATCTGCCTATATCGAAAAATGTTTGCAATCGATATCTAATCAGACTTTCCCGCTGTTTGAGGTAATTATTGTTAATGATGGATCAACGGATAATAGCCTTGAAATAGTAAAGAGTTTAAAAGTTCCAGATACTCAGAAACTGCAGGTAATTAACCAAGTAAACTCAGGCGTTTCTATCGCTCGCAATAACGGCGTGAAGGCCGCAAAATATAGTTATATCGCTTTTCTTGACGCTGATGACTGGTGGGAACCGACTTACCTCTCAGAAATGAAATATCTTATAGAAGCTTTCCCGGAAGCAGCAATTTATGGAAGTAATTATAAACTTTTAAAGAGTGGTATAAGCCGATTGGCAACGGTTGGTGTAGATCCATCATATACAAAAGGCTTAATTGATTATATCCAGATTTATGCTAAAACCCTTTGTATGCCACTATGGACATGCGCTACAGTGATCCGAAAAGAAATATTTAAATCAGAAAATGGCTTTAACCCCATATTAAAATTGGGTGAAGATTTTGACCTGTGGGTCAGAGTAGCTTTGAAATATCCGGTAGCATTTCTCAATAAACCTCTTGCCAATTACAACCAAGATGTTAATTTAACAAACAGGGCAGTAGGAAATCTGCATAAACCTGAAAATCATATGCTTTGGAATCTTGATTACCTACTTGAAGCAGAACTGAATAATCCAGATTTGAAACTATTATTTGACAAACTAAGAGTTTATAATTTATTCCCATATTATATTTCAAAAGCGTATCATAATTTGACAAAGCCGGAATTGGCCAAGATTGATTGGAGCAAGCAGCCTCATATTGTAAAATTGAAATATTCAATGCCAGTCTGGCTATTGAGAATATGGACTAAATGGATGTTGCAGGGGTCAATGGTAAAGCAGAAATTAATCCGCTTAGGAGTTAAATTTACTTAATGAAAGTTGCCTTTTTACTTGGGTCATTAAACCTCGGAGGTACTGAAACGTTACTCCTCGATGTATTCAACAACTCAGTAGCCAGTCCTTTCGAGATGTTTTGTGTATACCGCAAGGAAGGCACTTTAAGTGATGATTTTCATTCATCTGGGGTCACATTATTCAAACTTACTCCCGGACCAGTTTGGCAAACCTTTCAATACCTCTGGCAACTGCGCAAATTGCTAAAGGAAAAAAAGCCGGATATTCTTCATGCCCAGCAGTGTATTGACACTATTTATGCAATGCTTGCATGCCTTGGATTACGGATCAAAGTAGTTCAGACGTTTCATGGATACGATTTCAATATAGGAAGATTTAACAGGTTTTTGATCCGGCTAAGCCTGAGGTTGGCTGATAAAAATATATTCGTAAGTGAATCACAAAAACGATATTATCTTGAATCATATAAACCTGATAATAAATCCGCCCTTGTTAAAGTATATAATGGCATAAACTTTGAAAAATTTACATTCAAGCCTGAAAGTTCATTTCAATCTGAACTGAGCAAAGAAGAAAAAAGTCTTTTGTTGGGAATGGTCGGCAATTTTGTGCCAGTACGTGATCAGTTGACTGTTTGTCGGTTCCTGAAATTATTAGATCAGAAAGGCGTTGACTTTACTTTCGTTTTTATTGGTGAAATGGACAAAAGCAATGCTTATCTCTATAATGAATGTAGGGCTTTTTGTATCAGTCACAGCTTGGAAAGTAAAATACTCTTCCTCGGTCCAAGGTCTGATGTGCCTACCATTCTCCCACAACTTGATGCATTTATTTATGCTTCTGATCATGATACTTTTGGTATTGCGATTATAGAGGCCATTGCATCCGGCATCCCGGTGTTTGTCAACGACTGGGAAGTAATGAAAGAGATTACCGATAATGGTAAACGAGCAACTTTATATCGTACCAAAGACGAAAAGGACTTATTGAAAAAGTTTTTATCCTTTCTTGAGCAATCACGGACATTCAAAAATGCTGCTATTGAAAATGCCAGATGGGCTCAAAATACCTACAGTATTCAGAACCACATCGGAAGTTTATATGATGTGTACTGTGGAATACACTAATTGATTCAGCAATCTTAAAAATCTGGAGTTCCGAAATTTCGTAACGCAATAATTTTGACTTTTTTTACAAATTTTAAATTCCTCAAGCCTTTTTGAATTACTTCCCCAAATATTTCACAGCTAAAGCCATTGCAACCTATATAATTGTAATGGTTGCATGTTATGTTTTGTTTGCAGGGCGAAGTCTGCCGTTCATCTGGATCATTTTCGGACTGGTAGAAGTGATCACTTTTTTTTATTTCTCCAATATATTTACCCGTGAGTGGGCAACCTTATCAAATACATTTTTCCGGAATGAGCTTTTTCTCACAGCCTTTGCCATTCGAGTTGTTTATGTTATATTTATTTACTTCTTTTACCAGTTCATGACTGACCAACCCTTTGAGTTTGAAGCAAGAGATTCCATGGGGTATCACAACGAAGCAGTCTGGATCGTCCAACTGTTTGAATCAGGAAATATTGGTTATTATTTCACACAATACCTGAAAGGAGTTTCAGATTCAGGATTCAGCTTATGGTTATCTGTTATTTATTTTTTCTCAGGCAATAGTATTTTTGTTGCCAGGCTTGTAAATGCTTTAGTTGGAGCCTGGATGTGTGTTCTGATATACAAGTTAGCTAGCCGTAATTTCGGAGAAGAAGCCGGCCGTATAAGTGGCATAATGTCTATGTTACTGCCCACATTGATTTACTATTGTGGCATGCATACCAAAGAAGCGGTAATGGTTTTCTTTCTGGTTGCATTTTCTGAACGGGCAGATTTTTTTATCCGACAGCGGACCATCAAAACATGGAACCTTCTGCTTGTGATCCTTCTGGGGGCATCACTGTTTTTCTTTCGTACGGTATTGGCTGCAGCAGCCTGGTTTGCCCTGTTCAGTGCCCTTCTGTTTTCGGCTAACAGGTTAATTGGGACCGCCCGTAAAGCGATCTATATAAGCTGGTTTACCGTTGCAGCATTGGTGGTTATTTCCGGGCAAATACGTACTGAGGTAGAAGGATATGTGAGGGACCGCAATACCAACCAAAAGAAACAAATGGAGAATTATGCCACTACCAAAGGAGCCAATACCCTGGCAAAGTACGGAAGTGCTGCTGTTTTTATGCCTATGATGCTGTTTGCACCATTCCCGACACTTGTTTATATTGAAGATCAGCCTAATGCTATGATGATCAACGGGAATGTTTATACACGTAACATATATGCTTTTTTTGTGGTAATTGCGCTGTTTGTGCTGTATAAAAAGAAAATGCTGACAGAGCATGTTCTAATCCTGGCTCTCCTGCTTTCCTATCTTGTTATCCTTGCGATGAGCGGTTTTGCCCTTTCTGAACGGTTTCATATGCCGGCAGTTCCTTTCCTGCTGATACTCGCAGGGTATGGTGTTACGCAAATGGACAACCGGAATGTAAAACTATATATTCCATACCTGGTGCTGATCGGGTTAGTGATCTTTGGCTGGAACTGGTTTAAACTAGCTGGTAGAGGTGGAGGATTTTGATAGTTAGTGCTGCACAGTGCTTGGTGCATTGGGTACAACGATTTTACCAGGCACATTGAACCTTGAACAATCTTATCTCTAGAAACATTTCAAACCCTTCAAGCCTTTAAATGAAAATTCTCATCGTTTGTAGTGGCAATGCCCCGGGATTTGATTTTAAAATCCACCAGGCTTTTATCTACGACCAGATTGAAGCTGTTTGCAGGCAGGATTCTTCCATTATTTATGAATGTTTTTTTGTAAAAGGGAAAGGTGTCGCAGGCTATTACAGCAACCTTACTTTGCTCAAACAGAAAATAAATAAATACGCACCCAACCTGATTCATGCACATGGTGGACATATCGGACTGCTGTGCGGCATACAAAGAAAGATTCCGGTTGTTATTACCTTTCATGGTTCGGATATAAATCTGAGTGCCAACCGAATGATTTCACTATCTGCATCTATGCTTTGCAACAGAAGTATTTTTGTAAGCCGGCAGCTTAAAAAGAAAATGCCTTTCAAATCAAATGTGTCGGCAGTAATTCCATGTGGGGTTGATTTTGACGTTTTCTCGCCTGTAGATAAAGCAAGTGCAAAAAGTGAATCGGGTTTTCCTGAAAATGCTAATTATGTACTTTTCAGTTCCTCATTCGAAAACAAGGTAAAAAATTATCCGCTTGCCGAAAAAGCAATGGTAGGAATTAGCAGGGTACATTTAAAAGAAATCAAAAACAGGTCGCGTGCAGAAGTTAATCTTCTGATAAATGGAGCTGAACTACTTTTACTTACATCGTTCAGCGAAGGCTCTCCCCAAATTATCAAAGAAGCTATGGCCTGCAACTGCCCCATTGTAGCAACCGATGTGGGGGATATTCGCGATGTGATCGGAAATACAGAGGGCTGCTACATAACTACCTTTGATCCTGTAGATGTAGCAGAGAAAATAAAGCTGGCATTGGCATTCGGAAAGCGGACAAATGGTCGGGAAAAGATTGGATACCTGGATAATAAAATTATTGCCGGCAAAATCATTCAGGTGTATAAACAAGTACTTGAAAAGATGTAGAATGGAATATGTGGTATTACCTAAATTCAGGATTATAGGAGGTTCCTCCCTTTTCAAAGTTATAACATAAAAAATCGTAGTTACTTTTAAAAATCTTGAGTGTAT
>JBBQEI010000086.1:0-17577 GCA_038320545.1 Bacteroidales bacterium
AGGCAATGAATTGAGTTTTTCAAGTATCCGCGAACGACTCCAGTAGAACTCGATGTCATCGTCAAAAATCAGGTAAATGAACGACATTCCGAACATGGAAGTACTCCGGATGGTTTTCACTCCCGGAATTCCCAGCAACGAGCTGCTAAGCGGGTAAGTAATCTGGTCTTCAATGTCTTTTGGAGAGCGGCCCATCCATTCGGTGGCAACAATTTGCTGGTTGTCACCTATATCAGGAATGGCATCCACCGGAATAGGATCACGTGGGAGCATACCCGTATGCCAGTTGAAAGGCGCATTCACGGTTCCCAACAGGATGAAAACGACCAGTAGCCCCATTGAAATCATCCGGTGTTCCAGAAAATATTTTAAAATTTTATTTAACATGGGATTAATTTTTTAGAGTGAACTTCGGAGTTGCCCAAGCTGTCATTTTTTTGACAGGGTGCGAAAAGAAGGGAAACTCCAATAATGCACACTGAAAGAAAAATGACTCTTTTCATAATTATCCATTTTTAGATTAATGTTTCAATGTCTTTTAGTTAAGGAATTGATGTTATAAAGGATTCTCGCGCTCGTTTGTAACGAGTGCGGTTTACCAAGGCATGCATTGCAAATGCGCGCCAGCTTTTTACTAACTAAACGACATTAATTAATGCTTATTTACTTCTAACATATTGACAGCAACCGGGAAGTTTTGCATATACCTTGTCGTCAGCCTTGAATTTTTCAGTATCATGGCCAACTGCGGCAATCTTCTTTTGAACATCGTCGCTTTTCACTTTTGAAGGGTCGTACACTAAAGTAAGTACCATAGTTTTATCGCTCCATTCGGCTTTTGAAACGCCATCGAGCTTTGCGGCTTTTTCAATTCGTGCCTTGCACATATCGCAATTGCCCCAAACTTTAATGGTTTCTGTTTTTGTGGCTGCCATTATAGAATGGTCGTGCATTTGGGCAAAAGAGTTTGCGCCTAATACTAACGCAAATACTGAGGTAATAATGAATTTTAATGTTTTCATTGTTTTATGAATTAATGTGAATGATTAAAAAATGGGATTAGCAACAGATTAGCAAGTGAGATTCAATAGCTCTCTTACTAAAAAATTAAATGGAAGGAAGAATCAAATACGGTAAACACAAATGAACGCAAGTCTCCCGGAAAGAGACATCAAAGATTGGATTAAGCCGTCATTTGTTAAGATTACTGAATTAAGCGGAGATAATTGAAATGGATGAAACACAGGTGCTAAAAAGACCTGCAAAAATTTCAGATTAACTTTTTGTAATTCTAATGGAGAAGAGCTATTAAAGTTGTCAACTGTTAAAACCACTGAAGTGTTTTTGCAGCAATCTTCAGCCGAAACGCCAGAATGATTGTTTGAACAGCCATTACTATTATTCTTTTCCATGCCACAGGTTGCTGTTGTACCTTCAAAACCGGCTTTTACAGATGCAACTTTACCACCGCAAAGGTGAGTAGCTACTGTAAAGTGTAAGCTCGAAAGCAACACTACAACAATCAACAATATGGATAAGACTTTCCTCATTGATACTTTAAAAGAAAAGATGTTAAAAAGTTCTGCTAAATTAAGATAAAAATATCTTTAATTGAGTGAAGAAATGTTAAAAGATAGTTCTAAAGTGAAATTTCATTAAACCTCTTTCAAGAATATCCATGTAACTGTTTGATAAATATTGCGTTCTAAATAATCTCAACGAAGATGTTTTTTAATTTCTTTGTCAAATAATCAATAAATTCATCAGAACCTGCAATTAGGCCCTCTTATTGAATATTGTTTACAACATGTGAAGTTTAAGCAATGACAGGAACGTTAGGTTTGTTTTTCGTAACTTCCCTGAGAATGCAAATGCCATCCAAATTAGGTAGTAATATTTCTGTTAGGACAATGTTAATTGTGGGAGTTTGTTTGATTTTAAGGTTAAGAACTTGATTCGATTCATTAGAATTCATAATAGTGATGTGGCTCTGTTAAACTGTATTTCAGCTCCATTCACTTTTAGCGATATTGTTTTGCAATTACTCGGATATGCAATGGTGAATGAATGTGTTTTCTTTAAAAATTCAACAGCATCCTGGTTTTCGTATAAACCTGTACATTCAATTACTCCTTGGGGTGAGTAACGTGTTACCTTCAATAGTGTCTCCTCAAATTCAAACAGAAACCACGAACCTGCGCCCTCGCCACTGAGCCATTGTGCACTTTCGGGAATATTCAGATGTTTCGCGGGCTGCGGTAATGTTGCCGTTAACAGTTGTTTATCCAATTTCCGTAACGGACAAAAGGGTTCTCCTTTTAACAGTTTTGGAAACATGAGTTGATGCTCCAATGCATTAACATTACTGATTGGTGTAGGTGTTAACGGAACACGATATTTTAAGTTAAACCGATACCTGAAATCGGGTTTACCTGCTAAAATGGATGTGTTTACAAAGCGAGAACAATTGCTGCCTTTAATCCTGAATGGGCCGTAAGGAATAGGACTATTTTCCTGCATTTCCCTGGCTTTTGCATACGCTTTTTCGAAATTAATGGGGCTATAAGATGCGTGCAGTTCCCCCTCGCCATGACAAGCCGGATTGGTTTGTAATTCATGCAGTATGTCTTTAAAATTTCCTATCCTTTCGCCATCATCCGATAATTGCGGCATCGTTTTCACCTCAAGGTCGTGGTCGGTTTCGGCGCTGCGCACCCTGCCATGTTTGTATGGTGCGTGGTAGCGACCAAAATCAAAATAGTGTGCTTTAAGGCTCTTGCTGTCAATTAGCACCAATGCGGCATGACCTACCTTGTAATAATTATTCTGGTTTACTCCCAAAAATAAGGTAATAGGGTCATACCATGCTCCCGGTTGTTTGCAATACGTTTGTGGCCAGGCAATGGCAATGGCAAATCCTGTATGTTTGGTTTGTTTTATCATATTTCAAGTTCGTGGTTTGAGTTATTTAGCAAATCAGAGTAGCGCATTACAAGCTTTCCGTTGTTTGGAGTTATCTGGGTAATGCTAACGGTTTTAAGCCCACCATCACGCTGCATAATTACATTAATGGAATTGTCGTTGGTGTGCTTTCCAGAATGAAAACCAAATACATTATCTGGCGAAATATCGTTTTTAAATTCCTGAAAAAATCGGGTGAACCACTCCTTCCTCATTTTTCGGTGTTCCTCGCTGTAAAGCGTTACCGACGACCAGATGTAAGGGTTATTTTTATCAAGTTCCCTGAAGTGTTTTTCTTTCCCATCCCAGACGAATTCACTAAAATTATGGATGGCAGCATTTTTCTGTTCAATGGTAACAATGGTGAAAGGCTCTACATTTGCTAAAGTATCATTTTTAAAAAATGCTTCAACACTCATGGTAGAGCTTGAAAGTTGAAGCAATACATTACCCCGGCTAATGGAATAAAAAGGTTCTTTGATATGCGCTCTATAAGCTCCATTTAACAAACAACACAACCGTCCGTTTTCATTCACTGCAATCCACGAACCTCCAGCCTTAGTATCTTTTGGAAATCCAACCTGTATCCCCAAATGCTTATATAATTCGGGGGGAATGGTTGGCCGGAATTCTTTTTCGTCCCGGTTCGAGGTTAGAATAAATCCTCTTTCTTCAGTTGGTGGTATGTATGTTACTGTGCACATGAGTTGTTTCGATAACGAATGGTTGAATATGCTACACCAAAGTGTTCGTCAGTTAAGTATTTCAGGCCAAGGACTATCAATCCGGCCTTTATTAGCGCCTGATGGTGGATGCTATGCTCAATGCAATAAGCCAATTCCCTGCCCACAGAGCTAACAATATGGTTTTGGGACACACCACTTAAACTATAATCAGCCTCTAAATAAACCTGAAGATTTTCATCGAGCGTATCTATTCCGGTTAACAACCGGTCAATGGTATTTATCGCAAATTCAGGATCAGCTTCAATCCGGACATCTCTTTCACGTTTATCATAATTGATAGTACCCGAAAAAGACCCGGAAACCAGCAATAAGTAAAATTCCAAAATATGCCTTATATGCTGCCCTATGCTTGCCCCCGAAAGAATGTCCGGTTTTTCGGTATAATGTTGCTTGTCTATAGCCTGTAATAAATCTTTTAACTGATAAAGGTTCTCTTTGGATACAGTTTTCATAGCGTTGAAATTTATTTATTTAATATTATTGTCGTGGAAAATGACAAACCTGACACATTTCGAAAAAAAAACACATTCCAAAGTCGGAATGTGTTTATCCTGGATAATTCATAAACCTGATAATAACCTCACTCTCACCCCCAGCTCCTCTCCTGAAAGAGAGGGGAGCGAGATTGTAGGGTTTTTAAAGTCCCTCTCCTTTTCGGAGAGATCCCGAAAGCTTTCGGGATTAGGGTGAGGTGGTCAAAATTCATGAATAATTCAGGTTATAATCAATATAAGAAAATGCAAAATTACAAGTTGGTATAATTAAGCTTATAAGCAAACTTATAAACATAGGGATAAATAATACAGGCTACACATATTCCAAAAGCCCCTTCGAGTAAAGAAAATAGCGTTAATATGCCTGCAATTATTAATGCTGCAAGTCCAAATTTTAACATAAATAAAACCGCAATTAAACTTGTAAGTGTTAAACCAATTCTGGCAGCAAAAATCTTTGGCCCTGCATTAATCAAATAATTTCCGATTGGTAGATATTTTACAATTGTTCTGGATGTAACCGTAACCGGGCTAAACTTTGACCAGGATGTGGCTCTTAATAGAAAGTCTACTCCAAGAAATAGAAGCATTATTACACTTTGAGTAACCCCAAAGGTTATAAGGATTAAAACTGTGAATACCGCATTTAACCGGGCAACCCATTCATTTATTTTTTTATCTGAAATAGGGCAAAATGAATATGTTTTCATCTCACTAAATTTTTAATTATTAACTACAATTTGCAGGAATAGTCGTATGAAAACAGTTTCCTGACAGAATCATATTTAAAATGTCAGGACTTTTGCAGCGCTTTTCAGATAATCGGCCAATGGCTTCCCCATTGTTTTAACATCAAAGTTCAGTTGCTTTTAATAGGGCACGCCCATTTGCCGCTGATTCTTAAAAGCTTCCATATACCAGATAAACTCATCCAGAAACCTTGCTGTGGATGATTCAATTCGCTTTTGGGGAACAAGGTTATTATCGAACAAATCGCTAATAACAGGAAAAGGCAACATAGAAGATATGGCTGGCATCCCAAGTTCGCCAAGTATTACCCTTAAATGTACAGCAGCCCTGACACCTCCAAACGAACCGGCTGAATAAGAGGCGATGGCCGAAGGTTTAAAATAGTATTCTTTTTGAAAATGATCTAAAAGATTTTTTAAAGCAGGTGGTATGCTGTGATTGTATTCGCCTGTGACCATTAAAAAGCCATCGGAAGCATTCAATAAATTAGCCAGTTTTTCCATTATCTCCGGTGCTGTACCCGATTTATATTCTTTATACATTTTATCGAGCAATGGAAGCTGATATTTCATTGGGTCAATAAAATGAACATTTAACCCCCTCTCTTTTAATTTTCCCTCCAGGTAACGGGCTACAATTATTCCTTGCCGGTCGCTGCGAACAGATCCGTAAATAAGACTAATAGTTAATTCCATAATATAAAATTTATTGCTTGTAAATTAAACATATTCTACTCCAAGGCATATAAAATGCCATTACTGCATGAAAGGACATTTTAACGAACCATACGAACAATAAACGCAGCAATCACTGGGTTTGGGACTTAAAACTGCTTTGCAATTTTCGCATTCGTAAAAAATCTGGCAGACATCGTTTGGCATTTCTTCTGTCTTTTTATGACCGCAATTAGGACAGGTAATTGTTGAGTATTTTTCGATTTCCATAATTGTACCTCTAATGAATACATTTAAAATTAACTAATGAAAACCTCTTTCGGCATCATCCTAGGAATAATCATAAATGATGATGGTATGTTCATGTAAGATGTTTTTGTGTCGGACTATCTCAATCCAATCCATGTAATTAAGCCATTTTGCAGGTAAACTTTTAGAATATGGTACATGTCCACCACGGGGTTCATTTTGTAATCGCCAACCGTTATAGGCGTCTGCATGGCGCACGTCGATTATTTGGTATCCTGGTTTACCAAGAATACTAAACAAGTCTGTAGTTGAAACTTCTTTAAGGAGATGAGCCATAGTATAATTTTAAGGATTGATTATTCTATGTCGTTTAGGTAAGAAGTAGGCTTGGACTCCGCTCAGCCTTACAAACCGGTATTATTGTCACACTGAGCGGTATTAGTGTCACACTGAGCTGAGTCGAAGTGAATTATTCAATTCCTAAACTAAACGACATTGGTTGATTAATCTTTAACTATTTGTACCCCTTTCCAGAATGCAATTCTGCCTTTGATACTTTTTGCCAATTCGCTTGGTTCTTTATAATACCATGCGGAATCTTCATTTTGTTTTCCATCTGCCTCAATGCTATAATAATTTGCCAAACCTTTCCAAGGGCAACGGGTAAACGTATCGCTCTCTTTTAAAAATTCTTTGTTTACAGAACTTTCCGGGAAGTAACTGTTGTTCTCGATATTTACAATGTCCTCACTTTCGGCAATCACTTTGCCATTCCAAATTGCTTTCATAACTTCCATTTTTAATTATTACTACCGTTCGCATCAGAAAATTATTCCTGACAAAATACTTTCCCTTTAGTAAAAACGCATCACTTATTCTAAGGTATTGAATTGTTATAATAGTAACAATTAATACCATTACCCGGTTCATTTCTTTAGATTTTCGATTGCCCGAATAATATCCTTTACCGACGAACGCTTCTTATAATTTGGGTCGAACTGTCGCCAGACAATTTTTCCATCCTGACTAATCAGGTATGTTGCCGGAATGGGCAAACGTTGGGAATCATCCGAATGCGTTTCTTTAAGGTTCGCACCTAGTACAGTGTTATAGATAATCAATTCCGATTTTGTGGGTGTAAACGTTACATCGTAGGCATTGGCAATTTTATAACCTTCGTCATACAACAAGCGGAACTTAACTCCGGTTTTCTCTTCCATTTTTTCGAGGTATTCCGGTTTTTCGGGTGAAATTGCAACTACACTAGCACCTTTATCGCGGATTAGTTTAAGGCTATCCTGAATTTGTTTCAGGTGTTTGTTACAAACAGGGCACCAGTATCCACGATAAAAAATAATCACTACCGGGCCTTGTTTTAAAGATTCTCTAAGGTCAAATTTTACGTTATCCGCATCAATAGCATAGAAAACCGGGGCTTTTGTCCCAACTTGCAATCCTTTGGCATCGATAATACCTTTATTCTTCTGGCCAGATGCGATTACTGTACTTAGTAACAGGGCAATTATTGAAAGATTTATTATTTTCATAGTTAAAAGTCATTTTCAAATTGATTATTCAGGTTGATATTCGCATTGCATTGTTACTTCTACTGTTTTAGCGATGTTTGTTGATGGTTTACCCTTTTCGAATGCAACGCCATAATCGTCAAGGGTAACATTGAATTTACTTTTCACTTCTATTACATTTCCCTTAATAGTAACTGTACCTTTTTCCTTAATAGGTTTGGTTACTCCTTTTATAGTGAGTTCGCCTTCAACAACGGCAGCATAAGTGCCGTCCTTAGCAAAGTTAATCTGGTCGAGGTTAGTTATTTTTGCTTTTAATTTTGCTTTCGGAAATTCCTGGGTATTCAGAAACTTATCGCTGTTAAAATGTTTTTGCATCAGGGCTTTCTCGAATTCAAACCCCTGCATAGGCACTGAGAAAACCACTTCTCCGGTTTCTTTGTTAATGGTACTAATCGATGCGGTATTGTTTGCTTCAATATTCTCGGCAGGTGTGGTTGAGAAAAATTTGATATGGGTTTTGGAGCTAACAAGCTTTGAACTTTGACCATATCCGGCAATTGTAATAAGCACTACCGCCGCTACTGATAATAAAACTGACTTTTTCATAAGTATTTGTTTTTAAGAGTGTATTTAGTCTTGATACATGATACTTGATACTTGATACTTGATACTTGATACTTGATACATGATACTTGATACTTGATACATGATACTTGATACTTGATACTATTTATTTACTACATCGCTTTTTTCAAGAATTACATTCTCGAACAATTCAAGGTCTTCATCGTAGGATGCCCCCGACCGTATTACGCCTTTCACCGATATGGTTTGGCCTGGTATAACACCATCCAGATTTTTATTTGTTTCGGCTTTAAAAGTGGCACTTACTCCGGCTTTGTCGTTATTGCCTTTTAGCAGTACTACCTGTTGACCATTAAAATCGGTAGAGATTTTGGCAACCGTACCAGTTATTTCAAGGATTTTGGAATCGCCATCGGCAGCCAGGTATTTTTGGTTGGCGGCATTCTTGTTAGCCAGGTATTCCGTTACTATTTGAGCACTTGTCAGGGAATAATCAACCTTAGCCGATTGCACATTGCGATGTGGCATATTAAACAGATACAACAATACTCCCGCACCAATAACTGCACTAATAACTGCTATAATGGCAATTGTTTTTAATACTTTCCGCTTTTTCATTTTCTTAATTTTTGTATTTAATTGAATAGTCCGAGGAAATTATAAACCTGGCACTTGTGGTTAATTTTATCTGCAATCTTCTTAAATTTTTAAAGGCGGAGTGTTTTGTTCCGCCTTTAAAGTAAACATCCGGTTATTTCAACCCCTTCCTGGCGGTTACTAAAGCTTCGGCGAGCTCCTGGTCTGATTCGGCAACACTTACCTTGCTAATAAGAACCTTCGTTTGAGAATTGAAAAAATACGCCACACCTGTCCCCTTGTATTCAGAAATAGCCTGGTCTAAACCAAGTTTTTTTAATTCTTCAGATGACTTTTTCTTGGTATCGTCATTGGTAAGGTCGTTTGCAACAAATTGAATTGCACCATCCTTGTTGTTCGCCATAAATGCAGCCATAGCCCTTTCTCCATTCTTTTGGCAAACAGAACACCAGTTTGCTTTGTTAATAACAGCTATTACTTTAGCTCCCGATTGAGCCATTGCAGAAACTGATACTAATAATACAAGCACAAGGCTTACTAAAATTGACTTAGTTGTTTTCATCTTTTTTTTATTTTAAAGGGTTATTAATTTTTAGTGGTACTGTTTTTATTTTGAACTATTAGTAGGAGGATTTATAGAACCTGACAATTACTTTTATTTTTTTTTACAAATTAGAAGTTTTACTTGCCTTCAAATTGTGATACAAGTATTTGTCGGGAGATTAAACCACTATGTTCAAATAATTTTTCGCCAGCTTTATAGATAACCAGATATGGCACACTGCCAAGTTGCAACTCCTTAACAAGTTTTTTACTGGCATCGGCATTAATTTTTACAAGCGTAATTTTTTCCTTGTATTCCGTTTTCAGACTGTCCATCATCGGCATCATTTTTCGGCATGGTGCGCACCATGGGGCGTAAAAATCAATAAAGACCGGCTTGTCCGATTTAATCAGAGCGTAAAATTCATCGGGTTCCATTTTGTTTTCTACATCTGGTTTGGCATTGGGTTCAATTACAACCGGCAGGTTATTCAGGTTCCAGTCCATAATGCCCCGTTCGAGGTTATATACTTGTTTGTAACCGTTTTCAGTTAATATTTCGGCTGTCCGTTTACTGCGGTAACCAGTATTGCAATAAAGATAAACGGGTTGGTCTTTTGGCAATAAAAGTAGTTTCTGCCGAAAATCGAGGGCGTAGTAATTTAATTGCCCGGCACCTTCAAGATGTCCATTGGTATATTCGGACTGGGTACGCACATCAAGCAATGTGCCTTGCTTTAAATGGACTTGATTACTAAAGGCATGTGAATTAAGGCTAACATAACCGGACTCTTGCGCACAACCAGTGGCAGCGGTTAATAATAAAATGGGGATGAATAAATATCTGTTCATGTAGTATAAATTTACAATTTGAACAGATAGTCGGATTTTTTCTCAAACCTGACAAAGTTTATACAGGAGAATGATTAATAATTGTGTAAACCCAACCATTCCAGTGCAGCTTCACGAGTAGAAAAAACAGCACGGTAGTAATTATGAATTGGATTTTCATTTGACAATATCATGGAATAAGCAGTTTCCTTAGGTTTGGATTGTATAAATGCGGCTTTAATATATTCAAAGGCAGAAACATGCCTTTTTAGATGTTCAATGAGTTCCGAAAAGTCATCTACTTCTATTTCGTAATTCGCATTTGTAACATCAGTAAGCATTAGCAATCTGCGAGGTAGTTTATTATCAGTATAAATGGAGTTCCCAAATTCAATAACATCTTTGAGCCGGATTTTTCCGGTATAAAATATTTCAAGTATACCTAATTTGCTATCGAATTCGTATTTAATCATATATATTAGTTAAACCGACACAATCGAACTAAAAATTATATCCTATTATTTCTTCCGGATTACTTTCTACGCCTAAAGCCAAAACAATACGGTTTACAAAATTGAAATATGCCACAACAAGGGAGGCATCCAATATAGCCCTGTCGTTTATCCCTTCAGCTTTCATCTTGTCAATAAAGTTTGTTTTATTAAACTGTTCCGGATTTGTTGTTAGGGATTTAGCAAAATCGCATAATAGGATTTCACGTTTATTTAGATCGTTATTATTATAACCGCTCAGAAGATTTCTAATTTTTATGTCGTTTTTCCAATAGTGGTTCAATGCTTCAGCATGATGTAACCTGCAATATTCACAACCATTATTAACCGATACAACTACAGCCATCATTTCACGTTCTGCCCTGGAAAGTTCCGATTTCGAGAACATAATTTCAAGGTACAAATCCATGTGCTTAACAATGCTTTCTGGTCTTAAGCTTTGGATTTTATGAACATCGGCCAGTTTCCCCCTTTTCTCTATAAGCTCATCATAAATTTCAAGCAACCGGCCTGTAGCTTCATGGTGCTGAATTACCTTGATTTTTGCCATCTTAAATAATTACAATTTATTCCAAATATCAAGACATCATCAATAGCAAGTTGAAAATAGTACTTAATTACAGTTCCTAAACCCATCTTATATTTCATTTTTCGTTATGCGAAAGCTTTTCAGTTATAAGTTTTTTTAAACCCTCAATATCGGCCTGAGAGGCATTGTTTTTTTGCATTGCTACTATCCCCTTTTCCAGGATAACACTTTGTTTTTCATATTGCGTGCAGGCATCACACATCATTTTATGCATTTTCAGTTGAATTTTTTCCGAAAATGTAAGTCCGAAATGAAATTTTTTTTCTATCAGTTCAGATGCTTTTAGGCAGGATAGAAATAATATATGCATTAATTTTTTCATCTTTTTTTAGTTTCGAAACCAGTTTTTTTCTACACAATCCCTTAATTGCAGTTTAGCTCTATGTACTATCTGCCAGAAATTAGTAGTGGCAATATCTAATTCCTGACAAATTTCTTCACCATTTTTTTCGCTTAGGTATTTTAGCTTTACACAAGTACTCCATTTCTCAGGTAAGGCATCAAAACATTTACGCAATACTACCTGGAATTCATTGTCGTCCAGAAGATGTCCTTCTTCTTCGTGCCAGTCTCTGGGTCGGTTTTCTAGTTTCCAGCTTCCGTCCTCATCAAAGAATTTTGAGAAGCTCTGATTTTCAAGATTTACAGGTTGATTTATTTTTTTCCGGTAAATATCAATAATCTTATGGTTAAGTATCGAATACAACCAGGTTTTTGGGGAACTTTCGCCTTTGAAATTTTCAATTTTTTCAGCCGCAGCTAAAAAAGTATCTTGCACTAAATCTTTGGCCAGTTCCGAATCCGAAACCTTATGCAATGCCCAGGAATATAATTCGCTGGTATAGGTTTCGACCATTTCTGTTAAGTTAATCGTATTTGCTTGAAGCATATGCTTTGCCTATTTATTTAATTAAAATATCTAAAGCCATGATTATATCTACAAAAATTAATGTGCAAAACTAAGCTAAAACTCCATTAAATTGAGAAAAACTAACCACAAACCGGGTAGGGCAATTAGAGATCAAATGTTTGGCAGAGTACAAATATACTATTCATGTTCATGTCTATGATGTAAATCAGGGGTCATGTGGATGTTCGTGAGTGATAGGATTGTGTGAATGTGTATGAGAATGCCATTTTTTCTCTGCAAATAATCCATTGTCGTGCGAATGAGTATGATGTCCATCGGCATGTTGATGATAATGGATATGCTCCGTAGCTGTGTGCACATGCTGATGTTTATGAGATAAAATATTTGTAATTACAACTGCAAGAGCCAAAAGAACAATTGAAATAACATGAACCCACTGGAATGAATCATGGTAAAAGAAGTACGATAAAATAACACCCCACAATGGAGCTGTAGAAAATAATATCTGACTTCGGGTTGCTCCAATATTTTGAGCTGAGGTAACATATAACACAATACTGAATCCATAAGAAAAAATTCCTACAATTAATGATGGTGTTATTTGTCCTAACATAATAGGTTGTGTGGAAATTACACAACCTATGAATAAATTAACTGAACCAGCTATAATTCCCTTTACAAAGGTGACTGTTTGGGGTGAAGCGCCATCAGTAAGGGCTCTCCTGTATCAACCGCTACAGGATTCTCTATTGGCTGTTCCATTTGGTTGTGATGAGGGGCAAATGCAAAGTCGACACTTATTATGTAATATATAATGCCACACAGCATTAAAGCCAAAAAAAACCAGAACCACCAGGTATGATGTATTCGTTTTAACCGAGGTAAATGTTCATGATGGACCAGGATATGATCCTGTGCTATCTGCCCTTTATGATTGTGATCATTATTATTCATGGATTTTGTCCTTTCAATTTTCAATAATTACAGTTCCGTGATGTATTTTCTCTTTCAAAAGGTTTAGGAGTGCTCCATTTCCAATTTAGAATTTCAGACATGTCTAAACCGAGTTTATCAATGTATTTTGTGTGTTCAACGAGTTTGTCCTGCAACATCTTTTCAGTTTAGCGCCACTATCATCTTATTGCGATAGTTGCTTTTGTGCATCCAACCAAGTCAAAAACAATGAGCTTTTTCATTTTCTTAATTTTATCATATTTATCTATCATGCTCTCCTGGGCGCGGAATGTCCGGCTTCAAGTGTTTCAAGTGCGCAAGCCAGCATGGTATTGATCCTGGCATGGTCATGGGCTGACTCAATTGCGCTCCCAGCCAGTTCAGCGATCCATTGCACTTGTTCGCGGAGTGCTCCCCGGCGGTATGGATCGGTTGTTAAACCGTCAAGAGTTTGAAGAGCGTGGATCATCCGCGTTATGATGGCGACATTGTTTTTGGCGTTGGCCCGAATTTGGTCGAACGATTCGTCCAGCAAGCTTTCGAAGTTCGGACCTTTGGCGATCACTCGCAGTTCCCCTTTCTCGTAGCGGTGCAACGAGGGGATTGGCCGGGGTGCCAGCCGTGCAAGAATCGCTGTCAGATAATCCATGCACATTATGGCCGTTGTAACGTCGTTGACCCCGGTCGAGAGTGCTTTCAACGCTATATCAACGATTTGCCTGATGCCGAAGTCCGGATCCTGTTCCACCACTCGGTGAAGGCTGATGCTGAAAGTCGCTTGCAGGGAAGCAATTGTCGCTTGATTAGGCGGTTGGTTCATGGCGAGCGAGGCCAGCGCGTTGTCCTGGAAAACGAACTCACCGATGCCGCATTCCATCCGCACGATGGTTTTCTTGTCCCGTGCCACGCGCATTAGTTTAGCGTTATCTATGCTCTGAATGTAACCGGTCTTCGTCGATGGGATTGCGTACCAGTTCAACTCCGGCAATGCCTGGGTCGCCTGGTTATCTTCCTTATCGTGTCCGTGTTCCGGCTCATCCGGAAAAAGCCGATCGATGGCCGTCATCGTTTCATGAGCCACTGAGGCTATAATGCTTGATGCCTGGATTGAAGATGCAATGTGATGAATGAAGAAAATGAAGACCAAAACACCTCCAAGAGCCAGAATAAATCCGAAGAATACCGCCAGGCTCGGAACAAATGAGCCCTCGTCGCCGCTGCGAATGGTGCGCAATACAATCAGGCAATAAGTAAAAATGCCGGCGAAGGTTCCGATTGCAACCTGCGTGAAGCGGCTCTTCATAAAGTTCCGCAGAATGCGCGAGGTATATTGGTTCGAAGCCAGCGTCAGCGCCACCAGGGTTATGGAGAAAGTGACACCCACTACGGACATCATCGAACCGGCAATTGTGGAAATCATACCACTCGCGCCTTCCGCCTTGGCTCCAAACAGATACGGCCACCGGTTCAGCCATTGGTTGCTCCCAGTAGAATCAATTTCGATCAAAACTACCGCGAAGCCAATGCTGAGCGCGACAATCAGCGAAGGCATAAACCAAAAGCTCGCCCATAGATTGCTCCATATTTGCTTGAGATTATTCATGATTCGGCTTTCATTTCCAGTTCCTGATTTCGGACATGTCTAAACCATTTTTATCAATGTATTTCTAAATTAAGCCTGAAATCTCTGCCAAAATTATGTAGGTATAAATGCTTTTTAGTTAAGAAGTAGGCTTCGACTCCGCTCAGCCTGACAAACTGGTATTATTGTCACTGAGCGGAGTCGAAGTGTGGATTAGTTATTCAATTCCTAAAATAAACGACATTGATGCAGGTATACTAATAAGTTTTTAAACGTCCGGTTATCTTTTCCAAAGAAGTTTTCATTTTGTCCAGAGCGCCCAAAATAGCCTGTTCATGGGTGTTTGCATGGTCGGTAACAGCAATTGGCTTCATCCCTGCAAGCCGGGCTTCCACCATGCAGCGCTTATCGTTTAACCCGTCTTTATTGCCATCTTCATCCGAAAGATGAACTTCCACCCTGGTTATCTGATCACTGAACCTGTTTAGTTCTTCCGATATTAAAGATGTTGATGAAGCTATAAGATCTTCGCTCCCGGTTATATTTTTATCAGTATTAAATTGTATTTGCATTTTTTTTAATTTAGTTAATAACGAAATATTGCTGCCAACCCTGTTTCAGAAGGCATTTTATCGGTTGGGAGTACCATCACCAGTCCTCCCATTTTTGTTGTCAGTTCACCCAAATCATCGAGCAGGTCATCTACTTTCGGATTTGTCAAATCTTTTTTCTGAGTATTTCCCGTCACCAGATTAGTTACCCTGACTGCAATAATCCGGTCGGCTTCAACAATAAGAGTGTCAACCCGTCCTTCAACTGCTGCTACAGCTACTTCCTTGTAGTCGTCACTGCCTTTGCCATTTGCCCTTGCTTGTTCAAACCTGGCAACCAGGCTGTTAAGTTTCAGGTTATATTCGGGTTCCATTATTTCCCAGGCCATATTTGCCAGTTTTTCCGGAGAAACAGACGAAGGATTTATAGAAACGCCTTTCGATAACAACAAAGGATTTTTGTTTACCTTATGAAAAAGGCTGTGGTGTTCCGGCAATGCGGCAAGTATAAGAGGCCAGCCTGAAGGTTTTGAATATCTTTCGTAAATATTATTCGCAACCAAGCGGAAAAACCTTTCAGTATCTTTTTCAGTTTCCTCTTTTTTACCGCCATGACCATGGTGCATGGGCGAACTTTCACCTCCGGTGCCGCCATAACTTGCAACAGTTGTATGCTTGTCTGTCAAATCATCACCAAGCGCTTCTGTTATAGTTTTTGGAATATCAGCAGTGAGTTCTATCTCAACAAGTGAATGACGGTTACCTTCGAAAAGACGGATATCATGAAGGGTTAAACACAAAACGTGGAAGTTGTCACCCGATTGTAAATATTGACGCAGTGGTTTGGTATGGAAACTGTCGGCCACTATTGCCAATTCCTCAACCGATTTATGCAACCGAACAACTTTAAACATTCCTTTTGCACTAAAAACAGCCAGTCCGTCTAATGTGTGATTCCAAACATCGTTGTCGTTAACAAGGGCTTTTACAGGTTCAAGATGTTTTTGCACTTCAGCGGCTGAATATTTCTGCATCAGCGATTCCTCCATTTGCTGAACAAGGTTTTTAAAAAGAATGCTATCCTGAAGATTCTCAGGATGTCTTTGGTGCGTAGGCATATAAAGTGAAAGACAAGTCGACTGATCTTCTGCCAGAAGCTCATTAATTAGTTCATTTGTAAGTAATTCCATATTATTTTATTTTTAATCTTAATTTCTGACATTATAATTTACATTTAATTCTCCAGAAATGAATGAATGTCATTTAGTGAAGAAGTAGGCTTCGACTCCGCTCAGCCTGACAAACTGATTATTGTCACATTGAGTGGAGTCGAAGTGTGGATAATTATTCAATTACTAAACTCAACGACATTGAATAATAAATATTGAAGAACAAAGTTCGGAACCTTTAATATGATAAGTGTTACATACTTTGGTAAAAGTTTACATCATTCACACATAAGTCATTTTAAAATTAATTATTTCGTAAACCTACCTTTTATTCTTTCCCACCACCGAACTAAAAATAGATCACTGCCGTCGCCCTCTTTTTTATTTTGTTCGCCAATGATTAGCGCAATTGGTTTAAGCGCTTCGAACTCTTCGCAAACTACTTTTAACATGGCAGCAAACGGTAAAAACAAAATCATTCCGGCCACTCCCCATACAGCAGCGCCAACAAATAAACTCAGGATGGCCGTTAAAGCATTAATTTTTAAACTGCCCCCCACAATTTTTGGCGTGAGAAAATTATCGGTAACCAGTTGAACAGCCCAAAATAAAATGGCAACCGAAACGGCTGTCCAAATTGAATCGTAAGAAATAAAAGCATAAATAACAGGAATGATAGCTCCCATTGTAGTACCAATGTATGGTATTATGGCCAATGTAGCACCTAAAAATCCGAAAAGGAAAGGATTGTCGATACCGATAATCAAAAGCCCGATGCTGTTTGCTAACCCAATAACAACTGTGAGCAGGAACATACCGAACAGGTATTTTTGCCCGACCTGCTGAACCGATTTAAACATTTTTACAACCCTTTCTCTTTTATCTTCGGGCGAAAATGCCAAAAAGGCCTGCGTTAAACCATGTCTGTATATTAAGATTAGAAATGTAAATACAATTGTTGCCAGCAACCCGGCGAGAAAAGCTGCTGAATTGTTAACAGTTTTGCTTACCAGCGAGCCTGATGATTCCGCAAGCCACCCTTTCATCCGGTCAAATAATTCATTTTTTTCCAGGTTTTCAACCAGGCTTACATTGTTATTGAGAAATACTGTGACGTTAGCAAAGGCAAGGAGAATTTTATCCTTAAAATTAGAGAACTCTTTTGCTATACTAATAATTTGAGTTGAAAAAAAGAAAATAGTGCCTCCAATAATTATAATCACAGCGAAAATTGAGAGAAAAGCAGCAAGTGTTTTACCAATTCTCCATGACTCAAACTTTTTTGCCAATGGAAACAGTATGAATGAAATAAGCAAAGCTATACTTAAAGGAATGAGAATGGGTTTTGCCAAAACCAGAATTGCAAACAGCGCAAATATAGTGGCAATCG
>JBBQEI010000087.1:0-17336 GCA_038320545.1 Bacteroidales bacterium
CATTTGGTTATTCGATCTCCAGTATTGGTTCAGATTTTACAGTACAGGATTACTCGCTTCGCCGTTTTGGCGATGTCTGTAATTTAACCATTAAATTTACTTACAATGGCACTGCAGGCGCATTGGGTAAATTATGTATGATTCCATCACCAGTATTTCCAACAAGTAGTGTTTATGGTTCTTGTAGTTCGCAAAATGCCACTTTAAATTATACAGGATCTGCTGAAGTAACAGTAGGCGGGTCGGTGTATTTATATTTAAAAGGTTCACCAGCAATTTATTTTTTAAATTTAACCTGGATTATTTTTTATACTTAATTTCTATATAACCATGAAAAACCTAACGTTAATCATTTCCCTTTTATTCTGTTTTGGCATTGCAGTATTTTCGCAAGATCCTTTATCAGGGCAAACGGTCGAATCATTTTCTTTGTCGATCATTATCGATTCTTTAAAACAATTAATAGTTTCAGTTAATTGGCTTTTTGTCATAGTTTTTATGCTCGTAACATGGCTTGTTAACGATACCAGTGAAGCAATTAACACAAATTCTCCAAACTGGTTTAATAAAATTCCAAAAGTTATAAGAGCTTTATTTATTGGGATTTTAGGAATTATTCTTTTTGCATGGAGTAACCAGGTTCAATCAAGAAGTGAAATTTTCAAATTAATCTTAAGCCTTTTAATGGCCATGGTTATTTTCAAATTTGGAATAAATAAAATATTAAGATATTTATCAACCCGGATAGGACTAAAATTTGAATAAACATGTGGCTTTCTTTGGCATGGAATTACATTGTATCATTTATAGATACAAAGCTAAATGAGAAAAATTACAAGGCAGTTATAATATTACTAATTGCCTTGTTCCTTGCTTATAATATCAATACGAATCGAAAGGTTTCTTTTTTAGCAGATAAACTCGACAGTATTACGGCCCAATTCACAAAACAGGATTCAACATTAGAGAAGGGAATTTATTCTCATATGGGGCAAATGAATTCAGATGCAATTGAATTATTTCAGGGCTATGCCAATACCAATACTGAAGATCTAAAAACTATCATCGACAAAACCAGTGTTACTTCAGATAACAGTTTTCTTTTGAAAAAACTTATAGAAAAAAGCAATTCTGAAATTTTACAGGAAATTAAAAAAGTGCAGTTTCGAAGCCGGTATTTACCTCCTGATTCCATGAAAATAGATGTTAGAAAGGTTTCTTTGATTGATTCCATTAATCAGCCTTACTATGCCAGATATTAAAGATCACGAAATGAACTGTGATGAATGCCGGGAATTTACCAATGATGCAAATTTTCAAAAGGCTTATCAGGCTTACATTGATAATAACCTTAGAAAAACATTAAAGGAAGAATGGCAAACAACTGTTACCACAATCACACGGGTTGATCGGATTGAAAAAATATTGTACTGGTTAATAACCTCACAAATATTACAGATTGCAGTTTTAGGAGCTATTTTAATATTCATCATAAAAAAATAAGTAAAATGAAATTCAGATCCATATTAATTATCTCAACATTAGTAAGCCTGTTATTGGCGGGCTATTTCTTTTCCAATTGGTACGAGCAAAAAAAAGAGAATAACCGACTTCATAATAATTTTTCAGTAATTACCGATGAATTAAAACTTATCGATTTCAAACACACCCAGCTTTTAGAAATGAATAAAAAGGAAATAAAAAATAGTTTTCCGGAGTTGGAAAAAAAGTTGAAAGATGATTTTAACGTAAAGCTGAAAAACCTAATGCAGTACAGTGAAATCAAAACAGAAGTTAACCACAGGTTTAAAGTTCCTGTTTCAGAAATTGACTGGAGTAAATTTGGCAATACCAGTGACAGTGTTATGAGAGCAATTTTAGAACGCTACAAGGTTGACTCAGTTACTTTAAAAACATTCAGCTTTAAGGATCAATGGTTAGATTTTAACGCTGTTGAAATTCAAGATTCAGTATTTGTAGATAAAAATATTGTAACGGTTCCACTAACACAGGTTGTTTATAAAGATCGTTTCAGGCTAAAATATTTATTTAAAAAGCGTCCGTTGCTTCAGAATATCAAAAGTGATAATCCATACGCCGAAATCAAATATTCACGAACTATAAGAGTTAGTAATTAGTTAGTAGTTGTAAATGTTGAAGCCCGTTCGTTGTGAAATGAACGGGCTTTTTTTGTGTCCCGGTAACATTATTAAAATTCGGGGAATTCTGTAATCAGCCTTTTATCTACAACAGACCTGAACCGCTTTAAGTATTCATCTGTAATTGCAATATTAGAATGTCCAAACAGATCCCGGACTGTTTTAATTGAAAACCCAGCATCTAAAAGCCTGTCAGCACAAGTATCTTTTAAACTGTAAAAATAGACTGTGTCCGATATATTCAATGGTATTGCAATTTCTCTGAAATGTTCAGCTATACGGGTTGGATATATATAAGAAATCCCGGGTTTAAATCCTTTGCTTACTAAATAAAAGTCTTTAGGATACCCCTCAAGATAAACCTTTAATTCTTCCAGGAACTTTCCAAAAATAGGAATGATACGCTTTTTTTTGTTTTTGCTTTTATCACCGTCAACTGTAATATAACCCTTAACAAGATCAATATTTTCAATTTTTAGCAATGTAATTTCTTGAGGTCTTAAGGCACAATAGTAGCAATACATTGAAGTAATGTAAAAATTGTAATCATAATTCAAAACAAATTCTTTGTATTTAGTTTGTTCCACTTCAGTAAAAGGCCTCTTTGTGCTTTCCGTTTCAGGTAATCTGACAACAGCGTGAAATGGATTGCTTGAAATATATTTCTGTTTTATAAGGGTATTGAAGAATGTTCTGTAATCTAACAAGTAATTATTATAGGTTCGTCCTTTAATATTTTCTTTAAAGATTAAGTTATTCATGTATTCAATTGCAATATTTTCAGTAAAATCAATCACTGGCCGTTCTAAATATTTCCTTTTTTCCAGCCATTGAGTAAGTGCACGCATCCGTTGATTGTAATTTGGTACGCTACGCGCCTTAATATACATGAGCTTTAATTTTAGCACAAAGGCCAAAGCATCCTTGATAGGAGTATATTTTTTCTTTTCACTGTCATTAACAAAAGGATTCCAACCGGCATCTAACCGATTATTTAATTCCCGGATTAATTTTTTCGCATAACGATCCCGATTGTTATCCGAAATATTATTCAGATAAATCCTAATTCTTTCTAATTGATCTTTCGCCGGGTTGAAGGCATAATAATAAACATACTCCCTGGATTTGGATTTTCCAAGCTCTGCATATCTGAATTTTAAAATATCCATGCTGTAAAAAATTTACCCCTAAACCTCACAGCATTTTGGGCGCAATTCCGGCGCACCATTTCAGATAAAAAAGAAGGGAAGCCAGTTTTCACCGTACTTCCCTGTCTTTCTAGTAGCGGGAGCAGGACTCGAACCTACGACCTTTGGGTTATGAGCCCAACGAGCTACCACTGCTCCATCCCGCAATATATTTTGAACTTTTCAGTTTCTATTTTGAGAATGCAAATGTAACAGTTATTACTTAATTACACAAAAAATAATTGTATTTTTGAGAATAATAATTCTAAAACGTTAATAAAGAATAGATATGCCACGCATTTTTAACCCTGTTGATATCGAAAAAGAGGAAAAAGAAGTACGAAAGGACTATTTTGACCGTCATACACCTCATATTTTTTGCCCTGATGAAATAAAAAGAGGAGAAAAATTCAAAGTCAAGATAATAATTGGTGAAGAATATACACATCCCGACGATTTTGACCATTACATCACTTTTGTTCAGCTTTGGAACCGTGAAACTTTTATAGCTCAGGCGATTTTCACTCCTGGGGCATTAGGAAATAAACCTAACCATGTTGAGATAGATTTCTATATCGTTGCACCTGAAGTAAGTATGAACTTATCAGTAATGAGTAATTGTATTAAACATGGATTGTGGATCTCTGACCCAAAAACAGTAAAAGTTGTTTAATAATTTTTACATTCGTAATGTACAATTTTTCAACTGCCGATGTCGAACTTCAAACATATTAAACAACGTAAAATATTATTAAACAAGCTTAAACATAAATACAGGCTCGTATTTTTTAATGACAATACATTTGAAGAAGTTTGGCATTTACGACTTTCCCTTTTTAATGTGTTATCAGTAATTGGTACTGTTTCTATTTTCATGACGAGCTTAGTAATAATATTGATTGCCTTTACCCCTCTCCGCGAATTTATTCCTGGTTATCCAAGTAAAGATATGCGAAGGGAAATTGTACTAAATGCACTCAAATTAGACTCTTTAACAAACAGCATACGAATTCAGAATCAATATATTGATAATCTGAATGCTCTTGTTTCGGGAAGAGAAACATCCCTCTCCGATTCTAACAATGTGGCAGGACGATCTTCAAAAGCAGTGGCATTTAAAAAATCTGTTGCCGATTCTGTTTTCAGAAAACAAGTTGAAAAGCAGGAACAATTTAATTTCACATTAGGGATCGACAAAAAAAATGACGGTTCTATATCTGAAATGCATTTTTTCCCACCAATTAAAGGTTTAATAACGAATGAATATAATGCAAAAGAAAATCATTTTGGTGTTGATATAGTTGCTAACCCAAATGAAGTTGTTAAAGCAACTCTGGATGGTACAGTAATTTTTTCAGCGTGGACAGTTGAAACTGGAAATGTGATACAGATACAACATGAACAGAATATTCTATCCGTTTATAAACATTGTTCCACGCTACTTAAAAAGGCAGGAGATAAGGTTCAAACAGGAGATGCAATAGCGATTATTGGAAATTCAGGCGAACTTACAACCGGGCCTCATCTTCACTTTGAGCTATGGCATAATGGCAAATCCATGAACCCAAAGGATTATATTGTTTTTTAAATAGGACATCTCAGTTTCGCAATTCATTTTTTATCCATATTTTCGGGCTTTTATATATTTAAATGCAAGAGCATAAAAAGCACATTGCCATATTAGGTTCAACAGGATCAATTGGAACTCAGGCCCTCGAAGTTATCGATCAGAATCCTGATTATTTTGAAGTTGAAGTTTTAACTGCAAACAATAATGCAGATTTATTAATCCGGCAAGCGATACACTATGTTCCAAATGTGGTTGTTATTGCTAACGAGGATAAATATTTGTATGTAAAAGAAGCACTTTTAAATTTCCCTATCAAAGTTTATAGTGGAGCTGATGCCATTTGTCAGATTGTTGAAATGGATACAGTAGATCTGGTGCTTACCGCAATGGTTGGGTATGCAGGCCTGCTTCCAACAATTCGTGCTATTAAAAAAGGTAAACATATTGCCTTGGCAAATAAAGAAACCCTGGTTGTTGCGGGCGATTTAATTACAAAGCTGGCTGTTGCAAATAAAGTAGCTATTTTGCCTGTAGATTCGGAGCACTCTGCTATTTTTCAATGTTTACAGGGAGAATGGCATAACAAAATTGAAAAAATTCTATTAACAGCTTCCGGTGGACCATTTTTAGGAAAAGAAAGAAGTTATCTTGAAAAAGTTACTAAAAACGAAGCTTTGAAGCATCCATGCTGGGAAATGGGAGCTAAAATAACTATTGATTCCGCTTCCCTTATGAATAAAGGCCTGGAAGTTATTGAAGCAAGATGGTTATTTCAGGTTCCAGCTGAGCAGATAGAAGTCGTTGTCCATCCTCAATCTGTTATCCATTCAATGGTACAGTTCGAAGACGGATCCATAAAGGCTCAATTGGGAATTCCCGATATGAAAATTCCGATTCAGTATGCATTTTCTTATCCATTACGGCTAAAAAACCAACAATCGAGATTAAATTTCACAAAATATCCTACATTCAGCTTTACAGAACCCGATACAAAAACTTTCAGAAACCTGGCACTGGCATACGAAGCCTTAAAAAAAGGAGGTAACACACCTTGCATTTTAAATGCTGCAAACGAAGTAGTTGTAGATGCATTTTTAAAAGACCGGATAGGATTCTTAAAGATGTCGGATTTTATTGAAAAAGCTATGAATTCTATGCCGTTCATAACTGAGCCAACTTATGAAGACATAAAACAAAGCAACGAGGAAACAATTAAGTTTACAAAATCGTTATTAACACACAAATTTGATAATAAATTATAATGGAAATAGTAATAAAAATTTCCCAATTTCTTTTAAGTCTGAGTATTCTTGTAATACTTCATGAAATGGGCCACTTCTTTTTTGCAAAATTATTTAAAACAAGAGTAGAAAAGTTCTATTTATTTTTTGATCCATGGTTTTCGTTGCTCAAATTTAAAAAAGGAGACACTGAATATGGCGTAGGTTGGATTCCACTGGGTGGTTATGTTAAAATATCAGGGATGATTGACGAATCGATGGATATGGAACAAATGAAACAACCTCCGCAACCATATGAATTTCGCTCAAAACCTTCATGGCAACGACTTCTGATTATGATAGGCGGAGTACTTGTAAACTTCCTCCTGGCTTTATTTATCTACTCAATGGTGCTTTATGTTTGGGGAGAAGAATATCTGCCTTCAAAAAATGTGAAATATGGTATCAGTTGCGATTCACTTGCATTACAAATTGGATTAAAAAACGGCGATAAAATAATTACCCTGGACAATAAACCTGTCGAAAACTTCCGGGACATAATGCCAACTATTGTTTTGGATGATTTAAAAAGCATTCAGGTCGACAGAAATGGAGAAGTTGTAAATGTTCCAATTCCTGAATCGTTGATACCGGCACTCCTTAAAAAACCTAAAGAATTTATACAACCACGTTTTCCATTTTTTGTCGAGGACTTTGTTAAAGATTCTCCTGCAAAAGCATCTGGCTTTGAAAAAGGCGATCAACTGGTTGGAATTGATTCGTTGAAAATTCAATACTTTGATGAATTTCGTACTGAACTTTCAAAGCATAAAAACCAGCAGGTTGCAATCTCATTAATCAGAAATGGTTCACCATTAAATATAAAAGTTAAAGTACCTGAAAATGGACTAATAGGAGTATATCCTCAAGGAGATATGAGCAAATTTTTTGAACTTAGAAAAATAGAATATGGATTCCTTGAATCTATTCCTGCTGGAATACATAAGGGAGTTTCTACATTATCAGACTATATTAAACAGTTCAAACTAATATTTACTCCTAAAACAAAGGCATATGAATCGTTAGGAGGCTTTATTACCATTGGCAAAATTTTCCCTGGTGTTTGGGATTGGCAATCGTTTTGGACACTAACAGCATTTTTATCCATAATTTTAGCCTTCATGAATATTCTGCCAATTCCTGCTTTAGATGGAGGACATGTCATGTTCCTTCTCTACGAAATGGTAACGGGTAAAAAACCGGGTGATAAGTTTCTGGAATATGCGCAGATTGTGGGTTTAGTCCTTTTATTCTCCCTTCTTTTATATGCTAATTTAAACGACGTATTCCGATTATTTAAAGACTGATAATTAAAAAAGTGCTGAGGCAAATTAACATTCTCCCAGCACTTTTTTAATACTACCTATACATTAATCGCCCATACAAGTCCCTACTGCCCTGGCGCTTTCAACCCAGGCGTGTTCCAAAGGCACAATTTTTCTTTTTCCCACAACATCTTCCAGTAAAACTGGCTCAGTAGTCTCACCTTTTGCTGCCACCATCACACCAAAAATACCTTTTTGAATATACGTGGCACAAGTAGTTCCCAAACGGGTAGCTAATAAACGATCGGCTGCCGAAGGTGTCCCACCTCTCTGAAGGTGCCCCAGAATGGTAACCCTTGATTCCACACCCGTTAATTCTTCCAGTTGCTTTGCCAACTCCAGTGTGTGTCCTTCATGAGCAGTTCGATAAACTTGCAGTTCTTCTTTATACCTTGTTTTATCTTTTTTATCTTCTGCCTTTTCAATTTTCTCTTTATATTCTTTAACCTTTTTAGCTGCTTTCTTAGAAATAGCGCCTTCTGCCACTGCAACAATGCTAAAATGGGATCCGTTCCGAACCCTTTTAAGAATTGATTCAGCAATGATTTCGATATCGTAAGGTATTTCAGGAATCAGAATAACATCAGCTCCTCCTGAAATTCCGGCACCTAATGCAAGCCATCCGGCTTTATGCCCCATAATCTCAACCAATATAATTCTGTGATGACTATAGGCAGTACTATGCAATCGGTCAATTGCTTCGACAGCAATACCCAAAGCAGTATCAAAACCAAAGGTTATGTCGGTCATGGCTACATCGTTGTCGATAGTTTTAGGCAATGTTATCACATTTAAGCCCATTTGCTTAAGCAGAAAGGCATTTTTAATTGTTCCTCCCCCACCCAAGCAAACCAATGCATCTAAATGATGTTTATAATAGTTTTCGGCAATCACATCAGTCATGTCTAATGTTCTGCCTCCAATAGGCATTTTATTCGGTTTATCCCTGCTGGTCCCAAGAATAGTTCCACCAATTGTGAGGATGCCGGATAAACTTGATTTATCCAACCTCACAAATCTATTCTCCATCAACCCACGAAAACCATCTTTAAACCCGATAACTTCAATACCGTACTGAATCTGGGCAGCCTTACCCAAGCCACGTATGGCTGCATTCAAGCCCGGAGTATCTCCCCCTGAAGTTAATACTCCAATATACTCGGCCATATAAATTATTAATTAAATTAGACACAAATGTAATGTAAGATTGGATAGTACATAAAAAAAATAGGCAATGAATATTTATCCATTGCCTATCTTATTAGTTTGTATTTATTAATTGGCAGCCATTTCACCGGCAACCTGAATAGCTTCTTTTAAATAAAGGTCTTTTTTCAATTCTTTAATCCATGCATCCATCCTTGCAGTTTTCGATGTATCGCCTTTAGCAGAAGCTAAATCAATACTTAAAGATTGAATTTTTAATCCATTTTCTTTTTTCGAAAGTTCGTCAAAACGCTTTGTGCTTTCCAACCTGCTTTTTTCAAGCTTTTTATAGTCTGCCATTTTAAGTGGAATCACCGTTTCATCCTTTAGTTTTTTCAAGACTTTCGATTGTTCTTTCACAATTGTTATATCAGGATCTGAGTCAACTCTGAGCTTTTCTTTTTTTACAATGTCATCAAAGTTTTTTATGCCATTCCAGGGGGTATAGTTAACAGCATCAATTTTAGTCCATGGCATATAATAATCCTGTTCCCTTTCACCTAATTCCATTTCACTATAGACATCGGGAATAATAATATCAGGGGTAACACCTTTTAATTGGGTAGCTCCGCCATTGATCCTGTAAAATTTCTGAATAGTGATCAACAAAGAACCAAGAGGTCCCAAACTTTTATAGCTACCGGCAACCTGCTCGTCTAGTGGAACAAAGGTTTGAACGGTACCTTTACCAAAAGTTGATGGAGTACCAATTATAATAGCTCTTTTGTAATCCTGCATTGCCGCAGCCAAAATTTCAGAAGCAGATGCACTGAATGAATTTACCAAAACTACCAGTGGCCCACCGTATTGAACAGTTGGATCCTTATCTTCCAGAATCCTTGTAGGACCCATTTTAGATTTGACCTGCACAATTGGACCTTTGTTAATGAATAGCCCAGCCATTCGAACTGCATCAGGAAGTGAGCCACCACCATTTTCTCTTAAATCCAAAATAACACCTTTAACTCCCTCACCTTTTAACTTAACCAATTCCTGTGCAACATCATCCGCACAATTCCGACCAGTTTCAGTTTGGTTAAAATCGACATAGAATTTTGGCAGATATATATAGCCATATTTATCATTAGATCCCGGATTTGAAATAATTGCTGATTTTGCGAAGGTTTCTTCAATTATCACAACATCTCTTGTGATTGTAACCAGCTTAATACTTCCATCAATATATTTTTTAACAGTAAGGGTAACTTTTGTTCCTTTCTTTCCACGAATTAATTTTACAGCATCATCCAGTCTCATTCCAACAACATCAACAGCTTCCTGTTTCTCCTGCCCTACTTTTAAAATTAGGTCATTGGGTTGTAGTTCTCCCTGTAACCACGAAGGACTCCCCGGAACAATATTCACTATCTTAACATTACCATCGCTTTCCTGAAGTTGTGCACCAATTCCTTCCAACTGGCCTGAAATGCCAATGTCAAAATTTTCTTTATCACTTGGCGGCAAATATTGGGTATGAGGATCGTAAACACTCGTTACTGCATTTACAAACAAAGCAAATTTATCGTTTTCGTCCAAAGGTACAGGTTTAGGCTTGTTAATCTGCTCAATTCTTTTAAAATAATCATCGTGAAGCTTTAAAACCTTATTACGGGCTTCTGCTTCCATTTCACTCATAGTTTTTATTTTAGCAGTATCAGATTTCAATTCTTTTGACGATTTTTCCTCAACCAAGTCATTAACTTTGCCTATACCAGCTTTTACATCTTTTAATGTCTTTTGCTTCTCCTGAAGCTCAATCATATCGTTTAATCGGGTTAATACCTGGTACTTTAAAGATTTTCTCCATAAATCCTTCAACTTTTCATTATTAGCAGCAAATTCCGCTTTATCGGCATCACTTTCTAAAGTTTCTGAAACATTAAAATCAAAGGGTTTCGAAAGTATTTCTTTATAATAACCTTTCACGAGTTTAAACTGAGCATCGTATAAAGCATTTGCCAAAGTATAAAATTCAAAATTCTGAGATTTTACCTCATCATCAATTTTCGTTTTAAATCCTTCCAGTTTCTTTAAATCTTCTTTTGTAAAAAAACGTTTACTGTAATCCATCCGTTTAATATACAAACTATAAACCTTTTCGGAAAATTCGTCATTTATCTGAAGTGGGTTAAAATGAGCAATATTAAGTGTTTGTGTAACAACCTGCATCAACACCTGTTCTTTTGTTTCCCGGTGGCAGTATGTATATGATGCGAGAATTACCAACGCCATTACCATCAAGGGAAGCACTACCTTAAAAAATCGTCTTGTACCAGCTTTCATTATTATTAATTATTTAAAATGAAAAGATATTTATCTTTTGATATAGAACAACAATTAATTGCTTTTATTAGGTTTTTATATTTAAAAAAAGTTAAAAAAGCAATAATTATGCATCAAAGTTATGATGTTTTAACTGATATTTTATAAGGGATCTCTTATTTGGAGAACAATTATATAAAAATTATTTTTTTCTAATAGTATTGAAGTTGTAACCAATACATACTTCGTGAGAGCCACTATTATATTTACGAATATCGTTTAAACCAACATCGTAGGTATATCCTATAAAAATTTTCTTATCGTAAGTATATCCAAGTATAACAGAAATAGCGTCGCCGGATCTGTAGGAGAGTCCACCCCAAAACGCCTTATCATAAATTACCTTACAATTTACCTCAACCTGATAAGGAGCAGGAACAACTTTTTTCAATATTAAAGCCGGTTCAATGGTTAATTCCCTATTAATTTTATACTGATAACCACCCATAAGATAAAAGTGTGAATCTAATTTCTTTAATCCTTTATCCTCTTTACCGATACTGATTTTATTATTTAACAATTGCTTTGCAGAAAACCCGGCAAAAAAGTCAGTATTATAAATATAAATCCCTAAAGACGCATCAGGAGCCATTTTAGAATAAATAGAACGTTCAAGAACCTGATCATCCTCTTCAGGAAGAGTTATTTTTGTACCATCTATTTTCAACTGCATTATACCAGCGGCTAAACCCATTGACATTCTTATTTCATTGGTAAGCGCAATGTTATAAGCATATACCCCGTTTAACTGCATCCTGCTATTTGGCCCAGTTACATCGTATAACAATGTTCCACCGAATCCCATATCTTTTTTGCTATGAGGGCCGAATGCAGAAATTGCATTGGTTACAGGGGGATCGGTCATTCCAACCCATTGGAAACGATGATTGGAACGTATTTGGTAATAATTAGCGGTTCCTGCTATTGCAGGGTTATAAATAAATGGGTTTAGCATATAGAGCGTAAGCTGATATTCCTGTTGAGCCTTTGCTTTGAATGCACCAAGTAGTATAATTCCTGTCAATAATAAAATTAGTTTTCTGTTCATTTAGCAATATTTTATATTCAAGTTATCCTGAAAAAACTCAGGATAACTTTGTTATCTGACAATAGTAAGAGGACCTGATGAACGTTTAGATCCATTAATTTCAATGATATAATAATAAGTACCATCAGGCAAGTTTTTTCCATTCCTGGTGCCATTAAATACTTTAGTTACATTATCATATCCTTTGGAATAAAATACTTTATCGCCCCAACGGTTAAATACAGATACCTTTATATTTGGATAAGCTTCTGCATTATCTATTTGCCAATGTTCGTTCTTATCATCTCCGTTTGGAGTGAAACCTGAGTATGGTAAAATATTCCCTGCAATAGTGATATTCAAAGAAGCCGTTTCAATACATCCATCTTTTGTGGTTGCCATAACAGAGTATTGAACTAAATCAATCAGGGCTGTTGTAGCCGTAAATAACGGAGACCGGATGGAATCGTTATCCAGAAAAACTGATGGTATCCATTTATATTTGGCAAACCCTTCGTCTCCGGTATAACTTGCATTTAGCTGAAGAGAGAATCCTTCACCAACTATTGTATCGGCGCCGGCAGTCAATCCATTTAACGGAAATACATTTACTTTAACAGTATCTTTTGAAGTACACGATTTGTAAGTCATGTACACTGTATAGAAGGAAGCCGAATCAGGAGAAACAAAAGTTGACAAGCCTGTACCAGCAACGGCAGTATCGCCCTGAAGCCAGCTATAACTTACAAGTTCGAAAGGATCGATAAAATTACTAGTTGCAATTAGTTCAACATCAAGCCCTGGACAAATAGCAGTATCCCTTCCGGCCGAAACATAAGCCGTATCAATACTTTTTACAATGAAGTTATCAGCTACAGTACAATTTTGATCTGTCACAAATGTTACCTTATATTTTCCGGCGGCCAAACTATCAATATCACGTGTTGTACTTCCATTCGACCATAAATATGTAGCACTTAAAGCATTATAAAGAGCAAGATCAATTGATCCATCTGTCACAAATTGTTTACACGAAGCATCAACAATATTTGCAGACACAAATGGCTGACGAACAACTATATTATTCTTATAATCAGGTTCGGAAGAGAAACGGATCACCAATTTATAAATACCTGCCGCAAGGTTTCCAAAGAGCGGATCGTCCTGGAAAGCCACTCCATTGTCGATTGAATATTGAGTTCCGGGTATACAATTGGTACACGAAATTGCAATAGCTCCGTTGTCACTATTACAAGCGTCCATTACAATTATATTTACATTGACACTGCTCGGCGAAATATCGAAACTGGCAGTTTTTACGCATCCGTTATCATCTTTGACATAAGCAGTGTAAGTATTAACATCCAGGTCGGAAAAATCGCCAGAAGCCAGGTAAGTTACACCATCAAGTGAATAGAAAAGATTCCCTGTTCCTCCAGTTGCATCAATATGCACACTTCCTTTATTGCTACCACTCACCGGGGTTGTTGTAGTCGATATTATTATAGCTGCAGGTTGACCAATTACAGCGGTTTTAGAGATTTTACAATCAATATTGTCTTTAACAACAATATTATAAGTACCGGCTATAAGATCCTTAAAATCTCCGCTTGCTAAGAAAGTAGTTCCTCCATCGATAGAATATGTCAAAACGCCATCACCGCCATTGGCCATGATAACCAAAGCTCCTGCATTGTCACCAGGACAGGTAGCAACATTATCTATAAGAACTGAAGCTGTAATCTGACTTCCACTGCCAATAGCAACTGGTGCTATAAAAGTTGCATTTGTTTCGTCCCATACTTTTATATCATACATTTTAGAAGGAAGGTTAGTAAAGATTCCATTATTCTGGAATGTAACACCTCCATCAATTGAGTAAAATACAGTACTGCCTCCTGACAACAAGGTTAATGTTATTGTACCGGTACTATCGCCAAAACATTTAACATCTGTCTTTTGAACATCAACTACTAAATCGGAAATATAAACCGAATCTTTAATAATACACTTTGTATCTGTTATATAAACATAATATTTACCAGGATCAAGATCGATAAAATCGTTGCTAGCCTGATACGACACTCCATCAATAGAGTAGGTTATTGCTCCCTGTCCTCCTGATGCTTCCACATGAACGGTTCCTTTTGAGAGGCCACTAACGTTGGTATGAGAAAGAGAATCTATCACAATTTTAGCAGGGCGATTAACAGTTACATTTTCTGATTTCGGGCAACCTATTGCATCTAAAACAACAACCTGGTATGTACCTCCGGTGATGTTATTGAATACACCATCTGTCTTGGTGGTAATACCGCCATCAATAGAATACGTCAAAGCACCTGTGCCACCAGAAGCTGTTATAACGATAGATCCTTCAGCACTCTCATAACATGTTGTAACATCTGTAGAGACAGTACTTACAAGTATTTCTGCCGGTTGTGTTATATTTATAATTGCATCCATATCTTCACATCCCTTAGCATCTTTTACAACCGGATTATAATTGCCGATTGTTAAATTTATAAAGGCTGAGTCATTTTGGAATGTCAATCCACCATCAGTTGAAAATGTGTAAGGCTTTGTACCTCCTATAGCGTGAATGGTAATAGATCCATCATCAGCACCAAAACAACCTACATTGTTTGATTCAATTGTATTAATTGTTAAAACAGGAGGATCAGCAAGCACAATTGTGTTATCCGGAATGGTACAATTATTTTTATCAGTAATTGAAATTGTATAAGTTCCTGCTGGTAAACCTGTAAATAACCCTGTAGCATTTATTGTACCGTTAAGATCAAAACTATACGGAGCTGTGCCACCACTTACAAAAGCCTGAATTTCTCCATTTGAATTCCCTGCACAGAGAATATCCTTATGAGTTAAATTGTCGAGAATTAAAGGTGTAGGCTCTGTAATGGTAATGGTTGTATCTTTTATACAATCATTAACATCTAGAATATGAAAATTAAAAGTTCCTGCACTTAAACCTGTAAAAGCTGTTCCGGCCATAATGGTATCATTTGGCGAAGGAGCGCCGTCATAAGTATATCGTAAGGAACCTGTTCCTCCGGAAGCGGTAATTGTCACATCGGTTTTGTTTCCATTACAAGCCAAAGCATTGTTAACTGCATTGCTGTAAGTAACATTCCCTATTTTTATTGGGGCAGGAGATGTAACTTCAACAGATGCAGTTGTTGAACAACCAAGAGCATCGGTAACTGTAACTGTATATGTGCCTTTGCAAAGATTGATATTATTGCCTGTGGAAGCAGACGCATCATCCCATAAATAGGTATAAGGACCAACACCTCCATTAACATTAACAATTGCATTGGCATCGCAGGAATTAGAGCAGGTAGTTTTCAGTCCAATTGGAACCCTGTACATTACCGGTGATAAGTAATCAGTTATTTTAATACCTGCAGTTTGAACATTATAATTGATAGAAACTATTTCACCTGTAATTGTCGAAACATCAGTAAAAGAAATATATGCACTATCAATTTCACCATCATCAGGACCTTCAGGCCACCAATCTACCACCTTAATTGCCCATCCACCTTCAGCTGGATTTTGACCATATATTTCAGACCAATCATCTTCAATACCAAATTTCCCAACCGGAACATCTAAGGCATTGCAAAAATCGAATGGCGCCACAATAGAATTATCATAAAGTATGTCAAGATCACCAGAAATGGTATTACAAGCACTTGGATTTGTAAAATCTAATGATGCCTTGGTTAATGTAATACTATCATTACCATCCGGACGAACCAGATAAACACTTAAATCGTTAATATAACTGTGGTTTTTTGTTTTTAATCTCACTTTAATTTGAGTACTTGCTGATATCACAAATGGCGGAATTGTCCCGATTGAAGCTATTAATTCCTCAGGAATTGTAACCTCCATAGTATCCTTATCACTTACACATGCAGCATTTCCAAATACTTCCAATATTAATTTAACTTTTTTAGAAGCTTTATCCGTTGAACCAGGCATGTATATTGTCTGAAGGGCATTAGCATCTCCAAAAATACCATCGCCAAGTGTTGACCATATGTAAGTTCCATTGGAAAATTGTTCATTTCCCTTTAGTGGGAGGTCTCCATTATGACAAATAGTTGTATCATTTCCTGCAAATGCTATTGGACTTTGGGGAACATCTACAGTAATAGTTTCAATTCCAATGCATCCTTCGTCATCTGTTACAGTATAGGTTAATAAATAATTGCCTGGTATTGAAGAATTAAATACAGGATTTTGGATAGTAGCATCAGATAAAAAGGACGAACCTGATCCTGTCCAACTATGAATATAATTTCCAGCCCCACCAGAAGGATTTCCATCAAGAGTTAAATCCTTTCCATTACAAATTATAGCCGGATTAGGATTTACTGAGGTTATTGGTGCAGAATTTACTAAAATGGTTATACCTGCAGAAGTAGCACTACAGCCAAATACAGATGTCCCTATAACAGTAACAATATCAGCATTAACTAAAGTTGAAGTTGTGTATGTTGAAAAGGCTCCTGATTGAACAGACAATCCATTTATTTGAAAATCAAAATTTGTAATATCTGTTCCTGCTGCCGAAAAGGTAACGCTTGTTCCCGCACAGAAGGTATTGTCCGAGTCGGAACTTACCAAAATTGGAATAGGTAATGGATTGACAGTATTGGTAATTATAGCGGATGTTGCTGTACAGGTTAATGCATTGCTTACAATAACATCGACTGTCTGGCCATTGGTAAGTGTGTTTGTGGTATAAGTTGTGCTTGCACCATTCTGGACACTGGCACCATTCACCCTGAAATTATAATTTGTTCCCCCACCGGCCGTGAAAGTCACGCTTGTTCCAGTACAGAAGGTATTGTCTAAATCGGAACTTGTTAAAGTTGGGATTGGTAATGGATTAACAGTATTAGTAATTACAGCGGATGTTGATGTACATCCTAAACTGGAAACAACAAGGTCGACTGTCTGGGCATTGGTAAGTGCGTTTGTAGTGTAAGTTGTACTTGCCCCACTCTGCACACTGGCACCATTCACCCTGAAATCGTAGCTTGTTCCCCCACCGGCAGTGAAAGTCACGCTTGTTCCCGCACAAAACGTATTGTCAAGATCGGAACTTTCCAAAGTTGGGATTGGTAATGGATTAACAGTATTGGTAATTACAGCGGTTGTTGCTGTACAGGTTGATGCATTGCTTACAATCACATCGACTGTCTGGGCATTGGTAAGTGCGTTT
>JBBQEI010000088.1:0-16873 GCA_038320545.1 Bacteroidales bacterium
TCCTTATAAATTTTTAAATTTTTAAAAATTTTTTTTTTTTTATTTTTTTCCATTGCCAAATCTTTTTTTTTTTTTTTTTTTTGTTTTTGTTGGGCCCAACCCCCCCCAACCAAACCCTCTACCTTTAAAAGAAAAAATAACCTGTCATTCAGAGCGAATCGAAGAATCTAAAATTATTAGTGGACAACGGTGATCTTTTATTTTATAGTTACTACAATTTCTCCGGCGATTAAACCTTCCGCTTCGGCACGCAAGGTAATACTACCTGCTTTATTATCGGCCAAAGGACGAAGAATAGCCAGGGCAACTCCCCTGAATGTTTTACAAACAGGATTATTAAAACTCTCCATATCGTTAGGACAAGCATTACCGCTGCCGGCAATTTCACCATCACCGGTAACTTTAAATTTTACAGCCATATTGGTGTTTGAAACTAAATTGCCGTAGGAATCGGTAATTTCAACTTTTATATACGAAAGATCGTTGCGACTTGCTTTTATGACCGACCTGTCGGCTGTTAACCTAATATTTTTAGGAGCGCCAACAGTAGTGAGTATTTTTGAAACTACTTCTATCCCATTTTCCAAACCAACAGCTTTAAGCACTCCTGGCTGATAAGGAACCTGGAAAGAAGCCATTAACTTACTGCTATCGTTTATAATTTTTTCGCCAATTATTTTACCGTTTAACTCTAAACGAACACTGGAACAACGAGAAAATACGCGAACTTCCATATTTTTGCCTTCGTTACCCGGCCAGTTCCAGTTTTGGATTTCGTCGGGCCATCCCCAGTAACTTGTTTTTTCGAACTTTCCGGAAGGAATAGGTTCATGAACCGCCATTTCGAGCTTGCTGTTATTCCAGATTACATCGCGGTATAACAATTGAGGCTTTTTAAACCCGCAGATATCGATATCGCCACAATAAGCGTTGAACCAGGGCCAGGGCTTGGAAAAAGCACTGTCGGGATCGGTATTCAAACGGCTGTGACCAATACCTGTTTCGCCCATGTAATCCATGGCAGTCCAAATAAAGTCGCCTATTACATATGGATTTTTCTCGACCTGGTTCCAGTTATCATAAGCCTCTTTGGCTGTGGACTCGGTACCCATCATTATTCGTTCAGGGAATGATTTATGATCGGGTTCGTAAGTTGCCCATTTATAATTATAACCACCAACATCCAGCAGAGCAAAAGCGGGAGCTGTTGCCGACCACTTTTTTTCTTTATGATCCCAGAAATCGCACATAGCTTCCGTAACCGGACGTGAAGGATCCAGACGATGAACTTCATCGGCCAAACGTTTGGTAATTATTAAACCGGAAGTATCCGCCCGTTCGTTAATTTCGTTTCCAATGCTCCAGAAAATAACCGAAGGATGATTGCGATCGCGCATCACCATCGATTCAAGGTCTTTCTGCCACCATTCTTTAAAAAACCGGTGATAATCCTGGGGGTTTTTAGGCCTTTCCCACATATCGAAAGCTTCATCAATTACAACAACACCTAAACGGTCGCAGGCATCGAGGAACTGACGCGATGGTGGATTATGACTTGTTCGTATAGCATTAAACCCGTATGCTTTCATAAGTTCCACCCGGCGCTCTTCGGCCCTGTCAATGGTAGCCGAACCTAAAAATCCATTATCGTGATGCAAACATCCGCCTTTCAGCAAAACATTTTTGCCATTGAGCATGAAGCCAGTTTTGGCATCGAATTGTATTGTACGAATACCAAAAGGTACCGTCACTTTATCCGTCACTTTACCGTCAGAAATAAGCTCAACTTCTACAGAATAAAGATTGGGCGTTTCAATTGACCATAGTTCAGGAGCATTTACAACCATGTTCTGGGTAATTTCCTGGTTTCGTATAGAAAGACTTCTTGATGAGGATTCGTTTGAAGTAACAACTTTACCGTTGCGATCAAGTATACGGGTAATTATTTTAATATTGGAAGCCAGCGCGGATGTATTTTCGACGTTTGTAGAAACTTTTAAAGTTGCTTTATTTTGTGAAACGTCAAGCGTTGAAACATACACGCCCCAGGGAGCCACATGGACAGCCTGAACAGTGATAATAGAAACATGACGGTAAATTCCTGATCCGCTGTACCAGCGGGAATTCTTTCCATCGTTACGGACGCGGACTGCCAAAACATTAGATTTGCCAGGAGCATTTAGAAATTTTGTAATGTCGAGGTTAAATGCTGTGTAACCATAAGGATGATCTCCAACGTGTTTTCCATTCAGCCAGATATCGCAATCCATGTAAACGCCATCGAAATTTAAAATAGTAACAGCACCTTTGGTTTCGGCAGGTTGGGTAAAAGTTTTACGATACCAGCCTGTTCCTCCAAGCACATAGCCTGTAGAAGTACCACCAGGACTTTCCTTCGAAAAAGGGCCAACTACTTTACCGGGCTGTTGATTGTCCAGCTTTTCAACACTCCAGTCGTGTGGTAAGTCAACAGCTTTCCACAACTTATCGTTAAAGCTTATCTTTTCAGCTCCTGAAACATCGCCCCGAAAAAACTTCCAGTTGGCGTCAAAGAGAGATTCGGTACGGGTAACCTGAGCACCCAACTGAATTAAATTTGCGAGTAATAAAAAAATAATAGTTTTAGTTTTCATGATCTTCCTTTTTCTGATTGTGAATTTAAGTTTACAGTTAGAAGTGCGATGCAAATAGTTAGCAATAAGTTTTTGTACATCTATTGTTGTAGTTTTTGAAATTCATTATAAATGTTCTTTTTACACTTCAAATTAAAGAAAAATATGTGGATAATTATTCAAGAAGTTTAGTTTTTATCCTCCGGATTAACTAGTATTTTAGAAAATAAAACATTTCAGAAAAAAAATATCAATGCCATTAAACCATTTGCTTTCGAAACAATCAAAGAAGCAAAACCTAAATTTCAGAATATGAAAAGGACAATTTGGACAGCAACCTTAATAATTGTATTCGGCTTATCGGCCAATACATTTGCTCAAACCGTAACACCACGGGTGGCACAAAAACAGGTGAATCAGCAGGCGCGTATCCAGGATGGCAAATCCAGCGGAGAATTAACGCGTCGCGAAAAGCGTCAGTTGCAATTGCAACAGGCAAAAATTCAAAAGGACAAGCAAGTTGCAAAATCGGATGGTGTGGTAACAGGTCAGGAACGCCGTAAACTAAACAGAGAACAGCGCAGAGCGAGTAAAAATATTTATCGTCAGAAGCATGACGAACAATCAAGATAAACTTTTAATCATTAAAAAAGCCTGCTGGCGAAAATCAGCAGGCTTTTTCATTTTAAAGACGATCAGTTTTTGAAGTTTCCTGAACTTTTATATTTAGTTTTGTTATACTATAAAATTAAAATAGCATAAATGGAAACCGCACATGTTACATATTTAGGAGAACTAAGAGCCGAAGCTGTTCATCTGAAATCGGGAAACAAGATCGTCACCGATGCTCCACCTGACAATCAGGGTAAAGGTGAATTCTTTTCACCAACCGACTTACTGGCAACTTCACTTGCTACCTGCATGATAACAATTATAGGCATTGCTGCCCGAACTCACGCATTTGATATCGACGGAGCTTCTGCCAAAGTAACAAAAGTGATGGGCAATGATCCCCGAAGGGTAATTGAAATAATAATCAACCTGGAATTACCCCGGAATAATTATTCGGATAAAGAAAAAAAAATCATTGAACATTCTGTTAAAAATTGTCCAGTTGCAAAAAGCTTACATCCCGATTTAAAACAAAATACGAATATAACTTATAAATCGTGATGTACTCCAACATTCACATGCATACGCATTACTGCGATGGTGGCGAAGAACCTTTAAAATATGTGAAGGAAGCTATTGCTAAAGGGTTGAAATCAATAGGCTTTTCAGCCCATGCACCGGCACCTTTCGAATGCAACTGGGCTGTACCACAAAATAAATTAGGGAAATATATTGAAGAGATAAAAAACCTTAAAAATGAATATAAAACTCATTTACAAATATACCTCGGTCTTGAAGTAGATTACTTTCCTGATATAGTGCCTTACACTCTTAATTTATTAAAGTCGGAGCCTTTCGATTATTTCATCGGGTCGGTACATTTTATAGATTTTTATCTTGACGGAAAACGTTGGACTATCGATGGCCCCAATGAAGAATTCAGGAAAGGGTTCAATGATATCTTCAACAACGATGCTATTGAGGTTACAAGAAAATTCTTTGAATATAACCGAAAGATGATTATGGATTTGAAACCTCCGGTAATTGGGCATATTGATAAATTAAAAATGCAATATCGGCCCGACTGCTTCATTTCTGAAGATCATCCGGTATTTAAGGAAGAACTTTTAAAAACATTGGAAATTGCACAAAAAGCAGGTTCAATTGTTGAAATCAATACCCGTGGGTTTTACAAGAAAAGAGATAATGGATTTTATCCTGGCGAAGCTGTTTTTAAAGACATGCATGATATGGGAGTCAAGGTAATGGTGAATTCGGATGCACATTTACCGCATGAAATTACAAGCGGGTTTGATATAGCCTTTCAAGCACTCCGAAAAGCAGGGTATAAGGAGCATTATATTCTGTTTAACAATAAATATGAACCCATTAGTATTCAATGTTGTTTAAATACGTAGGCTTCAACTCCGCTCAGCCTAACGACTGGGTATTAGTGTCTCGCTGAACGGAGTCGAAGTGTATATTAATTATTCAATTCCTAAACTAAACGACATTGCATTAGTATTATTTAAATATAAATATCATGAAAATTGCATTTTTCGATACTAAACCATATGATAAAGAGATATTTGAAAAGATTAACCAAAACTTTGGTTTTGAAATAAAATATTTTAAAAATCATTTATCTTCCGAAAGTTCAGTAATGGCAAGCGGATATGATGTAGTTTGCGTTTTTGTAAATGATTTGATTTCGGAAGATGTTGTTGACCAACTTTATGAAGGAGGTTCAAGATTAATTGCCTTGCGTTGCTCAGGTTATAACAATGTAGATCTTAAGGCAGCCCTGAATAAAATAAAAATAGTAAGGGTTCCTGCATATTCCCCTTATGCCATTGCAGAGCATGCAATAGCATTGATGTTAACACTTAACCGTAAAATACACAGGGCTTACTTTCGCACCCGCGATGCCAACTTTTCACTGCAGGGCTTAATGGGTTTCGACATGTTTGGAAAAACGGCAGGTGTTATTGGCTCAGGGAAGATTGGCAAAGTATTGATGCAAATTCTTAAGGGATTTGGCATGCGTGTTTTGGCTTACGATCCTTATCCTGATATTCACTTCGCTGAACAGCAGAAGATTGAATATGTGAGCTTAAATGAACTTTTTGCAAACTCAGATATTATTTCTCTAAATTGCCCTCTTACTCCTGAAACCCAATATATTATAAATGAAAAAAGCATTTCCTTAATGAAAGCCGGCGTAATGCTTATAAATACCGGAAGAGGAAAGCTTATAGAAACCAAGTCGCTGATTGATGCTTTGAAAACAGGAAAGGTAAGTGCTGCAGGTCTGGATGTTTATGAAGAAGAAAGCGAATATTTTTTCGAAGATCTTTCAAACAGGGTTTTAACCGATGATGTTCTTGCCCGTTTATTAACTTTCAATAATGTAATCATTACCTCACACCAGGGATTTTTTACGCGTGAAGCACTTTCGAATATTGCAAATACAACACTTGAAAATATCAAAGAATTTCAGGAGAAAAAAACTTTAAAGAATGAGATTAGTTTTGTGTAAGTGACTGTGAAGTTGTAAAGTTGTGAAGTTTGTGAAGGTTTACAAATATTCAGGTTTAAAAGTAAAAAAAGTCTCCGGTTAACACCTGAAAAATTTTGTATTCCCTGCTAAAGGCTGTTAATGCAGGAAAAGCTGTACAGTGTGATGGATATACCCGACTAATTCCCTTTTGCTTAAAATATTCAATTGTACGATGTGTGATTTCATTATCACTTTTCAAATGAAACCCTCCAAAAACTGCTAAAACCTTATCAGTTCCAGCTACTTTACATGCATAATCGACTGTGTTGCAAATTCCGGCATGAGCGCAACCTGTTATTACAACTAATCCGTCATGGGTTTTTACCATCAGGGCAGAATCGTCCATCACAAAATCGTCAGAGCCATCTTCTAATGTAAAATATGTTTGGTTTGCTTCAAAATCATTTTCACGTGGAATTTCACCTAAAAACGTAATTTCAGGACTAATCTGAAAAGGAACACTACTGGTGATTATCCTGTATTTTTCTTTTAATTCCTCAAACGAACTATCCAACCCAATATATCGGTTCTCCTTCTTATTATACCGTTTTTGGAATGAACCCGGATGGGTAAGCAAAGTTTTATTTCCGAAATACTTAAGGCCATTCCCATGATCCCAATGTCCGTGACTTAAAACAACCATATCCGCATCGTTTAAAGAAACCTTCAAACGAGCAGCGTTGATTATAAAAACGTCACTGTTGCCCGTGTCGAACAAAATCTTTTTATCAGCATCTATCAGGTAACTTAACCCAAATTCTGCCAAACAATTACGACCAGCCACATTTTCAGTCAAAACAGTAAGTTTCATAGGTATTTATTTTTTATTAATTATCGCAATAATTGACTTGACTTGCATTGTTTAATGTTGTAAATTTAATAAAAACCACCTGAAATATGAATGTGATAATTTTGCCGCAACAGGAACAAACCTGTAAATCTTTTAATGAAGGAGCTATTTTAGAACAAAAAATGCTCGGATTTCCTCAAGATAATGGAATATTAAAGCCTTACTCCAATATTTTTTATTGGTCGCATCTTAAGACTGATTATGGAAGTGTTATCAGTGAACATCCTCATATTGGATTTGAAATAATAATTTATGTACTAAAAGGCAAGGTAGAGATTTTGGACAATGTTAATGGGAAACGGTCCAAATTGAACGAAGGCGATATACAGGTCATTAAATCGGGAAAGGGGATGAAACATTTTGAAAAAATGAATTCAAATTCGGAGTTGCTTCAAATTTGGCTGGACCCTAACTTCGATAAACAAAAAACATTAGCTCCTTCAAATGTCAAGAGCAATGCTTCAAATTTTCCGGTAAACATTACCCCGGGCAAAAGCATCAAAACCCTGACAGGTGAAGAAAGCACCTTAGTTTTAGATAGCCAGGATGTTAGCATACAAGTGATGGAACTCTCAGTTATGGACCACCATTTTCCTTTAAACGACAATAGGGTAATGTCAGGATATCTCCTGTCAGGCGAAGTTGAGCTTGACTGTAAGATTATAAAAAAAGGGGATTTCTTTATTGTTCAAAACACAAATGAAGTAATAATGAACGTAAGAAGTAACTGCAAAATATTTACAGTATTATCGCCCGATAAACCAAGTTATCCAACGTATGCTGAAATGTACCCTTAAAAAATCAGATTGTAATATGCTGAGATTTAACAGGCTCGCCTGAAAAAACAGAAGCCTGCTTATCAAAGTGGCTTACAGATTCAGTTGTATAGTAAATTCGAGTGCCGTTTTTACTGCATTTTGTTTCTATCTCAGTGTGTCTTTGGAGATAATCTTTTAAACTTGCCGCAACAATTTCTCCCTGCGAAACAATTTTAATATGAGGAGGAGTAAACTTTAAAATTTTATCCAATAAAAGTGGGTAATGTGTACATCCAAGGATAACTGTATCAAGATCTACATTTTTAGAATACAAAGCGTCAAGATGTTTCTTTACAAAATAATCAGCTCCATTGCATGAATATTCATTATTTTCAACCAATGGCACCCACATGGGGCATGCTTCCTGATATACTTTTATTTCAGGATAGAGTTTATTTATTTCCAATACATACGATTGGCTTTGAATAGTGCCATTTGTTCCCAACACGCCTACTATTCCCGATTTTGTTAATTTTCCAATTTCTTCAGCACTTGGACGAATTACGCCTAATACCCTCCTGGAAGGATCGATAAATGGAAGATCATTTTGTTGAATGCTGCGTAATGCCTTTGCAGATGCCGTATTACAAGCAAGAATAACTAAATTGCAGCCTAGTGAAAAGAGCTTTTTAACACATTCAAGTGTGTATTGGTAAACTGTTTCATAAGAACGTGTACCATATGGTGTTCGGGCATTATCACCTAAATAAATATAGTCGTAAGCAGGCAATTCTTCTGTGAGCGACTTTAGGACGGTTAATCCTCCAAAGCCCGAATCAAAAACTCCAATAGCTTGGGTGTATTCTTTTGAATTTGCACTCATTATAATTTACGATTCGTATATTCCGAAAAATCAGATACCTGAGAATCGTAATGTTCGTTAAACAAATTTGAAGTAATTACAAAATCTGCAGTTGCCCTGTTACAGGCAGTTACAACATTATAGAGAACCGCAATGCGTAACAAAGCTTTTACATCCACATCATGTGGTTGTGGCTGCATAGGATCCCAAAAGAAAATTATTATATCTACCTTGTTTTCAGCAATCATAGCACCCAGTTGCTGATCTCCGCCTAAAGGTCCTGATTTTAACATTAAAATATTTACTGATTTCTTAAGACTATTTTCCTTAATCTTTTTGGCAAGAGCTTTTTCCATAAGACTACCCGTAGTTCCGGTACAGATAAGTTCTTGCCGGATAAGTGTTTTCCAATTATGTTCAACCCAGTCAACTAGCTCATGCTTCATATTATCATGACCAACCAATGCGATTTTTTTTCGTATATTCATAACAAAAAACGTCATTAGACGCACTAATATAACATTTTTTTAAAGAATGTGTTGTAAGTTTGAACCTTTTTAAAATACATATGGCTAAAACGAAATCGAAAAAGAAAAAGGCAACTCCGTGGAAATCAGTATTGGTTTTTTTGTTGATAATAGGGTTAGGAATAGGTTTTGTATGGATATACCAGGTATATAAAGATATTTATAAACCAAATGTAACAATCAAAGGAGAAAAAGACGCCTACCTTTATATTCGCACAGGTTCAAATTATAAGGATGTTTTAGAAACATTGCAAAAAAAACATTATGTAAAGGATACAGCAAGTTTTAACTGGTTGGCAAAGAAAATGGGTTATACTAAAAATGTTAAGCCTGGCAGATATTTGATTGAATATAAAATGAACAATCGAAAACTGATTACGGCTTTACGTGCCGGAATTCAAAAACCCGTAAAACTGGTTTTTCATAATGTCAGGACAACGCCCCAACTTGCCTCTGTAATTTCGCGCCAAATTGAAGCAGATTCAGTTTCATTGATAAAGATATTAAACAGCAAGTCACAAGCTGAAAATTACGGTTTTACCAAAGATGCATTTATAGCAATGTTTATACCCAACACTTACGAATATTACTGGAATACCTCGGCTGAAGAATTTTGTGAACGAATGCTAAAAGAATATAAAAAATTCTGGAATGAAACTCGCAGGGAAAAAGCTACTGAAATAGATTATAATCCGGTTGAAATTACAACAATTGCCTCGATTGTTGAAGAAGAGACCCAATATAATCCCGAAAAACCAATTATTGCAGGAGTTTATATTAACCGCTTAAAAAGAGGAATGGCCTTACAAGCCGACCCAACAGTTAAATTTGCAGTGGGTGATTTCACAATTAAAAGGGTTTTGGATAAACACACTGCTTTTCTATCTCCATATAATACTTATCGCCAGCCAGGTTTGCCTCCGGGGCCAATTTGCATTCCTTCAATTACTACGATAAATGCAGTGCTAAACTATCAACGGCACGAGTATATATATTTCTGTGCTAAAGACGATTTCTCCGGGTCACATGCATTTGCCAAAACGCTTCAACAGCATAATATAAATGCAAATGCGTACAGAAAGGCTTTAAACAAAAAACACATATTTAACTAGTTAATCAACTGGTTCTATAATTGCGCCTATACTTCGAAGATCGTCCCAATAATTGGCGTATGATTTGCTGACAACACCTGCATCCATAATAATGAGTCCGGGATAATGAATAGCTGCAGGTGCAAAGGCCAAAGCCATCCTGTGATCGTCATAAGTTTCAATTCTGATATTCGTTTGGAAAGGATTTTTATTTCCATCCCAGGTTAATGTGCCGACTTCAGGTTCACTGATCAAGAATCCAAGCTTATTCATTTCTGTTTGCAAAGCTGCAATCCGGTCGGTTTCTTTTATTCTCAGGCTTTGGGCGCCAGTTAACTTAAAGGGTATTCCTTTCAAACATAAAGCCACTACAAAAGTTTGAACCATATCGGGATTGTTAATAAAATCGAATTCAAATATTTTGCAATCTGTTTCAATTTTTTGCATTTGAAGCTTTTCACCATTAAAACTGGCTTTTACACCAATTGTTTCAAATAAATCACTGATGGCGGCATCTCCCTGCGCACTATCTTTAAAAAGCCCATGAAGTGTCAAATCTGCTGAATCGGCTAAAAAAGCCAATTGATACCAATACGATGCCCCACTCCAATCGGCTTCCACGGTATAATCATTTGCTTTATACTGTTGGTGAGGAATAACAATTTTATTGCCTATCCAGTAACTTTCAACTTCAAAATATTTCATCATTTCGAGGGTTAGTTTCACATACGATGATGAAATTAATTTATCGGTGATATTAATAGTTAATCCTTTTGGCAAAACAGGAGCAATCAATAATAAAGCGGTAATATATTGGCTGCTGACCGATCCTTTTAAACTAATCTCATTCCCCTGCAAAGGTTTGCCACTTGTTATCAGTGGAGGATAACCAGGGTTCCCGGCATATTCAATACCTGCACCAATCGAATTTAAAGCATTGACTAGTTCCCCTATTGGACGATTTTTCATTCTCTCACTTCCTGTTATCGTCTTTCTAATTGAAGCGGCAGCAAAATAAGCAGTTAAAAAACGCATGGCAGTTCCGGCATGACCAATATTTACCATATCTTCAGTTGATTTGAAGGCTTGGTTCATATAATGGGTATCATCGCTCTCCGAAAGATTGAAAATTTTAAATGCTTGCTTCGTAAATGCATGTATTACTAAAAGCCTGTTGCTTATGCTTTTCGAAAATGGTAAATGTATTTCTCCTGAAAGGTTTTGCGGTACAAAATGAATTTTATAATTCATGCTTGAATAGGTAAATTTTAATAATGGTTTGAAATCTAAAAAAAATAAAAACTGTTATAGCAAGAAAATACAAAAATATCTTTTATTAAGAAATTTACTTTAGGTTTGTAAGCTAAACTTCATAAACATTGAATATAGAGTATTTCATAGCTAAACGTCTTTCAGTAGGGAAAGAAGCTAAAAGATATGTTTCCAGATCGATAGTGAGATTTGCCTCCGTTAGCATAGCACTAGGATTAGCAGTAATGATTATTACTGTATCGGTAGTTACGGGGTTTAAAAACAAAATTACCTATAAAATATTTGGATTTGGCTCCCACATTCAAATAGTAAACTTCGATAGCAATTCGTCATACGAAACTGTACCAATAACCCCTAATCCGGCTATTTTAAAGGAAATTGCCAGTCTGCCGGATGTTAAACATGTTCAGCAATTTGCAACAAAGCCAGGCATTATTAAAACCAGAAACGAAATTCAGGGCGTTGTTTTAAAGGGAATAGACAAAGATTTTGATTGGTCGTTCTTTAAAGAAAATCTTATATCGGGCGAAATAATTAGTATAAGTGACACAGTTTCAAATAATATTCTAATTTCAAAATTTATAGCATCATTGCTTAAGCTGAAGACAGGAGATGAAATTGCCATGTTTTTTGTTCAGGATCCCCCCCGAATGAGAAGGTTTAAAATATCGGGGATATATGAAACCGGTATGGAAGAATTTGACAAACTCTTTGTATATGCCGACATTAAACACATTCAAAAACTAAATAACTGGAATAAGAATGAAATAACCGGATATGAAATTGCGCTCACAGGATATAAAAAGATTGATAAAGTTCATCATGAGGTCACTAATATTGTGGGACTGAAACTTAACCCCGACGGATCCGGATTAAAAGTGACCGACATAAAAGAAAGGTATACCCAGATTTTTGACTGGCTTAATCTCCAGAATATGAATGTTTGGATTATTCTTGCATTAATGCTTTTGGTAGCTGGATTTAATATGGTTTCCGGGCTCATTATATTAATTCTGGAACGCACCAATATGATAGGCCTTTTGAAATCGTTGGGCGCAAGTAATTCATTGGTTTCAAATATATTTCTTTACCAATCTGGATTTTTGATAATCAAAGGTTTAATTTGGGGTAATGTTATTGGTGTTTCAATTTGCCTTCTTCAATATCATTTCAACTTTATACCGCTCGATCAAAGTTCATATTTTTTAAATAGTGTTCCCATTAATTTGAACATTTTTTATCTTTTATTGCTAAATATTGGAACAGCCATACTGACTCTGGCAATGCTAGTGGTACCCTCCATGATTATCTCAAGGGTAACGCCTGAAAGCACACTTAGATTTAACTAATGGTGAAAATGATATTTAGAAATCAAAATGATTAAATACTTAAAAAACTTAGAAAGAAGGTTATTACTTCCACTTCCGGGAAAAGAAGCTCAATTTCAAATGGCACCCTCTTACAGGCTCGAAATGCAAGAGTCAGGACCAAAACAAATGGCCGGAGTAACTATTTTACTTTATTCAAAAAACGATCGCCTGTTTTTTCCACTCATTGAACGTCCTATTTATGATGGCGCCCACAGTGGCCAAATAAGTTTCCCGGGTGGTAAAATGGATAAAGAAGACAGGAATTTAACATGTACTGCCTTAAGAGAATGCGAGGAAGAAATCGGAATCGACTCTTCAACAATCATTGTTCTTGGATGCTTATCAAGTCTTTTCATTCCCGTAAGTAAATTTGAAGTTTATCCAATTATTGGACTCTGCAAGGAAAAGCCAATTTTTAAACCTCAGGTTTCTGAAGTAGTTTCCATCCTGGAAATCCCTTTAGATTTAATCCTTTCAGAGGAAATAAAAGAGGTAAAATCAGTATTATACAATGGAGCAGAAGAAAAAGTGCCCTATTATAATATATTTAATAAAATGGTTTGGGGTGCAACAGCAATGATCCTGAGCGAATTTATCCAAGTTTGGAAAGAAAGCACTGATATCTACTCGGAAGCAAGATTTTTATAATGTTCAAACCGTTCCATAATTTGCTTCACATATTTGTATGTTTCTTTTCCCTTGGCATAACCATGCTTTACATCGGCTAACTGGAATATTTCTGGTTTAGATTTGCTTAATAAACATGAATCCACATTTTGATCCCATTTCTGTTCATTTTTGCCCACCAGGGATGCTATTCTAACTGCATCGAGAATATGGCCCCATCCAATATTATAGGACGCCAGAATGAATTTGATTCTTTCTTTATCGTCGGGAATTCTAGGGGCGATTTGTTTATCCAAAAGCTTAATGAATTTTACCCCGGCTTCGATTTGTTTTTCAACCGACGAGGTAGTGTCGATTCCAAAATACTCCCTTGTTGAAGGCATAAGCTGCATTATACCATAAGCCCCGGCACTTGAGCGCACATTAGGATTAAAATGAGATTCCTGGTAAATTAATGATGCTAATAGTCGCCAGTCCCAATTTATTAACTTACTGTGCTTTTTTATAATTTCATCATAACGTGAAATTTTTCCTGAATGTACTGTAACATAATGATGGTTAATATTAGCATTGTTGTTCCTGTCCTCAAAATACTTATGAAATCTGATCGCAAACTGGGACGAAGACCGGTAATAAGTTAACCAATCGTTTACTTTTTGCTGTAATTCAGTACTTTTTTTTCTAAATACCCACGAAACAGAATTACTTTCACTTAAAACAGTAGAAAAATCAAGCGAAGGAAAATCTTTCGCTAAAACTCTTGCTTGTTCATAATTACATACAGTATAATCCAATTCTTTTGAAGCAACCAATTTAATCAAATGTTCAGCATTATATTCGGGTAATTCGAAAAAATTAACGGTGGACTTATCTGAATTTTTAAGTTTATTAAGTGTTTCAGTAAAAGAACTCCTTAATGGTACATAAATATTTTTACCTGAAAGCATTTCTTTACCAGCCACAACCAGTTTATTATCACTGGCAGCCTTTCGTTGAACTAAAACGTGTTTTGTACTGTATAAAGGCAAACTATAGCTTACAATGTCTTTTTGGTATTCAGTAGGTGAAACACTTTTAGCTATTATATCAGCTTTCCCTTCATATAAAGCTTCAAAATCATCATCCAGGTTATTACTTACAATCACTTCTACTTCCATATTCAGGAATTGACCAAGTTGTTTCAACATTTCAAATTGAAACCCCAATGGCTCACCCTTATACATATAATAATCGGTGCTGTTCTGCTCAATAATTGCTACAATCCGTTGGCGTTTTTTTAATTCTGCAAAATCGTCGGACGATTCTTTAGATAAATCATAATTGTTTTGTAATGAGCATGTTGTTAAGATAAGGCAAACAAATAAACAAAACAAATATTTCAACCGATATATTTTCAATTTCTCCATAACTATACAAAGGTATCAATTACACAAAAACGTGTAAACTACTTTTTACTAATAAACAATTAATGAGGACAGAAAACCGAATTGGTCTAACCGAATTTTATCAATCGTAAAAATTCCATGATAAACCATACATTAACATCCGTGAGTTTACCGGATAATGAAGTACTGTATAATATATTCTGCTAAGAAGATCAGAATTAACATGTTCCATTTTTAAATAAAACCGCATACGTTTTAGCTTAACATTAAGAAAAACATCAACAAATGGATAATTACCTATTTTTTTTTCACGCTGGTTAAAGAAAACACCCAGATCAGGACGGTAACCATTTGCGTAATACGCTGTATTATAACGTAAATCGTAACCAATCTGGGTCGTCATTACTTTTTTAAAAAGTTTTAATTCTATGTAGCTGGAATTATACCCACTAAATAAAGGAAGGGGCACAACCTTGTCATTACTGGTAATTTGTAACATAGTCTTAAATTTAGTATTGAAAATGCCTGCCCTAAAACCTTTTGAAATTGAAGCTTCAAGCACCGACATTTCTCCACTACTTTGTTGCGGTTTTGAATTTGAATCAAAATATACCGTTGATGAGAGCAAAGAATAGTTAAAATCTGCATCAAATTTTATTGCAGGCCAGGTAACTTCAATTCCTGCCCTTATTTCTTTTACAGGACTAAAATTATTATTCCATGAAAAATGATTCGAAAAATACCTGTCATAAAAATAACCGGGTTTATGTCGTGAAATATCCATAAGAATATTAAATGCCAAACTTCCGGGTTTTTTGCTTATTCTATTCGAAAGTTTACCATGTAAGTAAAGGTCTCCTGCTTTATACCCTGAAAAGAAATAATCCCCATTGGCAATAAGAAGAAAAAACGATTTTATCCCGATAGAAATACCTCCGGTAAAAGCAAGATTATTATACTGGTTTTTATAGAATTTATAAACCAGTGAAGTATCAAACAAGCCTTTTTGATTTAAGGTCAGAACGGTATCCCTGTGATCATAATAATTAAACTTGTCATAAATACTTTTAATTCCCGCACGAATTAAAATAGGAGGTTCATTAGGGTTTTGCTTACCCAAAAGTAGTTCTACGCTGTTCTGTAAATGGAAAAAATATAATGAATCATTAGTTTTTATACTATCGTGGTTATATTCGGAATAATAATGAAATGAAGAAGAAGGTCCGGTATTATCAATATAATTCCTTTTATTTCTGTCAAGTTCAAAGGAATGAAGAAGACCGATTCCACTGAATTTCCTAACAGAATCATTCTGTTGTTTCTTTAGTAATTGGCGAACACCTGCCAAATTAAATCTTTGTGAAATAAATACATAACTATTTCTTATATTACTTTTCGCATCATTCAATACTGTAGGATAAACAGTTCCTTTATCTCTATCATTCTCAAAAAGGGTATCGTTTACAATCCCTCCGCTTTCTTCATTAACAAGGGTATTATAACTAACAACTGCATTAAAAGTGTAATAATCACCATCGTAACCCGAAAATAAAGAAAGAGCGTTTGCAGTGGATTTTTGTCTTTGATAAACTCCATTTGAACTATGAAGATTAAGAAGTAAGCCTAAATTTAATTTTTCATTTACATTTTGTGTATGAAGAAATCTCAGTGATTGAAGATCCATATTTGATGAACCCGAAGAATTATATGAGATGTTACTGTAAGGGTGATTCGTTTTATAATAAAGAATATCATCCTTGTGAATGAAATTATATTTTATCGGATTTATAAAAAACAAATCTGAAGCATGTGCCTGTTGAAAATAGTTATTTGACACGGCTGCCAATCCCAAATTTCCTAAATGCGATAAAAAAGGATATTTATTCCTGAGATGATTTTGTAAATGAATATCTTCAAGTAAGGTGTCAAATGGAATACTATCGAAGCTCATCAGATCGCTTCGCATTGATTTGATAAATATTCTGAGTTTTGTTGTATCGGTAGTTTGTTTCTTTAGAGTTTCCTTTGTTTGACCGGAATCATCAGAACTGGCATCATCCGGTTCCTGGGCAGAAAGCCTGGAAATGAACACGAGTAAAAACAAAAGGATATATAGTATTTTCACGTTTCTAACTATAATAAATTCCTAAATTTAGGATAATTCATCTAACAATAATTATGCCTTAAGAAAATTTAACAAAATACAAAAAAAAAGCCTCAGCCCAATAAAGGGATGAGGCTTAAAAAGTTTGGCGACGACCTACTCTCCCGCTGTTACGCAGTACCATCGGCGCTGATGGGCTTAACTTCTCTGTTCGGAATGGGAAGAGGTGGACCCCATCGCTAT
>JBBQEI010000089.1:0-15605 GCA_038320545.1 Bacteroidales bacterium
AATGCAACCTTAGTTTTGTCGTTTGTAGGTTTTCAAACTCAGGAAATAGCTCTTGCAGGCCAGAAGAGCGTTAATGTTACCTTAGTAGAAGAAACTCAGGAATTACAGGAAATTGTTGTTGTAGGTTATGGTACTCGTTTACGGGAAGAATTAACAGGTGCTGTTTCTACTGTTTCTGAAAAGCAAATGAAGATTTCTCCTGCTGTTAGTATTGTTAGCCGCATGCAGGGTCAGGTTTCTGGCGTTACCGTTACTTCAGCCAACCGTCCCGGTGGCGATGCAACTATTAGAATTCGTGGTGTTGGTACTATCAACGACCCAAATCCTCTTTATGTAATTGATGGTGTACCTGTTGGGCCTGGTAATAACCTTAATCCAAATGATATTGAATCCATTTCAGTATTAAAAGATGCATCTTCTGCTGCTATTTATGGTGCACGGGGAGCAAATGGTGTTGTTCTTATTACAACCAAAAAAGGTAAACAGAACCAAAAACCAGTAGTAACTTTTTCTTTGAGAATGGGTACTACAAAGGCTGTTAACCAATACGACTTATTGAATACTAAGGAATACGGGGAAGCTTTGTGGTTATCGGCCAAAAACAACAACACTGCTAATTTTAGCCATCCACAGTATGGTAATGGACCTACTCCGGTAATTCCTGACTATATTTTGCCAGGTGGCGCTAAGGAAGGTGATGCTTCTGTTGACCCAAGCCTGTACAAATATCCTGATTATACTATTTTTAAAGCCAATAAAGAAGGTACTGATTGGTACAAAGAAATATATCGTACCGGTCTTGTTAAGGAATACGACCTTTCAGTTAGCGGTGGCGGTAATAACACTACCTATGCTATTTCTGCAAATTATTTAGATGAAGAAGGACTTTTGAAATATACCGATTTCCAACGTTTCAACTTCCGTGTAAATGTTGAATCCTCCTTCGCTAAATGGCTAAAAGTTGGTCAATCGTTGAGCGGTACTTATATTAACGAAAATGGTGATTTAGGCGACAATGGCGAAGGTACAGTAATTTCGCAAGCATACCGTTCACAGCCAATTATTCCGGTTTACGATATTATGGGTAATTTTGCCGGATCAAAAGCTCCGGGTATGGGCAACTCAGCAAACCCTCTTGCTCAACTTTACCGCGCCCAAAATAACAATGGTAAATGGTTAAGGGCTATGGGTAATATTTTTGCAGAAGCTACAATTATTAAGGGATTATCACTTAAAACCTTATTGGGTTACAACGTTAGTCAATGGAATTATAAAGGTTATACTATACCAACCTATGAGCATTCAGAACCTAATAAAATTAATGGAATGAATGTAAATTCAAATTATTCTATTTTCTGGAGTTGGACCAATACTTTAAATTACACTACTACAATAGCTGATATTCATAAAATTAGTATAGTTGCCGGTACTGAGGCAAATAAAAATATATACCAATGGATGAATGCCAGCAGAAGCCAATATTTTTCTGAAAGTCCAGATTATATGCAACTTGGCGTTGGTGAGATTAATAAAAATAACGATGGTTCTGGATCTGCTTCATCAATGTTTTCACAATTTGGCCGTATTAACTACGATTTAAATGGAAAATATTATTTAGAAGCTACTGTTCGCCGCGACGGTTCATCTAAGTTTGGTAGAAACACACGTTATGGCGTTTTCCCTGCTTTTTCTGCCGCTTGGGCAATTTCTCAGGAGTCTTTCATGGCTTCAACCAATACATGGTTAGATCTTCTTAAATTAAGGGTTGGTTATGGTACATCCGGTAACGATCGTATGAATGATTACAATATGTTTTCCACTTTTGCTTCGAATAACTACATGGCTGCTTATGCAATTGATGGCTCAAATACTCAGGCAACTGCCGGATTCCAGCCTTCAACAAGAGGTAGCGATGATGTATCCTGGGAAACTACTAAAACCTTAAACATTGGTCTTGATGTAGCATTGCTAAACAATAAGGTAAATTTAGGATTGGAAGTTTGGAACCGTATTACCACTGATATGCTTTATCGATTACCTGTTCCCGAAGTTTTGGGTTTGGCAACTCCTCCTTTTGTAAACATTGGAGAAATGAAAAATACTGGTTTTGATATCGAGTTGGGCTACCACGATGCGCTAATGGATGGCAAATTTACCTATGGTGTGAATTTAACTGCTTCACATTACAAAAACGAAATGGTTTCTTTTTCGGATAAACAAGCTGATAAGTTATTTTATGGTGAACGTCAGGTAAATTATTCTGCTGCTACAAACGGACATGCATTCCCTGAATTTTATGGTTTTATTGTTGAAGGAATTTACCAATCAGATGCAGATGCTGCAGCAGGCCCTCAATATGGTACCTACAATGCTGCCGGTCACTTTAAATACAAAGATCTTGATGGCGATGGTTTAATTACTATTGATAAAGACCGCACATTTATTGGCAACCCTCATCCCGATTTAACCGGCGGTTTAAATATCGACTTAGGCTATGCTGGTTTCGACCTGAACATGTTCTTCTATGGAAGCTATGGCAACGATATGATCAACTATGTTTCGCGTTGGGTCGATTATGGTATGTTTAACGGTGGTTTAAGCAAAGATGCATTGTACAATTCCTGGACACCAACCAATACAGGTGCAAGATTACCAAAACTGGATCAGGCAGCTCGTTCTCAGGATGCTTCAACTGCATTTATTGAAGACGGATCCTACCTAAGAATGAAATCCCTTCGGTTAGGATATACCGTTCCTCAAACATGGATTAGCAAAGTAAATTTACAAAGCTTACGTGTTTATGTTCAGGCTACTAACCTGTTCACGCTTACAAAATATAGCGGGCTCGATCCTGAGCTGAACTCTTCAGGTATGTCGTTAGGAGTAGATCGCGGAGCATGGCCAACACCACGCCAGATTATGTTTGGTCTATCTATTGGGTTGTAAGAACTTTTTTTAATTTTAAAACACAAAAATGATATGAAAAAGTATTCAATTATAACAGTCAGTTTAATATTGACTTTATTTTATTCCTGCTCAGAGTCATTTTTAGAACAAGCTCCGCAAGGATCTACTTCTGAAAATGTATTCTACAACGAAAAGGGTATTAATTCGCTACTTATAGGAACTTATGCTATGGTTAAAGGTAGTGCTTTGTGGACTGTTTCCTGGGGAGCTTCTATTCAAAACTGGTCCTATGGTTCAGCAGCTTCCGATGACGCATACAAAGGTTCGGAATTAACTGACCAGATTCCTGTAAATGAAATCGAACGTTGGGAAGTTCCTACTACTAATAATTATCCTGCAGATAAATGGCGGTTAAATATTGGTATGGGTGTAAACCGTGCCAACACTGTTTTAAACGTGATAGCTAAAACTGAAGGTTTACCCGAGGCAACAGCTACCAGATTTAAAGCTGAAGCAAGATTTCTTAGAGGTTTATTTTATTTTGAAGCTAGGTTAGTTTTTGGTGACAAAATTCCACTCATTTCTGAAGACAAAATGGATGTTGCTAAGGAAATTAAAAATGTGAATGCTCCTGGCGCTGTTCTTGACTTTATAATTGAGGACCTGAAATTTGCATGGGAAAATTTACCAGAAACTCAGGCTCAGGTTGGTCGTCCAACAAAATATGCTGCTATGGCCCTTGCTGCCAGAGCTTACCTTCAGGATTTGAAATATGCCGAAGCAAAGCCATTACTTGATAACATTATCAATAGTTTCAAATATTCGTTGATGCCTAATTTTTTTGATAACTATCGTATTGTTACCAACAACAATAAGGAATCTATCTTCGAAATTCAAGCTACTGTTAATGATATTAACGAATCGTTAAATGCTGAAATGGGAATTGGTCTTAACGCTCCTCATGGTTCTGACATAGGCATGTGCTGTGGTTTCCACCAACCATCGCAAAACCTTGCAAATGCATTTAAAGTGGATGCTAACGGCTTACCATTATTTGATACATTCAACGTTACCGATTTAAAAAATGACCAGGGTATTGCTTCCGATGCTGATTTCGTTCCTGCTACTGATGAACTTGACCCTCGTATCGACTGGACCATGGGACGCAGAGGAATTCCTTACCTAGATTGGGGTATTATGCGTGGCCGCGACTGGATCCGTTACCAACCTAATGGTGGCCCTTATTTGCCAGTTGAAAAAACTTTCTTCTACAAATCGCAACGTAATACCTTGTCAACTACTACAGGATGGCAAACAGGTCTCAATGCCAACAACTATCGCTATATCCGTTATGCACATGTTTTATTGTGGAGAGCTGAAGTAGCCGCTTTTGAAGGCGATGTTGCCACTGCACGTACTTATGTTAACATGGTTCGTGACAGAGCAGATAATGAAGTGGTAATGGGCAAAGTTAACATTACAAAACTTCCTGCATCGGTATACCCATGGGGTGCTGCCGGAGCTGTTGACTTTACTCAACCAGCTGCCAATTATAAAATTGGACTTTATCCTGCGTTTGCCGATGCCGCTGCTGCAATGAAAGCTGTTCAATGGGAAATCCGTCTTGAATTTGCTACTGAAGGTATGCGTTTCTTCGACCTTCGTCGTTGGGACAAAGCAACAGTTGGCAGAGTTGATATGGCTGCTACATTAAATGCTTTTGCTGCTGGCGATTTAAGAATCAGAGATTTCATGAGAGGGGCTTCATTCGAAGAAAAAGACAAATACCAACCTGTCCCACAAGGCCAGCTTGATATTCAACCTGGTATTCTCGAACAAAATCCCGGTTACTAATTCTTTGATATAAATAGTTTTAAAGACCGTTCCTTTGCTGGAACGGTCTTTTTTAATATAATTAACTTATAATTGAAAGAATTAAAAGCGATAAAATTTTAAGAATTTTTTTATGAAGCAGAAATATTATTACCTTCTTTACCTGCTTTTATTTATAATAAGCTCCTGTACGGATAAGAATGCGGCTAAAATTGAACACAAGCAAGTATATTTCAATATATTCCTTTAGTGTCTATTGTGACTTCGTGTTTAAATTTTACCCTTTTTACCCATCTTCTTCTTTTTTATCCGAATTACCTAACTTTAAAGGCTTGATTAGTATTTTTTAGTATTTTAGCTTCCTAATCCATAAAACCTTTTATGTACGAATTCATCGAAGGAAATCTTCACGATCTAACTCCTGCTTATGCAGTTATTAAAGTAACCGGAATTGGATACATGATCCAAATTTCGCTTTATTCGTACAGCCAGCTTAAAGCATTACCTTCCAAAGAAAATTGCAATCTTTTTATTCATCAGGTAATTCGTGAAGATGCCAATATTCTTTATGGTTTTTATAGCAAAATAGAAAGGGATATTTTCCGTTTACTAATTACAGTATCAGGAGTTGGCGCCAACACAGCCAGAATGATGCTCTCGTCGATGAACCCCGATGAAATACGAAAAGCAATTGCCGATGCAAATGTAAATGCTTTAAAAAACATAAAAGGTATTGGAATAAAAACAGCACAAAGAATAATTATAGATCTGAAAGATAAAATTGGACTTGACAACACTGGCGATGATAATTTTCTTCTAAAAGACAATAGAATGAAAGATGAAGCGTTAAATGCTTTAGTTACGTTGGGTTTTCCTAAATCGGCAGTTGAGAAAATACTTGAGAAAATATTATCTACAGGTAATCAATACAATGTTGAAGATTTGGTCAAACTAGCTTTGAAAAATTTATAAATTTTCGGAAACAGAATTGAAGGGAGCTATTTCAATACAAATAAGGGTTATTTGCGCATTCATTTTTGCAGCGATTACTATTTCCAATTCATATACTCAGATAACTACCGATTCCATAAGGTCTTCTCCTGATAAAACAGGAACTTCAATCCTGGAAAAAAAATATAATTTCAACGATAACAGACTTCCTTTTTCTCCCATGAGAAAAACCCCGTTACTCTTTCTTCAAACCCCACCCAACATTTCTCAAAAAATAGAATACGACCCCGATAAAAACGATTATAAATTCAGTGAAAAAATAGGTAGTCTGGATTACAAATTACCTTACTCCATGAGCCTGAATGATTACAAAAAATATGAATTTCAAAACTCCAAAAAAGAATACTGGAGGCAACGAAGCAAAAGTGAAACTGTCGACAGAAGATCACCTCTGCTTAAAAGCATCAATGTTGGAGGAGAAACATTTGATAAAATATTTGGAACAAGCACCATCAGTATAGTTCCTCAGGGATCAGCGGAACTTATTTTCGGAATAAACACTTCAAAAATCAACAATCCTAATATAAGTGAACGATTAAGAAAAACCACCACCTTCGATTTCCGTGAAAAAATCCAAATGAATGTTAATGGCTCCATTGGCGATAAAATGAAATTAGGAGTGAACTACAATACAGAAGCCTCCTTTGATTTTGAGAATAAAACAAAACTGGAATACAATGGTAAAGAAGATGAAATCATAAAAAAAATAGAAGCTGGTAATGTATCACTGCCACTTACAGGTTCACTAATTACCGGAAGCCAAAGCTTATTCGGGCTTAAAACTGAAATGCAATTTGGGAAGTTATATGTTACTACTGTACTGTCTCAGCAAAAAGGTGAATCGAGCGTTATTGAAGTTAAAGGGGGAGCCCAGCAACAGGAGTTTGAATTGCCTATCGATCAATACGATGCAGATAAACACTTTTTTCTTGCACAATACTTTCGCAATAACTATGAAAATGCCCTAGCATCATTACCTACAATAAGTTCGGGCATTACAATTACCAAAATAGAAGTTTGGGTAACCAATAAAAGCAGCAGTTATGAAAACACCAGAAACATAGTTGCTTTAATGGATTTGGGCGAAAAAAATGTTTATAACAGTGTGCCTGAATTTCAGCCGAACGTTGGAATACAAATGCCATCAAATGAAATCAATGGCTTATATAAATTTATAACCGACAGTTCTTTTCGGGACATCAATTCGATTGTAAACAAATTTTCCGGATTTTCTAACTTTGCATCCGGGCAGGATTTTGAAAAAGTTGAAAATGCCAGAAAATTGACTGAACGGGAATATACCTTTAATTCTGCCTTAGGATATATTTCTCTGAATACAGCTTTAAGAAACGGCGAAGTTCTTGGTGTTGCTTATGAATATATCTATCGTGGAAAAACATACCGGGTAGGTGAATTATCGAATTCAGGTATTGTTTCTCCAAAGTCGTTGTTTGTAAAATTAATTAAGGCAACAAATCTAACACCTAATCTCCCCACCTGGGATCTTATGATGAAGAATGTTTATGCTATTGGAGCATACCAGGTTACCAATGAAGATTTTGAACTAAATATTTTATACCAGGACGATAAAACAGGAAATGCTATTAATTACATACCTGAAAAACTTACCGGACCAGATACAACCAAAAAAATACTCATCCGTGCTTTAGGAATGGATAAATTAAATAGCCAGCAGGATCCGGTACCTGATGGTGTATTTGATTATGTGAAAGATATTACAATAAACGAATCCAATGGAAGGGTCTTTTTTACAACACTTGAACCCTTTGGTACAACGTTAAAGAAATACCTGATTGACAATAATTTGGATTCGGTAACCTGGAGCAAATATGTTTTTCAGGAATTATATGATGATACACAAACTAAAGCCCGACTATCCGCTGAACGAAATAAATTTAAAATTAATGGGCGTTTTCAATCGGCCTCCAGCTCCGAAATTTCGTTAAATGCCATGAATGTACCTCAGGGATCGGTAGTAGTTACTGCTGGTGGAATTAAGCTTTCTGAAAACATAGATTATTCGGTGGATTACATGACCGGCAGGGTTAAAATTTTAAATCTTGGTCTGCTGGAATCTGGAACACCAATAAAAATTTCGCTTGAAAGTAATTCGCTATTTAATATTCAGACGAAAACTTTAGTTGGCACCCATTTAGATTATAAGTTTAGTGACAATTTTATTATTGGAGGTACTATTCTGCACCTTTCGGAACGTCCGCTAACAACAAAAGTAAATATAGGTGATGAGCCTATTTCCAATACAATCTGGGGTATCAACGGAACATATACAACGAAGTCACAATTTCTGACATCAGTAATTGATAAACTGCCATTCTTACAAACCAAAGAGCCGTCGTCCTTTACTTTTGAAGGAGAATTCGCCCATTTAATACCAGGACATTCAAAAGCTATTAAAAAGGCCGGAACAGCTTACATCGACGATTTTGAAGGAAGTGAAACTTCGTACGAAATGAAATCATTTACAGCATGGTCGCTGGCAAGTACTCCGCAGGGTCAGAACGATTTGTTTCCGGAAGCAGCCTTAACAAATAATTTAAAATATGGCTATAACCGGGCCAAACTGGCATGGTATGTAATTGACCCTTTATTTCTGCGCAACACTTCTTCTACCCCTGCTCACATAAAGAATAACAATATTGAGAAAACCAGCCCTTTTGTGCGAGAGGTTCAGGAGAGAGATATTTTTAAAAATGTATCGAATCCAAGTAATCTTCCTTCTACCCTTCAAATTCTGAATATTGCTTATTATCCGCAGGATAAGGGGCCATACAATTATGACACAAACATGAGTGCGTATGGAAAGTTACTAGCTCCTAAGGAAAGATGGGGCGGAATCATGCGCGAAGTTCAAACTAACGATTTTGAAGCTGCAAATGTCCAGTTCATTGAATTTTGGGTAATGGATCCATTCGTTGAAGATACCCTCAGCACTAATTCAGGAAAATTATATTTTAACCTGGGCGATGTTTCAGAAGATATCCTTCGTGATTCACGTAAAACTTTTGAAAACGGTTATCCAAAATCGGAGGTTGTAGATGGTGTAGATACTACAGCTTGGGGAAGAGTGCCCGATGCAACATCACAGCCTTTAACCAACTCATTCGATAATGATCCGAATAGCAGAAAGTTTCAGGATGTTGGTTTAGATGGACTTGGAGACGAGGAAGAAAGGATATTCTTTCAAAATTATATTAATTCTATTCGCGGCACAGTTACCGACCAAGTTGCTTTAGACAAAATTATACTGGACCCTTCGAATGATGATTTTCATTATTACCGTGGATCAGATTACGATCAGGAAAGATTAGGTATATTAGAAAGATATAAACGATACAATGGTTATGAAGGCAACTCCCCTGCCCTGGAAACCAATTCAACAGCTTCAGGTTCCAGCTTACCCAATTCAGAAGATATAAACAGGGACAATACGCTAAATGAAGGAGAATCCTATTACCAGTACTCTGTCGACATTTCGGTTGATGCATTAAAGGAAGTAGGTAAAAACTATATTACAGATATTGTGCAATATCCGCTTACTGATGTTGAGACTGAAGAAGGAAAGAAAACCGTAAATGTTCGCTGGTTGCAGTTCCGTATCCCAATTTCAGAACCGGAAAAAGTAGTTGGTTCTATCCAGGATTTTAAATCCATTCGTTTTATGCGTATGTTTTTAAAAGGATTTCAGGATTCGGTAATTTTCAGATTTGCTAAACTTGAGCTAGTGCGTGGCGAATGGAGAAAATACGACCTTTCGATGAGACAAGGTGGCGAAGGTGTTTCAAACCCTGAAGAATCAGACGGTACATTTGAAATAACCTCGGTAAATATTGAAGAAAACTCTGATAAAACTCCGGTTAACTATGTGTTACCTCCCGGTATCGACCGTGTAATTGATCCACAGAACCCTCAATTAACAGAATTAAATGAGCAGTCGATGGTGTTGAAAGTTCAGGACCTTGTAAATGGGGATGCAAGAGCCGCTTATAAGACTATGAACCTGGATATTCGTCAATACAAAAGACTTCAGATGGAAGTTCATGCCGAACAAATACCTGGAAATACAATAAACGACGACGAACTCACACTGTTTATCAGAATGGGATCGGATTACAGAAACAATTATTATGAAATTGAAATTCCACTTAAACTTACACCTCAAGGATCGTACATTAACGAAGATGATAAAGACAGAAGAATAGTATGGCCTGAAGCCAATCGTATTGATTTTGCACTGGAAGACTTTCAACGGATAAAACAAGCAAGAAATGATATGATGCGGGCTTCCGGATCATCAGTAACTTTTTCAACTGTGTTTCCCTTTAATTTTGACGAAAGCCCTTATACATATTACATATGTGGTAATCCTAATTTAAGCAACGTTCGAACCATGATGATAGGTGTACGATATCCAAAATCGCCTGGAAATCAAGGATTGACAAGAAGTGCCGAAGTTTGGGTAAACGAATTAAGATTGACAAATTTTAATGAAAAAGGCGGATGGGCTGCTAATGCAAGAGTTATTACCAAATTAGCTGATCTGGGGACTCTGAGTATTGCCGGAAGTACTCTTAAACCTGGTTTTGGAAGTATCGATCAGAAAGTGAACGAAAGAAGTAAAGAAGAAATAAATACTTACGATATTTCTTCAAACCTGGAGCTGGGAAAATTCTTTCCTGAAAAATCCGGAATTCAAATACCAATGTATGTTGGCTATTCCGAATCGTTTACCGATCCTGAATATAATCCTCTTGACCCTGATATACCATTACAGGCAGCTTTAGACAATGCGGGATCGAAGGAAGAAAGAAACAGAATCATCAAAAATGCAAGGGACTATGTTATGAGGCGCAGTCTCAACTTTACAAATGTCAGGATCAATAAACAGGACGGAAAACCACACTTTTATGATATTTCAAATTGGTCAGTTAACTATGCCTTTAATGAAACTTATAGCCACAACATCAACATCGAAAGAAATTTAGATAAAAGGTATAATGGAGGAATTCTTTATAATTACACCGGAAGACCGAAACTGATCCAGCCATTTCAAAAGGTTAAATTCTTAAATAGTAAATATTTTCGATTAATCAAGGACTTTAATTTCAATCTTGGGCCTACTACCTTAGGATTTAGTACAGAAATGAGCCGCCATTACAGGGAAATTACAAATCGTGATATCAATAGAAGAGAAAAAATTGACGCAGTTGTTAGCAAAGATTTTTTATGGAACAGAAATTATGAGTTCAGCTATGATTTGACACGATCGATTAAAATTGATTTTACCGCTACCAATATTGCCCGCATCGATGAACCGGGCTCAATTAATATTGTTAACCGGTATTTTCGCGACGATTATCAAATATGGAAAGATTCAGTTTGGCGAAGTATCAAAAAAATGGGACGTACAACCGAATACTACCACGATATTAATTTAACCTATTCATTACCAATTAATAAAATTCCTTTTTTGGACTGGACCAATTCATCTGTCCGTTATAATGCTTCTTATGGTTGGGATGTTGCACCAATAAATTACACTTACGACCTTGGGAATACCATTAAAAACTCAAATACACTTCAGTTGAGCAGTCAGTTTACGTTAACCACTCTATATAATAAGGTACCATTTTTCAAACGACTGTTGCAGCCAGCAAACAAGAATGCTGTAAAAAAGAAAAAAACAAAGAAGGTAATTTATGAACGTACTAACATGGTGCTTAAATCGGATGAACCCAGGATTATCTTCCATAAATTATCAACAGAAGATGTTACTGTAAAATTCTTTAACAAGGACAATCAAGAGATTAAAGGAAAAACTGAAATAATTAATGAGAACAGAATAAGCTTTTTACCTGATAGTAATGTTAATAATGTAAGAGTTTTAGTTGAGGGTACAGTTGAAGTAAATCCAAGTCCACTCATTTTTATTTTTGAAAACACCACCAGACTTCTATTAGGATTTAAAAATGTTTCGTTTACTTATTCACAGACACAAGGAACGTTATTGCCAGGATATCGGCCCAACACACGATACTTTGGAATGGAAAATTTTAATGGGATGTTCGCTCCCGGCCTTCCGTTTATACTTGGGTATCAGGATAAAGATTTTGCAAGAAAAGCTGCCCGGGACTACAATTGGCTAACTACAAGTGAAGTTCAGAATAATCCGTTTAGAATGACGCATAACGAAACATTTAACGGACGGGCTAACTTTGAACCATTTTCCGGGCTAAAAATAGAACTCAATGCAATGAGAACTTATTCACGGAACGAAAGTTCCTATTGGACTGGTGATTTCTCCGAGGCAACCAGAGGATTTCAACGCGATGGAAATTTCAGTATGTCGGTAATATCTATTGGTAGTGCATTTGAAAAACATACCATAAAAAATTATGAGTCGTCTCCTTCTTTTGACAAGTTTAAAAGTTACAGGTTCAATATCATGAACCAGCTCAGCGGCAATAGAAAAAATTTAGATCCTAATAATTACGACCCTACAAATAATGATGGTTACAACGAATTTTCACAACAAGTATTGATTCCGGCATTCCTTGCGGCATACGGAGGTTTTGATCCTAAAAATGTAACACTTAAAAGCATCCCCTCCTATCTTAAAATGCGTCCAAACTGGCGTATTACGTTTGATGGATTGTCCAAATTAGACTTTATCAAAAAGTATATCAGGACAATAAACATTAACCATTCGTATAAAGCAACCTACAATATTGGAAGTTACATATCAAATCCTGATTTCTTTGCAAATGGAGATATTGAAGCTGAGTTAAGCAATTTACGAGATCTTCAAAATAATTTTATAGGTCCGCTCGAAATTAATTCAGTTTCGATTAATGAGCAGTTTGGCCCATTGGTAAATGTAGATATTGCATGGAAAAATTCACTGTTAACCAGGTTTGAATTAAGAAAAAGCCGGAATGTAATTTTAAGTTTGTCGAGTTATCAAATTACCGAAACCAGCACCAATGATATTGTTATTGGAAGTGGTTACAAATTTAAAGATGTACAATTTATCATAAATTCGGGCGATGGACAACGATCCTTTAAAAGTGATCTAAATCTCACTGCCGATGTATCCATTCGTGACAACAAAGTAATAATCAGAAAACTGGAAGGTAAACCACAGGCGGCTCAAGGTCAGAATGTGGTTACAATTAAATTTGGAGCTGATTATAATTTATCCGAAAGCTTTAATCTAAGATTCTTTTACGATAGAATTGTGAATAAGCCATTTACATCTATCTCTTATCCAACTGCTAATACAAATATTGGTATCAGTGTTCGCTTCACACTTGTTCAATAGCAGTTTTTCCTTTGAATAAATTTGGTTATTTTTGAATACTTTTTTAAACCGAGATTTAATTATTAAAATTCATTATATGAATATCCCCCAGAATTTAAAGTATACCAAAGATCATGAATGGATCAGAATTGAAGGAACTGATGCATATGTTGGAATAACTGACTATGCACAGGGAGAACTTGGTGATATTGTATTTATTGAAATTGAAACACTTGACGAAAGTCTGGAAAAAGAAGAAGTTTTTGGGACTGTAGAAGCAGTAAAAACAGTTTCCGATTTATTTATGCCAATTTCAGGCAGGATAGTTGAAGTAAATTTAAAGCTTGAAGATAACCCGGAATTGGTTAACAAAGACCCATATGGTGAAGGTTGGATGGTGAAGGTAGTAATTGAAAAATCTGAAGAAATTAATGAATTGATGGATGCTAAGGCCTATCAGGAAATGATTGGAGTATAATTTTCATTTTCCAAAATATTGAATTAAGCGGGTAACTCCCGCTTTTTTTTGTTACGCCCGCTAAACTTGCATGAGAATTATTCTTTCTCTAAGCTATAGATACATTTGTGCTAAAAATCGCCACCTTCGCCAAGCCCGAAACCGTTGGCAACAAGTGTAAGTGCGACACGAGGTCGTAGAGTTGACTGTTAAACGTTCTTTATTTCTAAATTGAATGATTTAACCCTATGTTCCATCATGGGTAACCTACCGGCACATGCGTCAGTGGTAACGCTGGGGTGTGAAGCTGCCGGGACAAGACCATCCGAGAGTTAGCAACATTCTCAAAGAGGTCGGTTTGAATGGTATGGTGAAATTAATTAAACTGCCCTTGACGTACCGTCATGCGCGAAAATGTGAAAGTTGATGATACACATTGGCCAAAAGGCAAGAAGCCAGGATGCAAGTACGTTATCTATGAGCACATGGATGTTGAGCTTCCGGTATATAGGCAGCACCTAACCCACTCTGTCATCTTTACGAAACGTGTTAAGCCTGTACATCTCCTTGTTGCAAAGGTAGGACTGCTGTAAAGCCGTCACATAAGGTGTGCAGGTATGGGAGGATGGAGCAAGCGAATGCCCACCGGTAACAGGTGTGGATAGGGGTTCAAGATTTGCCCCCGGTGAAAACCGTGCCAAATTCCATCTGGTAATTTCTTGCAAGAAAATTGTTTTAAGACTTTTTTGATCGGGAATGCAAATGAAATTCATTAAAACGGATTGTGCGCTTGATACCAACTTGACCAACTGGAACTCCATCCAATGGACAAAGGTTAATAAGGTGGTAAAGTCATTACAACTACGTATTGCAAAGCAATAAGGGAAGGTAAACCGGGCAAAAGCATTGCAATGGATACTGACCCACTCGTTTAACGCCAAGTTATTGGCCGTAAAACGAGTTACTGAAAATAAAGGAAAACGGACTCCCGGCGTAGACAATGTACGCTGGAAAACCTCAAGTCAAAAACTCATGGCTGCCAAATCTTTAGTCAGAAAGGGCTACAAAGCATTGCCACTGCGTCGTCTTTACATCCCCAAAAAGAACTGTAAGAAAAGACCCTTGGGGATACCCACCATGAAAGACCGGGCATTTCAGGCTTTACACCTTCTCTCTCTGGAACCAATATCCGAATCGATGGCCGACAAAGGCTCATATGGTTTCCGTAAATATCGCGGTTGCCACGATGCCTTGGAAAGGTGTTTCATTCACCTCTCCAGATTGGACAGCGCATTTTGGATACTCGAAGGGGACATCAAGGGTTGTTTTGATAATATCAGCCATCAATGGCTCATCGAAAACATCCCCATGGACAAAAAGATCCTGCAACAATGGCTAAAAGCCGGGTTTGTGGAAAACAAACGACTATTTCCAACTCAGCAAGGAACTCCGCAAGGGGGTACCATCTCCCCCACGCTCGCCAACATCACCCTCGATGGCCTTGAAAATATGCTTGACAAAGCCTTTGGCATCTCAATCAGACCAGATGGCTGCCGCAAAAACATCAAGTATAAAATCCACTTCATTCGCTATGCCGACGACTTCATCGTCTCGGCTAACGACAAGGATATTCTGGAATACAAGGTCAAACCTCTCATTGAGGAATTTCTTGCCAAACGGGGGCTACAATTATCGCCGGAGAAAACCAAAATTACGCACATTACTCAGGGGTTTGACTTCCTCGGACAGAATATCAGGATGTTTCCTAAAAGAAAACTCCTGATCAGACCATCCAAAGATAGCATCAAATCGGTAATGGCAAAACTCAAAGGAATCATCGTTAGCCACAGGGGGAATCAGGCCGCTGTTTTGATCCGAAACCTTAACCCGGTTATCACCGGATGGGCTAATTACCACAAACATGCTTGTTCCAAAAAGATTTTCTACTTACTGGACAGAATGCTGTGGCGCAACATCTGGAACTGGGCTCGACGCAGACACAACAACCTTGGATACAAAAAAATAGTTTCGCTCCTCTTTATGACTATTGGCAAACGT
>JBBQEI010000090.1:0-15564 GCA_038320545.1 Bacteroidales bacterium
TTTTCTTTCCAGATTATCAGGCTTTGGCCAATGGAAACGGAATCGCTTTTTAAATTATTCCATTTCTTTAATTCCTCCAATGAACAGCCATTTTGAATGGCAATTTTATGAAGGAAATCGCCCTGTTTGACTTTGTATATAAGCTTTTGTTTAGGAATTTCAATTTGAGGGATCCGGGAACGACTTAGAGAATTCGCATAAAGTTTGTTCTCATGTATGAAATATGTTTTTATTTTATCTTTCGGAAGTACCAAAGTTTGAGGTTGATCAGCTTCGGTAATGACATCAAGTTTATAAGTCGGGTTTAAATAGCGGATAGTTTCAATCGGTAATTTAATGATTTCAGCTAATTCTGAAAAATGTAAATTATATTTAACCATAACGGTATCTATATCGCTGAAAATGAATTCCGGGCGTATTGGCTTAATCTTATGTTCGTGCGCATAATTGATTACATAAATCATTGCTATAAATGCCGGAACATAGTTTTTTGTTTGTTCGGGGAAAAGAGTGCAAATTTCGGAATATGAAGTTTTTCCACCGGTTCTTTCAATAGCATTGCGAACAACTCCCGGGCCACCGTTAAAAGACGAGAGCGCCAGATACCAGTTATCATAGGTTTGATGCAAATATTTTAGGTATTTACAGGCAGCTTCCGTCGATTTGAAAACATCGCTTCTTTCATCAGTAAATGAGGTTATCTTTAAGTCGAACATGTTGGCTGAATGATAGAGAAATTGCCATAATCCGACAGCACCGGAGGATGATCGTGCCAGTGGATTTAATCCTGATTCAATAATTGGTAAATACTTAAGTTCGAGAGGCAGGCCATACTTATCGAGATACTCTTCAAATATGGGGAAATACAATTCTTTTAACCCTAATATTCTGGCTATATCAGTGCGGCGTTGAATGGTAAAAATTTCAATGTATTTTTTTACATCAACATTGAATTCCAGATCTATTGCTGACGACTTGTGTAATTGGGCAAACCTGAATTCATAAACCAAATCAGGAAAAACAGGAATGGAATCATTATTGTTTTTTTGCCCGTTCAGTATTAAGGGAAAAAATAAAGGCAATAAAAGAATAAAGTTAAAGCGCATTATTGGTAGTTGATGTATAAAAACAAAACCTGTCATCTGAAAATAAGAGACAGGTTGCTTAAATTGAAAAAATAAATAGTTATTCTTATTTATCTGGAGTTGTGTCGTCGCTCTTTGTAGCTTTTTTAAATTCTTTCATTCCTTGGCCTATTCCTTTCATAAGTTCAGGTAATTTTTTTCCGCCAAAAAGTAAAATAATTATAAGAAGAATAAGTACTATTTGCATTGGCCCAATGACGCCCAAGATAATTGAAAGGTTCATAATGTTTTATATTAATTTATTACAAAAATAATGTTTTATATCAAACGTTTGACAATGAATTTAAATTTTACTGTTTAATTTATACTTTTATTTTTTATTGACATTGTACTTAAAAAGCTTAAAATTGAATACCGATCCGGATATTCTTCTGTTCCAACAAATGTTGAAAGGCGATAGGGAAGCATTTGACTCTCTTTTCCGCAAATATTATCAACCATTATGCCGCTTTACCAATTTTTTTACTCAGGATGGTGATGAAGCTGAAGATGCCGTTCAAACTGCATTTATTACTTTATGGGAGAACAAGGAAAACATCCACATAACCCGGTCGTTAAAAGCATATTTATACCAAATGTCCCGGAACAATGCATTGATGTTATTAAGAAAATCCAATACCAGGAAACAATACGAACAGCAATATCTTGATATACATGATAATGATTTACCGTCGGAGAAAAATCTTTCGGATGATGAAATTAATAAGCTTGTTTTAAAAGGATTAGCTTTACTACCCGAAAAGTGTAAGCTTATATTTTCCCTGAGCCGTTACGATGGACTTACTTATGAAGAAATTGCTGAATACCTGGAAATTTCACCTAAAACTGTCGAAAATCAGATGGGCATTGCTTTTCAAAAATTAAGGGAGTTTTTATTGCCAGTTTGGAAAAAAATGCTGGTGTTTTTAGGGGGAATTATTTTGGGAGGCATCTCATAAATGAACAACAATAGAAAATATTAAGAAACGGAAAATGAAAATTAATTATTCCGATATCGATTTGGCAGGATATTTTTCAGGTGAACTAAGCCTTGAAGAGAAAAAAAATATTGAGGAGTGGAGTAATGCATCACCCGAAAATTTGGAAATGTTTAAAGCTGCCCATTTTGTTTGGGAAAAAGCACTTTTTGCCGAAAACGAAAACTATGATACAGAAAAAGCCCTTTTGAAAGTGCATGGGAAAATAGAATCTTCTTTCGGCACATCTTCACCAAAGACAAGAAACTTATATCTCAAAATTGCTGCAATAGCTGCAGTGATTTTATTCCCGGTGATAATATTGTTTTTTCGGGGTGATAAAAAAACTGCTGAAATTGCATATACCGAAATTTCTTCGGGTGATACGGTGAAGTATTTGAAATTGACCGATGGGAGTGAAGTATGGCTCAACGTAAATAGCAAAATAATTGTAGCTGACAATCAAGAGGGCGATGAATTCAGACTTAAATTGGAAGGGGAAGCTTATTTTCAGATATCTCATAACCCAACCCGGGTTTTTATTGTGGAAACTAATACTGCATTGGTAAAAGTTCTTGGAACAGCATTTAACCTCAAGGCCCGGAAAAGTGAAACCACAAATATTCTTTCAGTTACTGAAGGTAAAGTGTTGTGTAGTAAAAAGAATTCATCAGTGGAAAAGATTGTTGAAAAAGGTAAAGAAGCTGAAGTTTTTGCCGATCAGGAATTAATTCGGCTTGGCAATAATTCAGATGATAACTTTTTGGCGTGGAAAACAAAAGTTTTAAAATTCAGGGAAACTCCGTTTAAAGAAGTCGCTGCGACTTTGGAAAACTATTATAATATCAGAATTGAAATTGCAGATACCAGCCTTGACAATCTTCCTATTAGTACAACCATCGTAAATGAGCCTGTTGATGAAGTAATTAAATATTTACTTATGGCCAGCGATGATATTGTAATCAGCAAAAATTCAAATGGTTATATGGTGAACAGGAAAAAATGACCGGAAGAGTAATAATCATATTGTTATTATTTAAAATTGGCCTGGTAAATGGACAGGATTTACTGAATAAAGATATTGCCCTTCATGTAAAAGACTTGCCGATAAAAGATGTTCTGGATCAGATAAGTGAAAATACCGGGGTGTATTTTACCTACGCTGGAAATATTAAAGCAATGGACAAAAAAATATCCCTGAATATTGATAAAGTTCCTCTTAATCGATTGCTCAGCGATTTGTTTTATGGTGAAGATGTAATTTATACAACTTATGCCAATCAAATCATTCTTAAAATAAAACCTGAACCTGCTATAAATTATAACATACAAGGAATTATTTTATCGTCCGAAACACAATTGCCAGTTGAATTTGCCAGTTTACAGTTTAAGCAATCCAAAAGAGGAACTGTAGCCGGCTTAGATGGTAAATTTTCAATGGCAGTGTCGGCTGTTGAAAATGGCGATAGTATTTCAATTTTTTGTATTGGTTTCGAACCGCGGACTTTAAGTTTAAAGTTTTTAAGTTCACTCGAATTTCATAAAATATTTCTTAAACCGCGATTATTGGAGTTAGATCCTGTTGAATTTTCGGTTAAAAAAGCCGAATTACACAGGGAAGGTAACAAAGGTATTCCGATGGGTTCGCTATACCTCGATACTCATGGTCAACAGGTGGCTTTATTTATTGAAAACAGAAAGAAAAAGCCAGGACGATTGAAATCGCTAAGTTTTTATCTTTCAGGGAAGGGAAACACTGAAGCTCCTTTCAGAATCAGGATTTATGGTGTGAATGATTCACTGCATTGTCCGGGAGAAGAGCTTTTGCCAGATATCTTAATTGTAAAACCCAACATAAAACGGGGTTGGTTTGAAACAGATATCGCAAAATATAACATCAGGTTTCCTGAAAGCGGTGTTTTTGTTGCTATGGAAGGCATTTACCCGGGCGATTATTTAGAATTTACAAATTCTTCCAATTCAAGTGGAAAGGAAACTCTGGAAGACCAGGATGAATTTATCGAAGGTCAACTGGAGTATGGCCAAAGGTTAGGATATAACCGTTTTAGCAAAAACGAGACCTGGCATTTTTCACTTTCTCATACATGGTTTCAGCTAAACAAAAAATTATTTAACGTGATGATAACAGCAGAAATTTTGGTTTACGATCCGCAAAAATCCAAAAAACAAAAGTCATGAAAGCAAAATTGATTATAAGCATATTAGCATTTGTACTGCTGAACCTGACTGTTTACAGCCAGTGTAACAACGATTTGGTAGACCTTGCCATAGCACAAAGCGGACAGGATGCTGTATTTGTAAGGGAATTTAAGGTTAAATTGCAGAAAGGATCAGTTAAAACTCCGAATCCAACGGGAAAATTCAATGTTTATTTGAAAGAAAAAACTTATTACAGGTTTAACGTTGCCAGTGATAAAGTTTCGGGAGCCGAAGCCATTTTACAGCTTTATAAGGACGGGCAATTGGTTGCCAACACTTTTGACGAAGCAAATAAGGAAAACAATAAGGCTTTTAATTATGTAGCTGGTAAAACAGGGTTTTTTCAGGTTCTTGTTTTTTTTAATGAAGGGAAAGTGGGTTGTGCTGTCGGAATCATGAGTATGATAACTGATATGAAGAATAAGCCAGATTTAGTTTTAGGTGCCAAAAATGAAGAAATAGAAGTTCTTTACCTCAATTTGGAAAATCCTGTATCGATAGTCACAGATAAAGAATTGAGTGATTCTATACTTTTTGAAATCGACAATGGGTTGTTTCTTCAAAAAGGTGAAAACTATTTTATTGTTCCTGGAAATGAAGGGTTGGCAACTTTAAAAGTAATTATAAAAGACAACCATGGAAATGTAAAGGAAGAAGCTAAGTCAGATTTCTTGGTTCGAAGGCTTCCGGTTCCTAAGAGCTCAATTCATGGTTTGCAAGGTGGAATTATTACACGTTCGACGCTACAACTGGCAAGTAATTTAGAAATAAATTTCCCGATAAATTATGAAAAGTATGGGTATGAAGTGGTTGATTTTATAGTAAAAGCTGAAAATAAGGGAGTAAAAAGAATGTTGAACTCTGGCAGAGACTTTAATCATTCAGTAAGAAGTTTTCTGGCTGAAATTCCTGAAGAAACACGATTGATAATAGAATCAATAAACGTTAGAACGCCTAAAGGGCAAATTATTACCCTTGAGCCCTTAAGTTTTATTGTCAGGTAAGCACTGCGTTCTATCCTTTTTTTAAAGTAGCTTTTTGAAGTGTTAAAATAAATGTAGATCCTTCACCTACTTTCGATTGGACATTGATAGTTTGCTGATGGGCTTCGATTATATGTTTCACGATGGCTAGTCCTAATCCGGTTCCACCCTGATCGCGCGACCGGCTTTTGTCGACCCGGTAAAACCGTTCAAAAATTCTTGGTAAATCTTTTTGGGAAATCCCTATTCCTGAATCAGCAATCTCAATTAAAACCTGATCGCCAATATCGCCGAACGATACCTTGATTGAACCTCCCGGCCTGCTGTATTTAATCGCATTTATAACTAAATTATTTATAGCTTCTACAATGCGTTTTCTGTCGGCGTGTACCTGTATATTTTTTACATGCCCCTTTTCAAATTTCAAACTAACTCCGTACCGGTGGGCAAGCATTTCCTGCATTTCATAAACATCTTCAGCCAAGGTAACAATGTTGAAATTTTCCATAGACAATTTTAACTCTCCAACTTCCAAACCTGTAATCGATTCAAGATCTTCGACTATACTTATCAGCCTGTTTACGCTTTTTTCAGTGCGCTCAAGGTATTGTCTGTTTATGGAAGGGTCTTCCAGGCCTCCATCCAATAATGTAAGTATATATCCCTGAATGTTAAAAATCGGTGTTTTTAATTCGTGCGAAACATTGCCAAGAAATTCTCTCCGATATTTCTCAAGTTGTTTCAACTGGTCAATTTCTTTAGATTTTCCCAGTGCCCAAAGGGATACATTGTCCTTAACAGTCGAAATTTCATCCTTTGTTTCCATTGCCTTGCGGAAATCCCTTCGCCCTAGATTGTAATTATAAATGATTTTATAAATAGGATTTATTTTTTCATATATAAAGTTGCTGAGCACATAATAAACAAAGAAATATATGGCACAAAACAACACGCCCAAAATGACAGGAAGAAACCAAATTTGAAAATTGTTACGTAATACTAAGGCTATTCCAATTACCAACCCGGAAGCCAAAGTTGCAATGAGTGATAAATATACTGCCATTCGGCGTGGCGAAGTCCCTTTCATCCTTAAGATTTTAATTGTTGACTCAGGATCTTTGTGACATATTTTCCAATAATATCAAATTCCAGGTTAACCACAGTGCCAGATTTTATCTGGTGAAAATTGGTGTGTTCGTATGTGTAGGGAATGATTGCTACCTGAAATGATTCAACATCCGAATTCACAACTGTCAAGCTAACACCGTTCACTGTTACAGAACCCTTTTCGACAGTGATATTGCCTTTGGAACTATCGTATTCAAAAGTATAGTACCAGCTTCCCTGAGCTTCTTCTACTGATGTGCAAATGGCAGTCTGATCCACATGTCCCTGCACAATATGCCCATCGAGCCGCTCGTTTAAACGCATGCTTCGTTCCAGGTTAACTTTATCTCCCGGTGTTAACAAGCCTAAATTCGACTTTTCAAGAGTTTCTTTAATGGCAGTGACAGTATAGGATTTTCCTTCTTTTTTCACGACAGTAAGGCAAACACCATTATGGGCAATACTTTGATCAATTTTTAATTCGTCGGTAAACGAACATTCCATAGTAATGTTAAGGTTTTCTTTTTCTTTTACCAGTTGTATCACAGGAGCAGCTTCTTCTACAATTCCAGAAAACATATAGTGTTTATCAGTTTAGTTTTACTTTATTACTCGTAATCAAAGGAGTAAATAAAAATTAGGATTCTTACCTTTGAATTTCAAATAACAAATTTATACATTTACTTTGAGTTGTATATTAATTAATTGTTAATCATGATCCTTCCTGACCCCAGAATCATTAAATTTTTAAAAGATCATCATGTACTAACTATGGCAACTGCGTTTGAAAACAAGCCATGGTGCGCTATTTGCTTTTATGTTTTCATGGAAAATGAAGTTGGGTTTGTTTTTACTTCCGATTTTGACTCCAGGCATATTCAGGAAGCTTTAGCAAATACATATGTTTCGGGGAGTGTCGTTTTGGAATCGGATATAGCAGGTAAAACACAAGGAGCTCAATTTGAAGGTAAACTGAAAATCCTGGACCAGGCAATGACAAACAAAGCTAAAATTTCTTACCTGAAAAAATTTCCTATGTCAGCTCTAATGCAAACCACTTTATGGTACCTGGAAATATCTTTTTTGAAATTTACCGACAACCGGTTAGGCCCAGGCAATAAACTTATTTGGAAACGATAATTTTCCAATCTGTAAGTTTTAATTCTAAAATACCTATAACACTATACTAGATTAATTTCTGGGGAGTTTCTTAGGTATTTATCGACTATCGACTATTTTCTTTTATCCCGATACCTGAACCTCAATTCCAAGCTGAGTAATTCTTTTGGCAATTGTATTCAATTCTTCTTCTGAAATTTTTTGGAGACCCGATAGAGGTGTGTTTCTCTCAATGGTATATATCATCACTTTTTCAGGGGCTATTTCTTTGATGATTTTAGCCCATTCTGTTAATTCTAAATCGGTGGTATTGTCGACCATTCTTCCATTATGCATTCCTTTGGTAAATAAAGTTTGAATTATCAAACTTCCATTAAATTCTTTCAGGTTAACAAAAAGTTGTTCCAGATCAAGTTTGCCAGATGGCTGGTTCATCTGCAATACGGTATTATAGATAGCAGAATCGAGCTTAAGAATGTTCTGATCAATCTTTTTTAATGCTTCAACCACATGAATTTTGTGAATCATAGTAGAATTCGACAAAACCGAAATTTTAGCCTTGGGAAAATATTGGTTTCTAAGTTCAATGGTATCGTCAATAATGCTTGAAAATGTCGGATGTATGGTTGGTTCTCCATTCCCTGCAAAGGTAATTACGTCGGGTTTTTCGTTTTTCTCCAACATTTCCTGCAGTTTTTTTTCAAGTGACTGGTAAACATCGAATCTCGATGGAAGCTTATGATTTTTAATGCTTTCAGGTGTGTTCCAGCCGCATTCACAATAAATGCAGTTGAAATTGCAGACTTTACAATCAGTTGGTAACAGGTTAACGCCTAAAGATACTCCTAACCTGCGTGATTTAATGGGGCCAAAAACAATTTGATCGAATAAAAATGTATTCATGTTGAAAATATAATACCAAAAATTAGGGTTCTTTACTAAACAAACATTTGAGGATGAGAAAGGTAACTTTTAAATGAAATTTGGAGTTGTGGTGCATTTAATAAATGTATCTGTTTTAAAAAGCTGCCATCAGAAGGTTAATATCCTGCGATGGAATGTCGAGCATGTTCCCAATGATGTGATTTGTCAGTATTCCATTGTATAAATATACTCCATGACGTAAGCCAAGATTGCTTTTTAATGTTTGGGTAATACTTCCCGATGATGAAATGTCCTGAAGGATCGGTCCCATAACGTTACTTAATGCAATTGAAGCCGTTCGGGCTACCCTGGATGGAATATTTGGAACGCAATAATGTATTACATCATATTTTCTGAAAACCGGATCTTCATGGTTTCTGACTTCAGAGGTCTCGAAACATCCTCCCTGGTCTATGCTGATATCTATAATTACGGAGCCTTTTTTCATCTGGCTAACCATTTCTTCCGTAACGATAACCATTTGTTCCATTCCCGTGAGATGTACCGCGCCAATAACCACATCGGCTGATTTAAGTGATTTTTTAAGCGTTTGCGGGTGTAAAACAGATGTGTGTAGCCTTATGCCCAGATGGTCCTGCATCCGTTGCAGCTTATGAATAGAATTATCCATAATTTTAACAAAAGCCCCCAGACCTAGAGCTGCCCTTGCTGCAGATTCCCCTGCAGTTCCGGCACCTATAATTACCACTTCGGTGGGAGTTATACCGGTAATACCTCCCAGCATTACACCTTTTCCCTTGTTCGCATTATTTAAATATTCTGCAGCTATCAAAATGGCTGTATTCCCTGCAATCTCGCTCATGCTCCTTACAACTGGGTAACAATTGTATTGATCTTTAATGCTTTCAAATGAAATGGCCGAGATTTTCTTTTGCATTAAACCTCTTATATATTCTTCCGAATGATTTCGAAGATGGAGGGAGGATAATATTAGTTGGCCACCTTTTAAGGAAGCAATCTCTTTAATTGTTAACGGAGCAATTTTTAATATGATATCAGCTTTAAACACATCAGCTTTATCGACAATCATTGCGCCTACTTCGCTATATTGGGTGTCGAGATAGTTTGCAGATAATCCGGCATTGGTCTCGATTAGTATTTCATGGCCATTTCCAACTAATATTTCAATAGCTTCAGGAGTTAAAGGAATCCTGCTCTCATGAATATCGGCCTCTTTTGGAATCCCAATGATCAATTGATTTTGCTTCTTGCCAATTTCCAGCGTCTCTTCCTGAGGAAGGAGGCTTTGTTTTGGGATGCTAAAAGAACCATGTGCGGTATCCTGCCTGCCCATACTATTTATCCTTTAGGGAATTAATAATTTTCTTTAAACTTAAATTAATCCTTTGTCTAATCAAAATTATAATTGGTTTCTCTTATAAAAAAGCAAATACATTAGTTTATATCAAACTCTATCAGCCGCTTACCAAAATCACCTTCCTTTAACCAAATTTTTTTAAAATGGTCGGGAATTAAATCCGGTGCTTTTTCGGGCCATTCGATAAAGCAATAAGCATCAGCATAAACATAATCTTCATAGCCAATGTCGAACAACTCTTCTTCTTTGTTAATCCTATAAAAATCAAAATGATACACCTTGTCTCCGCCAGTGATAGTGTATTCATTAACTAGGGCAAAAGTGGGGCTTGTAACAACTTCGTTCACATAAAGCTGCTTACAAACTTCTTTAATGAAAGTTGTTTTACCAACACCCATCGAGCCGAACACAGCATAATGCTTGTGTTTTTTTGAATATTCCAAAAATCTTCCAACTACTTCCGGAAGTGAATCAAGGTTTTCTATTTCAAACTTCATTCTTTATATTGAAAAACAAAAATATTGAAAAAATGAATGTGATTTCTTTTAACGATCTTCTATTTTAGCTTCTGTACATATAAAAACTGGAAAAATTAAGTTAATTTGTAAATTTCTAAATTAAGTGTTTGCTTTACATTAATTACTTTTTGTTTTGAATAATGTTTTATATACAAACTATTTAATTCTTTAGTTATGAAGGTAAAAAACTCCATTCAATGTTGTTCAGGCAGAAATCTGAAGGTTGGAATTATTGTTGTTGCCGTTGCTATGATTTCTTTTGCATTCGGTAAGTTTACCCAATTATCTGAAAAGGAACCTGTGATTAAGTCAAAAACAATCACTCAAGTTGCTATTATAGTAAAGGACATTGATAAAGCCCGGCATTCGTGGGCTCAGGTACTCAATGTTCCTGTTCCGAATGTTAGCATTGCAGAATCGCATCCCTCAAGGCCAACGTTATATCATGGGAAGTCTTCGGATGCGAAATCGAAACTGGCATTTTTAAAAATGGACAATCTTCAGATTGAACTTATTCAACCTTTAGGGGGAAAGAGTACATGGCAGGAGTATCTTGATAGTCATGGCGAAGGTATTCATCACATTGCATTTGCTGTTAAAGATATAAATGGTGTGGAAAAACAATTTGAAAGTCTTGGTATGCCCACAGTTCAACTTGGAGGATGGAATGGAGGTGCATATAGTTATATTGATGCGCAAAAAGATTTGGCCTGTATAATCGAATTACTTGAAAATTATTAAGTAAACTATTGTTACCATCTGCTGTTAACTATTAACTACCAAATATTTAAAATTATGAACCGGAGAAAAATGATTGGAAATATGGCCGGAGTTGCCGCTGTTACGGCTGCCGGAATTCCATTTACAGGAGCTTTTGCAAACGGCGATAATAATCCGAAACTTAAAGGAAACATCCGCCATTCGGTTAGTCAATGGTGTTATGGAGATATTCCGCTGGATAGTCTTGCAAAATCGTGTGCTCAAATGGGAATTGAATCCATTGAACTGCTAAACGAAAAAGACTGGGCTACTGTGAAAACTTCGGGTTTGAAATGTGCTGTAGGTTATGCAACTGATTGGGGCATACCCAAAGGTTTTAACCGCATCGAAAACCACGAAAAATTAATTGCCGATTTTGAACAAATGATCCCAAAAGCATCAATTGCTGGTGTTCCAAATTTAATTTGTTTTTCAGGTAATCGGGATGGGTTGAACGATAACGAAGGTCTCATAAATTGTGCAAAGGGATTAAGAAAACTTACGTCATTGGCCGAAAAACACAATGTGACCATAATTATTGAGCTTTTAAACAGCTATGGGCATAAAGATTATCAGTGTGACAGAACAAAATGGGGTGCTGCCCTTTGTGAAATGGTAGGATCAAAAAACTTTAAACTGCTTTACGATATATACCATATGCAAATTATGGAAGGAAATGTGATCGAGACAATTCGAAATTTCCATCCTTACATTGGGCATTATCATACCGGTGGCGTGCCTGGCAGACATGAACTTGACGAAACTCAGGAACTATATTATCCTGCAATTATGAAAGCAATTGTTGAAACTGGTTATAAGGGATTTGTAGGTCAGGAATTTGTTCCGACTAAGGAAGATAAGCTGGAATCGTTACGTAAAAGTATTGTAATCTGTGATGTATAATTGGTTTAGGGGCAATAGATGCATTGCCCCTAAAACCAATTAGAATTATACACTTTTATAATATTCAACTTTGCCTTCTTTGGCAAGATCAGTTACCTTAACTGCTAATTTTTCCCTTTCTGCCTCTGTTAGGTTTTTGAAATTAACCGCTATTTTTATTTTCTCATTTAACAAGTTTGCATTTTCGGCTCCTGTAACTACAACACTAACAGGCAATGACCATGCAAACGACATTGCATCGTCCATTGTGATGAGGTCGGGTACAACAGGATTGTCAGTTTTCCAAACTTCGTCGGTATTCATAATTTTGTTTTTGAAAAAACGACCATCGGCAAGTGTTTTCATGGCAATAATCGCCAAGCCTTTTTCAATTGCTTTGGGCATTACCAAACGAACAAAACTATGTTCCGAAGCAAAGTCCACTGCATTTACCGGAAATTGACAAGCATCAAAAATTTGATCTCCTTTGGTTGCTTCCAGCATTCGCAGATGAGCATAGGGGCTCTGGTGACCTGTAAATCCAATATGTTTTATTTTGCCCTCCTTTTTAGCCTGAATGGCTACATCCAATACACCTGCAGCAATTCTTTTATCAACATCTTCAGGTGATGACAAGGCATGAATTTGCCATAAATCCAGGTGATCGGTATTTAACCTTTTAAGCGTTTCTTCCAAATGTTTACGGGCACCTTTTCCATCAGATGCTGTCGATTTGCTCATCAGAAAAATTTGATCACGGTATTTTGGAACCAGATATTTTCCATATCGCCGTTCGCTTTCTCCGGCATTATACGATTCTGCTGTATCAAAAAACCGGATTCCACTTTCTATGGCTGTCTCAATTACCTCACGGGCATCTTTTTCAGAGGTCCATCCTACATGATATCCTCCTACACCAATCATGGTTACTGATTTGCCAGTCGCACCAAACTTCCTGTTTGGAAGTGTTTTAGTTGGAATTACTCCTGATAGATTTGCACTAACTTCATTAGTGATCAATAAGCCGGCAGTTGCACCTGCCATAGTTTGAATAAATTCACGTCGGGGTAACATAGTAGTTGTTTTTAATTTTGTTCAAGTTACTTATAAAACAATTAATTATCAAAAAGGGAAAGATCTGTTTTTAAATATTTCAATTTCAATATTCAATCACCGGAATTGATTGTTATTTTTGCAGAAGTTTTACTACTTAAGGTTAAAACCCCCGAATATGGAATGGATAAGTACCAAAAATAAAAATAATTTACCAGCCGATTTTCAGGATGTGCTATTATATCAGGAGAATAATGGAATTTTTATTGGATGGCTCGAAAATGGAACCTGGATTGTTGATAATACTTTTGTCGAAACCGATGATTATAAAACAGTTATTAGGGGTAACGTGAAACAGGAAGAGGTGACGTTTTGGCGTCAGCTTCCACCAAATCCTCAGTGGGATTTTTTTAATCCTGAACACAAAACATGTTCTGAGTGGTACTATCAATGTAAAAATAATGTCAGAATCATTGATTTCAAAATGGACATATCCACAAATGAATTTAATAATTTTTGGAAATTCGAACAGGTTAGCAAGGAAGAATTTGTGAAGAGAATAGTAAATTTTGAAATAGAAAGGTTATAAAATTAGGCTGACAATCTTAAATAAAGCTGCCGTTTGCATAATTTGTTTTTATCACAGAAAAAATTCAATTTCGGGAGCATCAAATAAAAGAATGAATATGCGTTATATAATAATTTTTATTTTATTCCTTTTAAATCAAAGCTCATTACCGGCGCAAATCAATTTTGGCGAAAAGCTTTCCAAAGCTGCTGTTGAACTCACAAATGACAAAGTAAAATACGACCCCGCATATTATAAAATAGCATATCCGAATGGTGATGTACCTGCCGGTCACGGAGTCTGTTCCGATGTTGTTATCAGGGCATATCGTAAGCTTGGAATCGATCTGCAAAAGGAACTTCATGAAGATATCAGGGCTAATTTTACAAAATACCCGGCGAAGTGGGGAATGACTATGCCTGATCCCAATATTGATCACCGCCGTGTGCCAAATTTAATGTGTTTTTTAAAAGACATGGAAAAGAATTGCCTCTTTCATCAGATCCTAAATATTATATTCCCGCGGATATTGTATGTTGTAACCTGGGAGCAAATATTACTCATATAGGAATAGTATCTGATAAAAAGTCACCTGAAAGCAGTCAATATTTGATAGTCCATAATATTGGCGGAGGTCAGGTATTGGCTGATTGCCTTTTCAGTTTTAATATTATTGGACATTACCGGTATGGTAAATAATTTTATTAGGACTGTTTATCTGAACGGAGTCGAAGTACCTTATCGCCCTAGGTTATGCAAAGCGGCGTCGAAGTGCCGATGTTCAAAGTCATCCTGAGCGGAGTCGAAGGATGCAGGATAGGCTCTTCAGGTCTCCCTTCGACTCCGCTATGGGTGACTGGTATCTTTTCGATTCACTAGTTTCAGTTTACTATATTTTTTATGGAGTTTTAATTAGCCGGAGCTTTTACTATCCTCACCAATACTACACCAATTAGAAGTAATGCACCTGCAATAAAATATGAAATTGAATATGATCCTGTTGCATCGTTTACAATTCCACCCAGCATTGGGCCAATTACCCCGGCAATACCCCATCCGGTAAATATTAACCCATAATTAACACCCAGATTTTTCACACCAAAGAAATCGGCAGTAGTGGTTGGAAATAATGTAAACAGAGCGCCATATGCTAATCCGGCCAGTGCTGCACCAAAAATTAACAATGGTATAGTGTCGTAAAAACTAAAAATAAACATATTAGCTGCCTGCAGCAAAAAAACAACGGTCATAGCTAAAGTCCGGCCAATTTTATCGGATAATGAACCAACCACAACCCGGCCAATGGCATTAAAAATAGAAAGTACAACAATCAGGTAATAACCTGCTTTCCAATTTGCCTGCGTGGCTGCTATTTTTGGTAAATGGCCTATAAGCATTAATCCTGCCATTGCCGATAATAAATACATTGCCCAGAGTAAATAGAATTGTCGGGTTTTTACTAATTTATTCCAGGGAATATCTGCTGAGGTAGCAGTCACCTGGTTTGCATTCGATTTAATTGGGATATAACCTGCAGGTGGATTCTTTAGAATTAGAGAAAATAAAACCGTTGAAAAAATGGCAAAAACTCCAAGAATTGTGAATGTTTGCTGTATTCCATACGTTTCAATCAGGTAATTTGTTAAAGGAGCAATGTAAACCGGAGCAAGTCCCACTCCCGCCACTACTATTCCCGAAATCAATCCTCTTTTTGATGATTCGAACCATTTTATTGCACAAGGGGTTGTTGCTGAGTATCCCAGACCAATTCCGCATGCGCCAACTACACCAAAAGTAAAGACCATTATGGAAGGATTTGTGGTTAACCCGGAAGTTATTAAACCTATACCCAATAATATGCCTCCCAGCATGGCAATATAACGTGGACCTATTTTATCCTGAGCTCTGCCGGCAAAAATCATCATAAATGCAAATACAGCAATTGAAACAGAATAGGGTAGGGAAGCCATCGTACTTGTCCAGTGCCATTG
>JBBQEI010000091.1:0-15520 GCA_038320545.1 Bacteroidales bacterium
TGCCATCTCGCCTGTAACAATTGCCGTGACCTTTTTTTCTTTAAGCCATCGGAAAAGTCTTTTTATCTCTAAGCGAAGAATGCCAATATCTGTAATGCCTGCAAAAAGAGATTCAAGAGAATCTAAAACAACACGTTTGGCACCGATAGAATCAATGGCATGTTCCAGGCGAACGAATATTCCCTCGAGATTAAAGTCGGCCTCCTGAATGTCTTTGCGCTCTAAAACAACATTTTCGAGCACAATCTTTTTCTGCGATACAAGCGCTTCCAAATCCATATTGAGAGAAGCCACGTTTTTAAAAAGTTCATCTTCTGTTTCTTCAAATGACATGAGAATCCCCGGCTCGTTATGATCGGTGGCACCTTTGATTAAAAAATCTATCCCAAAAAGGGTTTTGCCGGAGCCGGCATTTCCGGAAACTAAAGTGGTTCCATTTTGGGGTAGCCCGCCTTCGGTAATTTCGTCAAAACCTTTGATGCCGGTGGAGCATTTGAGTAATTTATTATGCTTCGGGGTAATTTTTTCTTTGGTAATTTTTTTCATATGGGCAGTTCGTTGTTTTATTAAAACAGAGTTCCCATAGATTTTGTTTTAATCAAAATCTACTACACTTATTCATCTGTCTATTTTGCTGGTTTGTCCATTGCGTGCAGATCGATTAATATTTCCACAATCGCAACATCATGAACGGTAGCGGAGGCGGTAGGTAAAGTTGGGGTTTCCGGGCGATTCTCTACGAGCCACAACCCTTGAATACCTTGAAAACATTAATTGGTGTAAAGAGCGATTTTACTGCTACCTTACGAACCGCGTAATACGAGACCCGGAAGTTTACACGGAGCTTGGTCGAAGTGCTATGTGTGCCTGCCTAGCGGCAGACAGGTGAGAGGTTCCGCGTAATAAATTGCTCATTTGTAGGGAATCGGCCTTCTGAAAATGGCGTTTAGAAAGAGGGGAGCGAGATTTAGGGTGAGGTGGTCAAAATTCATGAATAATTCAGGATAATAAATCAGCTTTGTATTGTGGCAAAGTAAATTTGAAATCACTTCCTTTATTGGGTTCACTTTCGACCCATATTATACCATTATTTTTTTCGATCAATTCCTTACATAAAAACAGTCCCAGTCCGGTTCCGGTTTCGCCAGCCGTACCATGCTCCGAATGGGTGAGCGAAATATTAAAAAGTGTTTTCAGATTGTCGGGTTCTATTCCTATTCCATTATCTGAGACCACGATGGTTACCTTATCATCGCAATTTTCGCAATAGATATTTATTTTTCCTCCGTGATTGGTATATTTTATTGCATTCGTAACTAAATTTCTAAGAATTGTTTTTAACATTTCCATATCAACCAAAACGATGCATTCTTCTCCGGGCAAAAAATCAATTTCTATGTTTTTGGCTTCTGCACCTAATTTTAACTCTTCGATAATCAGATTGCAGGTTTCTGAAAAAATTACTTTTTGAGGATCAAACGGCATTTTACCCGAATGCGACCTTGCCCATAACAGTAAACTTTCCAATAATTGATAATACTGATAAGAGGATTTTTTGATTATTCCAATCATTTTTTCAATTTTATCAATATCGTAATTGTGAATTTTTAATTGTAATAGATCCAATAGTCCTAATATCGAATTGAAGGGGCTTTTCAGGTCGTGTGCAAGAATAGACATAAACCGGTCTTTGTCTTCATTTAATCTTTTAAGTTCCTCATTTTGAATTTGAATTTTTAGTTCATCCTGCTTACGTTCGGTAATATCGCGCACCAAACTTAAAATTCTATTGCTTTCGTAAGCCAATGTCCTGCTTTCAAAAAAGCAGGTTTCATCGCCCATTTTCAAAGAATATTCAAAATTTTGAACCAATTTTGTTTTGAAGGCAGTTTCAAAAACTTTCTGAAATGCCAAAGCCATTTCTGCTGGTAAAACTTCGTTCATATTTTTACCAAGGAAAACATTGGGAGAGACATATAAAGGGTTATTGTCAGAAGAATGATAATCAATATAAACACCTTTTGAATTTTGTATAAAAATCATGTCGGGTATTGCCTGAACAAGGGCCGATATATGATTTTTACTTGCGATCATCGCCATTTCTGCTTGTTTTCGTTCGGTAATATCACGATAAATCCAGTAATTCCTGGGTTTTTTTCCGTCAACAATTACGGGTATATAATCGCGTTCAAAAGTTCGTCCATCAGCTAAACATAACTCTTCCGACAGTACAATGTTATTTTCAGATAATCGGATATCCACAGTTTTAAGAAAACCTTGTGGATCGGCAAAATGCTGCTGAAGGTTTTGGGCCAGCGCAATTCCACATTTATCAAAAATTTCGTCGGGGGAATTTATACTGAATAAATTGCAGAATTTTTTATTCGAAAAGCGGATTTTTCTGCTTTCATCTTCCAGCAAAACTCCTTGCTGAACATTCTCGATGAGAGTTTGAAATTCGGTTAATACTTGCTGCATTACCGATTCTGTCAATTTTCGTTCGGTAATATCCCTGAAACTACCCATTAACACATGTTGACCTTTGAACAGGATTATCTGGGATGTTATTTCAACAGGCACCAAATTTCCATCGGAGCGTAATATATAGCTTTCAATAGGGTGGGAGGAATCTAAAAATTCGTTTATTTTATCGGCTGGCTGCTGAGGGTGCAATTCAAACTGATTCATTCCAATAATTTGTTCCTGCTTTTTTGCCAGCAAAATTGAAGCTGCTGTATTTGCATCTAAAATTTTCCCTGTAATGGGATCGGTAAGAAATATTGCATCAGGTGCATTTTCAAATATTACTCTGAATCGTTCTTCACTCTCCTTAATAATTTCTTCTGCTTTCTTTCTTTTTAATGTTACTGAAGCCAGAAATATAATATTCTCCAATATTTTCCGTGGCGGATCAGGTTGATTCCGACCCATAGCCAGCAGCGAAGTACCATATAATCTTCCTTCAAAAACATAAACAATTCCAAAAAACCGGTTCACATTCAACAATTTTTGGATAGCTGCCCCAACAGGTCTTGAAATAGAGCCAAAACTTGCTTCATGCAGCGTTTCGCGAATGCCAATTACTTCAGTTGTCATTAACTGGTATATTTCCTCACTAACCGGAGCTTGTATGTTTTTTACCGGCTTTCCTAACAGTCCAATCACCTTTTCGAGTAACTTGTGTTCCAGTTCAACGTGCTGAACATTCAGGGTTTTGGTTTCAGAATCATAGTTGGAAAATACAGATGCTCTGGCACCTGTTATGTCTTTAATCATTTTAGAAATAAGGACTTCTAAATTGTCAAAGGTGCTTAAATTCAGAAGATCGACCGAAAATTTATTGAGTTTGGATAAAGACTCTTCATGAACCTGATTACTTTCAATATTCTTTTCATATAATTCCTTTTGGGAATCGTATTTATGTTGCAATTTATTCAACTCCGCGATGAGTTCATCTTGCGACTGATAACTCATATGTTTGTTCATGGTCAAGATTTTATAAGCTTTGGAATAGAGTTTCAATATAAAAACAATTTACTAATATAAATAGAAGTTAAAGCATGAAATAAAGTGTATTTACGACAATTTATGTGATATGTATTACATAAAAGTGTAAAGAAATTTATAATTCGAATTAAGGGTTAAACACTTTATTTTGGCAAAATTATCACCTGACCCGTTTTTCAGGCTGAAAGCCTGAGACAGCGAAGGACAGGGCAATGGGAGTCAAAAACTGTTTTTGGCGACAATATTGGCCTGTCAATTACCACCGATAGCAAGGAAGACGCTGACAGGATATTTGAGCAACTTTCGTTGGGAGGCAAAGCCACAATGCCAATGAATCAGACATTTTGGGGTGATTATTTTGGCATGTGCTCCGATCGGTTTAACATTAACTGGATGATCAGCTTTAACGAAAAATGGATTTCTGAAATTAGCAATTCTGAACACGTGAGGGAATCACAAGGGATGTCGGTATAATTTCCTTGCAAGAGGAGGTTGTCTTCTATTTTGTGAACCAAAACAATGTAGAAGATAACCTATTTTTTTAAACTCCAAACTATTATTACGAATGGATTCATCAACCTTCCGGAATGTCCATCCACTTATAAAACAAACAAAAACAAGTGTTGTTATATAGAATGTCGTGCATAGCTTGTTTATTTAACATTTTTGTAATATGGAAAATACAATTCATTTAAAACCCCGCTTCTGCTTTACCTTCATTTTAGCAGCACTTTTTACCAATTTTGCAGTTTATTCACAAACTAAGGATAGCAGGAATAATCCCAATCTGGATAAGCAAGTGAAGGAATTCTTAAACAGCAAAAAAAATCAATGGCACGATTTAAATGTACCCGAATCGGACGGTCAACTTTTGTACGATATAATCATTAAAAACAATTATAAAAGTGCTGTTGAAATTGGCACTTCTACTGGTCGTTCGGGAATTTGGATTGCATGGGCATTGAGCAAAACGGGAGGGAAACTAATTACCATTGAAATAGATGCAAGCAGGTTTAAGGAAGCGCTTGAAAATTTTAAAAAAGCTGGTCTTTCAGAATATATCGATGCTCGTTTAGCCGATGCTCATGAGCTTGTTCCAGCCTTAAAAGGATACTTTGATTTTGTGTTCAGCGATGCCGATAAAAGCTGGTATATTAATTATTTTAAAGATATGGATCCAAAACTTATTGCCGGTGGATGTTTTGTCACTCATAATGTTAGCCGAAACAACAATTACAGCTTCTACGAATATGTAAGCAAACTTACCAATTATAAAACTTCACTTGATACCAACGGAGCCGGAGTGGCCATAAGTTATAAAACCGGTAAATAACAATTCAATTTCCTTGTTGAGATTTTTTCAAAAAAAATGAGTTACTTGTAGCTTTTAGAAGATAAGAAAAAGATGTAAAAAAATGGAGAATTTCGATCCCCAAAAACATTGGGAGAATATATATAATACTAAAGAACTTTCGGAAGTGAGCTGGTATCAGCCTGTTCCATCCACATCTCTTGCTTTTGTCAAGGAATTCAATATTCCGTTCACTGCAAAAATAATAGACATTGGGGGTGGCGATAGTTTTTTTGTTGATCACCTGCTCGATATAGGTTATCAGGATATTACCGTGCTCGATATTTCGGAAACTGCTATAAACAGAGCCAAAAACCGTCTTGGAAACCGATCGGGAATGGTAAAGTGGATTGTTGCAGATGCCGCTAATTTTAATCCTGCTGAGAAATATCATTTCTGGCACGACAGGGCTGCATTTCATTTTCTAATTCACGAACATGATATTGAAAACTATATAGAAAGCCTTAAAAAAGGCTTGCACGAAAACGGTGTTGTTGTTCTTGGAACTTTTTCGGAAAACGGTCCAACAAAATGCAGCGGAATTGAAATTACCCGCTATTCGGAAGAATCAATTGCCACGCGGTTCAGCAAATATTTTGAAAAGATATATTGCATTGAAGTTGACCATAAAACTCCTTTTGAAACAGTACAGAATTTCGTTTTTTGTTGTTTCAGAAAAATAAATTCAAATACCTGAATAATCTTTAGTTTTTAGAATTTATTACGCAACCATTTTAAGATGCGCACATCTTAAATTAAAAACTTAAAAAACTATGAGAAATTTGGCTATATCCGGAATTCTCCTAATGGCACTTACTTTTGCCTGCAAAAAGGACAATAATACACTTTACCGGACAACTGAAATAAAGTATGGTGAATCAAAAGTGTATGCTGATTATAATTTGACTATTAATCTTGATTCTGTATTAAGCGATTCCCGATGTCCGCAAAATGTAAATTGCATTTGGGCCGGAAATGCAGAAGTCAGATTTATTTATTCGAAGGATGATAAGACCGTTAAGTTTGTGTTAAACACCCTTACTTCATTTAGAACTGATACTTTGATATACGGATACAGGATAAAGCTGGTGGACCTGACACCTTACCCGGAAGTTGGAGTTACAACTGAACAAATTAAGTATAAGGCAGAACTAAAAGTCATAAAAGAATAATTAATAGGTTTGAAAAATCAATACGAAAGCGCAGGTTGGTGAGTATTACACCGTCCGAAATTCAAACACTCTTTCGTAAGGAGTTAACGGATTATCAACTCGAAGGTGTCAACAATAATGGACCAGAATGGGGAACCAATATTTTGGTTGATGTGGTTGTTAAAATTCAAAATAGCATTAACATTCAAAGCCATTATCTGATTACCCGGGATGTAAAGATTTTACGGTTGGATTAATTAAACTTTAGCTGTTTGATAATTTATATGGAAATGTAAAGTAGAATGTGCTTCCCTTATCAGGTTCTGACTCTAACCATACTTTGCCTCCTAAAAGATCTAAAATACCTTTTACAATGGATAATCCCAATCCGGTACCTTCATAAAGCCGGGCGGTATCGCTGTCAATCTGATTGAAACGATTAAAGATTTCATTTTTTTTGTTTTCAGCGATACCAATACCCGTATCGGAAACAGAAAACAAAAGAACATTGTTGATCGACAACAAACAATCTACTTGCACATTACCCTCATGCGTAAATTTAAAAGCATTACTGATTAAGTTTATTAAAATCTGTTTCAGTTTTATCTGGTCAATCAAAATAGGACTATCTAAAGGAGAGCTATTTATATTAAAATTTATGTGCTTTTTATTTATGCGTTCCTGGTATTCAGTAAAGAAACTTTCCAATTCCCTGAACAAGGAATTTAAGTCGCACATTTCCACATGAATGGGCAATTGACCCGATTCTATTTTTGCAATATCGAGAATATCATTTATGATCTGGAGTAAATGAGAACTTCGTTCTTTAATAATGGTAGTGTAACTTAGCAGCTTTTCCGGGCTATCAAAAACATCGGGCAATAAATCAGAAAAACCAATAATGGCATTCATGGGAGTCCTAATTTCATGGCTCATATTCTGAAGAAAGGCAGTTTTTAGCCTGTCACTTTCCTGAGCCTTTTCTTTTGCATCAATTAGTTCCTGAATCATTTTTTTCTTTTCTGAAATATCCTCCATAATAAGGATATAATTGCTTATCAAGCTCTTTTCGTCCAATAAAGGCGCAATGATTACATTTTCCCAAAAATAATTTTTATCCTTTTTCCTGTTTTCAAATTCCCCTTCCCATACTTTTTTCGATCGTAATTTTTCCCACATAGTTTCATAAGCATCAATGTTAGTATGTCCTGGATTAAAGATACGGGGACTCCTGCCTTTTACTTCCTCCATTGAATATTGCATTAAAGAAGTAAATTTAAAATTGACAAATTCAATTTTTCCTTCAGCATCTGTAATGATGATGGATGATGGGCTTTGTTCTATTGCCTTGCTGAGTGTTTTAATTTGTTTTTCGGAATGGATTTTATGGGTTATATCTTCCTTTATGGATAAAAAATGGGTAATATCTCCTTTTTCATTAAGAATGGGCAATATTACTGCGGACTCGAAAAATATTTCACCATTTTTTTTTCGGTTTTGAAACTGCCCTTGCCATTCATTTCCTGCTTGAATGGTTTTCCATAATTCGTTATATATTTCGGGGGTACTTATGCCTGAATTTAAAATGTTTGGGTTTTTACCAATGATTTCCTCAGACAGATATCCTGTAACTTCAGTGAATTTAGTATTAATATATTCGATATTGCCTTTTGTATCGGTAATTAAAATAGAAGCTGGATTCTGCTCAACTGCCTGCGAAAGTACTCTGAGTTTTTGCTCTGACTGAATTCTTTTTGTAACATCGAATGAGTGAACCAAACGGGCTTTTCTTGATTCGTAATCTAAAGTGTGCGATACTATTTCAACAAATATTATTTCACCATTCTTTTTTAAATGTCTCCATTCACCTGCTTTATTTAATTCTTTAGTAGTATTTGCTAAATCGTTTAATAAATCTGAAACATCTTCTTTAGGGCGAATGTCTTTTAAGGTCATTTTTAAAAATTCGCTTCGGGAGTAACCATATTGTTCGATTGCAGCCTTGTTTACTTCCAAAAAAGCGAGGGTTTCTAAATCGTATATCCACAACGGCTGCGGATTATTTTCAAATAAATGCCTGTATTTCTTCTCACTTAAAACTAATTCATTTTCAATATTCTTATATAATTCATTTAGTTTAAATGTATTAATCAAAAAGTCAATAAAAAGCTTTTTAATTTTATTCATCATCTATCGAATATCTGTTATGTCTGCCTTTAAGATATCAATTATACAACATTTTATTAAAGCGAAATAGTATGATTGCAATTTCTCTAAATTTTTTTTGTTTAAGTTTATTAATCTGGTATTCATTTTATAGTAATTTTAAAATTCACTTATAATTAAATATGAGTTCAATTAACTGATCGCAAAAGTTTAATATTCAGGCTTTCTTCGGAATTTTTTGGTTAATTATTGCAGTTGTTTATATTGCTGAAAGAATAATAAACAAAAGGCCAATTCGAATTTTCGATCTGATTTCGTGGATTGCCATGCTCACTGGTGGAACTTTGTTAATTGTGGATGCAATAAAAAAGAAAGCGAATTTAAAAAAATAAAAATAAACACTGATCAGCCAACAAGCCCTTTTCCCTTCTTTGGTAAAATTCTAACAGGGTATTTCGAGATTGTGCAAATAGTATGACGTCTGTTTACTCTCGACTATTTCCTATATTTGCAGCTTAATTATTGAATATGCAACTGAAGCAGGATTTACATATGCACACGGTTTTTTCAACGGGCGATGGTGCAATTGTGCCGCAACAAACTGTTGAATTGATAGCTGCTATTGGTCATGCAGAGATTACTGGTATTAGTGATCATTTTGATTATTTAACCGGACCTGTGTTCGATACATACGAAAAAACAGTACGGAACCATGGATTTAAGTTGGGAACTGAAGTAGATGGCTATCGCTGGGTGAAAGAAGCTTTACAATATCCGTTTGAATATTATGTATATCATTGTCACAATACCGATGCCGATTATAAAGGAGCGGAGAAGCTTTTGGAATCGGGAAAACCGGTGATCATTGCCCATCCTCAGGCTTTAGATACTGATTTAAAAAGGGTTTCGCCCAATGCACTCATTGAAATTAATAACCGGTATGTATTTCGTTACGACTGGAGAAATTATTATACTCCCTTTTTGAAACAATTTCGTTTTATTCTTAGTTCCGATGCTCATCAGCCTCATTGGCTCAATCATGTGGTTGCAGCCTATGTAGCCAAGGAGTTAGGAGTGGAGAATACTATTGTATTTCATTAGTCGTCCCGATAGCTATCGGGAGTGGTAAGAAATACAACTGCATTCTAACTGACCGCTCGCAACTCCCAATCCGCAACTCGAATCCGGCAACCCGAAGCTAATCAATCAAATCGCCTGGTTGAAAAAATCGGTCTTTACCTAAAAAGTGAATAGTTTTAGCCATTTCTTTTTCAGAAATTAACCTGTCGCGGTAACAACCTTTTATAGCTTTGGCAATGATTACTTCACCAATCACAATCGCCATACTTTCTTCTTCTATCGCGCGAATTAATTTACATTCAATATAGGCCATACAACCATTTGGAACAGGGTACTGGCATTTTTCTGAAAGTGAATATTCAATGTCAAATATCTCAAATTTATTTTTTTCAAATCCCGAACATTTGCCTAAATCCCGAACCAACTGCATTTGATTTGCATGAGGGATACAGATCACAAATTTCCCTTTTTCTTTAGCGTTTACATAAGCTTTGTTCTTGAAGCCTGTAACAAAGAGTAATTTGGTTACCGGCTCATCATCAACGGGACACTGCCAGGCAATAGGTGCAATGTCCATATTCCCTTTTATATCTGAAGTGCTAACAAGTATTAATGCGCCGGAACTTAATAATTTATAAGCTTCATTTGTAGGAACATTCAGGTAGATAGCCATATCTATAATTTCGGTTTAACAGGTTAGTTGCAAGGTTAAAATTACCTAAAATATTGAAAAAAGCAAAAGTAGCCTCGAAAGCTCTTTTTGCCTGAATAATTCATAAACCCAATTTCTAATTTATTTGGGACAAATATAGCCTTGTTCAGCCGCTAATTTTTAATTTTGTGTGCATAATCTTTTCCGATATTGAATAGTTATATATCAATGTCGTTTAGTTTAGGAATTGAATAATTAATATACACTTCGACTCCGCTCACTTCGACTCCGCTCACTTCGACTCCGCTCACTTCGACTCCGCTCACTTCGACTCCGCTCAGTGTGACTCCGCTCACTTCGACTTCGCTCAGTGTGTCACTAATACCAGTTCGTTAGGCTGAGCGGAGTCGAAGCCTACGTAAACGACATTGAGAATATATCTTCAATATTTCTGGGCTTTTCTCCGTTTTTATGAATTATTCAGGCTATATTTATAATAGCCATTAATGAGGCATTCTGAAAAGAAATAATGAAATAATTCCTTGAATTGAAAAAAAACCCTAAGTATTCATCACAAGACTTAATTTTTAGGTTAGGCAAGCCATTGATTTATTTAAGAAAAAATGGCCGCATTGGGGTTGCCGGTCTTTTGGCGTTTGGGTTTGTTGTTGCATTTTTTGTGATTTTGCCGATAATTACCAGGCCTGATTTCGCCAGCAGGCACGAACTACTTTTTCGAACATTGCAGGTTGGGAATATGTCAATTGCTAATTTGGTAAAGGAGTATAGCAATAGTATGGCCGGGCTCTTGTTTTTTCAATTCTTCATTCTTTTTATAGTGGCCTTGGTATTTTTCATTTTTTTCATAAGGGCACGAAAATCGTTGAGAGTTAGTGAAGAACGATCCAGACGGGTTGAAATAGTTTCGAAAACCGGAAATTGGGAATTTTATCCCGAAACTAATAAAACAATTGGCTCCGAAGGAGCTATAAAGCTTTTTGGATTGGAGATTGGAGAGTTTAAATTTGACGCAATGCGAGCTGTTTTACTGCCAGAATTTCGTCCAATGTTTGATAAAGCACTGAAAGATTTGATTGAAGGCTTAAAGCCTTATGACATTGAGTTCAAAATAAAAACAGCAAATACGGAAGAGATTAAAGATATTCACGCTGTAGCTGTTTTCGATAAAAAAAAGAGGGGGATTTTCGGTATTCTCATCGATATTACTGAACACAAGCATTCGGAAGACTTGCTTCGTGTTAACATGGAACATAAAACCCTTATTTTAAGGTCATTGCCCATCGTATTTTATACAGCGCTCGGAGCTGAGAATCTTGCAACAACCTGGATCAGCGAGCAGGTGGAACAACTCACTGGTTTCCCTCCTGAACGATTTATTGAAGATACAGGGTTTTGGACAGGGAGATTGCACCCTGATGATCGTGAAAAAGCTGTACGGGAATTCAATCGCATATTTGAAAAAGGCACCTTAGAAATTGAATATCGTTGGATGTGCGCCGATGGATCGTACCGATGGTTTTTCGATCAGATAACTCTGTCGGCCGATTATCGCGATAATCCTAAAGGGATCATTGGGATATGGTTGGATATCACTGAACGGAAACATACTGAACAAAAGCAGAAGGAAAGTGATGACCGTTTCCGGAGCTTGTTCGATAATGCGGCTATCGGTTTGTACCGCACTGAACCCAGTGGCCGAATTATAATGGCCAACCCTACTGCTATTAAACTTGTCGGTTATAATTCCTTCGAAGAACTTGCTCAACGAAATCTTGAAGAGGAGGGTTTCCAACCTTCATATTCACGCAGTTTTTTTCATCAACAAATGAAACAGGTTGGTGAAATCCATGGACTTGAATCTTCCTGGATACGTCGTGACGGCACAGTAATATACGTACGTGAAAGCGCCAAGGCAGTGCAAAGTTTTAATGGTGAAATCTTATATTACGAAGGGACTATTGAGGATATCACCGAGCGCATAAAGGTTGAGGAGGCACTTCGAAAATCTGAACTTGATTACCAACGTTTGTTTGATCATGCCAATGATGTTATTTTTATTTTTGAACCCGATAATGAGATTATCCTTGAAGCCAACATAAAATCGTGTCAGGTCTATGGTTTCAAATACGATGAACTTGTAGGGATGAGCCTGAAGACACTCACTAAAAATATTTCGGTTGGTGAAGCCCAGATTGAAAAACTGGTTGAAACAGGAGATTACCACGATTTTGAAAGCATTCACTTCAACAGTAAAGGCGAAGAAATTTATTTTTTGATCAATTCTTCAGTAATTGATTATAAAGGCAGGAAGGCCATTCTTAGCATCAATAGAGATATTACCGAACGCAAGCGCATTGAGGAAGCACTAAATAAAGAACGGATGCTTGTACGGGCCTTAATGGATAATGTTCCTGAGCTTATTTACTTTAAAGATTTGAATAGCCGCTTTATTGATATAAGCCGGGCACTGGCCAAAAAGTTTCATCTTTCGCATCCTTTGCTGGCTGTGGGTAAAACAGATTCCGATTTTTTTACCGATGAACATGCCAACAAAGCGTTTGGTGTCGAACAGGAAATTATTCGAACAGGTAAACCAATCGTCGATTTTATAGAAAAGGAAACATGGGAAGATGGCAGTAATACATGGGTCTCAACAACCAAGATGCCCTTGTTTAACGAAGCAGGAAACATTATAGGTACTTTTGGTATTTCGCACGACATTACCGCGAATAAACATGCTGAAGAAGCTCTTCGCAATAGTCAACAGAGTTACATAGGGTTGTTTAACACTGTCGTCGAAGCCATTTATATTCATGACCGAAATGGTTTTTTTATCGATGTTAACGCTGGCGTGGAGAAGATGTATGGATACAAGCGTGAAGAAGTGATCGGCAAAACGCCGGAATTCCTCGCAGCGCCTGGGAAAAATGACCTTCAATATATTAATGATCTGATAGTAAAAACCTTTGCAACTGGCGAACCACAGCATTTCGAGTTTTGGGGAAAACGGAAAAATGGAGATATTTTTCCGAAGGAGGTGATTGTAAATAAAGGAGTTTTTTTTGGCAAAGAAGTTATTATAGCAACCGCACGGGATGTCACTGATCGCAAGCAAGCTGAGGAAAATTTAGTCCAACTGAACTTTCAACTTAATGAACTTAACGCCACCAAGGACAAATTATTTTCAATCATAGCGCACGATTTAAGAAGCCCGTTTAACAGTATCTTAGGTTTTTCGGAGCTGTTATGCAAAAATATCGGGAATTACGATATCGAAAAATCTGAAAAATTTATCCGGCAAATCAACACTTCAGCTAAACACACCTATCAATTGCTTGAAAACTTATTGGCCTGGGCAAAAGCTCAAACCCATCAAATGATTTTTAAACCTGACGATTTTCATTTACAGCCTGTTATTCAGGAAATCATCAATCTTTTTGACTTTTCATCTAAGATGAAAGGCATTACAATAAGTAATCATGTGTTGGAGGATTTGATAATTCATGCCGACCAGGACATGATGAAATCAATTCTCCGAAACCTAATTTCCAATGCCATTAAATTTACTTACACAGGAGGCAGGGTCGATGTTTCTGCAATTTCGTACACTGAAAATATTGAAATTACGATTGCCGATAATGGCCTTGGGATGAGTGTCGAAACACAGATTGACTTGTTTAGCCCGGAAACATATATAACAACTAGCGGTACAGCCAACGAAAAAGGTTCTGGGTTAGGGCTATTGCTTTGCAAAGAATTCGTCGAAAAACACGATGGCAAAATATGGGTTGAAAGTGAATTAGGGAAAGGGACCAGTTTTCACTTTACTTTTCCAAAGATATGAGTAGCCAACAATTTTCAATAAATAGATTTATCTTTGCTGATCGAATAAAAAACAATTATGGCGGAAGAGGCGAAATACATAAGAAAACCCGACTGGCTTAAAATTAAACTACCAAAAGGCGAGAATTTTACAAAGGTAAATAAGCTGGTAAATAAAAACAGCCTCCATACAATTTGTACCAGTGGAAGTTGTCCGAATCATGCCGAATGTTGGGGAAATGGAACTGCTACTTTTATGATTTTAGGTGATATATGCACCCGTTCCTGCAAATTCTGCAATGTGAAAACCGGCAAGCCAATGCCTCCCGATTGGTCAGAACCACGATGTATTGCCGAAACTATCAGGGAAATGAACCTGAAACACTGCGTATTAACCAGTGTAGATCGCGACGATTTGCCTGACGGAGGTTCAGAACTATGGGCCGAAGTTATTCGCCATGTAAAAAAGCTTAATCCCGGAATTACAATTGAAACTCTTATTCCCGATTTCGATGGTAAAATCGAGCATATCCATAAAATTTTCGATGCACATCCTGAAGTAATATCGCATAACCTCGAAACTGTTGAGCGACTTACGCCCACAATAAGGAGCAGAGCAAAATATGCAACAAGTCTGAGGGTGATTCAATTAATTTCGCAGGCAGGAATTTCTTCTAAATCAGGTATAATGCTGGGTTTAGGGGAAACTGAAGCTGAAATTCTTCAAACTATGGACGACCTATTAAAAGCAGGTTGTAAAGTACTAACCCTAGGCCAATACCTCCAGCCTACCCGAAACCATTTTCCGGTGAAGGAGTACATTACTCCCGAAAAATTTGAAGAATACAAAAAAATCGGACTTGATAAAGGCTTTATATTTGTAGAGAGTGGTCCGTTGGTCCGTTCTTCATATCACGCAGAAAGACACGTTCCCCCTAAAATAATCTGTAAAAACTTATCTATATTCCCCGAATGACAAACCATATCGATCTTGGACTTAAAGACTATAAAGAAACCTGGGATTACCAGGAACAGTTATTTGAAGAAGTAGTTGAAGCTAAAAAAAGCAGTAAAAGTAATATCCCGGCATATCTCATCTTATGTGAACACCCTCACGTTTATACTTTAGGCAAGAGTGGAGATGAAAATAATTTACTCATTCAGCCAGAGTTTCTCAAATCGATCAATGCCACTTATTATCGCATTAACCGGGGCGGCGATATCACTTACCATGGACCCGGTCAGCTGGTTGGCTATCCCATCATCGATCTCGAAAGTTTTAAATTAGGCGTAAAGGAGTACGTTCATTTATTGGAAGAAGTGATTATTAATACTTTAAAGGAATTTGAGATAGCTTCGACACGGTTCGACGGTGCAACTGGTGTGTGGCTTGAAACCGGTACTCCGCGTGCAAGAAAAATTTGTGCAATAGGGGTGCGGATTAGCCGTTATGTATCCATGCATGGCTATGCACTAAATGTTAATACCGATTTAAAATATTTCAATTATATAAATCCCTGTGGTTTCCAGGATAAAGGAGTTACCTCCATGCAAAAAGAACTTGGAAAAGATATCGATATGTCCCGGGTGAAGAATGTGTTTATAAGCGAATTTGAAAAAGCATTTATCCTGAATAATTCATAAACCCAATTTCTAATTTATTTGGGACAAATATCGCCTAGTCCAGCCGCTAATTTTTATTTTGTGTGCATAATTTTATCGGATTTTGAATAATGCGAATTAAGGGTTAAACACTATTTTGGCAAAATT
>JBBQEI010000092.1:0-15423 GCA_038320545.1 Bacteroidales bacterium
TGCTTTACTGGTTCGATTATGAATTCGAGTAATTCATCATCACGTTCATTATCTCCCCAGTCACCAATCCACACCAGGTCACCTTCGCTTGCCGGACGCGGATCGACTGGGTGAAACAGTGTAATATCAGCAGCTTCGTGCGTTGGCAGGTAACGCGACCAATGTTCTGTTATTACTTAAGGAATTCCATGAATCGTTTTGGCAAACAATGCAATCAAACCACAACGTGTCAAAATATTAACATGGATAAGTTGCGGCTTTCCAAAAACCTTTATAATTCTTCGAAACCCTATATAATGTGCATATAAAAATCTAATGCCTTTAGTTAGCCCATTATTTATTAATATATTCCCTTTTGATTGCCTTATAATAAACGATGATTGAATAAATGCCGTTAACCGTTTTTCATCCAACTCCCAGATTCCTTCATCTTTTGTCTGCGTATAAAGTACCGCCACATCATGTAATTGAGCAATAGCCTCGGCATGTTGTTTCACGAATAATCCGGGCATTGAATTGTACCGGTTCGGATACCAAGAAGAAAGAAAAAGGATTTTCATTAAATTACAGTTCAGCGTGGAGAGTTATACCTTATTTTTCTAATTCTCAGGCTTAATCTGTTAAAGCCTGAGAAAAAATATTTTTGCCAATTTCTAATACAATTTCCTCAAACGCCTTTTTCTTCTGAATAACATAAAATTGGTAATCGTTTTTAACCCAAATACTATAGGTTTCCATTTTTTCAATTTGCAATTCGCAACTTTTAAGGACTTGCGATAACGCGTCTATAAAAATTGGCTGGTCTATTTCCTGCAAAGCCTCCGGATTATTTTGCTGATCGTAAATTATATAATCGGGATTGGGAAGGTTAATAAACAACACCGAATCATGGTGCATCCAACGACTAATTTTAGAAAAAAGTTCCGTATGCCTTTCTTGTGGAATATGCTCTAACGCATCAAAAAGCAACACATAATCGAAAGAGGTTTTTGAAGTATAGTTTAAAATATCGGATGCTGTAAATTGAATACTCCTTTCAAAATATGATGTTTTGCGTATTCGATTGATTTCTCACTAAAATCAATTGCTTCAAGGTTTCCTGATTTTATATGTTTCGATAGAAGATAGGTCAGAATGCCGATGCCGCAACCAATCTCCAGAATCTTTAAATCCTTACGAAGCCCAAAATTGATCAGTCGTTTATATAAATGCGGTTATTATTTCCGCTTTCAATCTGGCGTTGAATATAATTATCGTATCTGACTGTCGGGTTATTTACACGTGAATATTTCTTCAGACTAGTATTTATAAGCAATTGATGAATTGATATTCTCAATTTCTTTAATATTAATGGTTTCATCGTTTTTACATGTAATCATTCCGATAGTCAGATTATCGTAAAATTGGCTTGTCATAAAAACTCAAAACTTAAAAGCTTCAGCCTTAAGAATAATGGTTATTGACTATTCTGTAACAATTCTCTTTTATTATCTTCTTTCTCAGGAAAAATCGAATGAAGCAAAAATGGAACCGAAAATAAAGCATATGATATGTCGGTTTTGCTTTCCATATAGGAGTATACAAAACCATATCGTATACCATTAAAGCCTGCATAAACAAAAAAGAACAACAGATAAACCAATCCCGAAAAAAATAGCAGATCACTTTTCCTTTTACATAGCATGCCGGCAATTGCAGCAAATCCAATAAATATAAACCCAAATTGTGTTGGCAAAATATATTCTCCCTGCACTATAAAAGGGTTTATTTTAAAGAATGTGGTTGGATAAAGAATAACAAAAGGTACAAATGTTGCCGCAAATACAATGGATAGCAAAATTCCCCATAGTAAGAGTTGCTTAAATGTATATTCCTTTGTTTTTAGAAAATAAACCAGCACAATAACTAAAGGAAGTATAAAAACAGATCGCGTTGAAAGAATTAAACCGGCAATGATTGCCGAAAGCCAGAATTTTTTATTGCTTTTGCTTTCTATATTCATAAACCCCCGTATGAATATAAAAAAAAACACCGCATTTACCAAAATGGTGCTTCGTACAAACATTTCCCAAAAGATAGCGATAGAAGAAACCAACAATACTAAGAGAATCAGCGATTCCTTTGGTTCCATCTTTCGCCTGTAGAAAATTGTCAGAATTATTAAGCCTAAGACGGAGAAATATCCAATTTCGTTGAGCCAAACAAAAGGGAGGGCCAGCACAAAATAGATGGGCATTGGCCCGGGGTAATTACCCATATGCGATTTGGCTGCGTATGGGTATTCGCCCTGGAATGCCGCTGCCCAGAAATTGGTAATAACGCTCCATCTGTCGGGCTTCAGGGTTAATGGGTCGATCTGAGCAAATATCAGAATAAAGCATATGGAATATAATGCAACAATTCCAAAATAAAAAAATGAATTAGAAAGCCATTTAGTATTTGAACTCCTTAAAAACAGAAACAAACCAAGAACTGAGGCCAGATAAACGAAAGAGATTACAAAAGAATACGCTGAAAAACGCAGGAAATACTTATAGGCAAATAGCAAATTAATGATTAAAAACGCTGTTAATGCTATTCTTTGTTTCATTTTGAAATTTTTAAAAACACCTACTTACTAAGCTTTACTTACGACTTACGACTATTCTCAAATTCCTTCTGCCCATATACCCCAAACCAGAAATTGCTTTGGCCGGTCTTTTCATAAAAAGCATCTTCCTTCTGAAATAGCGTATGTAAAATTTTCATTGCCTCCGAATTAGAAGTATCTGCAAAGTGATGAGCAATATCTTTTAACAACATATGTAAAATAGCTCCGCCCACCGGTTTTTCTTCCAAAGGCATTAGCCTCTTTCGTAAAGAAGACAGTATGCTTTCAGAACAAGGTGCTTCCGATGGATCGTTCAAAACCATGCGCAATAGGCCTGGCCAGTAGATTTTTCTCTTAACGGTATTATTGGTTCTAACTTTCATAGAAGCAGGTAGCAAAGACAAGCACCTGTTTGCTTCTTCCAACTGATTGCTCAAATATTGAAAACGGTTTGGTCCGGTATACTCAAAAACGATGACAAGTCCTCCCTGTTTTAATACCGGAATAACACTATTTTGAAGAAGAGCCTCCATATTCTTGAAATGATGAAGGCTGGAATAAAACAATACAAAGTCAAATTTCTCCTTGCCCAAAATTCGCTTTTGTAAAATCGTCTGCCCGATAAGTAATAGTTGAATATTGATTTTTACGGGCAATTTCTCTTGCCTTTTGAATGGATTTTTCAGAAACATCCATTCCTAAAATAGTCGAAAACTGAGGAAATTTAGCAAAAACCCGTTCCTTTTCGCCGGTTCCGCAACCAATGGACAACATTGAAAGGTTTTGCCGATTGCTGGCATATTTCCCGACCACATAATGCTCCCAGTCGTACTTTTCGCTATCGGCAATTTTTTGGTTCCAGCGATCCCGAACCATCGAAATATCCCACCAGTTGGTTCCGGCAGATTGATAAGTATCCCACTGAACTTTTATTCTTTCCGCCGCTTTAAATTTCAGCTTGGTTGCCAAAAACTTCCATCCGTGTTTTTTAATTGCTTTACACAAAGCATAAAAATCATCGCAAGTAATAAGGCTAACGGGCATATTATTTTTATTAACACCATAAAAATAATACAATATTTCTTTATTTGCGACCGATCGAATTATTTATTCTGGCTATAAGAGGCTGTGTAAAAAGTATGTTAATTAGTGTCGGCAAGAAAACACCAATTTCTGCGTTACGCTCGTCAGAAAAATGCTCATTTACGAAAAGTAAACTCCGCTTTTTCTACCTTCGCAAGCCTTAAACTTGGCGTTTTCTTATCCAACACTGGGTTTTCTTGCAAGCACTAATTATCGCATTTCGACTCTGCTCAATGTGACAATAAACTTACTTTCAACGGTCAGGCTGAGCTGAGTCGAAGCCTTATTCCAATTTTTACACAGCCTCTTACAAACATATTTAAATTTACTTCGAAGCTATTTTCAAAACAAATTTGCCCTTTGTTTTGGGAGCAATCGCTTGCAAATTTATCCGATAAATGTTATCTCCCCATTTCTGAATAATCCCTTTATCTTCAGGAGATTCCAGCTTTACTTTTTCAACGGAAGCTTTGAATTGTGAGGCATCATAGGTTATTACAAAATCCTTTGCACTTCCGTTTTCTAATTTGTAATGTATCGTTGCTTCGCCTGGTTTTATAACCTCTGCGGGATAACAAGTCATCAGGTGCTGCATAATAGATTCAGCATGTTGGAGATTTGCTTCATCTTCTATCACCACATTTTTGCTCCTATTATACGTGATGGTCCGTTTCCAGGAGAGAACACCTGCATCGGCCGGGTAAGCTTTCGCAATATCCATTGCAAATTTTGCCCCTGATTTGGAGGTAGTGCAAATAACGTTGCTAGCCTTATAGTTTGGCCCCGGAAGTTGATTTTTGCCATTTATAGTGGGCAAATTATGATAGTCGGAACAATTGTACCAAATATCGTAGCGTTTATCGCTAAAGGTTTTGCGGGTATAGGTTCCGCGGCCAACATCAATCAATAAGGGTAATCCGTCGTAATATACCACAAAATTGCCTATGTCGTTATGGTTATGGCTTTCATCGTTATTACCACCCTTGGCTGCCATAAAAAAACCTTTTGTTGAACCTTGCACATCACGGGCAATAACAACTTCCAAATCGGGTAACCACACTTCCAAAGGCAAAGGAAATCCTTTGGCTGCATTCCGGAATTCATCCTGCATAAATAGTGCATAGAAATTCCGGAAATAGTGAAACCTCCCAACACTTCCATCTTCGGGTTTCCGGTAAAACGCTCCAAAACGCATCATATCGGGATCGTTCATGTCTTTCCCGTAGCGATAAATCATGCTGGCTGCCATACCTGGCTGAGGATCGGCATCGGCAAAATTGAGAAAATACTTTTCGCTGATTTGGGCACGGTAAATAAACTTCCCCATGTTGAGGAATTTTTCGTTGTTGTATACATAACCAAAGGTATTGCTGCTGGCAAGGTTGAGCATTGAAACATTGTCGTATAGCGAAGCAGCGGCAGCTCCCCAATAACCGGGACCTTCGTCGCATCCGCCGTCCATGGGATGAGGATTAAGAAATTCGTCAAGTACACTTAAAATTTTCCCAACCGTTTCAGTACGCTTTTGATCGTCTTTTTCGAGAAGTAAGATTGCATTAAGCCAGTTAGAACAAATCCAGGGGTTCCAATTGTTAGGTCGGCGGCCATCGTCGTTTTTACCCATCCAGCCATGACGTTTGGTCATAAGTGGCAGAAAAACCCTGTTATTGGTTTCGTAATAAATTCGTTTGCGAATTTGCGGAGATACCGCATCTAGTTTTTCTCCCAGAAAATAATCGACCCAAGCCAGGTAAGTAGCTGTTTCGGCCGAAAACAAATCTACAAAAGGCTGAGAAACATCCATCAAACCCGAATATTCTTTTGATCGTGGAAGATGGGCAGGAACTCCCCAAAATGACTCCTCGCAAATTGACCAAACACCATTGATGATGGGATCGATAAAACGGCCTTTGTTTTCATAAATTTCGGCCAAAAGAAGCGTTCCCAATACTTCTCTTTTCTTAAAACTAACCGTCTGATACTCGTCTCTGTCGCCAGTACGCTCTATTAACAACGATTTGGTTGCCGGAATGGATGGCCAAACATAATCAATATAGGTTTCAGCAGTTTTCAGGTAGGCCTTCATCATCTCCTGATCGGCCTTTGCCCAACCAGTCCGATCAGTCAATTTTGGAAAAGGGATCCAGTTAGCCTGCGAAATTAAAACACGGGGAAGCTCCTCTTTCGAAAACTTTCCACTCAGCAGGTTTTGTGCCTCCAAAGAAATTGAAAGACCAAAAAGTAAAAAAATAACTACAAATGTTTTTCTCATGGTTGGGAGTATTGGGTTGCGGGGTAAATATTATAAGAGTTCAATTTCAGCTTTTTTTACTTTCGAAACGATAAAAACAATTCCCTTTCCCAATTTTTTTATGGGTAAAATAGTTTTCATCTTCCCTTGATGCAGTATCGCTTTTTTAATTCCGGTCTTCAAAATAGTAATTTCGGCAGATTCACTGCTCGTAATTGTAATTTTATGATCACCTACCAACATATTTGCAGATCCATCAGAATCCAATAATCTAATGGAAATGTCTCCATAACTTATTTCTTTCCCTTTACCTAAATAAAGCGATGAAAGTTTGTCATCCTTAAATCCTACTATTCCAAAGAAGCCTCTAAAATTCCAATTATCCGAGGAATATGTTTGGGAGGCATCCACCGATTGAAAAATATGCTCGTACGACTTATCCTTATGAGTTACTACAAGTGAAGTAAAATCATTCCCATCGCTACGCGGAGTTGACGAAATATGATTTACCGAATACCCATTTATTCCGCGATAAGGTTCAAATACTACCACATATGGTTTACTTCGAGCTTCCTTTTCGGTGCGAATGGTAAATAGCGGTAGCTCCTTTCCATTGTATACCTTTCCGGCAGTTTTAGTCTTTGGCGATTTGGCCTGATAATATTCCCTGTCTTTATTTCCTGCTATCAGGGCTTGCATATATAAATCGCTCATGTTCTCATCTTTCATCGAAAAACGGGCTACAATATCTCCTTCATAATTTTCGAGTTTTGCAACATCGGTAAAAAAACGAAAGCCGGGATAATCCTTTTCTGTTAAAGGATAGGTAGACGATTGTGCGTTTAGCGGTTCCCGCTTGTTATTGAAAAATTCGATCCGATCGCCAATGTTGTGATACATGTAGTCGTTGCTACCCGGATTATCGGAGCGGTAAATATCAATGTAATAACCGCTGGTATCGGAAGTGCGGACAATTGAAAGCGTGCGCGACTGATTCGTATTGGTAGACTTATCAAAATAGCGGGTATCGGTAAACGAATAGGTTGACGAAACTGCCTGCTCGTCGGCCATCGGCTCCATAGCAGCCAGTTCAATCTGACCAATTTTTTTTGCCCCTGCCGATCCGCTGAATGGAACCGAACTCGATGAACCAGCCGCCACAACTGTATTATGGGCCGCCCACTGACTGTAATAATTCCGATGTAAAGGGTGCTCGTAATTTGGCCCTGTTCCGGCATCAATTCCCATCACTTCGCCCAAACCGTAAAGTTCCATGGCCATTCCGTTGCAATGGTTGTGATTGTAGGTTGCTCCCTGCACGCCAACCATCAGTCCGGTTTTCGGATCCATCCCATTGCGCTGCAAAAAGTACCGGGCAAATTCCATGGTCCCGGTTCGTGGCCATTGGTACGTTGTTGTGGCATCTGGTATTTTGGGGAGAAAACATAATAAGCCCAGAAAACCAGATTTCTCCCGCTGATATTTTCCTCCATCGATCAGTTTTTTCATGGAAGCCGGCATTTCTGGCAATTCCGGCTGATCGTATTTTACAGCTCCTACCAAACCTATTTCGAGCGATTCGGCACTTTGAGAAGCCCTGCCGGTATCTCCAAATCCACCTACGGTTAAATTCGGAAACAAATATTTTAACATGGCGTACGATGCTTTGAAAAGGGCAGGAAAACGCCGAAAAACATCATATCCGTTCTTTTCAAGTGCCAGCGATGCCAGAAGTAAATTGCCTACCGGGTAATTATGATACCCTCCTGGTTCCTTCCAATGCCCATCGTGGGTAAGCCATTTTTCGACTGTAGACGGAAGCGCCAGTTGACCGCAACTGCCATTTATGGTATCCTTTTCGAGAAAAAACTGAAGGTAATAGTCCTGTTTCTGCTTATTTTCGAGACTCAATGCTGCAAAAACAAGCGTGGAACTTTCGGCAGCATACCAGTTATTGTTCCAAAATCCGCGGAAAGCAAGCGTGGAAGCAAATTTTTCGAATACTACTTCGTACCAGTGGAGGTCGTAGCCGCTCTTCAGCATAAAAGGTTTTACAAAATCGTATGCCAAAATGATGCTCCGGTAACTTTGGTCGCCAAGGGTTTGCATATCCAAAAATCCTGTTCGGCAAGGTCCCACAATGGGTTCCTGATAAAAAGCTCCTTTGGCCCACTGGTCTAGAATATCGGCTGCAAACCTCGCATATTTTTCCTCCTCCGTAAGCCAATAAAGTATAGCTGCTTTCAACGCCAAATCGTTTATATCGCCATTAATATCGGTAATGTATGCCTGTGGATCAGTCCATTCCTTTTGATTGGTTTCGGGATTAAACAATTGCATCAAGCGGGATGTATCGTTAGGGATCAGCTCCTCTATGGTTGGTTTCCGGTACGAAGTTCCCTTTTCGGTAATGGGCGACCTCAAATAAGTGCTTACCCTGATGGTTGGCACAGGGGCATTGCCTTCCCATCGTACCAGCCGGGATCCCGATTCGTCAGAATAAACAGTCGTATAATGTTTTCCCGGAACTCGGTTCATCAGGTATCGGCTTACTATCCATTCAGGATTTGTTTGATGACGGTCGACATACCCGGAGACTTGTTTTTCCAGGTCATTAAATATGGACTTCGCCCACTCCTGCCCGGTTAATTTCTGCTGAACAAGTGGTTTGTCGTTATCGTTTACCAGAATATGCGGATATCTGCTTTGTGCCTGACTAGTTGTATAGATCATGAGACATGCTATACTGGCTATGAAAATTCTTCGGAAATTACATTGCATATCAAACAGTTTTAATTGTATTTATTCAAAACCATAGAACGGGATGTCTTACGGGAAGATTTCGGACTACCTCCTGATGTGTCGGGTTCTCCTTTAAATGAAGGAATGTTGAACTATATTCTTTATTTTGGTAAGCTATACCTGCAAAAAGAAGGCACGATTGACGCACCGGCCATTCATCCCAAATGTATATGTCTTTGGCAAAAGGCCATTTTGACTTATCGGCGATAAACGGATAGATAAACTCCATCCCCTTTTTCAGGCTTTTGCCTTCCGCAGTTTTAAACTCCCACAAATTATCGTTGGAAGTTGATAAAATTTGCGCCACAGTGCACATAGCATCCATGTTGAATAGCGAATATCCATAAGGTTTGGTACGTTTCAGTTCCAGTGGAAAACTACCGTCAGCAGCCATTTGAGAGGGTAACAAAACATTTTTAAAGCGATCGGCACAAACTTGCAACATTTTATCGTCGCCCAGTAAAGATGCAAATGCCGAAGCAGTAGCAACCCAACAAGTACCATGATTGTTTTTGGCATTCATTTCGTCGATTCCGTAAGGATGGATAGTCATCCACACTAAAAAAGCCCGAAACCAATCCTTTATTTTTACAGATTGCGCTTCGGGAATAACATTATTATCCATCAGAATTTTTGCCGATTGAGCAACTTCTACCAAATGGTATGCATCGATTAACCCAATTCCACGACCGGTAAAACGCCCCCAAATAGCTTGCGAGTAGAGCATATTAGGATTCATCAGGGTGGCAGTATCAACAAACCAGGCATTGAGGTGCTCCAAAGCTTTTAAGGCATATTTTTGATTTCCATTAAGCACCCATGCCGATGTTAATGTGGCGGTGATTTCGCTGAATCGGATTATGGCATGCCGGTGATCCGAAAAATTATCGGGATTGCTTTGTCCGTCCTTTTGAAGATACGGCCCGGATGGGTTCAACGAATCGGGCCACCAGTAATCTCCTTCCGAATAATAATCATGACTGTTCCCCGCACTGCGTTTGCACGATGAGGAAGTTACCGTAACCGGTTTCTCTGCCATCATTTTTTCAGCCTGCTCAATCGTTTTCTTCCGAATATTTTGCAGTATTTGAGCTTTCAGATCTGGCATTAATCGGTGAGTTTCCGAAATTGTTTTTGTTGGGGAAAATCCTGCCTGCATCCAAGAAGATTTCAAGACAATAATTTCTAAGAAGATCAAAAAGAAAATTTTATTTTTTGACATTTTATGATTTGAATTATTTGTAATCGATCTAGTTAAAACAGCCTTAGAATTTTCACCAACCCGAAAGCGGAATTATTTCAGTGGAATAACTTGGTGTATTTCCGTCCCAATGTGGCAACATTATTATTGAGAAGGTCACATTTCCCGTTGATTCCGGTATTCGGGCCATTAACCTGCTTACCCCTAAATTCTCCTTTTGAGGTTTTGCCTGTTGAGCTGATTCGTTAGTAAATACAGCATTTTCAGGAGATAGAATAATCGCAGTTAATTTTTTCCCGTTTAAGATAAGTTCTGCTTTTTTTGATGAAATAATCTGAATAACAGCATCGGTAGTCATCCCCCAGGCAACAGTGCACGCCTTGGTTAAGGCGAATTCATCCTGAATCAGAATCGACTTTCGTCCATCCACGACTTTCAAACCGCGCGTTGCTGAGCTGGAAAATTCTTTGTAAGCGGATGTAAAATCGATAATAGAAAAGGGTTCCGCTATACCTTCGCTATGTTTAATAAATTTAGAAGTGGCATCCACATCCTGACTTTTGCCATTTATCACCGGCACATTATGACTTAACGATTGCAGCCGATAATAAGAGTACCGTTTGCTCCCAAAATAATCGGGCAGGTTATAGTCGTCGGATCCCAAATCTCGCGCCCATCGAACTCCAAGAGCATCCATTTCAAAATTACCCAGATCGAGATGCGCATGGTTTACTTTGTTATATCCAGCCTTGAACCCAACCCACAAAGCGTTTTGATCTGCCCACGAACTTCGGGAAAAATAAAGAGCAACCTTTCCATCAAAGAATTTATCGAGATCTCGTTGAACAGCTGAATTTGCATAAGGTCTGAACCAAATAACATCAAATACATTGGCTGTGCGGGTTTCGAGCTGATCGATTACAAAATCTGAAAAGTGATTGTTAGTATAAACATTCGCCAACCACATGGCGGGATGGGGAGCACCAAGTTTTGATTTTTCGCCTGCATCGGCATAATTGAGCATATAACCGGTTGGTCCGGCAGAATAAATCGGGAAATAACCAGTAAGATTCATCCCCGGCAAATTATTTAATTCGAAATCGCTGCGTAATGCAGACTGTAAGGCTGAAATCCCATAAGCGGTATAATCGGTAGCGTATCCCCAGTATCCGGGGCCTTCTCCCCAAACGCCATCGGGACCATAGCTTTTCAACGCAAAAGGTAAATTTTCTATGGCTTCTTTTAGTATGTACGACGCAATAGCTGTGTCAGTCTCTGCAACAGCTAATGCCCCGATTAGAAGGCCACTGTTGCAAACCTGGTTCCAATTATGATCCACTTTTGTCCACCAGGCATTTGTATTATAGGCCTTTTTACCTTCCTCCAAACCTAGTTTAATCAATCCGGCTTTAATCAAATCCCGAACAGGTTGATCCATATCGTTGTAAAGCCAGTCGTAGCCAATAGCAACCGCATGGGTCATTTCGGCAACATCCAGAAAATGCGAAGGATTCCAGTCAGCAAAAGCACAAACTGTTCGCATATTCGAAATAGCCGGGCTGAGGTATTTTGCATTCCCTGTCCATCGATAGGCAAAAGCAAGATTATAAATCCGCGATAAACATTCCCGACTTTTGTCCAGCAAGCGGGGACCTATCAAAACATGTTCCAATGGAGATTTAAAGATATCCTTATCTGCCTGGGAGATTACGTCTGTAGCATACTTCTTTAGTTTGATATCGGTATTGCTCAGGGTTTTTAATTCGGCTAACCGAACATCGGTTAATAATAACCTGGGGTGCTCCCGTTGCATCGTACTTAGAATACCCGTCAGTTTGATTTCCGGAACTTTTTCAGGTGCTATTTTCTCCTTCTTTTCACATGACGTCAGTGAAGAAAGCTGAAAAACAAAAATGGAGATCAATATTAATTGATTGAGCTTTTGCATAATATACTCTTAATATTATAATTAAAATACTTTATAATTGAATATCATTCACTTAAAGAATAACAAAAAGTCTATAGAGCGGTGAAATTGGACGTAGTTGCAAACTACGCCCAGCTTAAAATCTAAAATTTTTGCAGTCAGCCAGTCGTAGTCACTGACTACTACTCATCGAGTTTTATTACCATGCTTCCAGTGCCCTTTCAAATTTAAATTTTTTATCGCCTGCAGAACCGGGAATTAACAAAACCTGAATAGTTTGTTTCTGGTTCGGTTCAAGTTGTATTTCAAAACCAACCAATGTTTTTCCGGGGTTTGGAGCATCGTAGCTTGTGGTTGGTTCAGCAGACCACGTTTTCATACTAACTTCCATAGGGGTGTTCACCTTTAATTCCAACGTATGTCCTTCTATGGAAAGCTTAATACTGTTCTTTCCTAACTCAGGCATTGCAGATGTCATCATGGTCCAACGCACAGTTGTGGGTTTATCAAGAGCCACCAGCTCGTCCCTGATCACAACAAACGACTTATCGACAATGGCAACTCCCCTTTTCGCCTTGGCTAGCTGATTTTCGTAAACAGAAGATATATCAGAAATAGCATACATAAAATCAGGGTTATCCGAAAACCGATCAATTTTGGCATATCCTTTTACAAGCTGAAGCTGGTTGTTTATAGTAAGGGTATTGTGTGCCCTGTTGTTTAATCTGAAAATACTCCAGCGCTGGGCATCCTGAGTACGTCCAAACACTGCAATTCCTTTCGATTCGAGCGATTCGTAATCCTGCATCCCAAAATCGGATGCCCACCGGGAACCATCAGCCTCCATAACAAAAGAACCAATGTCCATATGCCCATGATTTACAGAGGGAGAACCAGCTTTAAAGCCAAGAAATATGGCATTTCGGGTATTCCACGATGTCCGCATCAAACAAACAGGGTTTGCTCCCTGGCCTTTCCAAAGTTTCATTTTAGGTTCTATCACACTTTGCAATGAAAGGTCTTTTCCCCAAATCATCACTGCCGGGAGCAACCTGTCTCCTGTGAAACTTGAATAGTCTTCTTTCTGTAAATATCCCTTTTCGACCCATAATTGCGACGGATCGTTGTTTCGTTGCGCAAACCAAAACATGGCAGGACTGATATCTTTTCCTGAACCGCTATCTCCCCAATTATACGGTAAGCCTGTATCCCCGGTCATATTCTGGAAAAAGCCGGCAGTTTGCAAAAAGCCGGGAGCACTGTTTAAGCCGAAATCGGTATCAAAAACTTTTTCGACTGCACTCAAAAACATCACATTGAAGGAGGTTCCGTATCCCCAATAACCATACCCTTCGGGATAAGCGCCGTCGGGTTTGTATTCGCCCATAGGTAATACTATGGATTGGATAGCCCTATCAATCATTTTTTTTGAAAGTTCCGGATTATCTTCGGCAACCGCCAAAGCGCCATATGTCATACCGGCATTGCATACCTGATTCCAGTTATTTACCGCTTTTACCCAACTATTATATTTGGGATCAAGCGATGGGTTTAGCCCTTTGCTGATAATGGCTTCCCGAATAATCGCTTTCGACGATTCCGATAATTTGGGATTTAACCAATCGTATCCAATGGAAACAGCCATTGTCATTTCAGCTACATCCAGAAAATGCGATGGATTCCAATCGCTGAATTTTGAAATAGCCAACATTTCTCTTTCACACCGTTCAAAATACTTATCTTGTCCTGTTATGCGCCAGGCATACGATAGGTAAAAAATTCGGCGAAGCGCTTCGCGCGATTTGTCGAGTAACCGGCGTCCTATCTGAATACGTTCAACCGGAGGTTTTAAAATGATGCTGTCGCATTCGTTCAGAATGGTTTCGTGCATTTTTTTCCAGATAGGATTGTTCGCAATAGATTGCTGAATTTGAGCCTCCTCCCCCTTTAGAAGCAAAATTCGAGGATGTTGCTTTTCAGTAATTGTTTGCAATGAAATGGATTGCTGAGCAAAGCTTGTAACTGTCAAGCAAACCAGCGTTCCAATAATCAGGAAATTTTTTAAGTAGTTCATATAGCTAACGTTTTATAATTCAATGGTAACACTTTTTCCGGTATATACCGTTTGCGGTAAATCGATCGATATTTCGCTGATATCCTTTTCCTTATTCCAGAAAGATTTGAAATTTATTCCGTTTTTTTCAATTCTCCCGGTCACTGTTAAGTGGATTTTCCCTAGTTTGCGCGAAGGATCAGCAACCGAAATCTGTTTGATCGTTGAACCTTCGGTTTTAACCATTACCAGCCCCGGACTGTCCATTCCAATTTTTAAACCTGGCAAAACCAAAATTTCACCTGACTTATAAAAAACTACCTGACAGATATTTGAAATAGTATTTTTTACCGCCTGAATTTCGGTAGAATTCGCCAGAATCTCGATAGGACGTTCCATTTGACTTTCAATTTCATTTTCGGAAATTGAAGGAACTACAATATATTGATATTTTGCACTCTGAGGATGAATCCCATGATCGAGCCAAAGTTTGAAGACCTCTTTGCGAATTTCATCTTTAGGTGAATCAGTCTGCTGGTTAATTTTAAACCAACTTCCGGTTTCGTACTGATTGGACAAATTTACTTTTTGGGTCTCAGAAAAAATATATGCCATATTATCGTGACAAACCCACCGAATATCTGTAAGTTGTTGATTACCTTTTTCCAACACCGTTTTTTCGTTGCCACTTTTTACAACTACATTGCCACTTAATAAACATTGATTTAAAGTTGTAGCCACCGGAAATTTTGAATCTGAATTGATTCCAGCGCCCAGGCAAACATATTCTTTATCGAAGAAAAACCATGCTTTTTTAGCTTCCAATGGATCGTGGGGACTTTTGAAATCGAATGCCACTGCTCCATATTTGCCATCGGTAACAGCACCTACAAAATCCGTTAACCCTATCTTTTGAATTTCGTTTTCAGATGGTAGCGCTGGTTTCTGAACTACGGTAGTTCCGGGGATTTTTTGCCAGTCGTAAACCGGAGCAATATCGTAATATTCATCTCCCTTGCGCGAAATATAGTTGGTACCGTCTCCCCGGTGATGGTTCATTAATCCTTCCCCATTGTATGGCTGTTCCATATTTTGATTGCGGGTGGAATACATCCTTACCGAAGTAAAATATTCAGGCCGTTGATGTGTATAATGTTCTGTTTGCCAGAAAAAAGTACTATGAGACAACGTTGGTTCAGCTTCGCTTTTTCGTATTTTTACAATTTCTTCCAGCTCATTTTTACGATAATTGGTTGTTTTCAAAAGTCGTTCGGGAGTTGCTGTTTTAAATGCCCTTTGAGCATCCGCACGGGTAATATCGCGGTTCATAGCTCCTGTATCAGGGAATTTGCCATAAACCATCATCTTGCAAATACCATCGAGATAATAGTCGATGAGAAGCTGAAGCGATTTATCAGAAAACTTATAGGAGGTTCCGGCAACATTGGCCGCCCACTCTGCAAAAGCATCGGCATAGCCTAATCCATACGAAAGTGTGTTGTTAACCCGGTCTTCG
>JBBQEI010000093.1:0-15249 GCA_038320545.1 Bacteroidales bacterium
TTTGGTAACCAAGGTTATTTTTCCGTTTTTAGCACCTACAGGAACTGTAACAATAAGTTCTGTAACTGTTCTGCCAGCAGCAATTGTTCCTTTAACCCCACCAACAAAATTCACATCAACAACCAAATCCAAATCAGTACCTGTATAGTTTCACCACGTTGTTAATGGAATTATATTTATTTTCCTTTAAAGCTTCAAAAATAGCTTCCTTTTCCATCATGGAGCTTATCTCATTAATATTTGCCAACTTCTTTTCAGGGCTTATCCGTGTTTCTTTTTCGAATATTTCAGGATAATTAATTCTTACCGGAAGGTGAGTGGTTTGAATGGGACCAGACTTAGCTACGATCATCGCACTTTGAATGGCGTTCTCCAGGTCTCTGATATTGCCGGGCCAATGGTATTTCACCAGCATTTCCATTGCCTCAGCGTTTACACCGGTAATATTCAGGTTGTGCTTCTGTTTATATTTGTTTACAAAGTATTCAGCAAGTAACGGGATATCTTCCTTCCTTTGCCTCAGAGGAGGAATGGTTATCGTGAAAATGTTTAACCTATAGAACAGATCCAGCCGGAAAGCCCCGACCTGAACTTTTTCTTCCAGATTGATATTGGTTGCCGAAATTAACCGGATGTTCAATGGAATGGGTTTTTTGCCCCCTATCCGGGTTATTTTCCGCTCTTCCATTACCCGGAGCAGTTTTACCTGGGCCTCCAGGGGCAATTCCCCAATTTCATCAAGAAAAAGTGTGCCGTTGTTTGCCAGTTCGAATTTTCCAGTTTGCATTTCACGGGCATCGGTAAACGCCCCTTTTTCGTGCCCGAACAATTCGCTTTCTATCAGTTGGGTGGGTACAGCGCCGCAGTTTAAAGCGATCAGGGGCCCACCCTTCCTTAAACTGTTGTAATGAATGGCTTGGGCTATCAGTTCTTTTCCTGTGCCGCTTTCGCCAGTTACCAAAACTGTCGCATCTGTTTCGCATACGCTTTTAACCTGTTCCAGCACCTGCTTGATATTGTTATTAAAAGACAAGTCCTTAGCACTTTTGGAAAAAATTGAGATAAAAAATTATGATGAATTTCAAAGCCGGTTAGAGCCATTGGATAAGCATTTCAAAAATAAAACCTTGCATTACTCTATTGACCTTTTCAAAAAATTCAATCAGGAGGTAGCAATGGTTTTGTATAATGAAAAAGACAATGAATTCTATATTTTGCGAAAGAAATTAGCACAGTTAATCCCTGAATTTGTTGATACTGAACAATAAATTCAGAAGAATTAAACTCGGTACACTCCGCTTAAATATGAGATCAGCAAAAGTGCTGAAATTTGAAATTTTGCTTGTTTTGGATATGTTTTTTAGAGGAATAAATCACGGTACACTTCCGTATAAAATTGGAATGCCGGTAGAGGAATAAATCACGGTACACTTGCGTATAAAATTGGAACGCCGGTAGAGGAATAAATCACGGTACGCTGCCGATTAAAAAATTATGAACACTATTCCTGGAGAGACATTGATTATCTTTTTACAATGAAGGTCAAATCTTAGAGGAATAAATCACGGTACACTTATTTTGTAAAATATAGTAATGAGTAAAGGAATACATCACGGTATGCTTCGCATACAAGACATGAACATTCGTTCGAAAGTAATTATTTGCGATATTCCCCTTACCGGGACATCAATCAGAAGAATAAATCACGGTACGCTTTTACAGCATCAGCAATACTTGCAACTAGTTCGCTTATCCTAAAGTTCTGCGAGGTATTTTATAGTCAATATTACTCTGTTGCAGGTATTACAACATCGCAAACTCTGAAATTATCAAAATAAGTCGCAAAACTTCGGTACATTGAGCTTCTGGTGCGTCCTTTGTGGTTCTCAGTTAATTTTTCATGACACAGAGAACCACAGAATCCAAAACAAATTTCTGTCTCGAATAAAATGTGATTACATTTTCTCCTTTATTCGAAAGGCTTAAAAATTTGAAAATCGAAATTTGTATATTTGTAACTTTTATTTTTTAGTTGAATAAATATCGTACAATGAAATTTTGCAGCACCAATAATAAGGAATTACATGTAAGTCTTAAAGAGGCTGTATTAAAAGGATTAGCAGATGATAACGGATTGTACATGCCTGTTACAATGCCGAAACTTTCTGAAAGTACCATTGCAGGTTTGTCAGGGTTGTCGTTTCAGGATATAGCCTTTGCCATATCTCATCCCTTTATGGAAGAAGATATTGCTGCTGAGGAATTGCATCGTATTATTAATGAAGCATTCAATTTTGAAGTTCCACTGGTTAATATAGAAGAAAATATTTCGGCTCTTGAATTGTTTCATGGTCCAACATTGGCTTTTAAAGATTTTGGGGCAAGATTCATGTCCCGCATCCTTGGTGTTTTTACCAGAAATTTAAACAGGGAAATCCATGTATTGGTTGCCACATCCGGCGATACCGGAAGTGCTGTGGCAAATGGTTTTCTCAATGTTCCCGGGATTAAGGTACATGTGCTTTTTCCAAGCGGACTTGTTACAAAAATTCAGGAAAAGCAATTCACCACTTTGGGCAATAATATTACTGCTCTTGAAATAGATGGTAATTTTGACGATTGTCAGCGATTGGTTAAACAAGCTTTTATGGATGCAGAGCTAAAAAATCAGCTCATATTAACTTCGGCCAATTCAATTAATTTAGGGAGACTTATTCCGCAGTCGTTTTATTATGCATATGCTTTTGCACAGGCATCTCAAAAGGGTTCCGATGTAATTTTTTCAGTTCCAAGCGGAAATTTTGGAAACTTAACTGCCGGTCTTTTTGCAAAAGCGATGGGTGTGCCAATCAAACATTTTATAGCCGCAACAAACATTAACGACATATTTCCGCAATACCTTGAAACTGCTGTTTTTGAACCACGTTCTTCGGTTGCAACACTCTCTAATGCTATGGATGTTGGGAACCCAAGCAATTTTGCCAGAATAGCCCATCTGTATAATAATTCTCATCAGGCAATTACGAATGATATAACAGGGTACAGGTATAATGATGAAGAAGTTAAAAAAGTATTAAAGGAAACTTATCAAACTAAAGGGTATTTACTCGATCCGCATGGTGCTATCGGGTATATGGCACTGAAACATTATATAAGTAAAAATGGAGGTACAGGGATATTTTTGGAGACTGCACATCCTGCTAAATTCCTTGAAACTGTTGAACCAATCATAAATCAGAAGGTTGAAATACCTTCCAGACTTCTTAGATTCATTGAAAGCGAAACCAAAACAACTCCTTTATCGAACAATTATAATGACTTTCAAGAATATTTAAAAAATCTTTAGCCGCTATTTTCGAATTATTGGAAACAATAGCCACAGGTTAAGTGTTTTAAGTATAAACAAAAATACCTGTGATTATGAAAACAAAAAATTTACTTTTAATTATAGGAGTAATCTCCTTATTGCTTTTTCCGCATATGCTTCAGGCTCAAATTGGAACCAGTGATAATAACTATCAATCATCATCATCGTCATCAATAGATCTAAAGGAGCAAAATTCGGACAGAATATCTGATCTTGAAAACCGGCTTAAAGATGCAAATGATCAATTGAAAGGAGCCCGTAACGTTGAAAAAGAAGCTAAACAAGCTGTAATGGAAGCAAAAGCGGCATTAAAGGCCGAAAAACAGGCACAAAAAGCAAGAAAACAAGCAAATGATCAGGCTGAAAAAGCAGTGAAGGCCAAGGAACGGTCGGATGAAAACATGTGACCATGTTAATTTTGAAACAGCCCCGAATTAAGAAAATAGTTTCCTAATTCGTGGCTGTTTTATTAGTTATAATTCTTAATTATCTGCAATAATCAACTGCCAAAAGTTTCGATATTATCTTTTTTTCAAAAAATAGTATCATTTAATACATAAGTACTTATTTTTGCCCTCTTTTAAATTGTAAAAAATACTAATTAAAATTATAACGGATGAAAGCTTATGTATTTCCCGGACAGGGTGCACAATTTGTTGGGATGGGTAAAGAATTATATGATAACTCCACCCTCGCAAAAGATCTTTTCGAGAAAGCTAATCAAATATTAGGTTTCCGCATAACCGACCTCATGTTTTCGGGTACTGACGAAGATCTCAGGCAGACCAAAGTTACACAGCCGGCGATATTTCTTCATTCGGTAATTATGGCAAAAGTATTGGGCGAAAGTTTTAAACCAGATATGGTTGCCGGCCATTCGCTGGGAGAATTTTCTGCTCTTGTTGCCAATGGAGCTTTATCGTTCGAAGATGGTTTGGTTTTAGTCTCCAAACGGGCTCTGGCAATGCAGAAGGCTTGTGAAGCACGTCCATCGACAATGGCTGCTGTTTTAGGACTTGACGATGCAATAGTTGAAGAAGTTTGCGCTTCCATTGATGAAGTTGTAGTGGCTGCAAATTACAATTGTCCTGGTCAGCTTGTAATTTCAGGAAGCAACGAAGGAATTGATATTGCCTGTGAGAAATTAAAAGAAAGTGGTGCTAAAAGAGCTATTAAACTTCCTGTGGGTGGAGCATTTCACTCTCCCTTGATGGAACCCGCCCGTGTTGAACTGGAACAAGCAATAAAAGATACTCATTTTAATGTACCTGTCTGCCCTGTATATCAAAATGTAAATGCATTGCCTACAACCGATCCAAAAGTAATTCAGAAAAACCTTGTTGACCAGTTAACTGCTCCTGTTCGCTGGACACAGACTGCAAAGAATATGGTTGCCGATGGTGCCAATGAATTTGTTGAAGTAGGTCCCGGAAAAGTATTGCAGGGTTTAATCAAAAAAGTGGAAGCGTCGGTCTCGGCCGAAAGTGCGGTAATTGTGTTTTAGGTATTTAGGCTGAAGGTTGAAGGGTAAAGGATGAAGGCTGAAGGATGAAGGATGAAGGATGATGATTGAAAGGTAAAATACTTTTTCTAATTACCTTTAGCCTAATTACCTATAGCCTAATTACCTTCAGTCTAAATACCTTCAGCCTTCAGTCTAAACCTCCTTCAGCCTGGTTAGATTAAATTTTGAAAATTCAGGAATTTTTCTTTATTTAGCAAAATGTTGTTATTCAAATTTGACGACAGGGTTTTAATCACAATCAAAAACAGATGGAAACGATAAGTTTTTCTTTTTTTACTACAACAACCATGTTTACGATGCGAACACGCACATGGACAATGGTCATGTTCTGTAGAGAAAGTTTCCAGCCTGGCAATCAATAAAATTATAAACTAAATTGATTTTTTTACCGGCGGCTGGATATTCAGTGGTCCGGCTGGTTGTTTTATATGCATAATTTAAAAAAGTAATTCTATGAAAGTATTAAAGTTCGGAGGATCTTCAGTAGGAAGTCCCGACCGGGTTCGATTGGTCAAAAACATTGTAGAAGCGCAGCAGGAAAGCTGTATAGTTGTAGTCTCCGCCTTTCAGGGCGTGACGGACCAATTGCTTCGAATGTCGAAAATGGCTGTTGAACGCGATGATACTTTCCACACTGAATTGGATCAGATCGAATTACGTCATTTATCGGCCGTACGCGAGCTTATCGATCCCCGCATTCAAAGTTGTATTCTTGCGCAAGTAAAGCTGCTTATCAATGAACTCGATGATATTTTAAACGGTGTATATCTGTTAAAAGATTTAACTCCCAAAACCAGCGATTATATTCTTAGTTTTGGTGAACATCTTTCATCATTTATACTGTCGCATGTAATTAATAATGCCAAGTTTCACGATTCACGGTCATTTATCCGCACCAACTCCAATTATGGTAGTGCAAAAGTAGATTTTGACCTCACCGATGATTTAATTTCGCGTCATTTTGCTGTGCTCGATCATGTTCCTGTAATCCCAGGTTTCATTGCCCGCAACGAAGCTGACGAAACAACAACCCTGGGCCGTGGCGGTTCCGATTATACTGCATCCATTGTTGCTGCGGCTTTAAATGCTTCGGTGCTTGAAATCTGGACCGATGTGGATGGTTTTATGACAGCCGATCCCCGTAAAGTTTCGAAAGCCTATGCCATCGATTCGCTTACTTACGCCGAAGCAATTGAATTGTCGCATTTTGGTGCCAAAGTGGTTTATACGCCAACGATTCACCCGGTGTATAAAAAGAACATTCCGGTTGCCATAAAAAATACTTTTAATCCCGAAGCACGCGGCACCTATATTGGCAATAACATAGAGAGCAATATAAGCGCTCCTATAAAAGGTATTTCATCCATTGATGATATTACAATGATCACCATTCAGGGTGCGGGTATGGTAGGTGTTTCAGGAATATCCATGCGTATTTTCAGGGCATTAGCAAAAAGTAAATCAAATGTTATTTTGATCACCCAGGCATCTTCCGAATTTTCGATAAGTGTTGCCATTAGTCCCGTTGATGCTGCAAAAGCCAAGGAAGCCATTGAAGAAGAATTCCAAACTGAAATATTTATCCGGAACGAGATAAAAATTTCGATGGAAGACGATCTTTCGATTATTGCAATTGTTGGGGAACGTATGAAAAACACTCCGGGAATTTCTTCGGGTTTATTTTCATCGCTGGCAAGAAATGGTGTCAGCGTTATTGCTACTGCACAGGGATCGTCGGAATTAAATATTTCTGTGGTGATAAGAAAGATAAGTCTTCGCAAAGCTTTAAATGCCATTCACGAAGGATTTTTCCTGTCTCATTTTAAAGAATTGCACCTTTTCCTGGTTGGCATTGGAAATGTTGGCCGCAACCTGCTGCACCAGATTCTCAGTCAGCAAAACCGCTTAATGGAAGATCACCGTTTAAAGATTAATGTTGTTGGCATTGCTAATTCACGTAAAATGCTTATCAAAGCTGATGGTATCGATCTTGAAAATTACAAGGCTGAATTTGATCAGGAAAGTGTACCTTATGTAATTGATGATTTTGTGGTTCAAATGGCAAAATTAAATCTGAGAAACAGTGTTTTGATTGACTGTACAGCAAACGAGTCTGTTGCTTCTATTTATCATAAAGTGTTCGATTACTACATTTCAGTAGTCACTGCCAATAAAATAGCATGTTCGTCCGAATTTTCATTATATAGTCATTTAAAAAATAAGGCAAAGAAAAAGGGCGTTCGTTTTATGTTCGAAACCAATGTAGGAGCGGGGCTACCGATCATAAACACGATTAACGACCTTATTCGCAGTGGCGATAAAATCCTTAAAATTGAAGCAGTACTTTCAGGTACATTGAATTTTATTTTCAACACTATCAGTGAAGAAATTCCTTTGAGCAGGACTATCGAACTTGCCAAAGAAAAAGGATATTCCGAACCTGATCCCCGCATTGATCTAAGCGGAACAGATGTGATAAGGAAATTATTGATCCTGGCACGAGAATCGGGTTATACCACTGAAAAAGAAGAAGTGAATATTAATACTTTTCTGCCGGCAGAATGCTTTGAAGGTTCAATGGACGATTTCTGGAAGAATGTTAAAAAGTATGATGCTGATTTCGAAACTAAGCGGAAGGTGCTGGAAAAAAATAATAAGAAATGGAGGTTTGTCGCTTCATTGGATAATGGCAAGCCATCGATTGAATTAATGGAAGTATCGTCCGATCACCCGTTTTATCATCTCGAAGGAAGTAACAATATTATAACTTTAACGACTGAACGATATAATGAGCAGCCCATGATTATTAAAGGTTATGGTGCAGGTGCCGAGGTAACTGCTGCCGGCGTTTTTGCTGATGTCATCAGGGTGGCGAATGTGTAAAAATTATGTTTTGAGGTGGAATTGAATGACGTTATTGAAGTAAAGATTAATTCTTCTTCAATAACTTCATTAATTTTTATTTTACTTCTCAACTTCTTTTCAAAAATTATTTCTTTCGTTTAACAATTTACTATCTTGAAGACCGTTTCAGAGGTTTCTAAAACCAATTATATCAATTATGATTAAAAATATAGCCATTGTTGCCGGTGGTGATTCCGGTGAATATGAAGTGTCGATAAAAAGCGGAAATCAGTTATTCTCACAGATTGACAGGAGTTTGTACAATCCAATATTGATCCACATGAAAGGCATGCAATGGACTGCAAATGTGGATGGCTCCCCAATAGAAGTAGATAAAAATGATTTTTCGGTTTCGTACAATGGCAGTAAAATTAAGTTCGATTGTGCATTAATTGGAATTCACGGAACTCCCGGTGAAGATGGAAAACTACAGTCGTATTTCGAGCTTTTACACCTTCCATACACTACTTGTGGTGTAATGACTTCATCGCTTACTTTCAATAAATTCGCTACCAAACATTATTTAGCTCCATATGGAGTTGATATGGCAAAGGGATTGGTTATCCAAAAAAAGGATGAAGTGAATCCTTCAGAAATTGTTAAAAATCTAGGCTTGCCATGTTTTGTCAAGCCTAATAATGGAGGTTCCAGTTGTGGTGTTACAAAAATTACATCTGAAAAGGAGATTGAAATAGCTGTTAAAAATGCCCTGGAGCACGATAACGAAGTTATTGTAGAGGAGTACATCAAAGGGACAGAAATTACCTGTGGTGTTATAAAAACCAAAGGAAATATTATGGTTTTACCGATAGCGGAAATCGTTAGTAAAAAGGAATTCTTCGATTTTGAAGCCAAATATACCAGTGGTATGGCCGATGAAATAATCCCTGCCCGAATTTCGAATGAAATTTGGAAAGCTTGCGAAACGGTTTCTGCACTTATATATGAAAAACTTTTTTGCAGAGGAGTAGTCAGGATCGATTATATTATCAAAGATGATAAATTATATTTTCTTGAAGTGAATACAGTTCCAGGAATGACTGAAGCCAGCATTATTCCAAGAATGATAAAAGCCAAAGATATATCAATGACTTCAGCTATCACCATGCTTATTGAGGATGCATTTTACAGAGCCTGAGATTTTTACATTAACCTTTAAACCTGATTTTTTTATTCTTGTTTTATGAATTATTATCTTCGTTTTGTTGAATTATTAAGAAAAATTTTGATTGATTGGGGTATATCCGACTCTATATCTAATATTATTATTGTCACTATTATTGTTATTGCAATTTTCATTTTAGCATGGATTGCAAATTTTGTTGCCAAAAGGATCATTTTGGTAATACTTTATTTCATAGTTAAAAAAAGTAAAACTACCTGGGACGACATTATTTTTGAACGAAAGGTATTTAACCGTTTATCTCTTATTGCACCTGCAGCAGTTATTTATCATACCATAAAATTGCCATTGGCTGGTTACCCCGAATTCGAAAATTTAATACAAACCTTGTGCCTTGTATATATGGTAATAGTATCTTTAATGGTTTTACTTTCCTTTATCGATGCATTACACGAAATTTATCTTACAATTCCTGTCTCAAAAGAAAGAACCATAAAAGGATATCTTCAGGTAGTCAAAATAATTCTATATGTGATAATCACAATAGTTATTATTTCTATTCTTTCGGGAGTTCCGGCTAAAAATCTGTTTACGGGATTAGGAGCTATGGCAGCGGTACTCATGCTGGTTTTCAAGGATACTATTTTAGGATTGGTTGCCAGTATTCAGCTTTCGGCAAATGATATGTTAAAACCGGGCGATTGGATTGAGATGCCCGCAAAAAAGGCAGATGGGACTGTAATAGACATTTCGCTTACAACTGTTAAGGTTCAAAACTGGGATAAAACAATTGTAACAATACCTACTTATGCACTTGTATCAGAATCGTTTACCAATTGGCGTGGGATGGAACAGTCGGAAGGGCGAAGAATTAAAAAAACTTTCAATATCGATGTAAATACCGTTCATTTTTGTGATGCTGAACTGATCGGGAAATTAGGTAAAATGTCATTACTCGATAGTTTTTTCAACCTGAACAAGGAAAATAATTTCACCAACCTCACCATTTTCAGGTTTTACATAGAGGAGTATTTGCGACGCTTCCCTTTTGTAAATCTTGACATGACAATTTTATCCACAATCACTTCATCTGATGGTGGAAATGGTATCGTGGTGCAATATGTAGCCTTTTTAAAAGAAAAAGCAGGAATACCTTTTGAAAAACATCAATCGCTTATATTTGAGCATTTCATTGCCATTTTAAAGGAATTTGATTTGAAAATGTTTCAGGCGCCAACGGGCAATGATTTACGTGTCCGTTAAATCAGTTGAAAATATTTCATTATTTTACTTAAAATTTTTAAATTTAAGGCCTGTTTTATTTTCATTTCGTAATAAAAAATGGCATTATGGACAATTTTCAAATTGATGGCTTAGATCGTAAAATACTTTCGATAATTAAAAAGAACGCCCGTACCCCTTTTTTGGAAGTAGGACGGGAATGCGGAGTATCGGGTGCAGCAGTTCATCAAAGGGTTCAGCGACTACTCAGGATAGGAGTAATTTCCGGTGCCGAATTTATTCTGGATCCCATCAAGGTAGGCTATCAAACCTGTGCTTATATTGGAATCTTTCTTGAAAAAGCAAGCATGTATCACGAAGTTTCCAAGCAGCTTGAGCAAATAGAGGAAATTACCGAATGTCACTATACAACAGGGAATTATTCTATTTTTATTAAGATCTATGCCAGAAACAACGAGCACCTTAAGGAAATATTAACTGAAAAGCTACAGGCAATACAAGGTATTTCCCGAACTGAAACATTTATTTCGCTCGAGGAAAGCATTAAAAGGCAATTGCCGGTATAAGTGTTTTTTTATTAGATTATTCTAGTTTCATATAATTATATCTGGTGTTATGTCATTCGTAATCTGCTTCGACTCGCTCAAACTGAGAGGGCATTAGTGATGCTGACCGGAGTTGAAACATGGTTGACACATCACTTTATAAATTTAGTACTTCAAATTCTTCAAGGTAAGCTTTTTATTAAATATATTTCGTTATATTTAATAAAGCTAATACTTATTTGAAACATGATACGAAAATTTAAGATTACTCAGAGATTGTTTTTGCTTGTTAGTTTATTTATTTTTCTTTTATTTCTAATTACACTTCTTTTCCTTAATGGCTTTAGCAAAATCAGAGGACACTCCACTGAAGCTATTCAGGTTCAATTAATGGAACTCCAAAAATCAAAACTTAAGGTAGCTGTTCATTCAATGAGTAAATCATTAGGAGAACTCCTAAAAGATATTCCTTTAAATATTCAGGATTCAGTTTTACGTTCGGCAGTTGAAAATATCAGGTTTGAGAACGATAGCTCAGGCTATTATTTTATTTATAAAGGAACAACAAATGTCGCACTACCTACTAGAAAAGAATCGGTTGGAAAAGATTTAGCTCAGGCCAAAGATGTTAACGGAATTTATTTTGTTCAGGAACTTAACAAACAGGCTCAAGGCGGTGGTGGATTTGTTGAATATGTTTTTCCAAAACCAAATAAAGGTGATCAGCCAAAGCTGGGATATTCCGAATTAATACCAGGAACAGATGCATGGATCGGAACCGGAATATACATAGACAATATTCAGGATGCAAAATCTATTTTGGAAAAAGAGATTAAAAATCAGGTTTTTAAGACTTCCTCAATTGTTGTAATTTTTCTTATTCTGATGCTAATTATAATTATTCCGGTTGTTATTGCTATTTACAGAAGTATTGTAACACCATTGAAAGAAGCAATACAGACAGCCATTGAAGTATCCCAGGGCAATTTGTCTTTAAGTATTAGTGAAACTCATAATGATGAAATAGCGCAGTTGAATATTGCTTTAATGCAAATGATTAAAAGGTTAAAAGATATAAGTAATCAAATATCGGAGAGCGCATTGTCGATGTTAAAATTAAGCAAGGAATTCAGAGCCTCTTCAGAACATTTATCAAATGGGGCAAGTCAACAGGCATCATCAACCGAGGAGGTTTCGGCTACTATGGAGGAAATTACGGCTGGAATTGAGCAAAGTACTATTAATGCAACTGAAACTGAAAAAATTGGTCAGACAACTACTGAAGGAATCAATAATACCAATAAAGCAATGGCAAATGCCGTTATTTCAATGCAAAATATAGCTGAAAAGATAAATATTATTACCGATATCTCTTTTCAAACAAATTTACTTGCATTAAATGCTGCTGTAGAGGCAGCAAGGGCCGGCGAGCATGGCAGAGGATTTGCAGTGGTTGCCGCCGAAGTACGAAAACTAGCCGAAAATAGTAAAACTGCCTCTGTTGAAATTAATGAAGTTTCGGGAAAAGGAGTTAAATACATGGAGGAAGCTAAGATGAAGCTTGAAATGCTGATTCCTGAAATAAATAAAACATCAAAACTGGTTCAGGAAATAGCAGCATCCGGAAAAGAACAATCGTCGGGTTCAAACCAGGTAAATCATGCATTGCAGCAATTAAGTGAAGTGGTACAGCAAAATGCAGCATCGGCCGAATTACTTTCATCAAGAGCCGAAGAATTGAATAATCATGCAGAATCCCTTCAAAGCCTCGTTTCTTTTTTCAAATAGTTATTAGGACAATTTGCTGTAGTAATAAGTAATTTTTTTATCAGCATCGTCAAATGTATACATTTCAAGGTGTTTATTTCTCTCATAAAAGGCAAGCATCGAAAAATCGCCAATACACATAGTAGCATGCCAGAAAATAGCTGACAGAAAAAACCATATGAATTGATCAGGAAGAATCCATTCAAGGATTAATAGACCTAAAGTGATCACCGCAAAAGGCATCAATGCCATCACTGAAAATTCTTTTCTGTTCATTATAAAATCATTTACAGTTACATAAAACATCATTTGTTTCAAATCCTTTCCATATTTAAGGCCTTTTGCGCCATACATTTTAAGTGCAAATCCATGAAGAAGTTCATGAATCGGGACAAAAATGGTAAAGGAGGAAATAAAGCCAGCAAATCCATACCAAAAAAGCTGCCCAAAAGTGTAGCCAGGATGCATTAAAAAAATAGAAACGCTTACACCACAAATCGACAGGAAAAAATAGAAAAAAACCATGGTTTTAGTATTGGGTTTCATATTGTCGAATATAAAAGGAACCAGGTTTTCAAAAGGAACGGATTTTATCAGCTTATACCCAATTTCATTCTTAAGCTCATCAATGGAAGGTTTCATAGATTTTAATTTCAAAAACAAAATTAAGTTTTTGTCTGAACAAATAAATGATATATAAGTTTTGTAAAACATCATTTTGGGGACGAAATGGAGGTTTAAAGGCTGAAGTTATAATCACTGCCTTTCTTAGCGAAATAACGGAGATCTAACAAAACCGAAAAGCTGAGCGGAGCCGAAGGACCGAAATTGGCTCTCCGTTAAAAATCCGGGCGTTTCGACTCCGCTCAACAACTGGCAATTAATTGGAGGTACATTATATGCGTTACAAAAACAGGCTAATTAACTTAAAACAAAAAAGATGGCTGTTTAAGCCATCCTTTTTTAACTAACGCAAACTAACAGGAATAAATGAAAATCTTTATTTTAGCTCAATAATCATAGCCGATTTAGGTGCAATCTCTATGGAAGTTAAGCTGCTTATATTTTTTCCTGATATTATTTCAAATCCCGAATTATAACCTTTCATGATCTCAGAAAAGCGATTTGTATCGATTGTTTTTGTTTCACTATTATGGTTATTTAGCACTACCATTACTGTTTTTTGATCGTTATAACGGAAATAAACATAACAATTGTCCTGTGGAATAAAGTGCAGGAATTTTCCTGTGTGGATTACAGGATTTTGTTTTCTCCAGTTTAAAAGTTTACTGGTGAAATTAAATGCATCATTTTCATTGACATTTCGTCCTTGGCTGGTAAAAGCATTTTGTGTATCTCCGGGCCAACCTCCGGGGAAATCTTTCCGTAAATCGCCATCGCCTTTTCCTTTATCTCCGGTCATCATAATTTCGGTACCATAATAAAGTTGGGGAAAACCACGCATGGTAAGTAGAAAAGCCATTGTCATTTTATATTTTTTTATGTCATTCCCCAAAATATTGGTGATTCTGGTCATGTCGTGATTATCACCAAAGATCATCAAATTATTAGGGTTAGGATAAACATAATCCATACCTACGCTGAAATACAATTTAGCCAACCCCTGATTCCAGCCGTCTTCTTCGTTAAAGGCTGCATGAATAGCATCGGTGAGGGCAAAATCCATTACTGCAGGAAGTTTTGAATCAAAACCATCAGCATTATTAGCATCGGTTTGCCAATAAGCAATTTCGGCAGCACTGTGTTGCCAGCATTCACCCACAACATTCAGTTTGGGATATTCATCCAGAATAGAAGTGAGCCATTTAGCGGCCTGATTAACATCGTTATACGGATATGTATCGACCCTTAATCCATCTAAACCGGCAAATTCAATCCACCAGATGACATTCTGCGACAGGTAATTAAGCAGCAGAGGGTTACCCTGGTTGAGATCGGGCATGCTGGTATCGAACCATCCTTCCGCATTGATTTTCTTATCATAAGCAGATGCGTATGGATCGGTTACAGCAGAGATATGATAATTAGAACGGGTGAACTTTGCAAATTGATGCACCCAGTCTGATGATGGAAGATCTTTCATCCACCAATGGTTTAAACCACAATGGTTCGGAACCAGGTCCATAATCAGTTTCATATCCCGTTTATGCAATTCGTCGGCTAATTTGCGGTAGTCTTCATTTGTACCATAGCGTGGATCGATTTTATAGTAATCGGTTATGGCATAAGTATGATAGGAATATGTTTGCATATTATCTTCCTGAACCGGAGTGTTCCATATGGTAGTTACTCCAAGATTGTGAAGGTAGTCGAGATTGTTTATGATTCCCTGAATATCGCCACCGTGACGGCCATTGGCATCGCTTCTGTTGGCTTTTTCGAATACACTGGCATGGCTGTCATTGCCTGGATTGCCATTTGAAAAGCGATCGGGCATAATTAAGTAAATTACGTCGGCATTTGTATAGCTTTCGCGCATTGCCGAACCGTTTTTTCGCGGAAGAAGCTGGTATTCGTATGAAGTTACCACTTTTTTATCCTTCGAAAATGTAATATTAAATTTGCCGGGAATTGTGTTTTCGTTGATACGCAAGGTAACAAACAAATAATTGGGATTAGAAGTGAGCTGGATATTGCTAATGGTAACCCCATTGTAGCTTATCTGTGGCTTGGTATCGGAAATGGCTGGTCCGTAAACCAACAATTGGACTTCCTGATTTTTCATTCCAACCCACCAAAAGGAAGGCTCGAGCTT
>JBBQEI010000094.1:0-14804 GCA_038320545.1 Bacteroidales bacterium
ATCAAATGAGTTGGAGAAAGAACTTTGTGTCCTGTAAAATGCAACCTGGTTATTTCCGGTTTGCCCGTAACTTCCACGCAGTTTTAACATACTTACAAAATCGAGTCCTTTCATAAAGTTCTCTTCCGACATTATCCAACCCGCAGAATAAGCGGTGAAAGTTCCCCAACGATAATCTGTAGTAAACCTTGATGAACCATCGCGGCGTAAACTTATGCCTAAAAGGTATCGGTCTTTGAATTTATAGTCAGCACGTCCAAAATACGATCTCAGGTAATCCTCGTTCTGCAATTGACCTTGCATAGAACCCATGAACCCTGGGTCGTGACCTAATTCCTGATAACTGCCCAACAAGTACTTTGCCCACATATTCCGTGTGTAATTGTAACTGTTTGTGGATTCTGTTCCAAAAGTTGCAGAAACAGTGTGTTGCCCAAAAGTGCGGTTATACTTCGCATAAATATTATAGTTGATCCCTTTATACAAATCTGAACCTTCATTTGCAGTTGAACCATTATTAGGCTGTTGTAGCGAACGTATAATTGCGCTTTGCCATCCTGTACTGTTCCTTTCTGAAAAATCAAACGATCCCTCTGTCCTTACCGATAAACCTTTAATAAAAGGAATGGATAATTCGGCATAAATACCTCCTATTCCGCGCATTGTTTCATATTGATTCAAATTGTAACGTGGATCAATTGATGCAACCGGGTTGGAATGCACATTCCAGTAACCAGTTCCTTCATTATCGTCCGGATCGTAAATGGGTCGCCATGGATAAATCTTTGTGTAAGAACCAATGTTACCGGATGTATATATTAAATTAAGACGTGCCCCAAGGTTTAAAATTTTAACGGGTTTAAAATCGGCGTTAATACGTCCGGTATATTTCTTTTGGTCGTCATGCCTAACTACACCTTTTTGATCACGATAATTCACTGAAAAAAATACGGAACCTTTTTCGGAGCCTCGTGAAGTAGAAAGGTTAATATCCTGAAATGTACCCTGACGAACATATTTGTCAAACCAGTTGTTTTCGGTTTGCAATGCTTGTTCCCTTGTTAATGGTTTAAGCATGTCGGGGTCTATTTGCAATATATCCATTGGTTCCCAAGGGGTATTGATACCCGAATTTTTTCTGGCCTCATCAATTACTCCAAACCATTGCGCAGTATTGGCATATCCGTAATCTTTACCAGTTTTTAGCACATCGGATACTCCTGTTTTATAATCAAAAACTATTTCTCCTTTATCAGTTTTACCCATCTTGGTAGTGACAATAACAACTCCGTTCGAACCTCTTGACCCGTAAATAGCTGTTGCTGAAGCGTCTTTTAATACATCAATAGATTGGATGTCGTTAGGGTTCAAATCGTTGGCATTACCCGGCATTCCATCAATAATCCACAACGGATCGTTCCCTGAATTTATACTATGGATACCCCGGATTTTAACAGTATATTCACTACCAGCCAATCCACTTTGCTGCGAAATCTGAATTCCGGCAGCACGCCCCTGAAGGGCATTAAGCACGCTCGACGATGAGGATTTTGTAAGTTCTTCGCTGGATATACTGGCAACGGAGCCAATAACATCACGTTTTTTCTTGGTACCATAGCCAATTACCACAACTTCATCCAGTTTGGTAATATCGGGTACAAGTTTAATATCCAAAATGCTTTGACCGGCAATTTGTACTTTTTCTGTATTATATCCGATATATGAAATAATTAACTGTCCACTGGTTGCAGGCACATCGATGCTGTATGCTCCATTTGAATCAGTAACAACACCAATGGTTGTACCTTCAACAACAATATTGGCACCAATAATGGGTTCACCGGTGGTGGCATCGGTTATAGTTCCTTTAACCTTTTGTTGTTGAAGTGGAGTTGCATCTTTTTGCCTATAAATCACAATGATTTTATCATTAATTTCATAAGCCAGGTTCAGATCTTTTAATGCAATATCGAGTATTTTATCAATAGTCTGATCCTTCATAGCAAGTGTAATTTTGCAATTGGCATTCAGCTCGTTATTGCTATACCAAAACGAAAAGTCACTTTTTTTTCCTATTTCCTGCAGCACATCCTGTAAACTGGCATTTTTTAAACTCAAACTAAGCTTTGCTTGCTGGGAATAGCTTGTTGTAGCCGACAAACTCAGCGTACAAGTAATTATTAGTAGCAATGATAGTCTCATAATTTTTAGTAGTTTGTTGTAGTGATAAAAGAGCATAAAAAGCCCTTTGAATGATTTTTTTTTCATAATTTTGAATGGTTTTGGTAATACAATTTAGTCTACTTTGTTCCGAAACTTTTTAAATCGGGAAATGTATCCAGCATTTTCCGATTTTTTCATGTTGTTTTTCTAAGATGTGTTCATTTTCGTAGTAATTAGTTATAGTTAAAAGTCAAGTCTTCAATAACTTTTTTGATATATCACTATAGTATCATTCCGGGTTTTGTAATCAAAGTTCCTGTGTTTTTTCATAGCATCGAGAATTTGGTATATGTTCCGGTTTTTATCAAATAAGCCGGAAAAACCTTCATTCTTTAAATTTGGCGATTCAATTTTTACATTTACATTAAAACTTCGTTGAAGCTTGCTGGCAATAACAGAAAAAGTTTCGTTGTAAAAAAAGTATTTTCCATCTTTCCATAGTGTCATTAAAGCCCCATCGATCTTCTTTTTCTTTAAAATTCCTGTAATTTTTTCGTAGGCAATCAGCTCATTAGGCTTCAGAATACTTTGATCTTCATAATCTTGGGCTCCTTTCTTATATACTGCAACAGTTCCTTCAAGAAGTGTGGTTTCTATAATTGGATCAGTCTCGAAATTCCGAACATTGAATTTTGTTCCTAGTACTTTAATTTGCAGGTTTCCGGCATTAACAATAAATGGAATTTCCGTATTTTTAGCAACTTCAAAATATGCTTCTCCTTCCAAAACAACTTCTCTTGTTGCACCTTCAAAAGTTAACGGATATTTTAATGTACTTCCCGAATTCATTTGGACAATAGTACCATCAGCCAAAACAATTTTGGATCTTACCCCATAAGGCGTGTATGCCTCCTGATAAACAGAATGTCTGGGTTCATTTTTCAAAAATAACTGAAATATTGAGAGTGTTAACAAGGCAACAATCGAAGCGGCAACTGAATATATCACAAGGCGCCTCTTTCTGAGTGTATTTTGCTGTATGGAGGTTTGAACTTTTAAATAGATTCTTTTTTTGTCCTGATTTGTAAAATGTTCATTTTGAGGAGCTGACATTATTGCATCATAAAATTTTCTGTTTTTAGGGCTTTCGTTCATCCATGCATCAAAGGTTTCCTTTTCCTCCGATGTTGGATTTCCATTCATTACAGATGAAATTATATCCCAAATTTCCTGGTTGCTTGTATTCATGTTAATAGTTTATATATGTATGACAGAAAAATTACCGGTTATAACTAAAGGCAATACCTATTATTTTTAATAAAAAAATAATTATTTTATTTTTAAGCTGTAAATCAAAAGGATAGAAAAATGTATAAATATTTTTGTAATTCAGAATACAGTTTTTTAAGGGCATTCCCAATCTGGGCATTGACTGTTTTTTCTGAAATCGAAAGGATTTCGGCTATCTCATGATGACGTAATTTGTCTTCGCGCGACATCAAAAAAATTATTTTGCATTTTTCGGGGAGATTGTCAATCGCTTCATTGATTGCCTTCTCTAATTCATTGGTAATTATTTTCTCTTCGGGATTTTCAAAACCCGACATGGTCTCAGGTGGAATATCGCTGGTAAAGGCAGGTGTCCGAGATATTTTGTCAAGATAATTTAAGGATTGATTTTTGGTAAGGGTAAATAAGTATGCTTCGAAGTTAGTAATCCTATCAATTTTTTTTCGGTTATTCCAAATACTGATAAAAACATCTGAAACAACCTCATCGCAAAGAGCCTTCGATTTTAGAAAATAATAAGCAAACCTATACGCCTTAAATGAATGTATATTAAAAAGATTTGAAAAAGCACGCTCATCACTTTCAGCAACCTTAACAAGTAAATCTTTTGTTATTTCCTTTAGGTTCATTAAGTATTTTAATATGAACAAACTTAATAATTTCTAATTAAATTCTCATAGATTTTCCTAAAATACAATTTAAACTTACACTTCAAAGATTAAAGAAATCAAATGTTAAACTCTCGAAAAAGGATCTTGATTTTATCCAAATATAATTTCACCCTTACTCAAATGCCGGGCACTGCGGCTTCTCCCTGTAACAAATCCTGTAAATTATCCCAAACTCGTGCGAACCGTAATGGTGTGCCTGGGTGCCGTTTAAACTTAACTCGGCAATGTAATTAAACTGGAAATTTTTATAATAAGTGGCAATCAGGAATTGCAAGGCTGTTGATTGCCCCGGTACATTAGCAAGTGCATATCTGTATGAAACTCCGGCTTTATAACGGTTGCTGAAGTTAGTGATCAGGTTGAAATCGATTTGTTTGCTCATCAGGTTGTCGAACTTGAAAACTGCCGACGGGATAAAAGCAATGTCCTTACTGCGGGTCATAATTGTATATCCTGCCTGCACATAATAATTCCCGGGAATGAAACCCTGGTTTTCCCAATAATAGAACTGCCGGGCATAAGGCAGCATTCGCAGTACTGAGAATCCGACATAAAACCTGGGGCTATAGACAAAAACACCTGTTGAAACATCGGGAACCAATATACTTTCGCCTGCGCCAAGAGCCTGATCATTGGTTACATTCGATTCTCCTTCCCGTATCGAGTGCTGTAGCAGCGACGCTGAAAGTCCCATCGACAGGAACAGCTCTTTTTTCCTGTTCAACTTCACATGATAGGCATAACCGGCCTGTCCGCCTGTTTGATGCACGCTCCCGTTTCTGTCGGAAATAAACTGCAGCGCCAGGCCTATTTTTCTGGAAGCCATGTATGGATTTGAGAAAAAGGTATGTTCAACGCCCAAAACCTGGGTTGCCGGAGCCTGTGATACTCCCAGCCATTGATGCCGGTCGGTTCCGTAAAAAAATGTGCAGTACTCGCGGCCTATACAGGCAGGATTCAGGTACGAGAGATTTTGCATGTATTGTTGGGCAACAGGGAGTTCCTGAGCTGTGGTTAACCGGCAGAAACAGAGTAAGAGTATGAAATGCCGCAGTCGCATGGTTAGTATTTTATGGTAACAAAACCTTTTATTACTTCCGATCCGTCTTTCAGGTCGATAAAATACCAGTAGCTGTCCTTTGGGAGTTTTTTACCGTTGAATATACCGCCCCAGCTAGCATTGTTTCCTCGTTGGGTATGAAGTAGCTTACCATAGCGGTCGAAAATTTTTACTTCGGCATTTGGGAAATTGTCGAGAAAAGGAACAATCCATACATCATTGGTTCCATCGCCGTTCGGAGTAAAAAAGTTGGGGATGTATGTGAGGTATCGCACAATTTTATCATCGCTCTGTGGGCAGTTGTGAATGTCGACTACGCTTACCACATATTTCCCTTCTTCATTACGGGTGATTGTCTGGCTGTTTTCCCCGGTCGACCACTTATAGCTGTTATATCCCGGACCTGCGTCCAGTGTGACAATATCGCCACGTTCAATGATAGTGTCGTTTCCGAGGTTTATGGTTTTGGGAAAGGTTGTGATACGAACCGTATCTTGTGCCAGACAGCCCCGTTTGTTTTTCGCTTCTACCCACACGAGTTGAGTTGTGTCGGCTACAAAAAGAGAATCGATTGAGCCATCGTGCCATTTATAGCTTATAAACTCCGGTCCGGCATGCAAGGTGATTTTTTCCCCGTGACAGAAAGATGTGTCTTTGCCAATGGCGGTGTGTGGTTCAGGGAAAACAATTACATTTTTGCACAAGGCTTGTTCATCGGACAGCCCTTTGTTAATAACAAGTTGTATGTTGAAGTTGCCATCGAACCGGTAAGCAAATTTGGGAGGCTGGTATTGTGTTGACTTAAAAATAGTAGGAGCGGTACACGAAGGATAGTACAACCTTGAAAGTGTTGAGCTGGCCGAATTGGCAATGTACATGTAAATGGTGTCGCCCTCGCGGTAAACATCCGAAACGCCGTGGGGACTCGACAAGCCACCGATCTTTCCAAGCGATGTTATGGTAGGGTCGTTTTCCAACCCCGTGGTAAAGTCGATGCGACAGGCATCGCCATAGCGATTGACCAGAAAGCCGAAATGCTTTCCGCAGTCGCGGATCAGACTGAGATCGAAAGGATATTGGAGTCCCTGGAGATTTGTAAAATGTGTGGCTTGAGGGTTGACGGTGCTTAAGGAGTTCTGGAACTCGAGTCGGGTAAGGCTGTGTTTGTTGAAATTGGTTATAAAAAAGTACCACTTGCCATCGGTGTTTACCGGCATAATTCCACATGGCTGACTCAGACCAATATTGGAGATGTTTACAGCAACGGGAGCATTGCTCAGGTTATTTCCAAAATCGAACCGGGTAATGCTGTTGCCGCTGTAATTAACCGTAAATCCATACCAGTTTGCATTCTCCTGAAGTACATATAAATCCATAGGATATTCGAGTTTGTTGCCCGGATTCCCTAAATCGACCAAAGCAGGGTTATTGTTGCTGAGGTTCGCCCCGAAATCAAGACGTATCAGCTTCGATTCGCCACTAAAACCTCCGACGATAAATGCATACCAGTTACCGTTGCTGAATTTTACCTGTATGCCTTCGGTATGGATGGGGACTTTACCTCCAAAATTCCCCAGATTAACTGCAACTGGCGGATTCAAAAGATTTTTTCCAATAAACAGCCGTGTTACTGTGCCATTGGTATGATTGGTGGTAAAGGCATAATAATCGTCGTTCTCATCTTTCACCAGCGCTGTAAAAGCAGGGCCATTCAGGTTTCCTAAGTTACCCAGGTTTTGTCCTTCGGGTGCATAACTTAGGTTAGCCGAGCAAAAATGCCAGTTGTACGTTTTGCCTTTTACGCTCAGGTTTTCTACAAACACCGAATCGTTTACGCACAGCGTGTCCGATACCTCAAAGTTAATCTGAGCCGAAACCAGTTTGCAAACAAAGAGCAGAAGAAATATGGAAAGTATCCTGGACATCAGTTTTGTAGTTTGTTTTTTGGCGTAGTTAAAAGGTTTGTTTTAAGTTCTCTGGCTTTCGTATTTCTCTGTGGTTCTCTGTGAATCCTCTGTGCAACTCTGTGTAATAAAAAAATTACAAGGAGAACCACGGAGGACACACAGAATTTCACAGAGAGAAAACCAATCTATTTCTTAACAATTTTCCCTGTAAAGTTTACCGACTTATTTTTTCCGGATGCATTAATTCTGTAAAAATATGTGCCCGAGGGCAGTGTTGCTAAATTCAGAAGCTGAAGGTTCCTGCCTTCAGCAACAGGGCAATCCGACTGACTTAACAATGTACTGCCTTTGAGGGTAACAATTGAAACATTTACCTTCTCCATTTCTTCGGGTAAGTTGTATTCCAGAGTCAACTGTTCATCGGCAGGGTTGGGATATGCATTGGCGCTGCTTTTTAATATCAGGCTCTCTCCTGTACCAGTGGTGCCGGCATACAGCGTGGTGTTGATGTTGTTGTTTTCAAGAATCTCATATACCTTTTCGCCATCGTCAATCACGGCCACAAATTCTACCTTATGGTTTCCGGCAGGAATTGTATATGTGCCCGAAAGGCTTATCGATGCATTGAGTTTAAAAGAATCGAGCTTCATTTCAGCTATCGGAAATTCGCGGATGCCACCGTCTATAACCGGATAAATTCTGAACCATACATTTTTAGCAGGAATGCCCAGGTTGCGGGCTTCGGCAGTTACATTTACCTGAGTATTGCTTTCGGCGCTGTAATTAACATTTCTGGAGCGGAATTCATATACAAATAAATTCACTTCTTTTGGATCGGTGTATTTGAATGTGCCTTCCAGGCTTGTGCCTTTGTATTCAACATCGCTCATGCGGATAACTTTTATCAGATCAGTACCCTGATCGTTATCTACCAGTTTGTAATAGAGAATTTCCTGTTTGCTTTCGCCGGGAATCATACTCCCGAACGAAATCACAATATTGTTGTCCTTTACGGTGCAGTTCGAAGAAAGACTATCTGTGATAACCTTATAGAACGATCCCGGATGGATGGTGATGGTTGTATTTTGCGAAACATCCGATCCCAAATTGGTAACTTTTACAAGCGTTCCTACAATTATCTCTTTGTCGTTTTTGTACGACAATGTATCGAGCACCGTAATTCCATTAATGCTGTAAAGCCGGTTGGTAATTTTAATAATCGGCCCCACGGGACTCACAATCACAGGTCCGGCTTTTACAAGCATCTCACCCTGAAGTGGTGCGTTAAACTTAAGATCGGTACTGGTTGTGATAGGAATGGAGTCGCCGCCCCGGGTTAAGCTGACAACACCTTTTTGCAGAATATAAATCTTCGATGTGTCGGCATTCAAAAGAGTTGGGAGTTTAGTGAGGTCAATCACTTCAGCCTGTCCCTGTGCGGTTACCGGCAGAGGTTTCATTGTGGCAAAATCCTTTGGCGCAACGTCGTTAACCGACCAGCGTGCCTGTGAAAATCCGTTGAAGTTCGAAGTGATGTTTACTGCCAGTGTTTTTAGATTTCCTTTGTCGATGCTGAATTTTTGATATTCTTTCACCTGTCCGTGGTCGTCTTTTTCGGTTAAGCAGAAATTAACGGCAGGAACATCGTAATTTACAGCTCCTTTTGCTGTTCCACTGTAGTGAATCTTATTGGCTTTCAGGGTAAATGCAACTTCATAAACTCCTTTCTTTAACGATGGGTCCACCTTGAGCAGGAAGATAAAATAGGCACGGCGTGTAGGCTGAATTTCGGGAAGTGTGTTGCCGGTTAAGACAAGAACTTCGTTTTCAGGCTGATTAAACCGCCATCCTGCCGTAAAAGCACCAATGTTGTCGTCGGGTACCAGCGGACGAGGATAAGCAACGTATTTCATCACCACCGATGAGTTGCCCAATCCGGTGAGAACAGGTTCAACAGTTGTGTTCGACCAGTTATAATCGGTAGCATTGGTAACTTCAACCTTGAGTTGTATAAAGGTTCCCGAGAGGGTTGCCTTATTAGCAGGTTGTGCCGGATAAATGGTGATTGTTTTCACATCTTTCACGGGGTCGATTATTGCCGATGTTGAGATATCGGGTATAATCAAACTGCACGGATCTTTACCTCCGGCAATGGCAGTAACCGATGCTTCGCCATATCCACGTGAAATGTGATAAGGATCGAAGTTAGCATCGAAAGTATGTGGCTCATCCACGTCGGTAATTTCATGTTTAATAAAAACAGTATCAGTTCCAAATTTCACTACCGAAGGGGTTGCCGAAGATTTTACGGTTAAATCCACACCTTTGGCAAATCCTGACATTACATGCGAGAAAATAACCCAGGGTGACCCGCCAAAGATTTCTTCCACTACTATGGTGCCTCCTTTGCTGATGTCGAGGTTACCTTCGCGACCTTTGCCTTCGTAGTTGGCGCAGATCTGAATGTGCGTTTTTCCGAGCGTCTCGAAAAAGTCGTCGCCATAGGTTTTATCGGATCCTGCATCCCAGCCCGAGGTTACCATTCCGTAAATATCGTCTCTGAATGGTGTTACAGGTGAATTAGTATAGCCTTCTCCGTTTCCGGGCATAAAAGCGTCGTGAAGAAATCCGGTAGAAGATTGAAACCTGTCGCCACGGTCGTCTTTCCAGTCATCAATGCCGTCGTTGTTATCGTCGTCGAGTGCTGGCGGAATCAGCAGTTGCGGAACATAAATTTTGTACGTGAACGGATCTTCCCAAACTTCAACTTTATTGCCGGTATTGGGATTATCGAGCCATTTTGTGAATGGCTTTCCCTCAACTCTCACAATGGAGTCGGTGTTATAGCTGCCATCGGCATTCCGGGGTAGTGTGATGGAATATCCTCCCATTCCTTTGGGGATTTCGTATATCAGATACCCAAAAACTCCATCACCTAAGCTTTCAATACCTTCGGCTTTTTCCGACGGGTCGTTGTAATCAACATCGTGCCCCACATTTCTTATCCAATAATATGTGTACTCGGTCGAAGGGAATAAATCGTAAACCAGTTTGGCTTTCCCCTTCTTTGGAAGGTAATCTATTTTCTTACTCAGGGTATCATAAATGGTGAAATTGTCCGACAGATACTCGAACTGCAATGGATTCGGCAATGGCGCATAATAAGTGTAAGTTGTGCGTATGGGGGTAACCCGCTCTTCGTTGTAAATGGTTTTGTAATTTATTTTGGAATATAGCGATTGGGAAGGAGTAGGATGATACATATCTATTTCCTCGCCACCCATCGAGAGTACTGCAATAAATTCTTCATGCGGTTGGGGAACGGTACCGGCACACTTGTCGAATGGGGTAAGTTTATACTTATCCTTCAGGGTATCGATAAAAGTGTAGCCCTGGTAATTGTTAATGTGCTGATAAATGAGCTGCTTGTAGATGACCTTGCCGTTGTCGTCCCGTTCCATCCAGTGCGACCAGGAACTATCCGCCAGGTTGGCTTCTGTTAAAGGGGTTTTATAAGGAATAAACATTCCGGCTATATCGCCGGGAACTTTTCCCTGTGCCTTACCTACACCAGCAGCCAGAGGAACAAGGTCGGGTGGATCCACCCAAACCTCCAGACTGCAATATGGATCGTAATACTGATGGCCATCCATACGGCCTACGTTCCATGTTATCTTCCAAACCCTGATTTTATCTCCCGGTTCCTCCACATCCACAATGCCGTCGCCATTGGTATCACGGGCAACTTTACCGTCGTGGTCAATGTCTTCGAATACGAAGTCGTTGCTGCCTGTTCGAAGGTGGTTCCATGGATTGGCCCAATAAACTTCTTCTTCCACAATTTTGTATCCTTTGGGATAAATGCTTGTTGTGTCGAGCCAGGCATCAGGCTTTCCATCTCCGTCCATGTCATATTCAGGATTCTTCTCATCGTTGCTGCCTTTTAGAACATTCACGAATTTTCCGCCTGGAGTTTTAAGAATGGGAATATTGATTGAATTATCGGTCCAGTAAAAAGGGATGTCTTTTGGAACATATTGGATGTAAACCACGTCCTCAGCGGGAGAGCGCTCTTTGTTTTCCATCATCAGAAAAACTTTGAAAGGCTGATAATCGAGGCCCAGAAAGTTTTTCCAATTGATGTCGGTATCGCCGAAAATACGGGCACTGAACATGATATTGGCATAATCTTTATTTCGTGAGTAGGTGTTCACACTTCCGTTTTCGGTGAAAGTAACTCTGGCAGTCGAAGCTTTCATCAGGGTTCCTTTGTCGAGGAGTTTGTCGATATTATCGTGGATAGGATCATCGGGGTTAGGTGTTACAAGGCTGTATTCAATTATAAACTCCCCGTGGCTGCTAATTGAATTAATGTTGAAAGAAATCTGGTTGCCCGATGTTGAAGCGTTTACTCCGCTTGTTTTTACTTCAAGAAATTTGAAATAACTTCCGGTATTTTCCCTGATTATAATATTATCCATGGCTTTGTCCGAAAGGTTGCGGACTACAATTTTAATGTCGAAGGTGTCGCGACGGTCGAACGATACTGAATTCCTTCCTGCTGCAATGCTCCCGGCCAGAATATTTGAAACTGAGCGGGTAACATCCACACTGTGCGAAAAGGCATAAACAATAGTGTTTAATGTCCACTGCAACTGACGGCTGTTTTCACCTGCCTTCGAGATGCCTTCAACCGTTGGCAGGGCAAAATTGCAAAGTATTTTGCCGCCCTTGGCCTGGGAACCTTTCATGTACACGGCCACTGGGCGACTATCGGTGGTAAGACTGGCAATTGTTTCGCCCAAACCGTCTTTAACGGCTGGTATCGCCGAGGAAAAGAGTTTATCGCCCGACGCCTGTGATGCGGTCGCAATGGGATGCGATGATGGAGTTATCGCTATTATTCCCGATTTATCGGGAGTATAGGATGAGGAATAATCGATAGAACCGGCAGGTAAAATACCCGTTTCCTCCAGTAACGATGCTGCATTTCCTTCGGTGTAGATAAATCCGCCTCTGGCAAGGAAGCTTTCTAGTTTAGTGCCCATTCCCGGACAGCGTGCCGAAATACTATCGGCATAGAATGCATATTTTGAGCCTTTAACATTAAAGGCTGGTATTATCAGTAATTCGGTGGAATCGGAGAGGCCTTTGGTATTCAGGTAAACTTCGTCGACAAAATAGTATGCATCCGGGAAAAGGTAGGTATCGAACAGATTTTTGAAATAAGCTGCTTCCCACGAAATGGTAGTTTCGTCTATAATGAGGGAGCTGCGGAAAATGGCCACTTTTTTTGGCGTATGGTTGAAATGAACTGCCAAATGATTGCCGGCGGCCAGGTTGTAATTGGCGTAAGCTGATGAAGTGACCGTGCCTGAAGTGGCCGGTAATGCATCGGGATATATAAACGATCCCGCATTTGTACCGCTAGTTGCCCAATAGATAGAATATTCGCCGTAATCGGCAAACAGGTTTTTATCTATCCCGGTGCTTGTATTCCGGTAGTGCTGGTCGCTGTTCTCAAGCACAAATTTGTAGGCATTTAAATAATTTTTTTGCGTGGCATTGGTAGGGATTATTGTCCCCTGCTGCGAAAAAGCATGAAGGGGAAGCAGGATTAATAAACTTACTGCCACAATTTTAATCAGGTTGATGGGTGCTGTGTTAAAAAACGAACCAAAGAAGTATCCATCAAGATACCTGGCACTTAACACTTGTGTTCTTTTATTGTAGATATGTATCATAACTGTTAGGTTTTAGGGCGATCCGGGTTGATATCCTTATAACGTACAACTTTCAAAAAAAGGATAAAAATAAGCAAGTTAAGATGTTAAATTTTTCTGAATATCGTTTAAAATTCTGAAAAATAATACGTTGCTATTGTGTGTTAGAAAGAAAAAATTTGTCGGTATTTTTTGTAGCCAGTGTTGCGCAACCGCTCCGGAGCTTAAAACACGTTTATTTCTATCTTGATCCCATAAAACGGTCGCCATTAAAGCCCGGGGAACAATGAGTCGGCAGGTAAAAAATGTAGCCGAATTACACATGGAAATAAGTACTTAAGGGCTAGGCTTGTGCAATTTGCATGGGCTGCCACAAGAACAAAAAATACCTTTTTACGCAGTAAATACGATAGTCTTGCAGGACGAAGAGGTAAAAAAAGGGCTTTAATTGCAGTAGAACATAATCCTTATAGCCACCTATTTTATCCTAAAAGACAAAGAATAATTATGAACAGATGAAAATTTAAATAATTGTTTTTTTACCTTAAAATAAAGATAAAAAAATTTATCGGTTAAAATGAGCCAAAAATATAAATCGGGAGATTGGTAAATCGGTACTTTTTATAAATGTTTACCTGATTACCATCATTGCTTTTCGTAATATTCTCTGTTGATAATCAGATTTCCATCATCAAGTACGGCAATAAGGCAAAGGACAAGGCCATCGTCAAATTTGAGTTTGAGGTTGTTATCAACAATTTCGTAGTTTCCCGGGTATGTTTCCCAGGTATTGGTGTCAAAATTGAAATCCTTAAAAGTAAATGATCCATCGGTGGAAAAATGAAATGACAGATCAGTTGAGGCTCCATTATAAGTACCATTCAGTTTGAGACTTTTGGTCAGACCGGTTTGCCGCATCATGATACCCATGATGTCCATCTCAACAATATCCCCGTTTTCATATTTAAGTCCCATGGTAGTTAAATCTCCTGACGACCAGGTGATCGTGATGAATGAATTGCCATTCGATTTATATAAACTGTAAGTCCCTGTGTTTTGCCGGTTATTATTTTTTTCTGCTTCAATATTTACAGGCTGTACTCCGTTTTTGGGATTTTTGACAAACTCGCCATGTTCACCCATGTAATACCAGTCGATGGAAACAATGCCGGTAACTATTGAATACAGACTTCTTACATACAACTTTCCCGACGATTTGGCGTTATCTGTGTCGTCCTTTTTGCAGGAAACCAGCAGAAGAGATGTAATAACGATTGCAAATATAATCCTGTATTTCATTTTGTTATAGTATTAATTCGTTTACAAACATCGAACGAATACCACACTTATTCATCCCGTAAAAAGGGGATTTTTTAGGAAGGGGTATTGACCGGAATCTTCGGCAATAGCTTTTTAGACCTTGAAATAGCCATTAATTTTTGTGAATCCCGACCTTGAGTTTGTTTGCTTTGCAAGACACTAGAAATTAATTAAGTGAATTTTAATTTTAAACTCAAGAAATATTATTAGGATAAGCGGTTTAATCCATTTACTTTTAATTTCAACAAAGCCAAAAACATTATTATGACACCTAATTACTAATTATATATTAAATTAACAACCTTAAATTTATAATGCTTTCGCGGTCTCTGACCGCAAGTTATTCCACTTTAAAAATACGTTTTCCATTTCAAGTCTATAATTATCACCTCCAATACGTTTTCCATTGCTGGCACTCGAATAAATATAATCCTCTGGTTTTCGAACCAGGCCTGCGCGTACCGGAATATTATGCAGGTAATCCAACTTCCCTCGCAAATTCCGGTGAATAAATTACTACTGCATGGTTCTCGTGTGTCCACATTTGATAGTTTTCGTTTCGGCTATGCCGTTGTGCATTAAATTGAAAACGATTAAGCATCTAATCCTTGCGGCTTTCGTTGTCATTTGTAATACTTTCGATAATGTTTTTAGCGGTAAACTTCTTAAA
>JBBQEI010000095.1:0-14467 GCA_038320545.1 Bacteroidales bacterium
TAAAGCCCTCGTTTGGTGGTAATGAACCATCGGATAGCAGGATTGCTTTTATGGTAATTTCGGGACGTGAGAGTAATAAGCTTATTGCTCTCAGATCGTCAATTGCACAATCAGTGTCAATAATAATAGTGTGTTTCGTCTTTACATGTATTGGCGTTGACCACGCACATATTGGCGTAAACGCCAGCAAATAAATAATTATGAGCTTTTTCATTTCGTTTATTTTCTAGTTAAAATGCAGGTTTAATCCTCCAAATGCAATAAAACCGGGCATAGGATAGCCATAGTTTATATAATATTTCACATCCGTAAGGTTCTCTATTTTTAAAAACACAGCCACATACTTATTTATCGTATAGGCTATTCTTGTATTAAGCAATGTGTAACTATCCTTTATTTTACCTGGGATTATCTGTGTATATAGGTTTTGGATATGCTGTACAGAAAGGTTTAAACTTAGTTTTTCCCATTTATAAGTTACGTTAAAAAATAGCTGTTGTTCAGGAGTTGCAACGATAGCTTCATCCATTGAAATAAAGCTGTAATTAGCGTTTAATGTAAAGCGATCAAAGGGTTTATATGTTCCTGAAAACTCAATACCGGTGTTGGAGAAACTGCCAGTATTCTGGTACTTTATTCCGTTTGAACCAGCAACAATCATGTTGGAACCTACCGATTTAAATCCTGTAAGTTCAAGAGAAAGTTTGTTATTCAGTAATTTCCGGATGATACCTATTTCATAATTCACCACCCGTTCTGGCTTTAAATCAGGGGCTGTACCCCATATATACAGTTCACGGATAGTAGGACTCCTGAATCCTTTTGCTATTGAGACTTTTAGGGTAGTGGTTGATGTAGCCTGGAAAGCCAATCCTCCTGTCGGAACTGGTTCATTACCATAAACACTGTTATGTTCCAAGCGAAATCCAGCATTTAAGGTTAATTTATTGAATAAATTTTGCTGCACGAAAGCGTATCCTGCCATCTCCCAAACTGTGGTATCGCCAAATACCATACCCTTACCATTCATAGCCTTAACATTTTCCACTATGCCACCGTAATTTTTATAATCTGTTCCCATTGTAATTGTATTTCCTCTGAAAAAGCTAATGGCCTGATAAAATGTAATGCCGTAGTTATTATCTTTAGAATGAAATCCATCGGTAATATTATGTTCCCCAAAATTGTAGAAGAACCGGAAAGAACCGTTCGTTTTATCGAATTTATTATCCAGTGCAATAGCTCCCATTCCCCTGGTTATATCAATTTCATATCCGGCTTTGGTATCTTCTTTACCAGGGTCGGTAGCATCGAAATTGGCCAGACTAAAATCGGAATTCAGGGTCAGATGCTTATTTATATCGTATCCCAATCGTAAATATCCATTGTTAATAGAAAAATCAGAAGAATCACGGTATCCATCGGTTTGGTCGTGATTAAAAGAAGCAAAAATGTTGAATGCTCCTTTTTTGAATCCTCCATTTACCATGTATTTTTGGGTATTATAAGAACCATACATCAATCGGGCATTGGCTTTGAAACCATCATCTTTTTGTTCCCTGGTAATTATATTGATTACACCACCCATTGCATTAGTTCCGTACAATGTAGATGCAGGTCCACGTATCACTTCCACCTTTTCAACATCGGAAGCAACGTAAGCGTCAGGTAGTGGATGTCCCATGATGCCCATGAATTGAGGATTTCCATTGAGCAGCACAAGTACTTGTGTATTGGGACTTCCTCCAATTCCCCGAAGACTAATTTGACCAGCCGAACCTGTTGAAACTCCAAATCCGGTAATTCCCCGTTCAGTAACAAACAATCCGGGCACTTGCTCCGCCAATACCGGGAATAAAGATGATTCGGAGCTATTTTCAATTTTTTCTTTCGATACCACTGAAACAGTTAAGGGTATGTTGTTCCGGTTTATTGCTGTTTTAGTGGCTGTCACTATAACTTCATCCAAATTGATTAATTTAGTCGTGTCTGTTTTTTCCTGAGCCCTTGACTGAATGGATATGCCAAAGGCAAATAGTATTGTCCATAGAAACTGTTTAAACATATTGATTTTTAATGAGAGTTATAAATTGTGACATTATTTTATAAATTCGTGTTACTATTAGGGCAAAAAAATATTATTCTATTCGGCTCATCAACTATCTATGAAAGAGGATAGGATAACGTCGAAGTATTCGTGCTGAATATCGTCTTCTAAACCTACACCGAACCGAACTAATGACATAGTGTTATTTTATTTATAAATCGTGGCACGAAATTAATAATTACTTACTATTTAGCAATAAAGCGTCTTCCTTTTTTAGAAAAAAAATCTAAATAAGAATTACAATTATAAGAACCACAAAATATCTTTCCCGAATGATGGTATCTCACTGCCTTCGAAATGGGGAAACATTTCTGCGACCATTTCGGGGTATTTGATTGTTACTGGTAAATTTGTTGCCTAACGGACTTTCAATACAAATGGCTGAACTGATATACCTGGTCGATTAATTTAAGGATTGCTTTTATATCATTCAATTGCTCTTAATCATTGCAATCTATACCTAATTTTGCACCATCTTAAAGAACAATATTGTTTTTTCATCATTTGGTATCTGTAAAATTTGCACATACCACTTGCTCATCAAGTTCTCCTGACTTGAATATATTGCCAATATGTTTGGTAATGACCGTTCTATTTACACCGAACAAATCGGCTATTTTTTGTTGAGTAAGCCAAATGGTTTCGTTTTGCAAATAAATTTCTACTTTCACCTTCCCATTGGGCGTGGTGTAAAGCAGTATTTCGTTAAAACCCTCGGTGGCAGGTTTGGATTTTCCAACTTTGCTCATGATTCGTTTGGTTTGAAAAATTTATCCTTTTCCCAATTTTGGGGATTGTTTTCGATATAATCGTTGATGCGTTGATATTCGTCATCGTTGCGAATGATATGGTCGTGAAAACGGGATTGCCATTGAAAATCGGCGTGAATTTGATGTGCATTTTTTGTAACACCAATTTTATACCCACGAACAATTGACGCCAAATTCTGCGATTGTGGTCCAAATTTGTTAGGTGGTGGTGGTGGTGGTGGTTTTTGTAGAGACGCAAAATTTTGCATCTCTGCTTTCGCCCCATCCAATTTAATTTCCGGTTTATTAATGATAACAATTCCGTGGATATGGTTTGGCATGGTAACAAATGCACCCAATTCAACAAACGGGAAATGTTGCGGTATTTCATACCAGCAAGATTGTGCGTACATTCCGATAGGCGATAATGTCATTTTGCCATATTCAATTTCGCCAAAATAATGAACCCTGTGTTGGGTGCAAATGGTAATAAAATACTCACCATTTTGCGAATAATCCCAAAATGCAGCGCGGGCAGATGGTATGCGGTATTTGTTTTGATATTTTTCTGGCATATTGTATTTATTTGGGATTGCCTTCCGTATCACCCCGCAGCATTTCCCGGTTACCCAGAGGCTTCCCATGCGCAAGCTATAGAAGATGAAATAAGCGCCATAATTTCACCATAAATCAATTTAAAGAGACAAGAAAAACAGCTAATTTCATTTTTCATGAATCAAAGGTACAAATATTTACTTAAAACGTTTTATGGTCAAAACGCTTGTAAACAAAAGGAATGTTGAAAATTCATTTTAATAGTAGTTCACTTTCCGATACAGAAATTCTTAAATATATTCCCCAGCACTTCATCAGTGGTGATTTCGCCTGTTATTTCACCAATATGGTATAGCACTTCCCTTAAATCCTGGGCAATTAAATCGGTTGAGATATGGTTTTGTAAGCCTTCAAATATCCTGTCTACTGCTTGTTTGGCTTGCTGCAGGGCTTCGTAATGGCGCACATTGGTAACTATTACTCCCGAATCGTTTTTATCAGCTTTAATAACTTCAACAATGTCTTTTTGCAACTGATGCATATTGAGCTTGTTTTTTGCTGAAAGAAAAACAGCAGGAATGCCAAGCTTTTGGATTTCTGCCTGTTTTAAACTTAGTTCATTATTGTTTAAAAGATCGTACTTATTCAAAACGAGTATCAGATGCTGATTTTCCTTTAAGATAATTCCATTTAGGGCTTGCTCAATGTCCTTTGCACTGTCACTTGCTTCGGCTATATAAAGCACTATTCTTGCTTTGTTAATTCGTTCAAAGGTTCTTTCAATACCCATTGTTTCAATGGTATCTGTGGTATGCCGAATGCCCGCAGTATCAATAAACCGAAAGGTAATTCCATCCATGATCATTGTATCTTCAATAACATCACGAGTAGTGCCTGCAATATCCGAAACAAGAGCCTTTTCTTCATTTAAAAGGGTATTTAGGAGCGTTGACTTACCAACATTAGTTCGCCCGGCTATGGCGACCGGAATGCCTGTTTTGATCACATTTCCATAGGAGAATGATTTTATAAGATGATATATATGATTATCTATTTCTTCTAAAAGATGATAAAATTGCTTTCGATCGGCAAATTCAACATCCTCGTCAGAGAAATCGAGCTCAAGCTCAATGAGCGATATAAAATGCAATAAACGGTTTCTCAAAATTTCAAGCTGACTGGAAAAACCTCCTTTCATTTGTTCAAAGGCTATTTTATGGCTCGCTGCCGACTGTGAAGCTATGAGGTCTGCAACCGCTTCAGCCTGCGATAAATCCATTTTGCCATTTAAAAAAGCACGCATGGTAAATTCGCCCGGAGTTGCTAAACGGGCTCCATTTTCAGAAAGTGCCTGCATAATACGTTGTTGAATGTAAACCGAACCGTGGCAGGAAATCTCTACTACATCTTCACCTGTATACGACTGAGGGCTTTTAAACAAACTTACGAGTACTTCGTCAATCGTATCTTCCTTATGCACAAGACTTCCAAAATGAAGAGTGTAATTTTTCTGTGTAGAAAGTTTTTTTAACTTGTTTTTTCCACGAAACAGCGTATCGGCTATCTGAATAGCTTCATCGCCCGATAACCTTATTACGGCAATGGCTCCGTTTCCTGCGGGTGTCGACAAAGCATATATGGTTGAATTATCAGTCATGAACAAATTTTGCTGCAAATATAGGAAATAGTCGACATACTAAATAGTCACCGACGGCAGTCAAAAAGTGCATAAATGAATACCGTTAGCAAGCAGCAATTTACCTGATTTTTTACACATTCGAAATGTGTTTCCCGATTCTCTTTCAAATCCAGATAGATAAATGGGAGAGACAGGGTTGATGTCATTTTATTTTTCATTATTAAAAAATTAATTAGCTTTAAATGTTATTGATAATTACACCTACTATGCTTAAAAAAATCATCAAACAACTGCAACAGTTTGGTTTAGATAAGAAAAACAAACCATCAGGACGAATTTTTTCTGTTGATGCTCTCCGTGGTTTTGATATGTTTTGGATAATCGGGGGAGAAGGAATATTTAAAGCCCTGGACTCTATTTTTCATAACAACACTTCACAATTCATTTCTACCCAACTAGATCATGCTGAGTGGCTCGGATTCAGGTTTTATGATATTATTATGCCATTGTTTTTATTTATTGTAGGTGTGGCAATGCCTTTTTCGTTTAGCAAGAGGTTGGCTGCCGGAGATTCAAAATCTAAAATAATGGGGCATGTAATTAAAAGGGTTATTATTCTTTGGTTTTTAGGAATGCTGGTTCAAGGCAATTTTCTTACATATAGTTTTCCCGATTATCATTTTTACAGTAATACCTTACAGGCGATAGCCGCAGGATATTTAATATCATCTGTAATTGTCCTTTATTCCAATGCCCTGGTTCAAATTCTGAGCACCATGGGATTGATGCTACTCTATTGGCTGATTATGGTTGTACTTCCCGGTGGGTCAGGAGTTTATGAGCCTCAGCAGAATGCCGCCTTATATATTGACAAGCTCATATTGGGTTCACATCAGGATGGAACCACATATACATGGATTCTGAGCAGTTTGAATTTTGCTGCTACCGTTATGCTGGGAATATTTGCCGGCTATATTCTGAAATCAGGTCTGAAAAATATGCATAAGGTTCTCTACCTGATTTTATTCAGTTTTATTTGTTTCATTTTAGCTCTAATCTGGCATCCTGTTCATCCGATAATCAAACACATTTGGACAGGTTCTTTTGTTCTTTATGCAGGAAGTTTTTGTCTGCTGCTGCTTGCAGTATTTTACCTGATTATTGATGTGTGGAATTTTAAACGCTGGAGCAAAATGTTTATCATCATCGGTGCCAATGCAATTGTTGCTTATGTGGCATGGCACCTGTTTGATTTCAGGCATATTTCCGATATTTTTATCAGAGGATTGGAACAATATACGGGCAATTGGTATTTATTTATTCGGAATACCGGGGCATTCTTTGTTCTGCTGGCAATTCTGTGGTATATGTATAAAAGGAAAATATTTGTAAAAGTTTAACTTGTCAGTGTTTTTCAGTTTTTTTAAAAACAGAAATTAGCTATTTTAACAAAACGAATACGCTGTTGGTTCTATTTACAAGGATTACTTTTTTATTACGGTTGCCTGATAAACTTATAAAGTTTGAGATTTCTCACTTCGTTCGAAATGACAATCAGTATTTTGAGTCATGAGCGTAGCGAAGGACATAGCGAAGCGATCTCACCGGAGGTAATCTATATTTTTTTATCGGACAATAGTGCTTTTTTTTATGTTTAAGGATAGTAACGAACGAGTAAATTCCTGATAAAATTATTTTATATTTATCATCAAAATCTTAAACAAGCCATTATGAGTGTTTTGGTAAACCGTCAATCAAAAGTTTTAATACAAGGATTCACAGGAAGCGAAGGTTCGTTTCATGCACAACAAATGATAGAATACGGTACCAATGTAGTTGGTGGTGTTACACCGGGAAAAGGTGGTCAGCAACATCTTGACAGGCCAGTTTTCAATACTGTTGCAGATGCTGTAAAATCAACCGGTGCTAATGTTTCATTAATTTTCGTTCCACCGGCTTTTGCTGCCGATGCCATCATGGAGGCTGCCAATGCCGGAATTGAATTAGTAGTAACCATTACCGAAGGTATTCCTGTTCAGGACATGGTGATGGTTAAGAATTATTTGTCGGATAAAAAAACACGATTGATTGGTCCGAACTGCCCCGGTATCATTACTCCCGGTGAAGCAAAAATCGGCATTATGCCTGGCTTTATTCATAATCCGGGCACCATAGGCATTGTTTCGCGATCAGGCACTTTAACTTACGAAGCTGTTGATCAGGTTACCAAAACTGGTTTAGGTCAATCAACCTGCATCGGAATTGGTGGCGATCCTATTGTAGGAACATCGACACTCGATGCCATTAAGCTTTTTATGAGCGATCCAGGTACCGAAGGTATTATTATGATCGGCGAAATTGGCGGAAACATGGAAACTGATGCCGCCTACTGGATTAAAGATCATGGAACTAAACCTGTAGTTGGTTTTATTGCCGGACAAACAGCTCCAAAAGGCCGTAGAATGGGACATGCAGGTGCTATAATAGGAGGGAAGGCGGATACTGCCGAAGCAAAAATGAAAATCATGCGGGAATGTGGAATTCACGTAGTTATTTCGCCAGCCGAAATTGGAACGTCTATGTTTGAACAACTCAGAAAAAAGTAATAAACGACATATTAATTATAATAAAAAAAGCCGTTGTCAGCGGCTTTTTTTATTGGTAAGAACTAGCTTTCATTTTTACAAACAACATGTTATTTATTGTTAAATTTCTTTAAAGAACTTAAAATATTTTAGCTTCCAAACAATAAATATATACTTTAGCCCTTAATAAAAACAAACCGGCTTGAAAATTTACCAACCTAACATCATGAAAGCAGAATTAACATTTTTAAATCCATTTAAAATATCTCTTTATTAAAACCGCGAAACGTTATGATAAATTTAGCTTTATACCATTCCACTATTCTGTTGAATATATAAATCCAAAATACCTTTAACCCTAATTTTATTTACATGCTGAACCAAATCCGTTATCAAATTACCAGTCTCTGCGCCATTTTTCTGATGTTTGCTTCGATTGATGTTACCGGAATATCTGCCGGATTAAAGATCAATGAGCCCGGTAAAAAAATTACTGTAAGTGGATACATCAAAGAAAAAGGCAGCGACGAAAGCCTCATTGGCGTAAATGTTTACATCCCGGAGCTTAAAATCGGGACCGTTTCAAACACCTACGGCTTTTATTCAATCACTTTAGCAAGTGATGCTCCTGCTACAGTGCAATTTTCCTTTGTAGGGTATACTACAGAAAGCATTACCGTAAATCCTGATACCAGCCGCGAAATCAATGTTTACCTAAAAGCCGGAACATTGTTGAATGAAGTCGTTGTAAGTGCAGAGACAGTTTCCAGGCAGTCAGAAAAAGTACAGATGAGTACTATTTCCGTACCGATAGCACAAATTAAGAACGTTCCGAGTTTAATGGGTGAAAAGGATGTGTTTAAGGTACTGCAACTAATGCCCGGAGTACAGAAAGGGATGGAAGGAAGTAGCGGAATTTATGTTCGGGTGGTGGGCCTGACCAAAATCTGATTATTCTCGACGATGCTATTGTTTACAATGCAAGCCATTTGTTTGGCTTTTTCTCTCTCTTCAACGGCGATGCTTTAAAAAGTGTGGAACTTACTAAAGGAGGATTCCCTGCTCGCTACGGTGGCCGACTTTCATCGGTTATCGATATGAACATGAAGGAGGGCAATAAAGAAGAATGGCATGGAGAAGGGGGGATAGGTCTCATATCTTCCAGGCTTACTGTTGAAGGTCCCTTAAAAAAGAACAAGTCATCCATATTGCTTTCCGGTCGCAGAACATACCTGGATCTTATTACCAGGCCATTGTCAAAAATGGTGAGCGATGCAAGTGTTGGTTATTACTTCTACGATTTTAACGCGAAAATTAATTATGACTTTGGCCGGACAAACAAACTTTATTTAAGCGGGTACTTTGGTAAGGATCTTTTCTCGATAAAACAAAAGGAATCCGATGTAGAAAACCGTGCTGGTTTAAACTGGGGTAACTCAACTGCTACCTTGCGTTGGAATCATTTGTACAATAACAAATTGTTTTCGAACTTATCTTTAATTTACAGCAATTATAATTTCCAGATCAACGAAAAGTATAATGAAATTGTTAAAGAGCAAAGCTATTATGCCGAATATAATTCAGGAATCAGAGATTATACAGCGAAATACGATTTCGACTTTATTCCAAATACAAAACACTGGATAAAAATTGGCGCTGCAGCTATCTGGCATGAATTCCGACCACATGCTTTTGTTGAAGTAAATGCAAGAGATGACATAAATATCAGAGATATACAAACTATTTAAGGACTTGAAACCGGTATTTATATCGAAGATACTTATCAGCCAATTACAAATCTCAAGATTAACGGAGGGCTTCGATATTCACATTTCTTTTCAGATACTAAACAATATAAATTTCTTGAGCCCAGAGTTTCTGCAGCTTACAGATTGAATAAAGATCTTGCGGTGAAAGCATCTTATGCATCCATGAACCAGTACGTTCATATGTTGAGCAATACCGGAATCAGTCTGCCAACCGACTTATGGGTACCCTCCAGTGATGAAGTCCATCCACAACAATCATCACAGTTTGCACTCGGTATAGCAAAAGATTTCAGCAAACCTTTACTGTCAGTATCGCTCGAAGGATATTATAAAAAAATGGATCATATAATCGGATACAAAGAAGGAGCTACATATCTGGATATGGGAGAGGCTAACTCTGCTGCAGAATCTAAGTGGACAGAAAACATTACATTCGGTCAGGGCTGGTCGTATGGTGTAGAATTGTTTGTTCAGAAAAAAATTGGAAGATTGAACGGATGGCTTGGTTATACCCTTTCATGGACACAACTCCAGTTCGATTCACTTAATTTCGGAAAGAAATATTACGCCCGATACGACAGAAGGCATGATATTTCCCTGGTTGGAATTTATAAACTCACCGATAAAATTACCGTTTCAGGCACTTGGGTATATGGTACTGGAAATGCGATAAGTTTGGGTGTCGAGGAATTCAGTTCATATTCCCATAACCCATTCGAATCAATGAATAATAATTTCTATAATTCTCAAAACAATTTAATTTTCTCAGGCGAGAGAGAATCTCTTGAGAATAAAAACAATTTCAGAATGGGAGCATATCATCGATTTGATTTTGGTATACAGTTCCATAAACAAAAAAAGTGGTTTGAACGAACCTGGGACATATCCATCTACAATGTTTACAACCGAAAAAATCCTTTTTTCTATTACAACTATACTACTAATAATAATGTAGGTAAATTAAAGCAGGTTTCATTATTCCCGGTTATTCCTTCGATTACTTATTCTGTTAAATTTTAATTCCATGAAAAATATTCTATACATAGTAATTATATTTTGGATTGTGGCTTTTGTTTCATGCGAGAAAGATGCCGATCTTGAAATTCCCGGTTATTCACTTAAACTTGCAATACATTCTTTTATAAGTCCTGATGATACACTTTTAAAAGTTCATATCAGCACTAATAGGAATGTATTCGGAACCAAAGAAGATTACCCCGGGTCATTATCTCCTGAAGTGATTTTGACAGATGGAAATGAAGAATTAGTATTTTCGAAGAGGGATAGCTTAGGATTTTGTTCTCTGAAATACACCATTTTACCAGGAAGAGAATATAAACTTCTTGTAAAATGCGAGGGTTATCCGGATGCTTATGCAACATGCAAGGTTCCGTTAAGAAAAGAGATTTCAATTAATGTAGATACTATCAACAAATACTACAGCTATTATTATGATTCAAATTACCCACCACCTCCCGGAAGCCCCGAAGGATATATTGAACAAAAAGTAATTGTTAAATTCACTGATATTGCCGGAGAAAAAAATTATTACAATATTAATGCAACCCAAACGCTTGAATACTTAAGGGGCAAACGTACTGAAATTTTGATGGCTGATGAACAAGATAACAACTTTTCATATGAGTTAACTAAAATTGTCTCGGATAACTCCCTGGATGGTAAAAATATAAGCCGGACTTTCCAAAACCACTTTTCATTGGATACAGCCTTGTACTCTGCCATATTAGATGCCGTGGTTTTGGAAACAGATGCAGAATATTATAAGTATCATACTTCTTTGCAAAAATATAGCGGTACTGATCAACCATTCACAGAATACTCACCGGTTTATTCAAATGTTTCAGGCGGTATAGGAATTTTTGCTTCATACATGAAGTACAAAAAATCGTTTAAGTTAAAATAGCTTGCTTGATGGCTAAACTTGTTAAACCATAAGACCTTATTTTTATTTTGATTTCAATAGAATCTTTACTTATTTTTGCCCGATATAAATCTAAAAAACAAAGAAATGAAGCTTTTAGAAGGGAAAACTGCTGTTATAACCGGTGCAGCCCGGGGTATTGGAAAAGCAATAGCCGTTAAATTTGCCAGCGAAGGTGCAAATGTTGCCTTTACCGACCTTGTTTACGACGATAAAGCCAAAGAAGTTGAAAAGGAATTAGCAGCTTATGGCGTTAAAGCTAAAGGTTATGCTTCGAATGCTGCTAATTTTAACGATACGCATGAAGTCATCAATAAAATAGTTGCCGATTTTGGCCAGATTGATATTCTGATAAACAACGCAGGAATTACCAAAGACGGAGCACTCAAAAGAATGACCGAAGAACAATGGGATCTTGTTATGAATGTGAATCTGAAATCGGTTTTCAATTTTACCAAAGCTGTACAACCTGTTATGTGGAAACAGGGAAATGGCAGTATCATCAACATGAGTTCAATTGTTGGTGTAAATGGTAATGCCAATCAGGCAAATTACTCGGCATCTAAAGCTGGAATTTTAGGGTTCACAAAATCGGTTGCCCAGGAAGTTGGAACACGCAATATCCGTGTAAATGCTGTTGCTCCTGGTTTTATCATTACCGAAATGACAGGCGTTTTACCCGAAGATGTAAAAAAATCGTGGACTGAAAAAATAGCGCTCCGTCGTGGCGGTACTCCTGAAGATGTTGCCAATACTTGTTTATTCCTGGGCAGTGACTTATCGTCATATATGACTGGTCAGGTATTGCAGGTCTGTGGTGGCATGAAAGGCTAAAATAATTATAAAAACCGGTTTCGAAACCGGTTTTTTTATACCCTTTTCCGGCATCATTTTTGACATTTTCGAAGAACCTGAATTGTGATGTTGATTTAATTGAAAAAATTATTAAATTCAACAAACAAAATCAACTTTTATGAAGCAAAATCTACTTTTAGTCACATTATTTTTAGCGTTTACTGCATGTAAAACTACCTATGTTACCGTTAACGTCCTTAAGCCGGCGCAAATTACAATTCCATCAAAAATTAATAATCTGGTGTTTATAAATCGCAGCCTTCCTGCAAAAAGCGAACGTTTTAAAAATATTTTGGAGGGGGCACTTACCGGGGAAGCTGCTTTGGCCGACAGAAGGGGAGCGGAAGAATGCGTTAAAGGCGTAATCAATAATCTTAATGCATCGCCTCGTTATAAAGCAGTAGCGCCGGGTAATGTTGACTTAAGAGGCACAGGAACCCGGGAATTTCCTCCTGCACTAGATTGGAGAACAGTAGAAGACATATGCCGTCAGAATAGCGCCGATGCTCTTATTACCCTGGAGGCTTTCGATTCAAACAATTCTGTTCAGATGGGAGAACGCCAGGCTGAGAAAAAGGAAGGCGAGACAACAGTTAAATTTACCGAATTTACTGCTACTTTAAATGTTCAGGTAGAAACAGGATGGAGGATTTATTATCCTGCCGAAAAAAGAATCATTGATCAGAATATATATTCCGATGGCCGCAGTTGGTCGAATTCCAGTGATGCCAAAAAGAGGGCAGAGGCTGGATTACCATTTTTAGATCGTGCCATTGCCGATGCAGGTTTTTATGCAGGAAAACAATACGCTTATAGAATTAGTCCGATGTGGATTAATGTTTCAAGATATTATTATAAAAAAGGAAATAACGATTTCAAAACTGCCGATCGATTTGGAAAAACAGGTGATTGGGCCGGTGCAGCAGGTATTTGGAGTAAATATGTAAACGACCGTAATCCTGAAGTAGCCGGTAATGCTTGCTACAATATGGCTTTAACAGAAGAATTGGAGGGGAATTTAGAAAAAGCTTTGGATTGGGCAAAAAAATCGTACACAAAGTATAACAATAAAAAAGGCCGATATTATGCCAACATCCTCCAACAGCGTATTTACGACCAGTCGAGGCTGGACGAACAAATGCAAAAAAATTAGTTTTCAAATCATCGGATTTGCACTGATAATGGGATGCATAAATTCATGCATCCCATTCAAAAGTGTAGATTTTGAAATAATGCGACCTGCCCATGTCAAACTTGGTTCAAATTACAACAAAGTTGAAATTCTCTGTGATTATTGTGAAAATACTTCGGCAATTTATTTATTGGATTCAGTTAACCGCAATTACACAAAAGTATCTCTGAATTTTATTTATACACTCAAAGAAAATCTACAGAAATCGCCAATTTTCCCAAATACAGAATTTTCTTTAATATCTTCTGACAGTCTTCTTCCAACTTTGAAAAACTATAAGGCAAGAAGTATGGAAAATGGCTTGATTATAATATTAGATTCTATATACCTTAAGGATACTGTTATTATCCAAAATGATAATTTAAATAATAAGCTTTTTTCATTTGCAATGGCTCATAAATTCAGATGCAGAACATACGATAAGAGAAGTATGATGATGGTGGATAATTATCTATTACAGGACACCTTATTCTGGGATGCTGATTATTCTGATTACCTGCTATTATCATTTCCAGAAATTGATGAGGCTATTTGGGATACAGGTATAAGTGCCGGTGTAAAATACTCACATTACCTGGCACCTTATTGGGTCGATCAATCAAGAGATTTTTATATTGGAAATAATAAATCATTTAAATCAAGTTATAAACTTATACAATTAAATAATTTAGACAGTGCTATCTATTTACTTAATAATGAATTATCAAAAAATACTTCTAAATTAAAGAAAGAAAAAGAGCTTCATAATTTAGCTGTCGCATATGAATTAAAAGATGATTTAACAAACGCACTCGTCATGGCCGATTCATCATACAAGATAAAAAACAACAAAATTTTTAAGAAATATGCCGAAAAACTTCGATTACGAAAACTTGATAAAATCGCATTAGACTGGCAATTAAACTAATTCTTCCTACTATATGCGACTAAGGGACTAACCTGAATAATTCATAAAAATGGAGAAAAGCCCTGGAATATTGAAGATATATTACTATTCATGCGAATTAAGGGTTAAACGATTAAAATATGCAGTTTGGATCCAAGGACCTAACTCGTATTCTTCAGGCTGAAAGC